>CAWETQ010000008.1:0-163174 GCA_963812025.1 uncultured Gammaproteobacteria bacterium
GAAGATCATTAAGAGATTATGAAGAACAACTTGTGTGGATTTTTACTGGTTGATTGATCGAAATTATTTTCATTGATTGATGGTAGAAATTACTCGAAGTTTATTTGAGAAATATTTGTCAGAAAATTGATGAGCCAAGATTGGTGCCCTTTAAGGCACTAAGCAATATTAAACTGAAGAGTTTGATCATGGCTCAGATTGAACGCTGGCGGCAGGCTTAACACATGCAAGTCGAGCGGGGAAAAGTAGCTTGCTACTTAACTTAGCGGCGGACGGGTGAGTAATACTTAGGAATCTGCCTATTAGTGGGGGACAACATTTCGAAAGGAATGCTAATACCGCATACGCCCTACGGGGGAAAGCAGGGGATCATCATGACCTTGCGCTAATAGATGAGCCTAAGTCAGATTAGCTAGTTGGTGGGGTAAAGGCCTACCAAGGCGACGATCTGTAACGGGTCTGAGAGGATGATCCGTCACACTGGGACTGAGACACGGCCCAGACTCCTACGGGAGGCAGCAGTGGGGAATATTGGACAATGGGGGGAACCCTGATCCAGCCATGCCGCGTGTGTGAAGAAGGCCTTTTGGTTGTAAAGCACTTTAAGCGAGGAGGAGGCTCCCTAGATTAATACTCTAGGAGAGTGGACGTTACTCGCAGAATAAGCACCGGCTAACTCTGTGCCAGCAGCCGCGGTAATACAGAGGGTGCAAGCGTTAATCGGATTTACTGGGCGTAAAGCGTGCGTAGGTGGTCTTTTAAGTCGGATGTGAAATCCCTGAGCTTAACTTAGGAATTGCATTCGATACTGGGAGACTAGAGTATGGGAGAGGATGGTAGAATTCCAGGTGTAGCGGTGAAATGCGTAGAGATCTGGAGGAATACCGATGGCGAAGGCAGCCATCTGGCCTAATACTGACACTGAGGTACGAAAGCATGGGGAGCAAACAGGATTAGATACCCTGGTAGTCCATGCCGTAAACGATGTCTACTAGCCGTTGGGGTCTTTGAGACTTTAGTGGCGCAGCTAACGCGATAAGTAGACCGCCTGGGGAGTACGGTCGCAAGACTAAAACTCAAATGAATTGACGGGGGCCCGCACAAGCGGTGGAGCATGTGGTTTAATTCGATGCAACGCGAAGAACCTTACCTGGTCTTGACATAGTAAGAACTTTCCAGAGATGGATTGGTGCCTTCGGGAGCTTACATACAGGTGCTGCATGGCTGTCGTCAGCTCGTGTCGTGAGATGTTGGGTTAAGTCCCGCAACGAGCGCAACCCTTTTCCTTATTTGCCAGCGGGTTAAGCCGGGAACTTTAAGGATACTGCCAGTGACAAACTGGAGGAAGGCGGGGACGACGTCAAGTCATCATGGCCCTTACGACCAGGGCTACACACGTGCTACAATGGTCGGTACAAAGGGTTGCTACCTAGCGATAGGATGCTAATCTCAAAAAGCCGATCGTAGTCCGGATTGGAGTCTGCAACTCGACTCCATGAAGTCGGAATCGCTAGTAATCGCGGATCAGAATGCCGCGGTGAATACGTTCCCGGGCCTTGTACACACCGCCCGTCACACCATGGGAGTTTGTTGCACCAGAAGTAGGTAGTCTAACCGCAAGGAGGACGCTTACCACGGTGTGGCCGACGACTGGGGTGAAGTCGTAACAAGGTAGCCGTAGGGGAACCTGCGGCTGGATCACCTCCTTAACGAAAGATTGACGATCGGTAAGAATCCACAACAAGTTGTTCTTCATGAAGATGTATCTGAGGGTCTGTAGCTCAGTTGGTTAGAGCACACGCTTGATAAGCGTGGGGTCACAAGTTCAAATCTTGTCAGACCCACCAATCTAACGAACTAAAATGAAGAGATTCATTTAGAGAGACAGAGAAACAGATATATCGAATCTAATGATAAGCTGGGGACTTAGCTTAGTTGGTAGAGCGCCTGCTTTGCACGCAGGAGGTCAACGGTTCGACTCCGTTAGTCTCCACCATATATTGAGCTGAGAAATTATAGAATTTAGTGAATACAATAAGTGCTTCGGTATTTATTTGATGTTTATTAAGTTCTGTGATTTATCACAGTGTAAGCATGACCTGACGAAGGCGTGTTTATTCATTAACAGATTGTAAATTTGAGTTGAAATAAATTGTTTAAACTCAGAACTGAATTGAAGTTCAAGTGTAGTGCGTAAGTATTGCAGTTGGATGAAAATAAAGAACTGAGCACTAGCGATTAACTGAATCAAGCGTTTTGGAAAACGAACTAGATTGAAGCTGTACTGTGGTTAAATCCACGGACAACAAACTGTAAGGCTTAGGCCTGTCAAAGACACGTACTTGTAAGTGTCAGCGACTGTTTGGGGTTGTATAGTCAAGTAATTAAGTGCATGTGGTGGATGCCTTGGCAGTCAGAGGCGATGAAAGACGTAATAGCCTGCGAAAAGCTCCGGGGAGGCGGCAAATATCCTGTGATCCGGAGATTTCTGAATGGGGAAACCCACTTACCATAAGGTAGGTATCGCATGATGAATACATAGTCATGCGAAGCGAACGAGGGGAAGTGAAACATCTCAGTACCCTTAGGAAAAGAAATCAATTGAGATTCCCTTAGTAGCGGCGAGCGAACGGGGAAAAGCCCATTAAGTTATCTAAGTTCTAGTGGAATGCTCTGGGAAGTGCAACCGTAGTGGGTGATAGTCCTGTACACGAAAGGGCTTAGATAATGATGTCGAGTAGGGCGGGGCACGTGAAACCTTGTCTGAATATGGGGGGACCATCCTCCAAGGCTAAATACTCCTGACTGACCGATAGTGAACCAGTACCGTGAGGGAAAGGCGAAAAGAACCCCTGTGAGGGGAGTGAAATAGATCCTGAAACCGCATGCATACAAGCAGTGGGAGCGGACTTGTTCCGTGACTGCGTACCTTTTGTATAATGGGTCAGCGACTTATGTTCAGTAGCAAGGTTAACCGAATAGGGGAGCCGTAGAGAAATCGAGTCTTAATAGGGCGTTTAGTTGCTGGGCATAGACCCGAAACCGGGTGATCTATCCATGAGCAGGTTGAAGGTTGGGTAACACTAACTGGAGGACCGAACCCACCGTCGTTGAAAAGCCGGGGGATGACTTGTGGATAGGGGTGAAAGGCTAATCAAACTCGGTGATAGCTGGTTCTCCCCGAAAGCTATTTAGGTAGCGCCTCGGACGAATACCATTGGGGGTAGAGCACTGTTTCGGCTAGGGGGTCATCCCGACTTACCAAACCGATGCAAACTCCGAATACCAATGAGTACTATCCGGGAGACAGACTGCGGGTGCTAACGTCCGTAGTCAAGAGGAAAACAATCCAGACCGCCAGCTAAGGCCCCAAAATTATAGTTAAGTGGGAAACGATGTGGGAAGGCATAGACAGCTAGGAGGTTGGCTTAGAAGCAGCCATCCTTTAAAGAAAGCGTAATAGCTCACTAGTCGAGTCGGCCTGCGCGGAAGATGTAACGGGGCTAAAACTATATGCCGAAGCTGCGGATTTGCAATTTATTGCAAGTGGTAGGGGAGCGTTCTGTAAGCCGATGAAGGTGGATTGAGAAGTCTGCTGGAGGTATCAGAAGTGCGAATGCTGACGTGAGTAACGACAATGCGAGTGAAAAACTCGCACGCTGAAAGACCAAGGGTTCCAGTCCAACGTTAATCGGGGCTGGGTGAGTCGACCCCTAAGGCGAGGCCGAGAGGCGTAGTCGATGGGAAATTGGTTAATATTCCAATACTTCTGTGTAATGCGATGAGAGGACGGAGAAGGTTAAGTCAGCCTGGCGTTGGTTGTCCAGGTGAAAGGTTGTAGGCATGTATCTTAGGCAAATCCGGGGTACTCTATGCTGAGAACTGATAGCAAGCTGTACTTGTACAGTGAAGTGGCTGATACCATGCTTCCAGGAAAAGTCTCTAAGCTTCAGTTACACAGGAATCGTACCCGAAACCGACACAGGTGGTCAGGTCGAGTAGACCAAAGCGCTTGAGAGAACTCTGCTGAAGGAACTAGGCAAAATGGTACCGTAACTTCGGGAGAAGGTACGCTGTCGACGGTGATGGGATTTACTCCCTGAGCGGTTGACAGCCACAGAAACCAGGCCCCTGCAACTGTTTATTAAAAACATAGCACTCTGCAAACACGAAAGTGGACGTATAGGGTGTGATGCCTGCCCGGTGCTGGAAGGTTAATTGATGGGGTTAGCGTAAGCGAAGCTCTTGATCGAAGCCCCAGTAAACGGCGGCCGTAACTATAACGGTCCTAAGGTAGCGAAATTCCTTGTCGGGTAAGTTCCGACCTGCACGAATGGCATAATGATGGGGGCGCTGTCTCCAGCAGAGACTCAGTGAAATCGAATTCGCCGTGAAGATGCGGTGTACCCGCGGCTAGACGGAAAGACCCCGTGAACCTTTACTGCAGCTTGACATTGAACTTTGATCTTACTTGTGTAGGATAGGTGGGAGGCTTTGAAACTCGGACGCTAGTTCGAGTGGAGCCAATCTTGAAATACCACCCTGGTAATATTGAGGTTCTAACTCTGCTCCATTATCTGGAGCGAGGACCATGTCTGGTGGGTAGTTTGACTGGGGCGGTCTCCTCCTAAAGAGTAACGGAGGAGTACGAAGGTGCGCTCAGCGTGGTCGGAAATCACGCGTAGAGTATAAAGGCAAAAGCGCGCTTAACTGCGAGACCCACAAGTCGAGCAGGTACGAAAGTAGGTCTTAGTGATCCGGTGGTTCTGTATGGAAGGGCCATCGCTCAACGGATAAAAGGTACTCTGGGGATAACAGGCTGATACCGCCCAAGAGTTCATATCGACGGCGGTGTTTGGCACCTCGATGTCGGCTCATCTCATCCTGGGGCTGAAGCAGGTCCCAAGGGTATGGCTGTTCGCCATTTAAAGAGGTACGCGAGCTGGGTTTAGAACGTCGTGAGACAGTTCGGTCCCTATCTACCGTGGGCGTTGGAAATTTGAGAGGATCTGCTCCTAGTACGAGAGGACCAGAGTGGACGAACCTCTGGTGTACCGGTTGTAACGCCAGTTGCATCGCCGGGTAGCTATGTTCGGAAGGGATAACCGCTGAAAGCATCTAAGCGGGAAGCCTACCTCAAGATAAGATTTCCCAAGGACTTTATGTCCTCTAAAGAGCCGTTGAAGACTACGACGTTGATAGGTTGGATGTGGAAGTGCAGTGATGCATGAAGCTGACCAATACTAATTGCTCGTGAGGCTTGACTATACAACACCCAAACAGTTGTATTGCTCATCTATTTCGATACAAAATACTTGATTTAGTCTAAAAGCTAGTTACAATATCAACTCAAATTTAGCATAATCTGTTAATAAATTATTTGACGAAAGCTTGGCATCCAATAAGACCTAAGCGAGTAAGCATAAACAGTTGTGCTGGCGACAATAGCAAGAGTGAACCACCTGATCCCTTCCCGAACTCAGAAGTGAAACCTCTTCGCGCTGATGGTAGTGTGGGGTTACCCATGTGAGAGTAAGTCATCGCCAGCTCATTATTCCTAAAAACACCCCAACTCATTAGAGTTGGGGTGTTTTTTTATGCGCGGAATAAAATCAAAATAAAATAAGTCAAAATAAAAGGCTCTAAAATGAGCCTTTGAGCGGATATTAAAATTCGATATTATGAAGCTTCTTGCTGGATTGAATTACTTGTATTTTTAAGCATATATAATAATTGTCCTAAAAGAATATCTTTCTCTGCTAAAGCAATAATAATCATAGGATGGTTCGCAGAAGGAACAGAGGTTAAGATGGCTTTGCCATTTTCAGCATCTAGAGTGATTGACTGGCAACCATTTAAATGGATTTCCTGCATGAAAGCGGAAACCATAGCAAGAATTGAGCTGCTGACCGCAGCTAATTTGCCATTATTATAATTGTCTTTTTTATGAATAGTCGCGAGTTCAAAACCATCTGTTGAACATAGCATAATAAAGTTAACGCCTCTAACACTATGTATAATTTCTTGAATTTGATATTTAGCAAATTGGATGAGCTCTGGCGATGCTGCTCTGTTATTTTTAAGTGCGAACATAATGGCTCCTTTATGCAGTTATTTGGTGATTAACTTCTACAGAGGTGATTAATGCTTCAAGTAAAAGGAGTACATCTTCTTTTTTTCGAGCATCGATAAAAAATAGGGGTGAATATAGGTCTTGGCTAATGAGCCAATCCTTGTAAATTAAAGTTGATTTTGTATTTTCTACATCTGTATGTGTAATACCAATTGCAATATTGTTCGTATAGTTTTGAAATGTATCGAGATAGCTTTCGAGTTCTTCAATCGGATTTTCAACCGTATGGTCGATTAAAATAATGGCACCAATAGCACCCTTACATATGACAGACCAAATAAAGTCAAAACGACTTTGTCCTGGTGTGCCGTATAAGCCGATTTTAATGCCATCCTCAAGGGTCACTTCGCCATAATCGATACCGACAGTTGTTTCCATTTTATTGTGGCTTTGCTGATCGGTATTAAAGGCTTCAGTCAGTAAAACAGGAACATCGGAGAGTGAACGAATGGCTTCTGTTTTACCTGCTCCCATTGAGCCTGCAAAAACGATTTTATATTGTTGTAGAATCATAGATTATCCCTTAAAAGCCAAATTTTCTGCGTAATTTACCAAAAAAGCTTTGTATAGCATTTTGTTCTTCTTGTTTGACTTCCTGTGACGGTGGGGCGTAATGCTTGTCCCAGATATTTATTTTTTCAATATTATTTGCTGCGATATTGGTTGCGATAAAGTGCCGTACAGTATTTGGAGACAAGTTAAGCTGTTCTGCTATTTTTGAAATTTTCCCCCCTTGGATAAAGCAGGCGGATAACTGGAAAATAATTTTCCGATTAGGTTGATCGGATGGTTTTGGCCATGTATGAATCTTATAATGACCATCTTCAGGTGCTAAATTGTCAATAATTTCAGGTGAATTCCAGAACAGATTCCATAGCCAATCCTGCAGTACAAACGTATCTTTGCGTGAGACTTTGGTTAGATCTGTTATGTTTGCTAAATTATAATCAAAACTATGGTTTGTGCCTTTGATTGTCCTTTGAGTATTTAGCCAAGCAGTATTCTGCACGGGATGTATAACGGCTAATGTTCCTGCATCATCTTGCAAATGTAATTTTGAGTTATATTGGGTATTATTTAAATTAAGAAAAAACTTTTTATCTAAAACATCACTCGCAAGGAGAGGTTCTTCAAATGCAGTTTCTTTATGCGTGGCATTAATTAAATAATGGCTGACCCATTCAAATAAATCTTGTTGTTCAGTTGCAGATAAAAACAGCATGTTATTTTCACGCTGTACTTGGGGTGATGATGGTTCTACTATTTTTAACCAAGGAAAGCATTTTTCATTGATAATTTGTTGTGCGCTTTCTGTTTTATAAAAATTTTCATCAATAAATAGACAATCAATATTTGGATCTGTAGTTGTAACCCACTTGATCATATAGTTTTGTGGGATTAAGTTACGTAGCTGAATTTTTAACTCTTCAGAGTAGTTGAGACTTAATCCAGCAATGGCAATATTGAGATTTTGCTTATTCATATGATCACCCTCTCTAAATGGGGTTTAGGGGTATTTAATAACTAAAAAGACCCTATATATTTAAAGATATAGGGTCTTTTATCAAATTTAAGAAAAACTTAGTCCTTGTTCATAGCCTTTTAATTCATGGCGCGCCATCGCTAAATTTGCTTTAGAGCGGTCAAGTACAAGATAAAGAAAAACATTTTCATTTTTTTCAAGAGGACGAATGATATGGTATTGCTTGCCTAGAGTAATCAAGATGTCTTCAATTGCATCATTCAGATTTAATGCTTTTGCCACACGTCGTTTAGAGCGAACGACTTCTGTATTACCGGCAGCAGCTAATTCTAGGTCAATGTCACCTCCACCTTGTGTTGCAAGTGCTAATCCACTTTCGCTATCAACTAGTGCGGCTGCATGGAAGCCATCGATATTTGTTAATGAATCAAGTGATATTTTAGCCATATTTATTTTCTCTCTCTGATTGTTATAAAGAATTATTTGATATGTTGCTGGCTTGAACGGTTGGTTAACAAGTTAATTTCATTATAGGAGTGCGACTAATTTTATCAATGTAATTAATTTTATAACCAAATGATAATGTAAGTATAACTAAAAAAGTTGATCATTTTGGTCAGTTTAAATGTGATTTAGTTCACATTTTTTTGAATAAGTGCAGGTTTGTTGTGTTGTTTTGCTGTGATATTTGGAATTATTTGATAATGTAAACAAATGTAAAACACGGGGAAAAGAACGATGAAATCACATGATTTAACGTAAATTTACATATATATACATAATATTGATTTAAAGAGAGTATTTTAAAATGTGATGTCATAAAAAAGATAACCTAAATATAGGTTATCTTTTTTCTTTATTAAACAAAGATTTGAGTTGCTGCACAATATAAAACCCAAAGAATAATGAGCGCGACTATAGGCTCAAAAATTTTCGACCACATTGGAGGAACAGTCACTGTTAAAGTTTCTGAGCTGTGGTGTGGCGTCTTTATTTGCATGAATCTGTGGTTGGCTTACCATTTGATTAAACTCCTTCATCGTTGAGTCTAATGATATCTCTTCTTGCGCCATCGGTTTAGAGCCTTTTAGCTCCGACAGGCCATTTGTTAGCCAAACCCAGTCAGTGGCTTGACCTGAAAGGTGTTCAATTTGCCCTAAAAGCAATTCATGTAATCCGTGAATTTTGAGATTACCAATATCATTGAGTTGTTTAAGCTCAGCCAATTGTAATTTTAATATCTCAGTGACGGTTTGCTCTAATTCATTTTTAGCTAATATGGATTGATTGTTTGCAGAAGTGGTGAGATGACGTGCTACCTCTTGAATAAAAAGTTCATCGGGTGAAGCTATTTCTTGATAAACTTTTTTGTCATCAGTGCGCCAGAGTGTAATCAATTTACCTAAGACCAGAGCATTAATTTCTAATAAATACTCTTTTCGTTCTTCTTTGGCGTATTGTTCGAGAAGCTGAGGCTTCTGAGTATAAATCTGCTCAGCAAAATATTGTACTAAATCAAAAGCCATCAACTTACTCCATATTATTTTAGTCTAATAACCGTAGGCTCGGTTTTTTCTTAGGTGGTTTAATTTCTTCTGCCTGTGCGGTTGATTTTAAAGTATCTTCAGGGATTTGGATATCTTCATATTCATTTGGATCAAAGAATAAACCTTGACCATTTTCACGTGCATAAATACCGATTACCGCATTTAAAGGGATGTAAATATCACGAGAAACGCCACCAAAGCGAGCAGAGAACGTGATTGTGTTATTGCTCATATTTAATTTGTGTACGGCATGAGGTGCTAGATTCAGAACGATTTGTCCATCTTGAATAAATTGTTCTGGAACCATAGTATTCGGTTGGGTAGCATCGACCAATAAATGAGGCGTGAGATTATTGTCACAAATCCATTCATAAATTGCACGAGCAAGATATGGGCGTGTAGGAGTGAGGTTTAATTCGGGTTCAGACATTGAAAAATACTCTATTAATTAACTAAAACATCACGATATTTATTTTTTTCCTGCATGGTCATCGACTTGGTAAAAGCAGGACGGCTAAATATACGTTGGCAATATAATAAAATCGGTCGGCAATGTTGTTTTGGGAGTTCAATCCCCATTGAATTTAACCGTAAAAAGATGGGGGCTAGCATACAATCTAGAATGGTAAAATTTTCCGACATGAAATAGGGAAAATGCTGAAATAGGGGGGTTAAGGAAATCAGTATATCGCGCAGTTGCTTTTGCGCTTTGGCTTTTTCTTTTTCATTCAAGCTATCAGGATGACGCAACATAATATCTGCGAGTTTTAGCCAGTCTTGCTCGAAGCGCCAAATATATTGGCGTTGTTCGGAACGAGGCATTGGCGCATCGGCATAGAGTTTATTTTGACGGTAACGATCATCTAGATATTCAGAAATAATCCCTGTATTAAACAGTTTGAGTTCATTTTCAATCAGCATTGGCAATTGATTGTATGGATTTAAGCTCGCGAGGTCTTCGTCATCTTCATCCACCATAATAAGATGGTATTTAATTTGCTTCTCGGCAAGGACATAGCGAATCCAATGTGAACGAAAGTCATCTGCATGGCTATACAGTGTAATTCCTTGAAGAGGTGCGGTTTCGACGGACATAATCCCAAACAAAGCAAAGTGAATAGAATAGGATACTAAAATTCAGCATGAAAATCACGAGAACAAATGAGAGAAATTTTAATCAGTTGTTATGATGCAATAATTTATGCTGTTGTCTTTGATTGTGTTGAATATAGATTGCTTATCGTTGATAAATGATTAAGGCACTTTTTCTGGCGTGGGTGTTTTGCGGTAAATATTAAAATATGAATTGTTTTGGCGCATTGATGAAAAATTAAGACATAAAAAAGCCTTGGATAAACCAAGGCTTTTTGTCCGATTCGGTAAACGAATTAACGTTTAGAGAACTGAGGACGTTTACGTGCTTTACGTAAACCAAGTTTCTTACGTTCAACTTCACGAGCATCACGAGTAACGAAACCAGCTTGACGAAGAGCAGGTTTTAATGTTTCGTCTAGAGCGATCAACGCACGAGTAATACCGTGACGGATAGCGCCAGCTTGACCACCAATACCACCACCAGCAACAGTGATGTAAAGGTCAAACTTTTCAGTAACTTCAAGAAGTTCTAAAGGCTGACGAACAACCATACGAGCAGTTTCACGACCGAAATATTGCTCAAGTGTACGGTTGTTAATTACGAGTTTACCAGTACCAGCTGATAGGAAAACACGTGCAGTTGCGGTCTTACGGCGACCTGTACCATAATTAGTAGCCATGTGCTGTTATCCCTTAGATGTCCAAAACTTGTGGCTGTTGAGCAGTATGAGGATGCTCAGAACCAGCGTACACTTTCATTTTTTTGATCATTGCATAACCAAGAGGACCTTTTGGTAACATACCTTTTACAGCTTTTTCTAAAACTGTTTCAGGTTTGTGAGCAATTAACTTCTCGAAGTTAGTCTCACGGATACCACCAGGGAAACCAGTATGGCGATAGTATTTCTTATCCTGAGCTTTTTTACCTGTTACAGTAATTTCTTCAGCATTGATAACAACGATGTAATCGCCAGTGTCAACGTGCGGAGTATAAGAAGTTTTATGCTTACCGCGTAAACGACGAGCGATTTCAGTCGCAAGGCGACCTAAAGTTTTGCCAGAAGCATCAACAACATACCAGTCATGTTGAACTTCAGCAGGCTTAGCGCTGAGAGTTTTCATTAAACCACTACCTATTATAGTTGGTTTGGACTATGGAATCTGTCCAAACAAAAGGAGACCGAATTCTACCTGAAAGACAGGTGAATCACAATGAAAATATAGAATTTCAAGCGGGATATTGTATATTAAATACCCTGTTGTTGGAAAGCTTTTGGGCGTTAAAATTGCACTATAAATATAGATTCATTTATTGGTTTATATAGGATGGGGAGTTGAATAAAAATGGAATTTTTTATAAATGAACGTTGGGCACAGAATTTAGGCTTAAATAATGAATAAATGATCCAAATTTATCCGAGCTGCTGTTTTTGTCTTAGCCTATTTAATCATTTTGCTTTTATATTATCTGGTGTGTGGCTTTGCAGCAGTGATGAATACGCTGTTGATGCTCGTGCTCACATCTTAGTTGGGTTTTTCTTTTATCTCTCCCTGTTCTTGGCGGATATATTTTCAGCACTTTATCGGATGAGGTATTTCAACAAAATTTATCAACAGATTTCTTGCCGTCGTTTTCGCCATCGATTCTGATGGTGCTATGCATGATTAGCTTTTAGAGTTGCTGGATCTATAAAAATCAACGGTAATTATTTGAAAAACTCAGTAAAATAATCGAATAGGAATAAATCCAAATAGGTCAGTCATGCTTCCTTTATATGTCACCAGCGGAGAGCCTGCTGGTATCGGTCCTGATATTTGCCTAAGTTTGGCAGATCGGGTTGATGAGCGTCCAATTGTGGTTTTGGCAGATATTAATTTATTAAAGAAACGTGCTGAAATTCTAAATAAACAGTAGAATTGATTGAGTATCAAGCACAATCTGATACATCTGCACAAGGGCAACTTTATGTGGAGCATGTTGCATTAAGTACAGAGGTGGTTTTAGGAAAATTAGATTCTCAAAATTCAGATTATGTATTAGAACAATTACGTCGTTCAGCCGATTATGCCATGCAGGGTAAAAGTGTGGGCGTTGCAACTGCACCGGTACAAAAATCAATTATCAATGATGCAGGCATTCATTTCAGTGGACATACTGAATATTACCAAGAGTTTGCAGGTGTTGAACGTGTGGTGATGATGCTGGCAACCAAGACTTTACGGGTTGCATTGGCGACTACGCATCTTGCTTTACGTGATGTGCCAGATGCCATTACCGCAGAGCGTCTGCATCAAGTGATTGATATTTTAATTTATGATTTAAAAACCAAATTTAAGATAGATCAGCCGCATATTTTGGTCTGTGGCTTAAATCCTCATGCAGGTGAGGGTGGCTATTTGGGTATGGAAGAAATTGAAGTGATTAATCCAGTGCTTGAAAGCTATCGTGCACAAGGCATTGATATGAGTTTAAGCCTTCCTGCCGATACTTTATTTACCCCTGAAAATTTAAAAGATGCAGATGCAGTTTTGGCGATGTATCACGATCAAGGCTTACCTGTGTTAAAATCTCAAGGATTTGGTGAAGCCATTAATATTACTTTAGGCTTGCCGTTTATTCGTACTTCTGTAGATCATGGCACAGCGCTCTCCCTTGCAGGTACTGGACTGGCAAAAAGTTCAAGTTTGCACGTTGCTGTCGATTTAGCCCTTGATTTAGCCCGTCACTGATTTTTTGGTGAATAACCTTCACGTTGGAACTGTTTTTATGTATCAGATTAATGCCCTAAACCCAAAAGAAGAAGGGCATCAGGCTCGAAAACGATTTGGTCAAAACTTTTTACATGATCAACGTGTGATTGCCAAAATTGTGCGATCGGTCAACCCACGTGCTGGTGAAAATATTGTTGAAATTGGTCCCGGTCTTGCAGCATTAACTTCACCTTTGATTGGTGAATGTGATGCTTTAACGGTGATTGAGCTGGATCGTGACTTGGCAGCAGGCTTACCGGGTCGTGTGCCATATCCTGAGCGTTTAACCATTATTGAAGCGGATGCTTTGAAATATGACTATACCGCGTTGTTTCAAGAAGACCGCCCATTACGTGTAGTCGGGAACTTGCCTTATAACATTTCAACACCGCTACTTTTTCATCTTTTGCAATTTGGTGACAAAGTTAAAGACATGCATTTCATGTTGCAAAAAGAAGTGGTTGATCGTATTACAGCTTCCCCAAACACCAAAGAATATGGTCGTTTATCAGTAATGATTCAGTATTACTGTAAACCGACATTTTTATTTGAAGTACCACCAGGGTCTTTTAATCCACCACCGAAAGTCACTTCTGCGGTATTCCGTTTAGAACCATATGCGGTAAAACCAATTGTGGCTAAAAATGAAAAAGCTTTGGCTCGTTTGGTTTCGCATGTCTTTACGCAACGTCGTAAAACTTTGCGTAATAGTTTGAAAGGGATGTTAGTAGAAGAAGCATTTGAAAATGTAGGCATCGACCCAATGGCACGCCCAGAAACTTTAACCATGGCTCAATTTGTGGCATTGTCCGATCAAATGGTGGCTTAAAAGTGGCTCGCTCCGATATTAGATACAACTATGTGATTGGTGATGTTCAGGGCTGTTTTGAAGCCTTGAAAGCATTACTCAAGGAAATTAAGTTTGATCCCGATCAGGATTTTATTTGGTTTGCAGGTGATTTAGTCGCACGTGGTGAAAACTCAATTGGTGCACTGCGTTTTGTTAAAAAATTGGTTGATCGTGGTGTTGCTGCAACGGTATTGGGTAATCATGATTTGACCCTTTTAGCCTGTGCCCGTGGTTTAAAAGAGCTAAAAGATAAAGACAATACGCGTGATGTAATTGATGCCATTGACAGTGATGATCTGATTGATTGGCTACGTAAACAGCCGTTATGTCTTTTTCCGAATGAGCACACTATTTTGACGCATGCCGGTATTCCATGCATTTGGTCAGCAGAACAGACTTTTGCTTTCGCTAAAGAAGTTGAAGCGATTATCAGCCATGACGATTTTGATGTGGTTGATGCGTTCTTAGCCGAGATGTACGGCAAACAACCTGAGTTGTGGTCAAATGCTCTTGAAGGCAATGCGCGTCTACGTTGTATTACCAACTATTTAACCCGTATGCGTTTAACCAATGCAGAAGGGAAAATGGAATTCAGTTTTAAAGATTCACTTGATGATCCAATGCCTGAAGGTTTTCAGCCGTGGTTTGAATTTGAGTCGGAAGCTGCCAAAACACATCAGGTCATTTTTGGTCATTGGGCGGCATTACAAGGTAAAACCATTAACCCGCAGATTCAAAATGTTGATGGTGGTTGTGTATGGGGTAACCAACTGATTGCTTATCGCTTAGAAGATAAAGAAATTTTCAAAGTCGATAATCCAATGTTGTAATTTTAGCTTTATGTTAAAAGCTGATTTAAATGTCTCATTTTGAAATAAAAAAAGCCGCAATTGTGCGGCTTTTTTTATGGTGGCAGCTTAGTTTATACGAATCCAAGTTTGATTACGTCCTAATGCTGAAACACCCATATACGCTCTGAGCGTTAAGCGTTTACCTGATGCATTGAGTTTCATTTTTGCATCATAAAGCTTGCCTGCTAAAGGATCCATCACGCGTCCTTTTTCGAAGTTATTCGTATCTCCAACCTGTCTTAATCCCTTAAGAAGCTCCATGCCTAAAATAGGTTTATTGGTGTATGGTGCTGGGCATTTATTACATGTTTCTCTTGGTGTATAACCTGGACGAGGTGTGATTTTCACAATCTTGCCTGTAAATGTGCCGTTGCTTTCTTGAGTGATTTCAATCACTGCTTTAGGAGAGCCAGTTTTGTCATCAATCTGTTGCCAAGTTCCTGTAATTTCAGCAGCAAAAACACTACCACTAAAAAGAATACTCGCTAAAGCTGTAAGTAATAGATTCTTTTGCATATCCGTCCTTCGTGTTTCCATTCATTTTTTATTGAGACGTGTATATTAGGTATATTATATGATTAGTCAATAATCTATTTATGGATAGGGTTAAAAAAGCAACAGCAAAAAGTAACTTTTTTGAATGGGAGATGTTGGTGAATCTTAGCACTTCCATGTATCAAATAGATTGAGTGGCAAAGGTGCTGGACAATTATTACAGGCGTAACGAGAGGTATCGCCTGAGCGAGGCGTAACTTTAAATAATTTTTTCTATAAAAATACTATTTTAATCATTGTATTAGGTGATAATTTGATTATTGGTTAATATTTTTTATGCTTAACAATTAAAATTATGTGTAGTGTTTAAAAATAATCACAATAAAAAAGCCACTTAACGTGGCTTTTTGTCTGGGTTAGTCATTCTGGCTTAGTCATTTTTGATCCAAGTCTGACTGCGTCCAAGTGCAGAAATACCGACATAACCGCGTAAATTTAGACGTTTGCCATTGGCACTCAATTTTGCTTTCATGCTGTAAATATTACCGGAAAGTGGATCGATAATTTTACCGCCATTGAAATTTGATCCTTCAGCGTGTTTTAAACCGGTTAATACGTCCATCCCTAGGATCGGTTTATTGGTATAAGGAGCGGGACAGTTGATACAGGATTCTTTTGGTGTATAGCCTGGGCGTGGTGTTATTTTGATAACTTTTGCCGTATAGGTGCCATTTGTTTCTTGACGAATCTCAAGAACCGCTTTTGATGAACCTGTTTTATCATCAATATTCTTCCATGTCCCCGTAATATCTTCTGCAAATGCAAGACTACTAAGTGAAGAAAAAACCAACGCCGTTAAAATTTTAATGCTTTTCATCAACAAATTCCTTTTTGATAACGTTTAGACTCATTTTCATTCTAGATTTATTTTTTATACTAAACAATCACTAGTTTATGGTTTTTCAATCACATTTTTTGTAAATAAAGTATGAAAGTTGGCAACCAAATTGCTGTGAAAACTGCATTCACGGCCATGCCAAAAGCAGCATAGCGTCCAGCAACGCTACCTCTTTGCCATGCTTGTGCAGTACCAATGGCATGTGCGGCTAAGCCTAATGCCAAACCCGATGCTCTTTCATCATGAATATGGCGCAAGATAAATGGGGAAAATGCAGCACCAATCACACCCGATAAAATTACAATCAGAATCACTAAGCTGAGTGGGGCGTGCAGTAACGTCGCAATATTAATTGCAATAGGCGTGGTCACCGCACGTGTTGCAAATGCCATAATGCTGGCATCTGACATATGCAATAAATAAGCAAGTCCCATAGGTAATGCCACGGCACTTATACTGGCAAAGACCAAAATTCCGACAATTGCTTTGAGGGGTAAGTCGTCATAACGCATTGCTGCCAGCGGAATGGCTAAGGCAACAGTGACATAACCGAGCAAATGATTAAAAAGTGGATTGACTTGGGTCATATAGGATTCATAAGGCACACCAAATACAAACAACAGTCCAATAATAAAGAACATACCAATCACAATGATCGGAACTTGTGGAAGTTTTTTATTGATCGGTTTGGCAATCAGATAAGCCATGAGCGTGATGATAAAACCAGAGAGTACTGCGAACATATGATTTCCCTATAACCAGCGTTTGGCCATTTTTGCATAAACCCATAATGGAATAAGGGTACTGATGACCATGACGATGAGAAAAACAGGAATCTCTTTGCCCATTTGTACCAACATAATCAGTGAACCCGCACTAATGGGTAAAAAGGCAAAAGCACTTTCTTTCATAATTTTATTGTTGGTATCGACTAAACGTGCAGGTAATTTATGCACATTTCGCCAAATCAGTAAGATCAGCAATAAGCTAATTAAGCCGACTAAATTCCCCAGTTCAGGATGATTAAATTGTGTCATTAACCAGACTGCTCCCTCACGAAAGCAGACGATTAATGCCAGTGTACCGATCCATGCTGGCCAGTCGATTCTTTTTATCCAATCCATTTTTACCAAACTTTAAAATTATACTTATCAAGTTTTAACCGATTTATCGTTTAATTTCAAATTCTTCAAGCGGTCTTTTAAACTGTGTGGCTTTATGACCTAGAATTTCATCAATCGGTAGATGGGCTTGTTTAATCAATTGTTCCAGCTTTTGTGGGGCAATAATGATGTGTAAATGCAGGTTGCCTGCATCATCATAATGTTCAGTTTGAATGACATTTAAGGCATACAATTGAGTGCGCAATTTTCCATATTCTGGTTTTAACACCAGCTCGAAACTTTGCAGTTGTCCCATCAAACATTCTTGAACGGCCTGACGTAATAGGTTTAAGCCTTGTTTAGAATGTGCCGAGACATAGACACGATCAGGTACATGCGGCTTGGCATAGACAATTTTGGCATCTTCGCCGCTGATATCAATTTTGTTATAGACACGCAGTACAGGAACGTCCACCCCAATTTCTTTTAAAACTTTTTCAACTGCTTCAATTTGCTCCGCCATATCGGGACTACTAGAATCAATGACATGGAGCAGTAAAGTTGCCTCTAAAGTTTCCTCAAGCGTGGCTTTAAAGGATTCCACCAAAGCATGTGCAAGGTTACGGACAAAACCCACGGTATCTGCAAGGACTAAAGCACCAATACCATCCCAATTTACCCGACGCAAAGTGGGGTCAAGCGTTGCAAACAATTGATCTGCCGCATAAACGTCGGAACGGGCGAGTATATTGAATAACGTCGATTTACCCGCATTGGTATAGCCCACAAGAGAGACTGTTGGAATCGCGGCTTTTTGCCGTGCAGCACGACCTTGGATACGGGTTTGGCGTACTTTTTCTAGTTTATCTTTTAGCTGTCCAATACGTAAACGCAGTAAGCGACGGTCTGTTTCCAGTTGTGTTTCACCCGGTCCACGTAAACCAATACCACCTTTTTGACTGTCTAAACTAATGCCACTACCGACCAGTCGAGAAGACAGATAGTCTAATTGTGCCAATTCAACTTGCAGTTTACCTTCATGGGTACGTGCACGTTGTGCAAAGATATCTAAAATGAGGCGAGTACGGTCGATGACACGACACTGCATCACTCGTTCTAAATTACGTTCTTGCGAGGGGCTGAGGGCATGATCAAAAATCACCAAATCTGCTTCTAAAGCTTTTGCTAATTCAGCGATTTCTTCAGCCTTTCCTGAGCCGATAAACAGTTTAGGATCGGGTTTAATGCGTTGAGCGGTAATGTGTTCTAGAATTTCAGCACCAGCAGACTGCGCCAATAAGCGAAATTCTTCAACATCAAGGTCATCTAACAGTTGTACGGAGACACTGACTAATATGGCGCGGTTGCTATCTTGATGTCGCTCAATATATTCCACTAAATGCGCTCTCAACTACATGAAAACTTTATTTTAGTAGAAAATTAACCCCGATAGTAAAAAATAGCGAAATCTTCAGCATGCATCGTAACAAAACATTGAATGAACAAAAACAGGGCAATGATTGACCCATATGATCAGCCGTAATTTCTTTTTAACTCACTGACAGCATTGAAAATTTTAAAGCTTAAAGCTGTTTATTACCGCTATATCGTGATTCGTATCATTTATGTTTTAGCTGAAAGTGCAGGCTTCAGTGATTTTCATCATGCAGCAAAAAAGTATTGGGCGGTTTTTATGATCAATGCAAGATGAAAATGAACAGTATAGAATGGCAGCAAATAAACGATTAAATGCTGTATCTGGTAATTAGTGATCAATCTATGACTCAATCCTCTGTAACTGAAAGTGCGCCGTTAAATAGCATGTCTAAATTTTTGTTATATAGTAAAAAATTATTGGCTGGTTTGGGCGCGATTACACAAGGGTTTTATTTGGTTTTTCGTCATCGTTTATATAAAGATCCGAACAATCCAAATAATACGCGCTATGTGCAACATTTTTGCCGACAGTTAAGCAAAGTGTTTAATATTGAAGTTCAAATTCATGGTCAGATTCCAAGACAACCTGCGTTATGGGTGAGTAATCATATTTCTTGGTTAGATGTCGCCGTTTTAGGCTCAGGCGCTCGGGTGTTCTTTTTAGCAAAAGCTGAAATTGAAAAATGGCCATTGCTTGGGAAATTGGCCAAAGGTGGCGGAACGCTGTTTATTAAACGAGGTTCTGGCGATTCAGTTAAAATTCGTGAACAAATCACCACGTTTTTAAAACAAGATATTCCAGTGCTGTTTTTTCCTGAAGCCACGACGTCTGATGGTTCAAAAATAAAAAAAATCTATGGACGTATTTTAGGTGCCGCAATTGAAGCCAATCGTCCGATACAAATCTGCTTAATTTGCTATGTCAATCAACATGGGCAATTGGATATGGTCGCACCTTATGTGGGGGATCTGAGTTTTGCCGATCATGTCAAAAATGTCTTGGAAATGCCTAAAGTCACCGCACATTTAATGACATTGCCAGCAATTTTTGTTGAGGGGCACACCGTCGAGACCTTGACTGAGGAAGTCCAAACTAAAATGGTCGAAGGTTTAGCACAGTTACAGCACAGAGTACTTCAATCTGACAGCATGAAGAGTTAAGGAAAAGAGTACCCTAACAGCGAAGGCTTACATAAAGCCTTCGATGGGTAACCATGAAATGAGTTTTACTCCGGCTTTTTGCCACCATTTCATTTTTGGTTCTTTGTGATAGGTTTTAATGTCACCATTATGGTTTTTAATTTTCCAGTTTATGCGTTGATTGGCATCTAAAACCAATTTATAGGCATATTTAGATAAATTTTGATCCATGGTTTGGTGTACCGCTTTGGCTAAACTCGGGCTGTTCAGTAATACGCCAATTTCAGTATTTAAATAGGCAGAACGCGGGTCAAAATTGAAAGAGCCAATAAAGACTTGTTTTTGATCAATCGCCATGAGTTTGGCATGCAGACTAGAACGGCTTAAACCTTTTAAGCTGACTTTGGTTTTTTCCGCAATTTCCTCTGTATTGGCATTTAAGTTTTCAGCTTCAGGTGCAGACAGAAACTCATGCAGCTCTACATTGTTTTTTAATAAATTTTTGCGATATTTGCTATAAAAAGCATGGACGACAGAGACATCATTGGCTTTAAATGAATTGGTCAGCACACGGACTTGAATATTACGTTGCGCCAAATCGCTGAGTATTTTTTCGCCTTTTTTTTCAGGGACGAAATAAGCTGAAACGATATCCACACTGTGTTCTGGGTTTTCTAAATTATTAATCAGCTGAAAATTTAAATATTGTTCTTTTTTTGCTTTGGATTTGATTTTACTCGGTGAATCATGAACGACTTCGGCTTTGACCCAATCAAATGGAATACTATTGTTTAACCACTTTTCAACGTTATGTGATCGGGTGACTAAATCAAGATAATTTTGTACGGTAATCTTTTGATAATAATCATCTAGTTGTTGTTTTAAGCTTTCAAAACGCAAAGCATAATGTCTTGGATTGACAATTTGTTTGACGGGAAATGCGTAATCGTCATTCCAATACTCATCAAAAGAATGAATAATTTCATCAGATGCCGAGCCGACCAGCATGACATCGACATCGGAAAATTGATAATTGTCACTGACGTTATAATATTGATTACTCATATTGCGACCGCCAATCAAGGAAATTTGATTGTCTGCAATAAAGCTTTTGTTATGCATCCGACGGTTAATGCGTTTTAAGTCGAGTACCATATCCATGGCACGGTAATGTCTAAATTTGTAGGGGTTATAAAGTTTGACTTCGATATTCTGATGTTGATCGAGTGCAAGATAAATCCCTTCCATTTTTTTGGCATTGTTATCATCCATCAATAAACGGACTTTGACACCACGATCAGCTGCTTTAATAATAGAATAAAGTGCCAGTGAGCCAATTCTATCGTTATCCCAAATGTAATATTGCAAATCTAAAGTTTTTTCTGCTTTATCAATGAGATGTATACGTGCTGCTAAAGCTTCGAGTGGATCGTATAAAACATGATAACCAGTAAGATTCGGATTTTGTTCTCTTAACGGCTCAACGATTTTAGCCAGTGAGGTTTGTTCTGTTTCGGTATCGAAGGCATATTCCATCGGTTGTGGGATTTGTTTAGGCAGGGTTGAACATGCAGGAACCCCTAAAATTAGGCTACAACTCAACAATACAGCAGTTTTATAGGTAGAAAAACCAGACCATTTGCAGTTGTTTAATTGTGCTATTTGCTGGGGAGATCGCGCCATATTTTATAAACAATACCAAAAATTGGTTTGAGTATAAGTGCCAGCTGTGAAAAGATAAATATCAAAAGAGATGAATGATGTCATATCATCGTTATCATTAGAGAAGTTACTATGTGGGATACGCACTCAGTCGTTTTTTATTTTTATATCAGTTTTGCCGTGATCGGAGTTTGGTGTGTTGCACAGGCATGGCTAAGTCAAACGCGTACGGAAACCATTCATCCATTTAAAGCCTTTGTTCATTTATTGGCATTTTATTTATCTTATTTACTTTTCCCTTTATTTTTCTTCAGCTTATATGCAGGTTGGAGTGGCTATTATTCTATTCATGAAGCCACTTTTATTTTCGTACTCAGTTGCCTGCTGATTTATGCACGCTTTATTGAACCCCATCATGTCGGGGTGAAAACCATGCAGTATCAATTGAATCCCGAGCAAAAAATGCAGCAGCCGATTAAAATTGCATTGATTGCCGACTTACATATTGGTTTATTTTCAGGGCATGAACGTCAACTCAATATTATTGTAGAAAAAATTAATCAGCAAAATCCTGATTTAGTTTTGGTTGCTGGGGATTGGACTTATGAACCAGAAAACACACTTGCTGATGAACTGGCGATTTTAAAACAGATCAAAGCACCGGTTTATTCGGTCAATGGCAATCATGATGAACAGTATCCTGGCCCGCCAATTCAAAATTTATTAAGACATGCTTTAGCCGTGAATGATGTGATTGATATTGAAGGTCAGATGGTGGAGTTTGATGAATTCCGTTTGCTTGGGGTCGGCGATTTATGGGCAGGAAAAACCGATATGCGTTATATGCCGGACTTGCCGCAAGATAAGCCATGGGTACTTTTATCACATAATCCCGATACGGTAGATATGGTGCCAAAATTGCCAACACGGCCATTAATGCTGTCAGGGCATACGCATGGTGGACAAGTGGAGCTGCCGTGGCTGACCAACTATATTATGAAGAAAGTCTCTATTCTTGGGCACAAGAAGGGGCTGTATCAACACGAAAATGCCGATGTGTTTGTTACGGTTGGAACAGGAATGGTGGGTGTGCCATTTCGTTTTCGCGTCCCGCCAACCATTGACATTATTGAGTTGGTTTAACGCTGAAATATAAATTTGCCTGTTGAAATTTACGATATGATAAAGATCAAATAAGAACCATAGGAGGAGACGATGTCTTTTTCGCAAGAAGTGGGACAGTTTTTCGCTTTAACAGAAACGCAATCGGCACAGCTCGAAGCGGGTTTCATCAGTTTAGAACAGGACTTTCAGCAAGCAGCAGCGGATGAGGTGAATACGCCAGAATTTGCGCGTGCATTTTATCAAAAGTTTGAGCAACTGATCGCGGCATTTGGCTTTGATGAAAATAATGTGGAAGCATTGCTTGAGCATTTATATGGCACAGAACGCTATCGCCAACTGGTGACTTATATTGTTCCAAGTTATTACAATGCAGGTGGCGATCGCATGGTTTTTGAAGAGATCTATCAAGAAATGTTAAGTGATGAACAAATCTGAGAAAACTATACAAACAGCCATAAAAAATCATATAAAAAAACCAGCGTCATTACGCTGGTTTTTTTTAGGGTGTGGCGACATTAAACTTGGTTGTTGACGTCATCATTTTTTGTTTCACGAATGGCTAAGAAAGCAAGAAGTGACAGAATGGATGCGGCAGTTAAATAATAACCGACGGCTTGTAAACCATAAGTGGTGGCAAGTTTGGTTGCAATTAATGGCGCAAAAGATGCCCCAAAAATACCTGCAAGGTTAAAGGTTAATGCAGAACCGGTATAACGAACTGAAGTCGGGAAGATTTCAGACAGCACCGTTCCGATAGGGCCGTAAGTCATGCCCATCAAGGATAAACCTAAGCACAGGAACAGGAAGACCATGACGGTGCTGCCAGATTCAAGCATGCTCGAGAACACTAAACCGAATAATGCACAGGCGATACACACGCCAATGGAGGTCGCTCTACGGCCAAATTTTTCAGCGAATACCGCAGAAAGCGGAATAAATGCTGCAAAGCAAAACGTCGCAACCAATTGAAGTTTTAAGAATTCGGCACGGGTATAACCCAGTTTTGTGGTGCCCCAGTTAAGTGCGAAGACTGTGGTTAAATAGAACACGACAAAGGTACAAATTGCAGCAATCGTACCCAAAATAAGCATGCGCCAATGTTTGGTCATGACTTCTTTAAATGGAATATTAACTTCTTTTTGCTTATCCAAGACTTTCTGGAATGCAGGTGTTTCGTGCAGTTTTAGACGAATCCAAAGACCGACAATCACCAGCAGTGAACTGGCAATGAATGGAATACGCCAGCCCCATTGCATGAAGTCTGCTTCAGACATCAATGCACCTAGGGTTAAAAAGGAACCTGTGGCTAAAATAAAGCCGATAGGTGCACCAAGTTGCGGGAACATGCCATACCAAGCACGTTTGCCTTCAGGTGCATTTTCAGTTGCAAGCAATACCGCACCACTCCATTCACCGCCTAAACCCAGCCCTTGCCCTAAACGACACAGTGCCAGTAGCAGTGGCGCAGCAATACCAATTTGCGCATAGGTCGGCAGTAAACCGATACATACCGTTGAAATACCCATGGTCAGCAATGCCGCAACCAGTGTGGCTTTACGACCAATTCGGTCACCCAAATGTCCAAACAAGTGCTGCACCAATCGGACGAGCAATAAAGGCAATGGCAAATGTGGCTAACGATTGGATGGTTGCAGTCGTTGGGTCTGTACTTGCAGGAAAGAACAGATGAGGGAAAATAATGACGGCAGCCGTGGCATAAATATAAAAATCGAAAAATTCGATTGTTGTACCGACAAGGCTTGCGGTAAGTACACGGAATTTTGAATTGGTCGCGACTTCTTGAGTCAGCGATAGAATTTGATGACGCCATGAAGAACCTTACACTTACTAAAAATAAAAAAACTTAGTTTTAAAAGGGTAATCTTTTTAAAAAAGGCGTAATTTCTTAAAAAAATACGAAATACCGACTGATGTCTACGGATTTAGGGTTACTAAAAAATGTAGAAATAGAGGGTTATATCACGTAAAGATAGATGGCTAAGAAATGTGATCCAGCACCAATCAATACAAAAACATGCCAGATAGCATGGGTGTATCTTACTCTTTTTAAGGCATAAAACAATGCACCAACGGTATAAGCAAGCCCGCCAATGATGAGATAGGTTAAGGCTGGTTTACTTAAAAAGTGTTGCATATCATCCATGACCAGTACTGCAAGCCAGCCCATCAGCAAATATGCGAAAAGCGAAATTTTTTGAAAACGATGAATGAAAACTAACTTGAATAGTGTACCAATTGCAGCAATCACCCAAAGCGCAATTAATAAGTAATGTGCTTTTGTTGTGGGAAGCGCGATAGATAGAAAAGGGGTATAGGTTCCTGCAATCAAATAATAAATAGCGGTGTGATCCAGTTTTTTATACCAATAGCGTTTGGTGTCGTCAGTGGCAAAGTGATAAAGGGCGGAACTGGAAAAAAGGAGGATCATACTGAGCGCATAGACACATAAGCCTAGAAATTGGCCTAGTGGTAAATAACTGCCTTTAATCAACAACAAGACACCCGCAATGACGGCGAGTACTGCACCAAGTGCATGACTCATTGCATTAATTTTCTCTTCACGTGGATCGTAAGATTGCATATTGGAGGTCGTCATGGTGGATTTCTATAATTAAAAATACATTTGTATAGTAATGAGATTTTACCTTTAAAGTAAGAAGTTTTACACTCACAGCTTAATTTATTCGAGTTATCTTCATGTCGCAATTGGCTTCTTCTTTTATTCAGGAACAACAATTCTTAGATGCCTTTCAGCAAGCTATTGAAACACAAAGTTTTGATCGAATAATTCTGAGCCAATATAAAGGTGAATTAGAACATTTAGAGAAAATCACGTTACGCGTTATTTTATTGCAAGATCAGCCTGTTTTAAGTGGCTTGTATCGTTATAAGACTCAGGATGTCACGAAAAACTATCCTTTGGCAGAAGCGCAGCAACTCATTCAAGATTTATTGGCACACTGTAAACAAGCCAATCTTTTTACCCATACTGAGGAGCTACAACTGAAAAAAAATAAGAAAAAAGCCATGTTGACGGTCACTAAAAATCAAGCTGCAGCAAAGTCTCAGACTTTAGAACATCAACAGGGGCATGATCGTGCCAAGCATCGTTATGTTGATCAGGACAGTTATTTTTTACAACCGTTAGGGATTACCGATAACAAAGCACAAATTATTCCAAGCATGGCGCGTAAGTGGAAACAGATTAATAAATTTGTGGAAATTTTTTCAGGTGCTTTAGATCAAATCACAGCGCAAGCGCATACTTTACGTGTGGTTGATTTTGGTTCGGGTAAAGGTTATCTGACCTTTGCTTTATATGATTATTTAGCCAAACAAGGTCAAACGCCATTTGTCACTGGGGTAGAGCTGAACCCGAAAATGGTCGAATTTTGTCAAAAGGTGGTGCAAGAATCGCAATTTACCCAACTGGATTTTTTCCAAGGCGATGTCCGTACCTATCAACCTGAACACTTAGATGTGATGATTGCGCTACATGCGTGTGACGTTGCCACGGATTTTGCCATTCATACCGGAATTCGTTTAAATGCCCAAATGATTATGTGCGCGCCGTGTTGCCATAAAGAATTACGTCCACAGATGCAAAGTCCAAGTGTGTTGAAGCCGATGTTGCAATTTGGTATTCATGCCGGACAGCAAGCGGAAATGCTCACCGATACCATTCGTGCCTTATTGTTAAAAGCCTATGGCTATGAAACCAAAGTTTTTGAGTTTGTGGCTTTGGAACATACCAGCAAAAATAAAATGATTTTGGCGACTAAACGTCAAGATTTTGAAGCACCTGATCAGGCTGTTTTAGCGCAAATTGTGGCGTTAAAACAAATGTATGGTATTCAAAAACACTCACTTGAATTGCTATTAAATCATCAGTGGGATCAGCAAAATATTGGTGAAAAGTGTTAATTTAAAATGAATAAAGCAGTCGCAAGGCTGCTTTTTATTTCTAGGAAGATGATTTTTGATGACCCAATTTATGATACGCACAGGCAGTTGGGATGAATTGCAAAATGATGCAAAACTGATTCGTGAACAGGTGTTTATTCAAGAACAGCAGATTGCTCCTGAAGATGAATGGGATGCAGAAGATGCCATTGCTTTACATTTTGTGGTTTTAGATCAGCATCAGCCAATTGCTACGGCACGACTATTGAAAAATAACAGTGTCGGACGTGTTGCTGTACTGAAAGAATATCGCGGCAAGGGCATTGGTCGTTTGTTGATGCTTGAAATTATTCAGCAGGCGAAACATGAACAGCGTGAATTTTTAAAATTGTCTTCACAGGTTCATGCCATCGCATTTTATCAAAGTTTGGGTTTTAAAATTCAGGGTGATGAATATTTGGATTGTGGTATTCCACATGTGGAGATGCGACTTTTATTCGCGTGATGGAATGATTGATTTTGAAAAAATAAAAGCCACTTCTTCGTGGCTTTTATTTGCTGAATCTAAAAATTAATGACCATGTTCAGATTCAGTTGCTGTTTTATTTTCTGTCATCCCAGCATGCTCGTCTGCTGACATATGATGCATTTCTGTGCTTGCTGGCGCACTTGCCGCACTCGGATTTTTTTGTTTTTCAGCTTCAGCACGTTTCTGACTTGGCATGTAATCAGGTTCGTTGTTCACAGCTAGATAGAAAAAGCCGAGGAAAAAAGCACTTAAAATAAAAGCGATAATGAGGGCTTTCCAACCCCAAGGCGATTTTTCAGGAGAAGTGTTATCAGTCATGAGAAAATACCAAAATGGATAAAAATAAATCAGAATCTATGTAACTTTATAACACATTATTGTCTGAAAACCGATGAATAAATAACGAAACCCTTTATTTAAATAAGAGATTAAAGCACTGATCTTTATTTTGAATATGACCAAACGTATCTCTGTTTTGAACGTGAAAATCTCCAAGATAGATCGCTATTTTGCATGAGCGAAAGCATGATTTGAGACATGATCGCCCTCATTTTTAATGGAAAAAAGAGCGATCATGTTGTGTATTTATCAGCGGATATTAGGCAATTTTTTCGCCAGCATGGGCTTTATCTATCAGCAGTTGTGGCGCTTTAAAACGCGCACCGTATTTTACTTCTAGTGTATTGGCACGGATTAAGGCTTTTTCTAAACCATATTGATTTAGAAACTGCAACGCACCACCCGTCCAAGGTGCAAAACCAATACCAAAAATAGAACCGACATTGGCATCGACCACGGATTCTAAAACACCTTCTTCAAAACAGCGCAAAGTATCTAAAGATTGCACAAATAAGAAACGGTCAATCATTTCCTGTTCTGAAAGATCTGTGTCTTTTTTCCAGTGGCTTAAACCATCCCATAAATGTTTTTTGCCATTTTCAGGGTAGTCATAGAAACCCGCACCCGCAGCTTTGCCTTTACGTTGAAATTGATGAATCATGGTTTCAATCACATCATCTGCACCTGAGCGTGGCAGATCTTTGCCTTCTGCTTGCAGGGCTTTACGGGTCTCATTTGCCACATGTTCAGATAAGGTCAGAGACACTTCATCCTGAATGGCAAGTGGCCCTACAGGCATACCTGCTTTAAGGGCAGCCATTTCAATTTTGGCAGGATGCACACCTTCTGCAAGTAAACGTAAGCCCTCTTGTACAAAAGTACCAAATACGCGACTGGTAAAGAACCCACGACTGTCATTGACCACAATTGGTGTTTTGCCAATTTGCTGCACATAGTCATAGGCTTTGGCTAATGTTTCGGCTGAGGTGTTTTTGCCTTTGATAATTTCAACCAGTTGCATTTTATCGACAGGGCTAAAGAAATGTAGACCAATAAAATGGCTCGCGTCTTTAGAGGCTTTGGCCAGTCCTGTAATCGGTAGGGTTGAGGTATTGGAAGCCATAATACCGTTATCGACCAAATAGCTTTCAGCTTCTTGGGTGACTTTGGCTTTGAGTTCTGGGTTTTCAAAAACTGCTTCAATGATTAAATCACAGCCTTTTAAGTCTTCAGCAGATGCTGTTGCTGTAATCAACGCTAAAATTTGCTCACATTTTTCCGCAGTCAGACGACCTTGTGATACTTTTTTATCTAGCAGTTTTTGGCTATAGGCTTTGCCTTTTGCTGCATTTTCCAGCGTAACGTCTTTGAGTACAACTTGAATGCCTTTACTTGCCGTTGCATAGGCAATCCCTGCGCCCATCATGCCTGCACCAAGCACGCCGACTTTTGTTGCTTTCCATTTGGCAATATCTTTGGGACGGCTTGCACCCGATTTAATTGCATTTAATCCGTGCCAAAAGGTTCCAATCATATTTTTGGAAATTTGACCCGTGGCAAGGTAAGTAAAGTAACGTGATTCTATGGTCAGAGCCGTATCGACATCGACCTGAGCACCTTCCACAGCTGCTGCCATAATGGCTTCAGGGGCAGGGTAACAACCTTTGGTTTTATCGCGTAGCATGGCGGGTGCAATCGCCAGCATTTGCGCAACAGCAGGTGTTTTAGGATCGCCACCGGGGATTTTGTAGCCTTTTACATCAAACGGTTGTTGTGATATTGGATTGGCTTTGACCCAAGCAATCGCTTTATCTAAAAGCTCTTGTTCATTTTCAGCCGTATCGTGGATTAAGCCGAGTGATTTTGCTTTATCAACACCAAACTGCTTGCCTTCCATTAAGAAAGGAAAAGCATTTTGTAGACCGAGTAGACGCACCATACGTACCACACCACCACCACCCGGCAGTAGGCCTAAAGTCACTTCAGGTAAGCCAAATTTGGCTTTAGCATCATTTAAGGCAATACGATGATGGCAGCCTAAAGCCAGTTCCCAACCGCCACCCAGCGCCGTACCATTTAAGGCTGCGACCACAGGAATCCCACGTGTTTCGATATAACGCAGTTTGGCTTTCATCTCTTCAATCATGTTGAAGAATGTTGTGGCATGATCCGGCTCTGCTTGAATCAGTTCATCAAGGTCACCGCCTGCAAAAAAGGTTTTTTTCGCTGAACGGAAAATAATGCCTGAAATTTCGGCATCGGCTTGTAGCTTGGAAACGATATCTTCCAGTGCCACACGGAAATCAGCATTCATGGTGTTGGCAGATTGGTTTGGAGAATCTAAAGTCAAAATGACAATATTATCGGCATTTTTTTCATATTGAATTGCGCTCATGATTATTCTCCTTATACCAACTCAATAATGGTTGCGATACCCAT
Organism: uncultured Gammaproteobacteria bacterium; assembly: GCA_963812025.1. Classification (GTDB taxonomy): domain Bacteria; phylum Pseudomonadota; class Gammaproteobacteria; order Pseudomonadales; family Moraxellaceae; genus Acinetobacter. The sequence goes on from CAWETQ010000008.1 coordinate 29,802, forward strand.
ACCACCACCGACACACAATGTTGCAAGGCCACGCTTTTTGCCTTGACGTTCTAACTCATCCAACAATGTGCCTAAAATCATTGCACCTGTTGCACCGAGTGGATGTCCCATTGCAATCGCACCACCATTGACATTGACTTTGGCAGGATCAACCTTAAGTTCCGTGATGAAACGCATCACAACGGCAGCAAAGGCTTCATTGACTTCAAACAGGTCAATATCATCAATCGTTAAGCCTGCTTTGGCTAAAGCTTTACGTGCAGCAGGTGCAGGGCCTGTCAACATGATGGTTGGGTCACTACCAACCAATGCCGTTGCCAAGACTTTGGCACGCGGTTTTAGCCCTTGTTCCTTAACTGCTTTTTCAGAAGCCAACAAAACGAGTGCAGCACCATCGACAATGCCCGATGAATTCCCTGCATGATGCACATGGTTAATATTTTGAACTTCTGGATATTTTTGTAGGGCGATGGCATCGAAACCCATTTGTCCCATCATGGTAAAGCTAGGATTGAGTTTGGCTAAACCTTCCGCAGTGGTATTGGGTTTAATAAATTCATCTTCAGCTAAAATTGTCACGCCTGCTTTATCTTTCACAGCAACAATCGATTGATTAAAATAACCTTTGGCTTGTGCGGCTGCGGCTTTCTTTTGCGAGTTCTCGGCAAAAGTATCGACATCAGAACGCGTTATAACCATCAATGGTTGCAATTAAATCTGCACCAATGCCTTGGGGAACAAAGTTTGCCGCCATATTGGTTTCAGGATCCAGTGCCCAAGGGCCACCGTCTGAACCCATCGGCACGCGAGACATCGACTCAACCCCACCTGCAACCACAAGATCTTCCCATCCTGAACGGACTTTTTGCGCAGCCATATTGACGGCTTCTAAACCCGAGGCACAAAAACGGTTGATTTGTACGCCTGCCACATCATTGTCCCAACCTGCGGCAATGGCAGCGGTTTTGGCAATATCAGCACCTTGATCACCAATCGGGGTGACACAGCCCAACACAATGTCATCGACTTTAGAGGTATCCAGTTGATGACGATCTTTCAGTTCATTGAGTAATGTGGTGAGTAGGGTGATGGGTTTCACTTCATACAGTGAACCGTCTTTTTTTCCTTTTCCGCGTGGTGTGCGAATGGCATCAATGATGTAAGCCTCGCTCATACAATATCCTTTTTATGACTTTAAAATTGTTATGCTTTTTCGATTCTAATGATTAATTTTTGAAGTGCAATGACCAGAACGAATCAGATCAAATGAGTTTTTTAGCCAACTTGATGGAATTGTGCTGTGATCAGCCATGCTGTTTATTTTTGTCTTTTTTAGTCATGGGTTGGTTCGCTTTCAATTAGACTGCATCTTCAATATTTTTTGTTTGATTACATGGGGTAAAGAGGATGATAAAACGAAAAAGTCGCTCTGCTGTCATTTTGTTGCTGTTGTCTTTATTCGGGTGTGATTCATCTGGTGGTGATCTTGGAAAAAATAATATTGCAGAGAGCAAAACTAAAATGAGTCAGACTTATTCGAATCAGGTCGCTGATAACAAAATGCTTTTGGTCTTATCTGCGCCATCCATCCATGATCCTTACTACAAATCAGCATTTCAACGCATTGTCGATTTTCAAATTAATTACGCAAAATCAATTCTGGGCAATGATAATGTGGTGATTTTGGTCGATGAAGACACCAAGCCTTTTTTCACAGATAAAGTGCCAGAAGATATTTTACTGGTGGATGACGTGCGTGATATTTGGATGCGTGACTTCACCACGGTCAATCCAAAACAGCCTGTGCAATTTAGCTATACTTGGGCTTCGATGAGCCAGAAGCAAAGTCAGGACGTACAAAAAAGTTTTAGTCGTTTTGCAGACCGCTATAAGATTCAAAGAGCCAAAACCGATTTGCTGATTGATGGCGGCAATATTGTCGATGATTATGCAGGGCGTATCATCACAACCACTCGGTTTATGGAAGATAATGAACTGAGCTATGATGAGGCCAAACAAGAATTAAAAACGGTTTTAGGCGCGAGAGAAGTTGCAATTTTAGAACCCGATGAAGAAGTGCTTGCCCATTCCGATGGGATGGTCAGCTGGGTGGATAAAAACACACTACTGGTCAATGATTACTCAAAAACACCTTCTTTTAGAACCGTGGTGATGGATGAGTTAAAGCTTCATTTCCATCAGCAAAAATAGTTGAAGTGCCGGTTGAGTATAAAACCAATCCGAAAGGACAATGGGATGGATTTGAATCTGCATGTGGAGTAAATCTTAACTCGACCGTGACTTATAATAATATTTATGTGCCGACCTTTAATATGCCGCATGATCAGAAAGCGCTGAGGATTATCAAGCAAAACACCACTAAAAAAGTCATTCCTGTAAATGCAGAAAGTGTTTGTCCCATGGGCGGCAGCGTACGTTGTCTGACTTGGCAAGTCACAGGTGAAAATGCAGTGAAACTTAATTCAAGCTGCAAGAGAAAGATAATCATTTGAATAACTTGCATCTGATGCTTCACAGGCAGATGCAAGTTCGTTAAACTCGCCTGCCATTTTTATTGTGCTGATAAAAAATGAAATTTATTAATATTATTGGTACCACAGGCTCAGGTAAATCGACGTTTGCCCGAAAATTGGCACAAAAGCAACAATTACAATATATTGAACTTGATAATTTATTATGGCTGGATGATTGGCAGGAATCAGCAGATGATGCCTTCTTTTGCAAGCTTAAATCGAGTATGGAGGCAGCTGCAACAGGTTGGGTCATTGATAATCTCTATACTCGAAGCATTGAGATGATTTGGTCACAGGTTGATACGGTCATTTGGTTGGATTATTCATTTTCTCTAAATCTGTATCGTCTGACTAAACGTACTTTATCGCGTGTTATCAGTCAAAAACCATTATGGGAAAATTCTAATAACAGGGAAAACTGGAAAATGATGTTATCCAGAAAATCAATTTTCCTCTGGATGTTTCAGAAATATCCACAAAATAAACAAAGATATGTCGCCATGATGCAAGACTCTAAATATCAACATATTCAATTTATTCGTTTAACATCACCCAGACAGGCACAAGAGTTTTTAAAACGCTTGAGCGATGTCAATTGAAATAAAAAAGCCTGACTGATTGGGGGCAGATTACAATACTCAGGCTTTTTTATCAATTCATGAAAAATTAATGATAGCCGTGTAATTGACGGTACAGTCCCGGAGTTACACCTGTCCATTTTTTAAATGCACGATGGAAAGTACTGGTTTCACTAAAGCCAACTTGTTGTGCCACATCTTCTAAGGTTAAGTTTGGATTCAATAACAGATGGATTGCAGCATCTCGGCGTAAGGCATCTTTCACACCTTGATAACTTTTACCTTCCGCAGCCAAGCGACGACGCAAAGTTTGCGGTGAAAGATAGAGCATCGAAGCGACATCATTTAAGGTTGGCATTTCTTCACCAATTTGGCTCTTTAATACGTCACGAATACGTGAAGTTAAAGAGTTGGTGTTTTTAAATTTAACCAAAAGTTGAGCCGGTGCAGCTTTCAGGAACTCTTCTAGATTTTCCTCGGTTTGACGCAGCGGTAAATCAAGATAGTCTGCGGCAAAGGTAATTTCGGTACGCTGTGAGTCAAATTGCATCACAGGTGCAAAGAACAGCGCATCGTATTCATCTGCATGCGTAGGACGAGGGTAGCCAAAATTCACACGTTCTAGTGGAATACGACGTTCAATCAACCACGATGCTAAACCATGCCAAATCATCAGCATACTTTCAGTAATGAAATGATCTGGATCTAGGCTTTTTGGAATAAGCGGAACAAGGCGTGCTTCATGTTTGTCGCGTTCTAGGGCGACCGACCATTCATCACCAAAAAGCTTATAAAACTGTGATGAAAGCTCTAAAGCCTCACCTAAAGTTTTCGCGTGAATAATCAACTGACACATAATGGCAAAAGTGCCCAAACGACGTGGCTGAATATCAAAGCCGATATGTTCGTCTTGGGTCACCATCCACAACATTTTAATAAATCGGGTGTACTGTTCTGGGGAAATACGTGCTTTAGGCTGACGTAATAATTCTGCCTCGATGCCGACATGGGACAATAAGGTTTCGACATCCATGCCTAGACGTTTAACGCCCGTGAGAGCCGCATTGACGAAGTGGATACTAATCGTATCGCGACTCATGTTAAATCCTTCAGTCTCTTTTATATTCACTTTTAGTTGACCTAAATGACGCTAAAAATTGTTTGAATGGCAATTTACAATAAACATTTTGCCTTGTTTACATCTTAGATTGCCGAAATGATCAAGGTAAATGGCTGAACATGACATTGTTTTGTTACTTTTATATTTCTAATATGGATAAAAAATCAACATAGAATGAGTAAAAATAACATGGATGCAGCTTTAAAAGGATTAAAAGTCCTCGATTTTTCCACACTTTTACCCGGGCCATTTGCCACATTGTATTTAGCGGATTTAGGTGCAGAAGTGATCCATGTCGAATCACCCTCACGCCCAGATCTGATCCGTTTATTTCCGCCGTATGCCAATGGACAAGCGACTTCACATAGTTATTTAAATAGAAATAAGCAATCTATAGCTTTGGACTTAAAAAATACTCAAAACATAGAACTGATCAAAAGTAAAATTGCTGACTTTGATATTGTGGTGGAGCAGTTTAGACCTGAGGTGATGAAGCGACTGGGGTTGGACTATCAGACACTGGCAAAAATTAACCCACGATTGATTTATTGTTCCATTACGGGCTATGGGCAAACAGGACTTTACAAAGATAAGGCCGGTCATGACATCAATTATCTGGCTCTTTCTGGGATTGCAGGGCATAGCGGTCGGCAAGACAGTGGGCCTCCACCAATGGGTATTCAAATTGCCGATGTTGCGGGTGGTTCTTTACATGCGGTGATTGCTATTTTATCTGCGGTGGTTGAGCGTCAACGCAGTGGGCAAGGGCAATATATTGATATCTCAATGACCGATTGTGTGGCAACGTTAAATAACATGGCCGCAGCAGCTGTGTTAGCTGGAGAAACCAAGCAGTATGCTGAACAATCACATTTAAATGGCGCGACTTATTATGACTATTATCAAACTGTTGATGGTCGATATTTATCGGTAGGCAGTCTTGAACCACAGTTTATGTCAGGTTTGGCCAGCGTTTTAGAGCTGCCTATTCTTTTAGAAAAGGGTGCTTCTTTTGATGAAGCCGATCGAAAACTGGTGAAGCAAGCGCTGCAAGAAAAAATTAAAACCAAAACCTTCATAGAATGGTCAGCCATTTTTGCAAAACTAGATGTCTGTGTAGAGCCTGTTTTAGAATTGCATGAAGCATTAAGCTCTCCATTAGCACAACAACGGCAATGGGTGGTCGATGTTCCTCTTACTGAAGAAAGTGCACAGACCGAACCTCAATTAGCCTGTCCAATTAAATTTTCACGCTCAAAAATGAGCTATAGACACATTGGTAAAACGCTGGGTGAGGATTCTTTCTAAATATCACCATGTGATAAAATGTGGTTATTATTTGCGGTGAGTTAACAAAAAAAATCAATCTTTACAAAAAATAAGAGTAACCTAAATGTAGGTTACAAATTGTTAATAAGGTCACTAATCATGAACAAATATAGAGGTCGTATCTATTTTGGAATTAGCCTTTTAACCTTAAGTTGTGGCATTCAAAGTATTTACGCGAATCATGCATTTTCAGCAGAAAGCCCGTGGATGCTGGGTGACTGGAATGGGCAGCGTACAGCGCTGCAACAACAAGGCTATGATTTTAGTTTTGGTTACACCGGTGAAATTGCAACAGTTTTAGATGCCAAGCAGCATTCCAGTCATGGGACTGAATATGCTGATCAGTTTGCACTGGGTGCACATTTTGATTTAAACAAAATTTTAGGTTGGCAAGCATACGGAAGCGCAAGTGACGGTTACGCAGCGTAATGGTCGTTCGCTTTCACAAACCTCGGATGCACTTGCAGGACATCTCAGTTCCACTCAAGAAGTATGGGGGCGTGGACAAACGTGGCGCTTAACGGATTTTTGGATTAAAAAACAATTTCTTAGATCAAAAACTGGATATCAAAGTCGGTCGTTTTGGTGAAGGTGAAGACTTTAATACGTTTTGACTGCGATTTCCAAAATTTGGCGCTTTGTGGTTCTCAAGTGGGGAACTGGGTTGGCGACCAATGGTATAACTGGCCAGTGAGTCAGTGGGCAGCACGGGTCAAATATAATGTCCGCCCCGACCTGTATGCTCAAGTTGGTGTGTATGAATATAATCCGGAAAACTTAGAACGAGGCAAAGGCTTTAATTTAAGTACCGATGGTTCACATGGTGCCATTATTCCTGCCGAAGTCGTTTGGCAGCCGAAAATAGGCAGTGAACAAGCTTTCTGGTGAATACCGCGTAGGTTATTACTACAGCACAGCTGATGCTCAAGACATTACCCAAGATGCCACTTCGCATAAACAAGGTGGATGGCTAGTTGCGAAACAGCAATTAACAGCGCATCAAGGGGATGCATCACGTGGTCTTACGGGTTTTGTAAACTTAACTTTACATGATAGCGACACAAATACTGTCAGTGACATGCAAAATGTTGGGTTAGTTTATAAAGGTTTAATGGATTCTCGTCCGCAAGATGAGATTGCTCTTGGTGTAGCTCGAATCAGCATCAATGATGATGTCAATGATACCAATATTGCCAATAATGCAGTAGACGCTCGTGGTCTACAAAATGAAGAATACAATGCCGAAATTTATTACGGTATTCATGCCACAAATTGGTTAACCATTCGTCCAAATGTTCAATATGTTCATCATGTTGGTGCATACAAAAATGGCGAAAATGCTTGGGTTGGCGGCATTAAATTCCAAACTGCATTCTAGTTTCTAGATGATAAATACTTGACCTAGAACACGGAATGCATTGATACGTAACGATACAACGTATGCTTGACTGGGTCAGGTATTTAAAATCTAAAAACTACAAAAACAGGTGCTCATATTGGTTAACCATCATATTAGTTAAACAAATATGCGCTTTAAAATTAAGAATCTTAGAAATAGGTGGTTCATATGAATACTCCATCTTCAGGTTCAGGACTAAAAACGATTTTGGCCATTGTTGCTATCATTTTCGGTTTAGTCCTGCTGATTGGAGGGATTTATCTTGCAGTGCTTGGTGGGTCTTGGTACTACATCATTGCAGGTTTATTCTTCATCGCGACTGCAATTTTATTGCAAAAATTAAAAAGCTCGGCACTCATTGTTTATGCGGTATTTGTATTGGGTACAGTGCTGTGGGGCTTATGGGAAGTGGGTTCTGACTTCTTTGCGTTAGCACCTCGTTTAGATATTTTGGGTGTATTTGGTCTGTTATTATTAATTCCAGCGGTCACTCGTGGTTTTAACGATACCAAAGGGGCGAAAATTGTCCTGACGGGTACATTGGCCATCACCATTGCAGTCATGATCTATTCTATTTTTAATGATCCTCAAGAAATTCGAGGTGAATTAACGACCAAGCAGCCTGCGACTGCACAGCCTATTCCGGGTATTGCTGATGCGGATTGGCCCGCCTATGGTCGTACTCAGTCAGGTCTACGTTATTCTCCATTAAAGCAAATTAATTCAGAGAACGTGAAAGACTTGAAGGTTGCTTGGACATACAACACAGGCGATTTTAAAACTGAAAATGACTCAGGTGAAACAACCAATCAGGTGACGCCAATTAAAGTTGGCGACAATATGTACATCTGTACCACGCACCAAAAATTGGTTGCGCTTGATCCTGCAACAGGTCAGGCGAAATGGACATTTGATCCGAAACTTAAAAGCGGATAAGACATTCCAGCATTTAACCTGTCGTGGTGTTTCGTATTTTGATGCGAGTAATACAGCAGGTTTTGAAACCAGTTTAGCTGCGAAGAAAACCACTTCAGCAGAATGTCCTCAAAAAGTTATTTTACCTGTCAATGATGGTCGTCTTGTTGCGATCAATGCTGAAACGGGTAAAGCATGTACAGATTTTGGTAAAAATGGCGAAGTTGATTTACAAAAAGACATGCCATTCCCTTATCCGGGCGGTTATATCCCAACGTCACCGCCAGTGATTACCGGTACAACCATTATTATTGCCGGTTCAACCACAGATAACTATTCGACTGAAGAGCCATCGGGCGTGATCCGTGGTTATGATGTCAATACGGGTGAACTTCTTTGGGTATTTGATACGGGCGCGGAAGATCCAAATGCGATTCCTGCACCGGGTCAAAAATATGTTCAAAACTCTCCAAATGCATGGGCACCTTTAGCTTATGACGCGAAATTGGACATCGTCTATATTCCAACGGGTGTCGGTACACCTGATATTTGGGGCGGTAACCGTACTGAGTTGCATGAGCGTTATGCAAATTCAATGCTTGCCCTCAATGCATCTACGGGTAAATTGATTTGGGATTTCCAAACCACGCATCACGATTTGTGGGATATGGACGTACCCGCTCAACCGACATTGACCGATATTAAAAATCAATCGGGTCAAACCGTCCCTGCAATTTATGTATTAACGAAAACAGGGAATGTCTTTGTTTTAGATCGTCGTACTGGCGCAGCGATTGTTCCGATTACTGAAAAACCTGTGCCACAAACGGTAAAACGTGGTCCTCAAACTAAAGGTGAGCGTTATTCTGCAACGCAACCGTTCTCTGATTTTGATCTTGCACCAAAAGAAAGATTAACGGACAAACAAATGTGGGGTGCCACCATGTTTGATCAATTGATCTGCCGTGTGTCTTTCCATAAATTGAACTACGATGGCATTTATACACCACCTTCTGAAAATGGGACTTTGGTGTTCCCGGGTAACTTGGGTGTGTTTGAATGGGGTGGCATGTCAGTCAACCCAGACCGTCAAATTGCCGTGATGAATCCAATTGGCTTGCCATTTGTGTCTAAACTGATTCCAGCCGATCCGAACCGTCCAAAAACGGCCAAAGGTGCAGGTACTGAAGCGGGTGTTCAGCCGATGTATGGCGTGCCTTACGGTGTTGAAATTAGCGCGTTCTTGTCTCCATTTGGTTTGCCGTGTAAACAGCCTGCTTGGGGTTATGTGGCGGGTGTAGATTTAAATACACACGACATTGCTTGGAAACGTCGTATTGGTACGATTCGTGACAGTATGCCGGGTGTTCCTTTACCGCCATTTAAAATGGGTGTGCCAATGTTGGGCGGTTCAATTTCTACTGCGGGTAACTTAATGTTCCTTGGTGCAACGCAAGATGATTACATCCGTGCAATCAATGTCACGAACGGTGATGAACTTTGGAAAGGCCGTTTACCCGCAGGTGGACAAGCAACACCAATGACCTATGAAAGCAACGGTAAACAATACGTGGTGATTATGGCAGGTGGTCATGGTTCATTTGGGACCAAGATGGGTGATGCACTGGTGGCTTATGCGTTACCCGATCAAAAATAATCTGTTGTAAATTGATTGATTAAAAAGCCTGATTCGTCAGGCTTTTTTTTATCGCGTAAAAAAATCATTTTTAACGATCGAATTCGTTTATTTGAAATAGAGATCAGTTTTTTCTTTAGATTTGCATATTTAGGCTGTATATGAAAAATAGTGATAAACAAGTGAAAATAACATCAAATCTGATAAATACAGCAGGATTCTGCTGTATTCCGCTATATCAGTGAACTCTTGATATCCTTATCAATAAAACCGCTATTAAATATGTAAAAAACACATTTCGTTGATAGGTCAAACCTCGTTATGCTGTGCATCGTTATAATAGAAACTACTAGCTGTACGCCATGTATTTATATACTGATTTTGATCAGCAACTGGTCAATGAACGTGTTGCACAATTCCGTGACCAAACGGAACGTTATTTAGCGGGTAAATTGACGGAAGATGAATACCGTCCGCTACGTCTACAAAATGGTTTATACGTTCAACGCTATGCGCCAATGTTACGTATTGCTGTGCCTTATGGGTTAATGAACTCAAACCAACTGCGTAAAATTGCAGATTTGGCCAAAGAGTATGATCGTGGTTATGCCCATGTATCAACACGTCAAAATATTCAATTTAACTGGCCTGCACTCGAAAATGTGCCTGACATGTTGGCAGAACTTGCAACGGTTCAAATGCATGCCATTCAAACTTCGGGTAACTGTATTCGTAATACCACCACTGACCAATATGCAGGCGTGGTTGAAGGTGAAATTGCTGACCCACGTCCAACTTGTGAATTGATTCGTCAATGGTCAACATTCCATCCAGAATTTGCGTTCTTACCACGTAAATTTAAAATTGCCGTATCTGCATTGGCGGAAACAGACCGTGCCGCAGTTTCATTCCATGATATTGGTGTATATATCGTGAAAAATGAAGCAGGCGAGGTTGGTTATAAAATTAAAGTCGGTGGCGGTTTAGGTCGTACACCGGTCATTGGTAGCTTTATTCGTGACTTCTTACCACGTGAAGATTTAATTGCGTATTTAGAAGCCGTTTTACGTGTCTATAACTTGCATGGTCGCCGTGACAACAAATATAAAGCACGTATTAAAATTTTGGTAAAAGCTTTAACGCCTGCGGTATTTGCGGAAAAAGTTGAAGCTGAATTTGCCCATACTATTCAGACTTTAAAAATTCAGCCTGAAATTTTGACAAAATTAGACCAAGAATTTACCCCGTTTGATTATCAAGATTATGCAGATCAAGACTTTACTGAATTGTTTGCAGCGCATCCGAAATTCAAACAATGGTTTAATATCAACACCAATGCACATAAAGTAAAAGGTTATCGTATCGTTACGATTTCACTGAAACGTACCGGTATTGCACCGGGTGATATGAGCACTGAAGAAATGAACTTGATCGCAGATCTTGCAGATCAATTTACTTTCGGTGAACTTCGTACCACGCATGAACAAAATATTTCACTGGTTGATGTGCCGCAAAAAGATTTATTTGCAGTATGGCAAACGCTTGAAGCAAATAACTTGGCACGTGCGCATATTGGTTTTATCACCGATATTATTTGCTGTCCGGGCGGGGATTTTTGTTCATTGGCAAATGCGAAATCTATTCCAATTTCAGAAGCGATTTCACGCCGTTTTGATGATCTAGATACGATTTATAACTTGGGTAAATTGGATCTCAATATTTCTGGTTGTATGAATGCTTGCGGTCATCACCATGTGGGTAATATTGGTATTTTAGGGGTCGACAAAAAAGGCGCTGAATTCTACCAAATTACCTTAGGTGGTAACGCGGATCATGATGCTTCAATTGGTGACATCTTAGGGCCATCATTTGCAGCAGACCGTGTGCCTGACGTGGTTGAAGAAATTTTAAATACCTATCTTGATCTTCGTACTGAAGGTGAAGAGTTTGTAGAAACTTATCGCCGTGTTGGCATTCAACCCTTTAAGGAGCGTGCATATGCTTAATACCGCACTTCAAGTGCTCTCTAAAGATGGCACGATTGCAGACAATACTTATCAAGTGATTGGCGAAGATGGCGTATTGCCACAAGGTGATGTGGTTTTAACCGTTGAGCAGTTAGCGCAAATCGCAAATGTATCTGGCAAAAAAGCGCTATACATTACTGTGGATGCTTCTCCTGAAGTGAACGAATTTCCACTGGATCAACTCGATGCAATCTTTATTGAGTTTGCAGGCTTTAACGATGGTCGTGGTTATTCATTTGCTGCATTGCTACGTCGCCAAGGTTATCAAGGCGAACTTCGTGCGACAGGTGATATTTTTAAAGATGTGTTGAACTATTTGAAGCGTTCGGGTTTCGATACTTTCGTGGTGAAAGAAGGTAAAGATATTCATGAAGCGGCAGCAGGTTTACATGATTTTAAACATCCGTACCAAGCATCAACCGCCGTTGCACAAGCAAGTTATCAAACTGGTGCTTAATTTCAATTAAGTCACTCAATAAAAAAGCCGGCTGAATGTCGGCTTTTTTGTGGTTAAAGAAAATCTTACATCTCTTCTAATTGGCAATTGACCATCCATTTCACCCCAAATTGATCGGTAAAAGCACCATACAACGCACCCCAAAATGTCTTTTCTAAAGGCATTTCAATTTGACCATTTATGGATAAAGCATCAAATAAGCGTTTTGCTTCGGCTTGCTCACTGGCATCTAAATTAATTGAAATATAGTGATTATTGCCTTTGGTGAAAACAGTTCTGGTTTGTGCGCAAAATTGATCATTGGTATCGGATGCCATCAATTCGGTAAATTCATTGATCGGTAGGGATACATGCAGAATAAGATTTTTATCGGCTTCTGATAAGGTGACGCCTTCTTCAGCAGGTAATTCACCATAACGGGTAAGATTCGAAAACTCACCACCAAAAACAGATTTATAAAAGTTGAATGCGGCTTCGGCTTCACCCTGAAAATTAAGGTAATGATTGAGTTGCATCTCGATGTGTCCATATTGTTGTTTTGAAAGATACAACTTATCAGCTCATATCTTAAATATTAATGAATAAATTGTAATCAAAAAAAATCCCTCAATAATGAGGGATAAAACTCTCTCTCCCTAGGGGGAAAGAGTTAGATATAGGAGGGGATTATAATAACTCGATCGCTACAGCAGTTGCTTCACCACCACCAATACATAAAGCAGCAATACCTTTTTTACCGCCAGTACGTTTTAATGCATGGATTAAAGTCAAAATAATACGTGAACCTGTAGAACCGACAGGATGACCGAGTGCGCAAGCACCGCCATTAATATTCACTTTTTCAGCATCTAATTTAAAATCATCAATCGGGCACATGGTGACCATAGCGAAAGCTTCGTTAATTTCCCACAGATCGACATCAGAAGCCGTCCAGCCTGCCTTATCCAAAGCTTTTTGAATGGCACCCACTGGTGCAATAGTAAATTCTGAAGGGTGCTGAGAATTTGATGCATAAGCCACAATTTTCGCAAGCGGGTTTAAACCTTTTGCTGCTGCATTTTCTGCTGAAGTTAATACTAATGCCGAAGCACCATCAGAAATTGAACTGGCATTTGCAGCGGTAATCGTACCGTCTTTGGCAAAGGCAGGGCGTAGCGTTGGAATTTTATCAATATTGGCATTAAATGGTTGTTCATCTTTATCAATGACAACATCGCCTTTACGCGATGAAACGGTTACAGGTACGATTTCATCTACAAAATAGCCTTCGGTAATCGCCGTTTGTGCACGTTTAAGTGAACGAATAGCGAAATCATCCATTTGTTGACGCGTATAGCCACGAGTATTCGCCATATCTTGAGCAAAAGAACCCATTAAACGACCTGTTTCAGCATCTTCTAAGCCATCAAGGAACATATGATCTTTGATTTCACCATGACCCATACGATAACCACCACGTGCTTTTGGCAGCACATAAGGTGCATTGGTCATCGATTCCATGCCGCCCGCAACCACAATTGCAGCCGAACCAGCTTTAATCATATCTGCTGCCTGCATCACCGCTTTCATGCCAGAACCACACAGTTTATTGATCGTTACCGCACCTGTTGAGTCAGGAAGACCGGCTTGGCGCATGGCTTGACGTGCAGGCCCTTGTTTTAATCCAGCAGGAAGTACACAACCCATTATGACTTCTTCGACATCGGCTGGTTGTAATCCTGAACGAGCAATCGCTGCTTTAATGGATGCTGCGCCCAGTTCGGGTGCTGTTACAGCAGCTAAACTTCCTTGAAAACCGCCCATTGCTGTACGTGCACCATTTACAATTACGATGTCTGTCATTTTTGACTCCGATATTTACTTTTAAGTAGATTATTTTTCAAACTTAAGCAGTATATTGAAAAAAACAGAGGAATAAAGTCTGATTGTTCTCTAGTTGTAGACTCATGGGTTCTTAGCACGTTAAGAGCTTTTCAATACGGACATTTCCCATATCACTGAGTATGATTTTACGCGAGGGTTGTTGATCGCTTGAGCAATAATAAAAACTACCATTTGAACCAATAGGAAGACCATTTGCTGCTTGAAAAGTTAAACTTGGAATGCTTAAAGTTCCTCTCCAATCCAAATTGCCATATTTCAAATCGGTTGATTCGGTCAGGATAATCTGTTCATTGGCATCCACTTGTCGGTTTTTATTAGGATCGAGAAAAACAATAAAACCTGAGTTCCAATGGCTGACTTGGCAAGTTAACTTATTTTGGCTGGGGCAAATGACGACATTGCTATGTTGAAGGGTTGCCCGTGATTTTGCCAACTGAATACTTGAAATCAGTTTGATTTGTGGTTTTGATCGTTTCTTGTTTGGCCATTATTTCATGAAAATAGGGTAGGGCGAGGGTCGTGAGAATCGCTAAAATAGCGAGCGTAATGATCAGCTCAATGAGCGTAAAACCATTTTTTTGTTTAAAAAACATCGAATTAACCTTATGGTGTATTTTTTTAGTTGTTTATGTTATTAATGTTTTGTTTTTAATCATTTTTTCTGTAAGTGATATTTATTACTCAACTTTTCAGAAAGCTGTTAAAATAATTTGCAAGTGACCATAAGCTATTCGCAACAGAAAATTGAGTAAAAAGTTACCGAATTACAACGGAAATTGTAAGTAATTTTGTCAATAATTTACTTGATTAAATTTATCAAGCACTTGGAAAAAAAATAAAGTGTTTGTATGATTCATAGTGAATAGCTTAAAAATAAAACTGGGTATTAGAAAACCTATTTCAGGATAGCCAAATTTTAGGCTTGAGCTTGAACAACAATTGTTATCTCTGGAGGATAATCCATGAAAATGAGTCGTATCGCACTAGCTATGCTAGTTGCTGCACCTTTAGCTGCTGCTAATGCTGGCGTAACTATTACCCCATTAATGGTTGGTTATACTTTCCAAGACACTCAACACAACAACAGGTGAAGATCATTTAACAGATGGTCCTGAACTTCAAGACGATTTATTCGTTGGTGCTGCGATTGGTGTTGAATTAACTCCATGGTTAGGCTTTGAAGCTGAATATAACCAAGTTAAAGGTGATGTAGAGGGTGCTGTACCTACAGGTGCAGAGTACAAACAAACTCAAATCAATGGTAATTTCTACGCGACTTCTGACTTGATCACTAAAAACTACGACAGCAAAATCAAGCCTTACGTATTATTAGGTGCTGGTCACTATAAATATCAAGCTCAAGGCAGTACTGCTGGTCTTGTAGACGATGAAGAAGGTACTTTAGGTAATGCAGGTCTTGGTGCTTTCTGGCGCTTAAACGATGCTTTGTCTTTACGTACAGAAGCTCGTGCTACTTATAACATCGATGAAGATTTCTGGAACTACACAGCTTTAGCTGGTTTAAATGTTGTTCTTGGTGGTCACTTGAAACCAGCTGCGCCTGTAGTTGAAGTTGTTGTTGTTGAACCTGTTGTTCCAGTTCAACCACCTGTTCAAGAGTTGACTGAAGACCTTAACATGGAACTTCGTGTGTTCTTTGATACAAACAAATCAAACATCAAAGATCAATACAAACCAGAAATTGCTAAAGTTGCTGAAAAGTTAGTTGAATATCCAAACGCTACTGCTCGCATCGAAGGCCACACAGATAACACTGGTCCACGTGCATTAAACGAACGTTTATCTTTGGCTCGTGCTAACTCTGTTAAATCTTCACTTGTAAATGAATACAATGTAGATCCAGCTCGTTTGTCTACTCAAGGTTTTGCTTGGGATCAACCGATTGCTGACAACAAAACTAAAGAAGGTCGTGCTATGAACCGTCGTGTATTCGCGACTATTTCTGGCAGCCGTACTGTAGTTGCTCAACCAGCTCAATAATTTATTATTGAACTGAGCTAAAAAAAGCAGCCGTAAGGCTGCTTTTTTTATGCAGAAAAATTTATTTTTTATAATCATTAAAAGTTGTCGTTGTTAGATGCTGAATTCAATTTTTTAGATTTTTACCTCATGTGATTTTCAGTTCTATAGTTTGAAGCCAGTCTTTGTGATTCAAGACATTTAGCCTAAATAAGAGTGATCAAAGTTTTACTCAATCTGAACAAGAACAACCATATGCTAAATCGCTTTATTGGGGATGAATGTCGCTTATTGAGAAGTTAGCGATAGCTATATTAAAAGTTAATGTCGATTCGATATCTATTATTTTTGCACAATAAAAAACAGCCCGAAGGCTGCTTTTATTGAACGAGAAGCTTAATCATCTTCTACATTTACGGGTTGAACATCCATGTCTTTATATGGAATCAGTTTGGTTTTATATTTCCACTTATAACCTAACCAAATAACAAGAAACAGTGGAATACTAATGTAAGTCGAAGCTAAGCCTAACCAATCCACTTTTCCACCAATCAGTGCTTCATAGTTTTGACCTAGAATAATGATCGAGCAGAGGATAAAGGCAAACCACGGTGCAAAAGGGAAGAACTTTGCTGTATAGGCTAAATCTTCCAGTTTATAACCTTGTGCTAAATAGCCTTTACGGAAACGATAGTGTGAAATCGCAATGCCTAACCAGACGATAAAGCCACACATTCCTGACATATTCAGCAACCAATTGAACACCTGTTGCTCACCAATAAATGTGGTTAAGAAGCAGAGTGCTGCAACTGCAGTCGTTGCATAAAGTGCATTCATCGGTACGCCGCGAGTATCCAGTTTTGCAAACCATTTCGGTGCGCGACCTTCACGTGCCATGTCAAATAGCATACGTGTAGATGAATACATCCCCGAGTTACCCGCAGATAAAATGGCCGTTAAGATCACCGCATTCATTAAACTTGCAGCAAAAGCAAATCCTGCTTTTTCATACAATAATGTAAATGGTGAAAGGGCAATATTTTCACCTGCAGCCGCTTGTAAAAGACTCGGATCATCATAAGCGACGAGTGTGCCAATAATGAAAATACACACCACATAAAATAATAAGATACGCCAGAAAATTTGCTTAATGGCAACAGGAATGGTTTTTTTAGGATCTTTCGATTCTCCTGCGGCAACACCCACCATCTCCGTTCCTTGGAAGGAGAATCCTGCAATCATGGCCACACCAATCATGGCTTGTAGTCCACCGACAAAAGGTGCATCACCTTTGGTCCAGTTGGAGAAAGTGACCATATTCGGTGTCAGGATGATTTTTGCAATCATGGCAATGCCAATAATAATAAAGACAATAATCGCAATGACTTTGACCAGTGAGAATAAAAACTCACTTTCACCAAAACCTTTCACGGACAGTGAATTAATGGCAAAAATAATGGCAAGGAAAATGGCACTCCAGTAGAAACCGGGAATATCAGGAAACCAGAATTTCATAATGAACTGAACCGCAACCAGTTCAAAAGCAACCGTAATTGCCCAGTTGTACCAATAGTTCCAACCTAAGGCGAAACCAAAACCGCCTTCTACATATTTAGTACCATAGGTAAAAAATGCACCTGAAGTGGGGTTGTGCGTGGCAAGTTCGCCCAAACTTGTCATTAAGAAATAAATCATTAAACCAATAAGCGCATAAGCGAGTAATGCACCACCGGGACCTGCATTGGCAATGGTTGCACCAGAAGCGAGGAATAAACCTGTGCCGATGGAGCCACCAATCGCAATCATATTCAGATGGCGAGCACCAAGCTTCCGCTGTAGGTGCATCGGTTGATCAGTTGCACTCATCATTGTTCCTTAGATTTTTTTTGAGTGTTGGCGAACAGCACTTTAAAGCCTTGTTGATCTGCTTTAGTTGTACATTGACCAAAATTTTGCTCAATTAATAATGGGTAATTTAGAAAGCGGTTGGCGACAATCCATAATTCACCGCCCGATTTTAAATGACGTCGTGCAGTTTTGCATAAACTTTCACTGGCGTTGTAATCAGTGTGGATACCCTGATGGAATGGGGGATTACTGACAATGGCATGTAAGAATAGCGGTGCATCTTCAATACCGGTCACTGCTTTAATTTCAAGTTGTTCTGGCGAAAGATTGTTTTTTTCAAAGGTCATGCGGGTAGACGCCAAAGCAAAAGCATCAACATCCATCGCAAAAATTCGATTTTTAGGATTAAGTTTGGCTAAATAAGCACTGATGACACCTGAACCACAACCAAAGTCGGCAATTTTGCCCGCAGTGACTTGTGATAAATAAGGCAAGAGCACCGCAGTACCAATATCTAAACGATTTTGGCTAAAGACACCCGGTAAGGCACAAATATTCAAGTCACCATTGGGTGTGGTCACAGTATATTGTTGTGCCCAGTCTTCCAGTTTTTTCGCTGTCACGGTTTTTTCAACCGTCATTTGCCACATTTGACAGTGACGTGCGCTATCTAATTTACAGGCTTTACCGAAAGGCAGTAATTGTTTGGAGGCACGTTCAACACCGGCTTTTTTTTCTCCGACAAGGAAAATTGAAGCACCGACGTTTAAGCGGCTGACCACATTATGCAGGATGTAATTGAGTAATTCTTTTGACTTAGGGACAAAAATAATGGCTTGATCAAAACTGTCTTCAGGAAGGTCAATACCAAAATGTACATTGGCTTGTTGGGTCTGAAAATATTGTAATTCATTATAATCCCATGTCCAGAAACATGGGGTGATGTCTTTTTCTAAATTGGAAAGTAAGTCATCTGTAGGTGCATTAATGAGCAGTACACGTCCAGAGAGATATTCGTGCTGTCGAATGACAACTTCACTTCTAGGATCCATTTTTTTATCTCGCCACTGAAAAACCCTGCCCAGACAATACTGGGCAGGGTTGATGCTGAAATGAAATTATTTCTTCGATTCAGGAAGAATAATGTTTAATAACAATGCTGCAATACCGCCTGTCGCAACACCAGAACTGAAAATGTTACGGAATAATTCAGGCAGATGTTCAAGAATTTGAGGTACTTGCGCAACACCTAAACCAAGTCCTAGGGAAATGGCAATAATTAGTAAGGCACGACGGTCAAGATGAATGCCAGACAGAATGTTAATGCCTGAAGCTGCAACAGCACCGAACATCACCATGACTGCACCACCCAGTACCGCTTGAGGTACGGCCTGAATCACGCCTGCAACAGCAGGAAATAAACCCAGAATAACCAGTAATATTGCAATCCAGATCCCAACATAACGGCTAGCCACACCTGTGAGTTGAATCACACCGTTATTTTGTGCAAAGACAGAACTTGGGAAGGTGTTAAAAATACCGGCAAGAAAAGAATTTGCACCGTTAACCAGTACGCCACCTTTAATACGTTCCATCCATACTGGGCCGTCTACAGGTTGATTGGATATTTTTGAAGTTGCGGTGACATCACCAATGGCTTCTAAAGATGTGACTAAATAGATGAATGCCATTGGAATAAATAAGCTCCAAGAGAAACTTAAACCAAAATGCATAGGTGTTGGAATTTGAATAAGGGGCGTGTCTTCTAAACCTGAAAAATTAAGATGTCCCATAAAACCGGCAACAATATAACCAATCACTAAAGCAATTAAAATAGCCGAGCTTTTGACCCAGACGATACGAATACGATTCAAAATAATAATGATCGCCAGTACCGTACATGACATGATGAGGTTGTCGGCATTGGCAAAGGTTTTATCGCCCATGGCTTGATAACCACCACCCATACTGATGAGACCTTCTTTAATTAAGGTCAAACCAATCAACAGCACCACAATACCCGTTACCAATGGGGTAATGAGTTTTTTCACCCAAGGAAGAATGCAAGATACGCCCATTTCAATAAATGAACCGGCAATCACCACACCAAAAATTGAGGCCATGACTGCTTCAACAGGTGTACCTGCTGCAACCATTGCAGAACCAATACCAATAATAGGGCCAATAAAGTTAAAACTTGTGCCTTGAACAATCAGTAAGCCTGCACCAAAAGGCCCCACTTTTTTACATTGTAAAAAAGTTGCAATTCCTGAGATCACCAAAGACATGGAAAGAATCATGTTGGTGTCTTGTTTAGAGACACCTAAAGCCAAGCAGATGAGTAAGCCGGGTGTAACAATTGGAACAATAATGGCAAGTAAATGTTGCAGCGCAGCGAGAAAAGCGATGAATGGTTTTGGACGATCGTTCAATCCATAGACCAAATCAAGACGATCTTGTTGCTCGGGAGAGTTTGTTAAATCAGACATTTGAGAACGGTACAGCAGCAATTTAAGGCTATTCTAATCGAGTTACAGGACTTTACAAACCAAAAAAAGACCGATTTTTCAAAAAAACTTGTAACTGTCAATGAACTGTCACTACTAAAAGTGAGTATTTTTCTGTATAATTTGCCCTCAAATTTAAAGCGTATCGAATTTACATGTCAGATATTAAAACTCTCCGCAACATCGCAATTATTGCGCACGTTGACCACGGTAAAACCACTCTTGTAGACAAACTTTTGCAACAATCCGGTGCTCTCGGTGATCGCGCGGGTGAGATTGAGCGTGTTATGGATTCGAACGCGCTTGAGTCTGAACGTGGTATTACCATTCTTGCAAAAAACACTGCAATTAAATGGTTAGACAAACGTACAGATATTGAATACCGCATTAACATCGTCGACACCCCGGGACATGCTGACTTCGGTGGTGAAGTTGAACGTGTAATGTCTATGGTTGACTGCGTACTTCTTCTTGTTGATGCACAAGACGGTCCAATGCCACAAACTCGTTTTGTGACATCTAAAGCATTTGCGAGTGGTCTTAAGCCAATCGTTGTATTAAACAAAGTTGACCGTCCAGGCGCACGTCCGGATTGGGTAATGGATCAAGTATTTGATTTGTTTGACAACCTTGGTGCGACTGACGAACAGTTAGACTTCCCAGTGGTATATGCTTCTGCAATTAACGGTATTGCTGGTCGTGATGTTGAAGCAATGGCTGAAGATATGACGCCATTGTTTGAAACCATTGTTGACATCGTTGAACCACCTAAGGTTGACGTTGACGGTCCGTTCCAAATGCAAATTTCATCTCTTGACTATAATAGTTTCGTAGGTGTAATCGGTATTGGTCGTATTCAACGTGGTTCTGTGAAAACCAATACACAAGTAACTGTGATTGATAAAGATGGCAAAACACGTAACGGCCGTATCTTAAAAATCATGGGTTACCATGGTCTTGACCGTGTTGATATCGAAGAAGCAAATGCTGGTGATATCGTATGTATTACTGGTCTTGATGCACTTCATATTTCTGACACGATTTGTGATCCGAAAAATGTTGAAGCTTTACCACCATTGTCTGTAGATGAACCTACAGTTTCGATGACATTCCAAGTAAACAACTCACCGTTTGCTGGTCGCGAAGGTAAATTTGTAACTTCACGTAATATTCGTGAACGTCTTGACCGTGAATTGATTCATAACGTAGCTTTACGTGTTGAAGATACTGATTCTCCAGACCGTTTCAAAGTATCTGGTCGTGGTGAGCTTCATCTGTCTGTTCTTATTGAGAACATGCGTCGTGAAGGCTTCGAGATGGGTGTTTCTCGTCCTGAAGTAATCATGAAAGAAATTGATGGTGAAATCCAAGAGCCGTATGAAAATGTAACTTTTGACGTTGAAGAACAACATCAAGGTTCAATCATGGAGCAAATGGGCTTCCGTAAAGGCGAAATGACCAATATGGAACTTGACGGCAAAGGCCGTATCCGTATTGAAGCAACTGTTCCTTCACGTGGCTTAATCGGTTTCCGTTCTGAATTCTTAACCATTACTTCTGGTACTGGTATTATGACTTCAAGCTTCTCTCATTATGGTAAAGCGAAAGCGGGTACTGTAGCGAAGCGTCAAAACGGTGTGCTTGTTTCAATGGTTAACGGTACTTGCTTAGCGTTTGCATTGTTTACATTACAAGACCGTGGTCGTCTATTTGCAGAACCACAGTTAGAAGTTTACGAAGGTATGATTGTTGGTATGAACTCACGTTCTGACGACATGACTGTTAACCCAACTAAAGCGAAACAGTTAACCAACATGCGTGCATCTGGTACAGATGAAGCGTTGACGTTAACTCCTGCGATTCGTTTCACGCTTGAACAAGCACTTGAGTTTGTTGAAGATGACGAATTAGTTGAAGTAACACCTAAATCGATTCGTATCCGTAAACGTTGGTTGACTGAAAACGAACGTAAACGTAACCGTGGTAAATAATTTTTAATTATTGTCCATGACTGCGTTTGGTCATAAAAAGGTGCTATCAATTCGTTGATAGCATTTTTTTTGTTTGAAATGAGCAACTAAATATATTCAATGCCGATAATTCCAAGTAAATTACAAGGAATTCTTAATCTTTTCCCAATGCTCAAGCACGGGAAACAATTGCATAACTATTTTTAATAAAAAATAACGTCAAAGATAAACTGGAGAAAAATATGAGTATTGTTCAAGAATTCAAAGAATTTGCCCTTAAAGGCAATATGATGGATTTGGCGATTGGTGTCATCATTGGTGGCGCTTTCGGTAAAATCATTGATTCATTGGTGAAAGACATTCTGATGCCTTTAATTTCTGTCATTACAGGTGGTGGGGTAGATTTCACACAAAAATTCTTTATCTTAGGTGATAACCCGAATAACTTACTGTCGTTAGATGCTTTACAAAAAGCAGGGGTGAATGTTTTAACCTACGGTAATTTTTTAACCATTTTATTAAACTTCCTGATTTTGGCTTGGGTGGTTTTTCTTTTGGTGAAAGTGATGAACCGGATGCGTAAACAAGAAGAGCCAGCACCTGCCGCAACTCCTGAAGATATTGAATTATTACGTGAAATTCGTGATGAGTTGAAACGTCGTCCACAAGCTTAAATTTTAGAATGATAAAAAACGGCACTTTAGGTGCCGTTTTTTTGAAGTCCCTGTTTGAAAAAGGGGGATTTAAGCTCATGCTGATTAGTTAAGGGGTTTTACAATTAACGCCTTAGCTTTTTAGTTGTTCACGACGGAGTTTTATAATTTTAAATCAAATGCTTGGAGCTCATTTGTTCTTTTATCTCGCCAAAAGAACCAAAAGCATTTATCATCCGCAAAACTCGCCAACTACCGAAAATTAACAAAAAAATTGCAAAAACAATATATTACCAATCTAGTCCTGCCTTGCGCTGCAAAATAAAGCCGTGCTTTATTTATTGCTCAAGTTGCGAATGACGTTTCCGTGTATCGAATAATATTATGAATTTAAAATAAAAAATGCCAGTCAATTTCTTCACTGGCTGGCATTAGAATTTAGGATGATTAATCCATCCGAAACTTAATTTCGAGTAAATGCCAACCAAACTGACTTTTGATTGGGCCATGCAATTCACGTTCAGCTAGGGTAAATACCGCTTTATCAATGGGGCCGACCAGTTGTCCTTTTTTGATATCACCCAGTTCACCACCTTTTTTGCCTGAAGGACAGGTGGAATGCTGTTTGGCAATTTGGGCAAAGTCTGCACCAGCTTTAATTTTCTTTTTTAACTGTTCAGCCAATTCTTTGTCTTTGACTAAAATGTGACGCACGATGGCAGATTTCATGCTTTATTCCCTTTAGATGGTGTCTTGCTGAGCATTTTAACGCTTTTTAAAGGCTGACATTGCGGACAAAATACACTGGCGCGCTGTCCGAGTTTTAAATTTTCTAAAGTGCTTTCACAGTTCACGCACATTTCACCCGCACGGCCATAAGCCAATAGGGTTTGTTGGAAATAACCATTTTCGCCCATGGCATTACTATAGTCACGCAGGGTTGAACCGCCTAAATCTATGGCTTGTTTTAAGATGCGTTTGATCTCGACCACTAATTTCTCAATTTGCTGCATGCTTAAACTGGATGCGGGCTGGGCAGGGTGAATGCCTAAATTGAATAAACTTTCCGTGGCATAGATATTGCCGACCCCAACCACCATATGGTTATCCATAATGGCGACTTTGGCAGCGACATTTTTCTTTTTAAATTTTTCCGCTAAATAGTCCGCATTAAAGGCGTCACTTAAAGGCTCAGGGCCTAAAGTATCAATTAACTTGCTTTGAGAGTTTTGGTCTAGCCAGAGAATGCAGCCAAAACGACGCGGATCGTGATAGCGAAGCTGTACGTCTTCAAACTGAATGATCAAATGATCATGTTTACGCAATTCCGTCTGGGGTTCACACAGACGAAAACTACCCGACATGCCCAAATGCCATAACATACTGTCGTGCTCAAATTCCGCCAAAATATATTTAGAGCGTCGCGTAAGTTTAAGGAGTTTTTGCCCTGTGAGTTTTTGAATATCTTCAGGAATAGGCCAGCGTAAACTGGATTGTCGGACTTCAACAGAAATGACTTTCTGCTCAATTAAAGGCAATAAACTGGTTTTTGTGGTTTCGACTTCAGGTAATTCAGGCATTTTTAGCAAATTAAAATGGATTATGGCTAATATCGGGATGAATGCCCAAGAATACAAGTTTTAATTAAAGCCCAAGGCGAATCGTACTGATACTGTAAGAAATCGAGTTTAAAAATGTATTTAAAATAAGCTGAAAATTAAATAAATTTAATCAGTTGTATGATGCAGCATACTTGCATTTAAGACATTATGAATACTGCTTTTATTTATATTTATTTGATAAATAACAGGCTTTTTAATAGATTTTTTTTGAACAATACAAGTGCTTGGTAAAGCCAAAATTATAGAACCCACTTGAGGAAGCATGTGATTTATTTTGGTGCAATGGATAAAGTTGATAATGCGCTGGGAGTTGGTTTAAGCTCTAAAGTGATTTTTTAATCTAAAAATAGAGGCTTACCATGCAAAGTAAATCGCCGATGCAGCCCATCAATATGACTTTACTTTGCCTGACGGCATGTATTTGTCAAAATCTTTATGCAGAGGCAGGTTCTACGGAACCTATTTTACTTCCGACCTTAAAAATACAAGCCACACGTACCGATACGGAATGGTTAGCAACACCGGCATCGGTCTATCGTATTGAACAAAAAAATAATGAAAATAATTTGGGGATTAATTTATCTGAAACCTTGAAAGGCATACCGGGGCTACAGCTGAATAACCGTGAAAACTATGCACAGGATTTACAAATTTCAATGCGTGGTTTTGGCGCGCGTTCAACCTTTGGCGTACGTGGGATTCGTCTATATGTCGATGGTATTCCTGCCACGATGCCTGATGGTCAAGGGCAAACTTCAAATATTGATTTAAGCAGTCTAGATCACATTGAAGTCTTGGGTGGGCCATTTTCATCGCTATATGGTAATTCTTCTGGCGGTACTGTTTTAACCAGCACCAAGCAAGGTGAAGGCCGTGATTCAATCGAATTAGGCTATGCAGGCGGAAGTCATCACAAAGGTCGTGCCGATATTGACCTTACAAGGTGGGGCAGATAAAGCCGAATGAGCCGAGTTATGTGGTGAGTTCCTCTTATTTTGATACCGATGGTTATCGTGACCACAGTGCAGCGCGTAAAGTTTTAAGCAATGCCAAACTGACTTGGGATTTAGACGATGGTTCTAAAGTGAACTGGATTGTGAATCATGTGGATATGAATGCCGATGATCCACAAGGTTTAACCCGAGAGCAATGGAAAGCCAATCCCAAACAAGTAAATGATGCAAAAAATATTTATGATGTTCGCAAGGAAATTAACCAGACCCAAACAGGACTGACGTGGACGAAACCGCTTAATGATCAACATGAGCTTTATGCTATGGCTTATGTGGGACACCGTGAAGTCACTCAATATCAATCTCGATTCCAAACACAACTCAAGCCAATCCGCGTCATGCAGGTGGTGTGATTGATTTTAGCCGTGATTATTACGGGACTGATCTGCGTTGGACGGGTAAAGATTTACTACCGAATACACGTTTTACCGCAGGGTTTGCTTTTGATGCCATGGATGAAGACCGTCAAGGCTATGAAAACTTTGATAGTGCATGGAAATTATGGGGTAAAAGGCAATTTACGCCGTGATGAAAATAATACCTTATGGAATTTAGATCCATACCTACAAGCGTCTTGGCAGTTTTTACCCACTTGGCGCTTAGACACAGGTTTGCGTTATAGCAACGTGCATTACCAATCTAAAGATCACTATATTCAAGGGACAAATGGTGATGACAGTGGTAAGACTGACTATGACAAGCTATTGCCTTCAGCTGCATTCACTTGGGAAATAAGCTCCTCAGCTGAGCACGTATCTGAGTTATGCCAAAGGGTTTGAAACACCGACATTTACTGAAATGGCATATCCAACAACAGGAACGTCTGGGATTAACTTTGCTTTAAAACCTTCAAGCAGTGACAACTATGAACTGGGTTTAAAAGCACAAAATCTGCTCGGTCATTTTACCGCAGCAATTTTCCAAACTGAAACGAAAGACGATATTGTTGCAGCAGCAACATTGGATGGTCGATCGACCTTCCAAAATGCCGATAAAACTTTGCGTCAGGGTGTGGAACTGTCATGGAATAAAAATCTATGGCGTGATTTAACGGCACAAGCCAGTTATAGCTATTTAGATGCAACATTTGATGCCGATATTCCGAATACTGATCCTCAAAAAGTGGTTTATAGCGGTAACTACATTCCGGGTGTCGCAAAAAATCAGGCATATATTGCCTTGGGTTGGCAGCCCGAAATAGGCTTTAATGCAGGGGTCGATGTGCGCTACATGGATAAAATTTATGTCAATGACACCAATACGGATGCAGCACCCAGCTATACCGTCACCAGTGCCAATGTAGGCTATGTCTGGAAAAATGTGGATTGGAAAGTACGTACATTATGCACGTGTAGATAACGTGTTTGATGAAAACTACGTCGGTTCAGTGATTGTCAATGATGGCAATAATCGATTCTTTGAACCCGCAGATGGGGTGAACTGGAGCGCAGGTTTAAGCATCACCAAAGCATTTTAAGGAGCAAAAAAGTGTCTTTATTATTTGAACCGATCCAGTTTGGTCAGTTAGAACTCAAGAATAGAATTGTGATTGCACCCATGTGCCAATATTCTGCCAATGAACAGGGCGAACTCAGTTATTGGCATGAACAGCAATGGGCAAATTATGCATTGTCTGGGGCGGGTTTGTGTGTGATTGAGGCAACAGCTGTGCAGCCAGAAGGTCGTATTAGTTATGCCGATTTAGGACTATGGAATGATACACAGCGCGATCAAATCAAAACATTACTGACAAAAGTAAAGACACTTTCACCTATGCCATTTGCTATACAGTTGGCGCATGCAGGCAGAAAGGCATCTACGGATAAGCCTTGGGATGGCAAAGGTCAATTTAGCCCCGATCAAGAGCATGGCTGGCAGACCGTTTCAGCCAGTGATATTCCATTTAATGATCACGATCATGCACCACAGCAACTGTCAAAAAATGGCATCCAAAAAATTATTCAAGACTTTAGCGATGCGGCTATCCGTGCGGTTGATGCGGGTTTTGATTTGATTGAGTTACATGCCGCACATGGTTATTTATTACATCAGTTTATGTCACCTTTAGTGAATAAGCGCAGTGATGAATATGGTGGTTGTTTTGAAAACCGTATTCGAATGGCGATAGAAACTTTTCAGAGCATGAAAGCCGCTGTTCCTGAAAATTTCCCCATTGGTGTACGTCTTTCTGCCCAAGATTGGCTTGAAGGTGGTTGGTCTTTAGCAGAAACCGTTGAGTTGTCGAAACAATTAGAACGTTTAGGCGCAGCTTATATTCATGTTTCGAGTGGGGGATTACATGCCCAGCAAGACATTAAAATTGGCGCCCATTATCAAGTACCATTTGCTGAAGCAGTCAAAAAAGCGCTTCATATTCCAGTGATTGCGGTGGGTTTAATTACTGAAGCGCTGCAAGCAGAAAGTATTCTCACACAGGGGCAAGCCGATGCGATTGGTCTAGCACGTGCGCTACTTTATGAGCCACGTTGGCCTTGGCATGCTGCTGCAACCTTGGGTGCGAAAATTGAAATTGCGCCGCAGTATTTACGCTGTCAACCACATGGTGTGAAATCACTCTTTAAACCCTTTCAACACTAAAATATGCTTGCGCAAAATGGCAGGGATAAAGTCGATCTAGGTCTGTCGAAAGATAAGGAGCTGTTGTGGTTTTAACTGTAATTTTACCCATATGCCTGCTGCTTCTATTGGGATTTATCTGCGTAAAATTTGAATTTATTTTACCTGAGCATATTAAAGGTTTAAGTCAGTTTGTTTTTAAAATTTCATTGCCTGCATTTTTACTGCAAGCTTTAGCCAGTAAGCGTTTCGATGAAATTTGGAATCCCAGTTATTTCATTGCTTATGGTGGCGGTTCGCTGATTATTTTTGCTTTGGCTTTTTTCTTGTATCGCAAATATTTTCAATGCCGTTTGACCGAATCTGGGGTGTTGGCGATGGGTGCATCCATGTCCAACACGGGTTTTATTGGCACAGCGATACTGACGATGCTGATCGGGCAGCATGCTGCAATTTATCTTTCTTTGACCCTGATTATAGAAAATTTACTCATCGTCGCTTTAACTTTAGTGATTGCTGAAGCGGGTATACATCAGCATCGAGCGACATCTCAGTTACTTAAACAAACCTTGCACAATGTCATTAAAAATCCAGTCATTTTATCAATTGTGTTGGGCATGCTTTGTGTGGTTTTAAATATTCACCTGCCATTTTATGTGGTTCAAGTTTTAGAAATGTTAGGTAAAACCGCATCTCCGATTGCATTGTTTGTGATTGGTGGAAGTCTGGTGGGGATGAGTTTAAAAGCGCTGAATATGCAAAGCGTGATTTTGGTCGGCTTTAAAATCGTGCTGATGCCACTGACGATTTTTACTTTGTTGAGTATTTTACCCAATGTCAGCCAAGAAATGCTTTATGCAGGAACGTTGCTTGCTGCATTACCGATGCCCATTGTGTTTGGTATTTTGGGGCAAAATTATGGACTGAACGATAAAGCCTTAACCGCTTTAATGCTAAGTACCATATTGGGTTTTATTGGGATTAGTAGTTTGATTGCACTTTGGTGGTGAATTCGGCTGGCAGTAAAAAGCCCCTGATTTAGGGGCTTTTTTGATTTAGATGTTTTATTGGTTTAAACGCTTTAGCTTTTCTTTTCAGCTTTTGGCGGGTTTTTTGTTGCTTCAGCAAGCATTTTATCCACCACCACTAAAGATTCTTTTGCCTGAGGCACGTTTTCTTTTGCTAGAGCAGAAAAAATCTTTTTCGCTTCTACAAGATTTTGCGGAATGATTTTGCCATTGGTAAACATATTGCCGACAGCCATCAGCGCTGGAATATAGCCTTTTTGCGCCAAGTCTTGAATGCTTTTTAGACCTTGTTTAATTGATGCTTCATTTTTGTTTTTAAAGCCTAAACTAATGTCATATAACGCTTTAGCATGGATCGCCTGATAGTTATCTTTTTTAATTAAAGGGTCTAATTTTTGCAATGCCAATTGTTCTGAGGCAGGCGTACCTTCAGAAAAAAGCAACACGGCTAAATCGACAGTGGCATCGGCAAAACCTTGCTGAGATGCTTTTTCCAAATACTGTTTGGCTTTATTCAGGTCTTGTTTAAGACCTAAAGTACCCGCCATATAGTTTTTGGCTAAGACATAGTTGGCAACAGGGTAGCCTTTATTGGCAGACTCTTCGTACAGCTTAATTGCCTTTTTTTCATTTTTGGCTGTGCCTTGACCGGTTTGCGTTAAGTAACCTAAATTATAAATTGCCTGCGGATTTCCCGTTTTTGCCAATTTATCCAGTTCTTGATATGCACCCTTCATATTCTTGGCTTTGACCATAGCTTCAACTTTGGCAAGGGCAGGGTCGACAGACGTTGTCGCAGTTTCTGCCAGAGCAAAATTTGAAGACAATGCGATGATACTCGCCAGTATGATTTTTTTCATAGTATTAAAAACCTTTTATAAACATGCACATAATTCCATTTATGTGTTTGGTGGTATATGTGGATGACTCAGTACAACATCATAAATTTAATTATCTGAATGTAAATATATGATTTGTGTATTGCAATAAAATTTCGTATATATTTGTATAATCCGTGTTTTAAGTAAAGCGTATATGGCTTAAATTGAGATTAAAAGATATTCACTTTTGTTTTGAAAGCTGAAGATAAGACATGAAGTTCTATGTCCTGATCTAAAATGAATATCAGAATGAACTTTGCTTTTGAGTCAATGTTTGTTTAAATCTCGGTTGAATTTTATCGCGAGTAGATCCATGTTCATTAAAGGCATTAAACGTAACTATTTAAAAGTGAGTCAGGATGAATCTATTGCTGATGAAGATAAAATTGATGCGTTATTAATGAAATTGGGCGCTGAGTTTTTAGTAAGCAAAGAAGATCGTGTCTATATTTTTGAGAAAGATGGTCATACTGCAAAAATTGATGCAAAACATGCGCGTGCTTTTCATTTTAAAGATTATGTGATTAAAGATATGAACAAGTTGTTTCATGATTTTTAATAGACGTAATTTGCTGTTTTTAAAAGTATTAGGTTAAATGTGTGCTCATTGAAAGTTTGAGAATTTCAATGAGTTCTTCATCCATATAATGATAATCATCGGGAATATCTAGAACAATAATTGTCTTATGTTTCAATTGCTTTGAAAATTTTTCCTGCAAAGTTTGTTTGTGTTTGTACTCCATCACGGCAATCAGATCTGCCCAAACAATATCTTTGGCTGAAACTTGATGTTTTGCCTGTTTGCTGGTTCCCGCTGAGCGTGTATGTATGCCAAAGCCAACAGCAAAAATCGTTCCCTTGCGTGGCAGTACCACTCAGGACTGCGCCATTGGTTACGGCTACAGATAAATAGGTCGTTAATGGTGATTCCTCAAAAATTTGATTGTTTTCATTGATCTGTCTGAATGTTTTTTAACTTAAAGCATTTGGCTATGTACTCTTCATTCAAATTATATAACATAAAATTGAAGGCTCTTTTTCGTAAGATTAATTGAGGCATATTTCAATATGATAAAAATACTGTCAATCTTATTTATAAGTTTAGTTTGTTCAATGACAAGTTTAGCAGGGCAGCCAAAACTTGTTCCTCATCCCGTAAACTTGAAAAACGGGACGCATTTTTCTTTAAATCTTCCAGCAAATTACGAAATCATTCTAGCGGCAGAGGGCTTAAAACGAGTTCGTTTTTTCGCCAAATCCCCCGATGGCAGAATGTTTATCACGGATATGCACGATTTGACCGACAATAAAAAAGGCATCGTTTATATTTTGGATGAATGGAATGCTGAAACGGGCCAATTTGGAAAAATCATTCCTTATATGACAGGCTTAAAGAATCCAAATTCAGTCCAGTTTTATACCGACTCTGAAGGACAAGATTGGTTGTATTTAGCTGAAACCCACCAACTCACCCGACGAAAATTTACCCAAGGTGAAATTAAACCCACGAGTAAAGCCGAAGTTTTGGCTACCTTTCCTGATTACGGTTTAAGCTATAAATATGGTGGCTGGCATCTAACGCGGACGATCGCAGTCGGTGGAAACGGGAAAATTTATGTTTCAGTTGGATCAAGTTGCAATGCTTGCACCGAGAAAGAAAAAGTTCGAGCGACCGTTTTAGAAATGAATCCTGACGGTTCGGAACAAAAGATTTTCGCCAAAGGCTTGCGCAATGCAGTCGGTTTGAAATGGATCGGTAAGTTTCTATTTGCCACCAATCAAGGCGTGGATCATTTGGGTCATAATCAACCGAATGAAATTTTTTATGCACTCAAACGAGATGCTGATTATGGTTGGGCTTCGTGTTATTCGTCGAATGGTAAAATTTTTGCAGATCCAAAATTCAAACGTCCGTCAGGTTGTAAAAATGTGTTGCCTCCCTATGCCTATTTCCCTGCGCATTCATCGGCGCTTGGCTTTGACTATTTTGACCAGACAAGTACTGACGACATGATCAAAAATTCTTTTTTAGTTGCTTTGCATGGTTCAACTGATGCATCGATAGGTCATGGCTACAAAATTGTGATTATGCGTAAAGGACAAAAACTACAGACATTTATGGATGGATTTTTAGTGGGTAAAACTGTGTATGGCCGCCCTTGTGATATCTATCGAATTGATGATCAATCATTCTATTTTTCAGATGACAAGGGTGGTGTGATTTATTATGTCAGAAGGAGAGAGCCTGTCTAAGTTTTTTGAACTTACTGCGGACGTGCCACATCGCCATTTAAACTTGTCGGTAAAGCTAAAACCTGTAAACCAAGTTCTTCCAGTGCAGCAGGTTTTGCCACAACCAATGCTTTGTAACCACCATCAATCGCAATACTATTAACGATTTGGATATCCTTATTCAATTGAGTTGCAGGGGCAGGAACATCACCTGTGCCTTGAACAAGGTGTAACCAACTTTTCGGTTTTGCCTTAAACCAAAGACGCGCAATAATTTCCTGACCAATATAACAACCCTTGTCATAATGCACGCCTTCACGCTGATGCAATCGTAATTCTTGCGGTTGGAACAGTTCCGCAGTCGTTGCTGAAATCCATGCCTGACCTGCTTCAATCGCTTGTAGTTGCCATGACATTGATATCCGTTTCAGCCGTGCCAAACTCTGTGATATCCGCATTGATCGTTGGGAAAACTTGTGCAGCTTGTTCCAGTTTCATTTTAGAAAATGCACCAAACTTTTTAATGTGCTTGGCAAATTCTTCGGCTTTGGTCTTGCCGTTGTGACAATTTCAAAACTTTCAGGATTGAGTTTTTTTAGCCACAAACCAAACTGAATCCGACCTTTTAAACTACAGATAGCCGTATATCGAGTAAGATTTTCTGCTAAAGCTGTAACGTTTAGAGTGACTTGGCCTTGAAGGAATTTTTGTGCATCCACACCATTTAAAGTGAATGAGGAGAAAGCTAAATGGCTCATTTATTACTCTCTAAAAAATAGATCTAATACTAAAGAATTAAACTCATTTTCCGCTATTTTGCAAAAAAATGCACTTTTACCGTAAATATTTTAAAATATATGTAACTAAGTGTTTCAAAAACCCCTGTTTTTATATCTAAGATTATGAAATATATAAGATTTGGGAAATGGCTTTTTGACAGTGTACTATGCCTGCAAACAGAGTGTAAATCATCAACAAAAAACGTAGTAAAAAAATGATTCAAAAGGCAGGTAAGCTATGAACAACAACTATCGCAAAACACTGCAAAACACCCAGCTCGAATATTTTGATGTACGCCAAGCCGTAGAAGATATTCAGTCAGGCGCATATGCAAAACTTCCCTATACTTCAAAAGTACTTGCTGAACAGCTCGTGCGCCGTTGCGACCCTGCAATATTAGAACAATCGTTAAAAGAACTGATTAATCGTAAACAAGACCACGATTTCCCTTGGTATCCTGCACGTGTGGTCTGTCATGACATTCTTGGGCAAACGGCATTGGTTGACCTTGCAGGCTTGCGTGATGCGATTGCAGAGCAAGGGGGTGACCCATCTAAAGTCAATCCTGTTGTTCCAACACAGCTCATCGTCGATCATTCTTTAGCCGTAGAGTTTGGCGGTTCTGATCCTGACGCTTTTGAAAAAAACCGTGCCATTGAAGACCGTCGTAACGAAGACCGTTTCCACTTTATCGAATGGACCAAAACAGCCTTTGAAAATGTCGATGTAATTCCTGCGGGCAACGGCATCATGCATCAAATTAACTTGGAAAAAATGTCGCCAGTGATTCAAAACCGTGGTGGCGTGGCTTATCCAGATACTTGTGTAGGCACAGATTCACATACCCCGCATACCGATGCTTTAGGTGTGATTTCCATTGGTGTGGGTGGTTTAGAAGCTGAAAATGTCATGCTTGGTCGTGCATCGTGGATGCGTCTTCCTGACATTATTGGTGTGGAACTGGTAGGTCAGCGTAAGGCAGGCATTACCGCAACCGATATCGTTTTAGCTCTTACTGAATTCTTGCGTAAAGAACGTGTGGTTGGTGCATATTTAGAATTCTTTGGTGAAGGTGCAGACAGCATGTCGGTGGGCGATCGTGCCACGATTTCCAACATGACGCCTGAATATGGCGCAACTGCGGCAATGTTCTACATTGACCAGAACACCATTGATTATTTGACGCTTAACAGGTCGTGAAGCAGAGCAAATCAAACTGGTTGAAACTTATGCTAAAGAAATTGGTCTTTGGGCAGAGGATATGAAACAAGCGCAATATCCGCGTGTGCTGCGTTTCGATTTATCGACCGTGACCCGTAATATTGCAGGCCCATCAAATCCGCATGCGCGTGTATCAACCAGTGACTTAAAAGCCAAAGGCATTGCAGGCGTGGTTGAACATCGTACCGATGGTTTAATGCCAGATGGTGCGGTGATTATTGCAGCCATTACATCATGTACCAATACGTCTAACCCACGTAATACCGTTGCCGCAGGCTTGCTGGCACGTAAAGCCAATGAATTGGGCTTAGAGCGTAAACCTTGGGTGAAATCCTCTTTTGCACCGGGTTCTAAAGCTGCGGCTTTATACCTTGGAAGAAGCGGGTGTATTGCATGATTTAGAAAAACTCGGTTTTGGTATCGTGGCGTATGCATGTACCACCTGTAACGGTATGTCAGGTGCTTTAGATCCAAAAATTCAGCAAGAAATTATTGACCGTGATTTGTATGCAACTGCGGTACTTTCAGGCAACCGTAACTTTGATGGTCGTATCCATCCTTATGCAAAACAAGCATTTTTGGCGTCTCCGCCATTAGTGGTTGCCTATGCGATTGCAGGAACCATTCGTTTTGATATTGAAACCGATTCACTCGGGTAACGATAAAGATGGCAATCCAATTTACCTCAAAGACATTTGGCCATCGGATGAAGAAATTGATGCTTTGGTTAAAGTGGCTGTGAAGCCTGAACAGTTCCGTAAAATCTATATTCCAATGTTTGATTTGGGTGTACATGAAAAAGCGGCAAGTCCGTTGTATAACTGGCGTCCGCAAAGTACCTATATCCGTCGTCCGCCATATTGGGAAGGGGCTTTGGCTGCACCACGGACTTTAGTGAATATGCGTCCGTTGGCGATTTTGGGTGACAACATCACCACCGATCATTTATCACCATCGAATGCAATTGTATTAGACAGTGCTTCAGGTGAATATTTGGCGAAAATGGGCGTGCCTGAAGAGGACTTTAACTCTTATGCAACACACCGTGGCGATCATTTAACCACACAACGTGCCACATTTGCCAATCCGAAATTGTTTAATGAAATGGTACGTCGTTCTGACGGTACAGTGAAGCAAGGTTCTAAAGCACGTGTAGAGCCTGAAGGCGAAGTGATGCGCATGTGGGAAGCGATTGAAGTTTACATGAACCGTAAGCAACCGCTGATTATTATTGCGGGTAAAGATTATGGTCAGGGTTCAAGCCGTGACTGGGCTGCAAAAGGTGTACGTCTTGCAGGTGTAGAAGCGATTGTCGCGGAAGGTTTTGAGCGTATTCACCGTACCAATTTGGTTGGTATGGGCGTGTTACCACTTGAGTTTAAAGCAGGCGTTGACCGTAAAACCTTAAAGTTAGATGGTACGGAGCTTTATAGCGTAATTGGTAATATTGCACCGCGTTCTGACCTGACTTTGGTGATTGAGCGTGCCACTGAAGATGGTAAAAATGAAGTGGTTGAAGTTGCCGTGACCTGTCGTTTAGATACCGAAGAAGAAGTGCATGTGTATGAAGCGGGTGGTGTATTGCAACGCTTTGCACAGGATTTTTTGGAAGGGAATGTGGCTTGATGATTTAAGCTAAAAGTTATTGATATTGTTGTGAAAAGACCCTACTGTTAAGTGGGGTTTTTTAATTGAGAATAAAAATGGGTAATCGAGTTCTAAATGGTGATTTTGAGTTTTTATCATAACTTGTTTGATGAGTTTTTTAGACAAAAGAGTATATCGAAATCGTTTAAATATAATTGAAGAGAAAGCAATAACTGGTTGGGAAATTTGGTTGCAAGTTGAGTTGGCATTTTTTTTAGATAAGCATGAAAATGTTATGGAGTTGGTGAGTGAAGATTTCTTGTGCAACTGATAAGCGAGTTAAAAATTAAAAGCAAAAGGCATTATTGATTTTTGGTAAGAAAACAAATAAGTCACTGAAACAAATTGATAGCGATTGAAATAAAACAAGCTGAAATGCAGCAAAGAGTTGTATTACTGCTATGATGAAAGATTTAAATAAATATCATTCATTGAAGCCAAGTGAGAAGAAGTGTATTCGTACTTTAGGTGCATAGTGAGTGCATTCAATAGTCAATAGAAAATACATGTATTGAATATATTAATGATAATAAAGAAGTATGAATTCAATCAAAATTATATTTTAAGTAAAGAAATTAAAGGAACTAATTTTAGTTTTACATTTAATAGTTCCATTTATAAGACATCTGCTTATATGAAACAGTGTATATACAATGCTTTGTACAGGTTATTTTAGAAGGTGCTGTGACGTAATTAAGTCTTTAATCAGTACAATAAATCCCACTCATACGATGATACGATGGGGCTTTTTTTGGATTGAATAATGAACAACGTGATTAACATCGCGGCATTTAAAGATAAGTATTAAAATTATGAAAAGTCAGGAAGAATTAAAAGGTTTAGAGAATGTGTTAGCTAGTTTTAGTGGGTTTAGAGTGCTATTTTATCCTGTTTTTGTGGCAAAATGAGTTGCTTTGATATTATAGAGTTCTTGAAAAATGATTACTTGGAAATATCTACTGGATTCCAATAGTAGTATCTATAATCCACAGCTTTTTTATTTTGATTTGTATTGAAACAGTTATAAACATTATTTTATATTATTGTTGCGGTATATGCGATATATTTATTTTTTTCAAAACATTATAGGTTATCCAAAATATTATATTAGTTTGATAGTATAGATAATTGATAGCTTTTATTGGTATGATACGAGTTTCAGCAGATATTATTGATACTAAAACAGAAATACATTTGATGAAGGGGAAATTTCAGAGTTGTAAAAAGCTTTTTAAGAATGTGTATGTTGAATTCCTGATTTATGTTTTTGGACGTGTAAAAAATACTTTTATTGAAAAACGATCGAATTCTTAATATCAAGAATAAAAGCCTTGTTACACGGCAGGGCTTTTTGTATGAGTTATTGATAAAATGTTGTCTGAATAATAGATAGATTGCTGAAGAAGAATATAGATAACTTGTCAGCATTGAGGAAATCATTATGGAAACAATATTAGGTTTTGTGCATCAAGATTGTTTAGTTCTACCTATATATATTGAATGTAATAGTATCTTAGTTTGTGATGAAGTATGGCATCGTTGCCCAGCAAATCTCTTCGCCCAAATGCCACCATCACCTGTCGAAATGAACAATAGACAACCATCACAAAAAAGTTATACTAGGTTCACCATTTCTAAAAACACATGGAGAACAAAAATGGTTACTGCTGGCTCAATACCCGGAACAGGCTTCTATTTTTGTGTTCAGTGCGGACGTCGCACTTACTTAGAAATTGGTACAGACCGTTTACCCCCGTGTACCAAATGCCATGGCATTGAATTTAAAAAATAAATTTGCCTAGCGACATTGATAAAACAGACAACCTGTTTTTAAACAAAAGCCCTATTACTCCATAGGGCTTTTTGTTAATTGATAATTAAATGAGATAAAACAATAACAACCAATCACGATCAATAAGTTTGGAGATCATGATGGAAACAATGTTAAACCGCTTTAAAATTAATGCACTTCAATACGTGTCGTGACTTTAATTTTTCGGCATTCTTTATCGTTTTCCACTAAGGATCTGATTTTAAAATCATAAAATCTTACTTCTCTGTTTTGCATGGCAAATTGTTCAGGCGTTTTAATTTCTAAGCATTGAAAAGGACGTAGGTTTTTTAAAAATTCTTTTTGTTTATCTGTCATTTTCTGTGTGGACAAATACACATAGCCTTTGCTGGTTTTTAATAAAATATCATGTGCTTGTGGTTCACTTGAACTGGTCACTTTTACAATATGTGTTTTTAAGACTTTGCATGAACTCAGTGAGAGTGCTGTAAGCATAATCAAGAGCGCCATTTTTGTTTTCATGATGATGATATTCTTTGAAATCAATGTGACAACTTTACATGAAAACCTTTAAAATCAGCAACTTCCAATACGCTTGTTATCCAATGAAATGCTTTTAAAACTTAGCCCCTTCAAAATTTAAAGCACAAAACCTATAATTCAGCCTAAAATAAAAAACAGAAAATAAAGAAAAATAGCGGTGAGGATAATGAATATCGCTCAACTCACAGATTTCCTGCTGTATTGCACGCTGATAAACTATGTCATTCTATTGATTTGGTTTTTTGCATTTATCTTTGCTAAAAGCTGGATGAAAAAACTGCATAGGCAATGGTTTAAGCTGTCCGATCAAAACTTTGATGCAATTCATTATTCAGCGATGGCAGTCTATAAAATTGGCATCCTGTTACTGAATCTTGTGCCATTGATCGCGTTAAAATTGCTCTAACACGCTTAAGTTTTATCGTGTATTTAATGGGTGAGATGGTTAATCATCAAGAAAAATTACTCAACTTTATTCAGCCATTTAAGCCAGAAATAAGTTAAATTTTGATCAGATTTGAACTATAAAAACCGATCAAAAACCATTACTCTACACAGTAAAACTACGTCAGATATTCCATAATAATGAAAACACTGGAAAAAATACTTTTAACCAATACATTTGCCCGACAGACTGCCATTTTTTCAAATATCGCGATATTAGGCTGGGTTGATTTGGCAACAGGTTTTGAATACTCATTTTCCGTATTCTACTTAATGCCTGTGTCCATTGCCGCTTGGTATGACAGTGTAAAAAATACCATTGTCACCATTATTGTATCGGGGCTGACATGGCTCTATGCCGACTTTAGTGCAGGGCATGACTACTCCAACCCGTTTATTCCCTTTTGGAATGCCTGCGTCCGATTGAGTTTTTTTAGCATTGTGGCCATGTTGTTGATTAAAGTACGCAGCAACCTGACTGCTCTGACCATGATGGCAATGCAAGATACATTAACCTCTTTAAATAATGTGCGTGCATTCAATTTCGAATATCAGTTATTGCATAAAATTAGCCTGAGAAAAGGCATGCAATTTGCGGTCGGTATGATTGACCTAGATGGCTTTAAAGCGGTTAATGACCGATTGGGACATAAAGCTGGCGATGAGGTACTGGTGAAATTTGCTCAAGTTCTGAAACAATCTTCACGCAGTTCAGATATTTTGGCACGTATGGGCGGTGATGAGTTTGTGGTGATTTTACTGGATACAGACCAAACAGGGGCAGAACAATATTCGCGTAAATTACGTGAAATATTTCTCTCCAGCGGCTTAAAAGAACAGTATGGCATCGATTTTAGTATGGGGATTCATATCTTTAATCATTTACCTGAAAATTGCGATGAAGCGACCCGTCAAGCAGATCAACTGATGTATCAAGCGAAAGCATTAGGTAAATCTCAAACCATGATTCATTTTGCTTAAATTGGTGTTTAAGGTGAGATGATTTTAGTTTTAATAAAATCCCAATAAATTGTATTTTTACTGCAATAAAAAATCACTATTTTAGCCAATAATGGTAAAATATACTGATATTTTGATTATAAGTGATAATTTTTACTAAAAAATATGAAAATTGGTTTTTCTTAGGGAAATAATCCCGAAGCGATCTTGTTAAATTATATCTCAAGGGTGTGACGGGGATCGAAAAGAGTAGATGCTACCAGTTACTTATAAAGTCAGTGTAGTACTCGCCCAAAAGGTCTCGATTCGGCTTAGGACGCTATAGATCACGAGTTTATAGGCTAAAAGTTATCGCTTACAAAGCTATAATTGTTGAAGTAAAACATGATGTTTTCCCCAACACCCTAAAAAATTATTTATCGAATAAAAAATAAAAAACGCATTGATTTTCTGATTCAATTACATACTCAAACCATTTTATATATCGCACTTATTTGAAGCTCAAAGCCATTTTGCTTCAGATGAATCTTCTTTTTACAGAGAAAAAAATAAACAGATAAAGCCGTGAAAAACTGCTATATATCACTAAAATAAAACTGAAAATATCAGCATAATGATTTGAGCAAGAATATAAAAAGAGAACAATCATGAATGAAAAATTAGCATGTCATAGTTGTATCGTATGTGGAAAAAAATTCTCTGTAAAAAATCTTATTCCGGGTGGTGCAATACGCGAAGTTATTACTCAGGAAATTGCTCATGATTATCCCAATTGGTCACCGACAAGTTATATTTGCCAAGCAGACTTAAGCAAATATCGTATTCAGTACGTTCATTCATTGTTAAAGTCGGAAAAAGGTGAAGTCACCCACCTTGAGTATGAAGTCATTCATAGTATGCAACAGCATGAATTAATTACTAAAAATACGGAAACTGAACTGGGCAAAAGTTGGTCTTTTGGCGAGCGTTTGGCAGATAAAATTGCAACTTTTGGCGGAAGTTGGTTGTTTTTAATTTGTTTCGCAATTTTCATCACGGTTTGGATTACGGTCAATACTGTGGTGGTGGTGACGCGTCCTGCCGATCCTTATCCCTTTATTTTATTGAATTTAATTTTATCTTGTTTGGCTGCCATTCAAGCGCCTGTCATTATGATGAGCCAAAATAGACAAGAAGCCAAAGACCGACTACGTTCACAAAATGATTATCAAATTAATTTAAAAGCGGAACTTGAGATTCGGCATTTACATGAAAAGTTGGATCATCTTTTATCGCATCAGTGGGAAAGGTTGGCGGAAATTCAAGAAATTCAGCTCGATTTGCTTTCTGAAATGGGGAAAAAAAATTAAAAATCAGATTTGATAAGATGAATATTGCAAATGTTGTCTTTGGATTTGATCGCGTATGGGATGGAGTTGTTATTGAATACTAACCGTAGGTTGAGATGCTTAGGAGATTTCAAATATCCTTGATTGACAGCTGAATTCTGCCTTGTTATTTTTCCCTAGTTTTTTCGATTACGCTATACGTCATGCCTTCAAGCCACTTTGTTTATATGCCTCCACAGCAACCACTTTGCATCGTCTATGAAGATGATGATTTGGTGGTGATCGACAAGCCTGCGGGTTTGTTGTCTGTACCCGGACGTTTGCCTGAGCATCATGACAGTGCCTATTTACGTGTGGTTGAAAAATATCCTCATGCCAAAATCACCCATCGCCTAGATATGGCAACTTCGGGTATTTTAATGTTTGCCAAACACCGAAATGCTGAAGTGGCAGTCAGCAAGATGTTCCAAGCGCGTACAGTGAAAAAAAATTATATTGCGCTGGTACAAGGCAAACTTGAAGGTCAGGGCAGTGTGGATGTACCGCTGATGACTGACTGGGAAAAGCGTCCACGTCAGATGGTGCATTTTGAATTGGGGAAAGCCGCAAAGACGTTATATCAAGCTTTGGAATATGTTGAGGCAGATGATATTACGCGGGTATTACTGACCCCTGTGACTGGGCGTTCGCATCAGTTACGTGTGCATATGCAATATATTGGGCATCCCATTACAGGGGATCAATTTTATCACCCTGACCATTTACAGTCAGCGTTAAAACGTATGGCATTACACGCGAGTTATTTGGCATTTAAGCAGCCATTGAGTGGGAAAAATGTTGAAATTAAAGGGAATGTACCTTTTTAATTGATTCTTAGGTAAATGACTCAGCGAGGAACGTTGCTTTTAAGCATCTAACCTTTTGTCGACTGATGATAAAGAGTTAAGACATTACATCTGCAAACTGAAACAAACTTGAGCTAATCTAAGTACAATGGTATAGCTATACATAATGAAGATAAGGAAACGCCCCATGACACGTAATTTTGAACAATTCCCAGATGACGACAATGGTAATGTACTTTGGCAAATGACTGAAGACGGTGATGACCTAACAGAAGCGCATGAAATCGAATTTTCGATTGCATTCCAAACTGAAGAACAAGCTGAAAAATGTGCACTTTATTTACTTAAAGAAGAACAAAAAATTAGCATGTTTGAAGATGAAGAGTCTGACACAGCAGAATGGGTGATTACGATCTATGTGTATATGGAACCGGAATATTCAGACATCGTGGATTTAGAAGAATGGTTTGGCAAAATTGCAGAACAACATGGCGGTGAATATGACGGTTGGGGCTGCATGGCTTACGTCTATGATGATGAAGATGTTGAAGAAGAAGAAATCTAAATTCTGAATGTATTCAGTTATTTTAAAAAGCATGTTCAATTGGACATGCTTTTTTTATGCACAGTGAATAAAACTAAAGCCATACAGCGTAAAATGCCCCCTAATAAAACAAAAATAAGGAATGCAATTGTGAGTAATACCGTGAAATTGCATCGCGTATTCAGTGCGCCACCAGAACGGGTATTTAAAGCATTGATTGACCCTGATGCTTTAGTGAAATGGATGGCACCGCATGGCTTTACCGCCAAAGTTCATCATCTGGATGCTAAAGTCGGCGGAACCTATAAAATGTCCTTTCGTAATTTTTCTACAGGTTCGAGCCACGGTTTTAGTGGAACTTATCATGAGCTGGTTCCAAATCAGTTATTACGCTATACCGACCAGTTTGATGATCCGAATTTATCAGGTCAAATTGAAATGATCATTCAACTCAAAGCCGTTTCTGTAGGGACGGAGGTTAATATTACGCAATCGGGGATTCCCGATGTTATTCCCGTTGAAGCCTGTTATTTGGGTTGGCAAGAGTCATTGCAATTGTTGGCTTTGTTGGTTAATCCTGAAATTCCAGATCAATAAAAGCTCATTATATTTTGAGTGAATTTTATTCATTTATCTTTACGCGTATGACATATCAGCGTAAACATAATAAAAAACAGAGAAGTAATAGATGAATAATACTGAACAAATTCAAAGATTAGAGCAGAAAGCTCGAGCTGCGATCTTATCTGCATATCAGAACGATACGGATGAAAATGGAGTCCGTTTATATGCTGAACATCATTTAGAGGAACTTGAGCCAGATTATTGGCTGAAAAACTTAGGTACTGCAACGCCTCAACTTTTACAGGTTTTAAACCTGCTAGAACTGAGTCCGCATGTTGATTGGACGCTTGATCAGGATGAAAATTATCGGATTGATTTCACGCTTCCAGAAGATGTAACTCAATATGTTTTATGTGTAGAGCTGGATCGTGATGAGACCTTAGTTGGAATTTCAATGGAGAGTTAATATGTTTAAAGGATAGATCATATGAATATCTATATGAAACGTATTTATACAGCCGCTAAAAATGAACAGTATAATCATGTGCTTGTGCTCAAACAGATTTTAGAACAAGGATAAGTCGGTTAAAGCCTTCTTTATCCCATAAAATAAATAGGGTTTTAGCAAGCGACTTCGGGATAAAATGTTATATTAGTGTTTTTGAGGTTTTTTATGTCTTTGCCAAATTGCCCAAAATGTAACTCAGAATATGCTTATCAAGATGGCGATTTGCTGATTTGCCCAGAGTGCTCTCATGAATGGAAAGAGAGTGAAAGCAAGGTTGATGAAGTAACAACAATTAAAGACGCAAATGGCAATATCCTCAGCGATGGTGATACGGTAACAGTCATTAAAGATTTGAAAATTAAAGGTTCATCTTCAGTGGTGAAAGTGGGTACAAAAGCGAAAAATATT
Organism: uncultured Gammaproteobacteria bacterium; assembly: GCA_963812025.1. Taxonomy (GTDB): domain Bacteria; phylum Pseudomonadota; class Gammaproteobacteria; order Pseudomonadales; family Moraxellaceae; genus Acinetobacter. Next base: position 73,576 of record CAWETQ010000008.1, read on the forward strand.
CGCTTATTGCTAGACGCGACTGATGGTCATGATATTGATTGTAAAGTGGATGGTTTTGGCCCAATGAAACTCAAATCTGAATTTGTAAAAAAAGCTTAATGAATACAGTTTGAAGTCAAAAAAGCCCGAGCCAAAATGCGAGGGCTTTTTTTATGGGATCGTAATTTATTTATTGTCCTTATTATATTTTAGGTCATTGATTGGCATGATTCGTATCAAGTTTTATATAAAAGTGAGCAATTGTTAAGATGGCTATTTCTTTTATTAATACTGACGATTGATTAAACATTGAGACATTGAGCTGCTGATTCAGTACACAGCATGCTATAACGAAGCAATGATCTTAAAGGATTTTTATTATGCCGCATATTCATTTGGAATATTCAGACAACATTGAAAACTTAGCACCGCAACCACTTCTTCTGGCTTTAAACCAAGCATTGCTCGATGGCGCTTATGTGCATTCAGCCAATGAGGTGAAAAGTCGTGCCATTTGTCAGCAAGATTATGTCATTGGTTTAGGGGATAAATCACAAGCCTATGTACACGCCAAAGTTTCGTTATTAACAGGGCGAAGTGTGGAATTACAACAGGAAATTTCCCAATTATTATTAAGCGTACTTGAGCAGCATTTACCTCAACAAAGCCAATTGAGTTTGCAAATTTGTGTAGAAATTTTAGAAATGCAGAAAGAAACCTATAGCAAAAAAATTGTCTAATCAGTACGCAGTAAATAGGGTTAAAGAGAGAATGAGATCTGAGATTTCATTCTCTTTTATTATTGAATCACACAAAAAATCATTCAATAATTTGGGTTGTTGACGCCGCATTTTCAGAAAAGATCACGTTATCAATTTTTAACAAAACATGCTTTTTTAAAAAGTTAAAAGTCATTTATATTTAATCGAAGTAGGGTGTTTTTTAATCAAAACAGTGATGTTTATAAACTGTAAAATAACAAGAGGGTGTTCACAATGTCAGGATGGTATGAATTAAGTCAAAGCAGTGACGGACAATATCGATTTGTTTTAAAAGCAGGAAATGGCGAAGTTATTTTGACCAGTGAATTATATAAGGCTAAAGCTTCTGCGCATAATGGGATTGAATCGGTACAAAAAAATAGTGCGGATGACAGTCATTTTGAACGTAAGGAAGCAAAAAATGGTAAGCCTTATTTCAATTTAAAAGCGGTTAATCATCAAGTTATTGGAACCAGTCAGTTTTATTCAAGTGAGCAATCGCGCGAAAAGGGCATTGAGTCGGTAAAAACTAATGGTTCAAGTACGACAATTAAAGATTTAATTGCTTAAATCAAAATAAGATTTATATCAAAGGATGTGGTGACACATCCTTTTTTATCGCCCAATGAAACATGAGTTTTAGCTTTTTAAATAGGGTAGAAAACCTGATCTCAAAGCGATAAACGAATTTGATGAACAGGTTTGAATCCATTGGGAATTAAAAGCGCTTAGGGATTCTCTGTCCATTCGGCACAGGTGTTTCAGCTTTTTTAAGTACACCGAACAACCATGTTTCCGCATGGTTCACCGCTTGTTTTAAATCATCGCCCTGTGCTAAACGACCTGCAATAAAACTCGCCAATGAGCAACCTGAACCGTGATATTCCCCTTCAAGACGCGGGCATCGGGTTTCAGAAACCAACTGACCCTTGCTGTATAAAGCATTGCGAATATAGTCAGGGGTGTCTTCATGTCCGCCTTTGATTAAAACGGCTTGAGCACCCATTTCAAAGAGTTTCGCTGTGGCTTGGTCAATGTCTTGAATGCCAGTTAATGCGCGTAGTTCTACGGTGTTAGGCGTGAGTACTGTGGCCAGTGGAATGAGCTCGATAAATGCTTTGACCAATGTTTCTTGATCACCGAGTGAACCGCCACTATTGGCAACAAGTACAGGATCGAGTACATATAAATAGTCAGGATGCTCACGTAAAAATTCAGCCAAAGCCGCAATATTATCTGTGGTGCCGAGCATGCCAGACTTCACACACTTAATGGGCAAATCACCGACTACTGCATTGGCTTGCGCAAGCAGGAGTTCTTTTGAGGTTGCTTCAAAGCCAAACACTTGTTGCGAGTTTTGAATGGTGAGGGCAGTACAAGCAATGGCTGCATGTGCACCACTTTGACCAATCGCTTCAATATCTGCTTGCAAGCCAGCTCCGCCTGATGGGTCTAAACCAGAAAAGCAAAGTACAGTAGGGCGCACCATGATATCCTTCTTGACAAAATTTGCCTTAGTATAGGCAACTTTGAAAGAACTCTCGATAGTAATTTTTTAAAGTAAATGATGTGGCAAAGGGTCAGTTTGTGATTAAAAATATTTTGATTGATTTAGATGGAACACTGACGGATCCCAAAGTGGGGATTACCAGCAGTGCACGTTATGGTTTAAATAAAATTGGTCATCCCATTGCTGATGATGTCAATATTGATTGGATTATTGGCCCGCCATTAAAAGCATCTCTGGCAAAAATTTTAAATGTCGATGTACATGATGTTTTGGCTGAACAGGCTTTAATGGGATATCGTGAACGATTTGCTACCACTGGTTTATATGAAAACCACGTTTTCCCTCAAGTGGCTGAAACCTTAAAAGCATTGCAACAACAAGGCTACCGTTTATTTTTAGCCACGGCAAAACCTGAAGTGTATGCCAAACAAATTTTAGAGCATTTTGATTTATTGCAATATTTTGAATATCCCTATGGCAGTGAATTAAACGGGGAACGTAGCAATAAAGGCGATTTGATTGAATATATTCTTAAAAAAGAACAGTTAAATTCGGCTGAATGTTTGATGGTTGGCGATCGTGAGTATGATATTTTTGGCGCACGTCATCATGGAATCGAAACCATTGCGGTGGAATATGGTTATGGTTCAAAAGCAGAGTTGGATGCAGCCAAACCCAAAGCGCGAATTCAACAATTTTCAGAAATTTTAACTCATTTAGGGCATTAAACCTGAGAAAGCTATTTCGTAATTGTTGATGCGTAAATCGCTTTATTTGTAACAAAGTCCTTGTGAAATATACATTTAAGATGATTGGAATTATCGTCTTAAATGTTATCTCAAATCTAAGTACAGCGTTTCTTTCACTTCTTCCATCACGATATAACTATGTGATGATGCCGATGATGGCAACTTTTTCAATAAATCCCCCAATAAGCGACGATAGGCACTCATTTCTTTCAGGCGTGCTTTGACCAAATAATCGAATTCACCTGAAATGAGATGGCATTCCAAGACTTCAGGGATTTCAACTAAATCACGAGCAACCTGATCAAATACATCGCCCGATTTAGCTGATAATTTAATTTCTAAAAAAACCAATAAACTGCGATTCACCAGCTCAGGGTTAAGCCGAGCATAGTAGCCCATAATAATGCCATCACGTTCTAAACGCTTCACACGTTCAGAGCAGGGTGTGGTCGATAAATTAATTCGAGATGCCAACTCACTAATGGCAATTCGCCCGTCGCGTTGCAAGATCTCTAAAATTTGGTGATCGATTCGATCTAATGTACGCATTCGTTTTGTCCATTTTTAGCGTTATTTTACGATAAATTTATTAATTTACCTAAATTATAGGGCTTAAAATAGTTAAAAAAACTGTTTATTGCGGAATATACTAGTTAAATAAACTAAATATACGTAAAGGAAGAGCGATGCGTGTAATTGTCTTAGGTAGTGGTGTTATTGGTGTTGCAAGTGCGTATTACCTAGCGCAGCAGGGAGCAACTGTCACTGTTTTAGACCGTCAATCAGGTCCAGCAGAAGAAACCAGTTTTGGTAACGCAGGACAAATCTCACCAGGATATTCTACACCTTGGGCTGCACCAGGGATTCCTTTTAAAGCCGTAAAATGGATGTTCCAACATCATGCGCCACTTGCGATCAATATTGATGGCAGTATTTGGCAATTGAATTGGATGGCGCAAATGCTTAAAAACTGCAATCCAAATAGTTATGCCATCAATAAAGAACGTATGACTCGTGTTGCAGAATATAGCCGTGACTGTTTAAGAGAGCTCAGAAAAGAGACGGGTATCAGTTACGAACATCGCTCAAAAGGCACACTACAAGTATTCCGTAATGAAGCTCAACTTGAGGCGGTACAACGTGATATTCAAGTGCTTAAAGAGTGCGGTGTGGATTATGAACTGTTACTTAAAGATGAACTTGCAAAAGTAGAACCTGCTTTAGAATATGCTAAAGATAAATTGGTCGGTGGATTGCATTTGCCGAATGATGAAACAGGTGACTGCTATATGTTCACCAATGCTTTAGCAAATTTAGCCAAAGATTTAGGCGTTGATTTCAAATTTAACCAAAATGTTGAAAGACTTGTGGTTGAAGGTGATGAAATCAAAGGTGTTGTGGTCGATGGTCAAGTTCTGACTGCGGATCGTTACGTCTTGGCATTTGGTAGCTACTCGCGTGACTTCCTTAAACCACTGAATTTGAATTTGCCTGTTTATCCTGTGAAAGGCTATTCACTTACGATTCCTATTGTCGATCCTGCTTTTGCACCGCAATCAACCGTGTTGGATGAAACCTACAAAATTGCCATTACACGTTTTGATCAACGTATTCGTGTGGGTGGTATGGCTGAACTAAGTGGCTTTAATCATGGTTTAAATGCCAACCGTCGTGCAACTTTAGAAATGGTGACACAGGATTTATTCCCGGGTGGTGATTTAGCGCAGGCTTCTTTCTGGACAGGTTTACGTCCAATGACCCCTGATAGCACACCGATTATTGGCGCAACTGCCTATAAAAATCTGTTCCTCAATACCGGTCATGGCACTTTAGGTTGGACGATGGCATGTGGTTCAGGCAAGTTAATCAGTGATTTGGTATTGAACAATAAGCCAGATATTAGTACGGATGGCTTGTCTATTCAGCGCTATCCACATGCTGCTTAACCATCATTTAAAACTGATTATTCAAGGAAGAATAAAATGCCACGTCCAATTACTGCCATCATTCATAGTGAAGCGCTGCAACATAATTTAACGATTGCAAAACAGCATATGCCAAATAGCAAGGTCTATGCTGTGGTCAAAGCCAATGCTTATGGTCACGGCATCGAAAATGTCTATGCGTCATTTAAAACGGCAGATGGTTTTGCATTGTTGGATATTGCCGAGGCTAGACGCTTACGTGAGCTCGGTTGGACGGGTGCAATTTTATTATTGGAAGGTATTTTCTCAGCGCAAGATTTACAGGATTGTGTCGATTTAAATTTGAGTTTTACCATTCATAGTGAACATCAAATTCTTTGGATTGAGCAATTTCCTGAAGCTGCTCAGTTTGATGTTTACCTGAAAATGAATAGTGGAATGAACCGTTTAGGCTTCCATCCTGAGCATTATCGTAATGCTTGGCAAAGACTCAATCAGCTTGATAAAATTCAAACCATCACTCATATGATGCATTTTTCTGATGCAGACAGTGATCGCTTTGGTGAGTCAGGCATTGATTATCAATCTACAATTTTTGAAGAAACGATTCGTGATTTACCCGGCGAAAGAACGATTTGTAATAGTGCTGCGATTCTTAGACATTCAGCCCTACATTCAGACACTGTGCGCAGTGGCATTATGCTTTATGGCAGCTCCCCAGATTATCCAGCACATACCATTCAAGATTGGAATTTACAGCCGAGCATGAGCTTGCGCAGTGAAATTATTGCCATTCAAGATATTCAAAGCGATGACAGCGTGGGCTACGGTTCTACTTTTATTGCCGAACAAGCGATGAAAATAGGCATTGTGGCATGCGGTTATGCCGATGGGTATCAACGTATTTCACCAACGGGAACGCCTGTACTGGTGAATTCAGTTCGAACCAAAATCATCGGGCGTATCAGCATGGATATGCTCGCAGTAGATATTTCAAATATTAAAGATGCTGAAGTTGGAAGCGAAGTTGTGCTTTGGGGGAAATCGTCAAATGGCACGGTTCTCCCAATCGATGAAGTCGCTGCAAGTTCAGGAACAATCGGCTATGAACTGATGTGTGCGGTCACCGCGCGTGTCAATTTTATCAATCAAGAATAAGGGCATAATCATGTCAAACAATGATATCCAAAAGATCAACAGCAACGAAGTGATGAGTGCTGTAACCGTGTTTAATCAAGTGGTGTATTTGTCAGGTCAAGTACCTAAAAATACGGATGCAGATGTTGCTGGGCAAACGCGTGAAATTTTAGCGACCATTGATGAATTACTGGCATTGGCCAATACAGATAAGACACGATTATTGTCTGCGCAAATTTATTTGAAAAATTTACCCGATTTTTCAGCAGTAAATGCGATTTGGATTGACTGGCTACAGGGTTGTGTGGCACCTTCGCGCGCAACAATTCAAGCTGACTTGGTTAACCCGAATTGGCTGATTGAAATCGCAGTAACAGCAGCACAAAAGTAATGTGGTGTTGTTGAGAAACAAATGAAATACTTAGAATGAAGCTGGAATGTAATCCATTTCGTTTCATTCTTGGACGGGTAAATCAAATTGAGTAGAACGCTCAAGTGCCAAAAGCATGATTTGTCCGTTGAGGGATATGTCAAAAAGGATATTTTATGACCACTTCAAGCCAACACGAAGACGCACAATCGTCGCCCCATGAGCTACAGCGAAAATTATCGAACCGCCATTTACAGTTAATTGCCATTGGTGGTGCGATCGGAACAGGACTCTTTATGGGGTCAGGGAAAACCATTTCTCTAGCTGGCCCTTCAATTTTAATCATTTATATGATTATTGGCGGTATGTTCTTTTTCCTGATGCGTGCATTAGGTGAAATACTACTGTCGAACTTGCACTACAAATCATTTATTGATATGGCTCATGATTTAATCGGGCCGGGAGCAGGTTACTATATTGGATGGTCATATTGGTTAGGCTGGATTTTGGTGGGTATCGCAGATCTAGCAGCCATTATTAACTATTTAGGCTTTTGGTTACCTCCAGACATGACTTTCACCCCAATGGGGCAGGCACTGATTAGTGCAGGCTGTGTGCTCTTTGTTTTAGGGATTAATCTACTTACCGTCAAATTATTTGGTGAGATTGAATTCTGGTTTGCACTGATTAAAATTTTAGCCATTATTGGTTTGATTGGTATTGGTGGCTTTATGGTGTTCACTCACTATCAAGCACCAGGTGGCTCAATCGCGAGTTTTAGTAATGTCTGGTCTCATGGTGGGATGTTCCCGAAAGGTGGAAACGGCTTCTTGGCTGGTTTCCAAATCGCACTGTTTGCCTTTGTCGGCGTAGAATTGATTGGTACGATGGCTGCTGAAACAAAAGATCCTGAAAAGAATCTACCGAAGGCTGTCAACGCAATTCCGACACGAATTATCTTATTTTATGTTCTCGCATTATTCATCGTGATGTCTGTTACGCCATGGATAGAAATTCCAGCAGATCAAAGCCCATTCGTGTCATTGTTCTTGCACGCAGGCATTCCAACTTCAGCCATCATCATGAACTTGGTTGTATTGTCTTCAGTACTCTCTTCAATGAATAGCGGTGTGTTTTCAACCAGTCGTATGTTGTTTGGTTTAGCCAAAGAAGGGCAAGCACCAACCAAATTAGCAGAACTTTCTGCGCGTGCGGTTCCTGCGAAAGGCCTCGTTTTTTCTTGCGCTTTCATTATGAGTGGCGCGGCATTACAGTATTTTGTCCCGAACACGATAGAAGCTTTTACCTTGGCAAGCTCTCTGTGTGTGATTTTGTTTATTAGTATTTGGAGCTTAATTATGGTGTGTTATTTACGCTATAGAAAGTTAAATCCAGAACTACATACAAAATCAACATTTAAAATGCCGGGTGGTATATGGATGTCCTACATTGTTTTGGCATTCCTATTGTTTACGCTAGTGATCTTAAGCTTAGAGCCAGATACGCTAAAAGCATTAATTATTAGCCCGTTATGGTTGGTTATTTTAGCGGTAACGTATCACATTCTGTATAAGCCACGCATGAAAAAGCTGAACAAAAAGCTTTAGTCATGATTTGAATTTTAAAAAGGGCTGATGTTGATACATCAGCCCTTTTTTATTGAGCAATGCTCAGAATATAAAAATAACGCTTCTTTATTTTGATTAAAAAATAAATGCAATTATATGATCATTATCATTTAATAGAACGCTTTGAAAATAAGAACAGTTTGGATGCGAAATTATAAAATTGATGTACTACGTGGAATCTCCATACTTTTAGTTTTATTCCACCATTTTAATATCCCTTATAAACTGCATGATACATTTTTAGGCGTACATATCTTTGGAGAAAGCTTGAGTACTTTAATTGCCCGAAATGGTAATTATGGCGTGACGATGTTCTTCGTTATTTCAGGTTTTTTAATTACCCAACATGCCTTGCAACGCAGTGATTCGCTCGCTCAAATTAATCTCAAAGAGTTCTATATTCGTCGCATTGCTCGAATAATGCCATGTTTGGTTTTATTGGTCGTAGTGGTAACTATGCTTGGAAGTTTGGGTTTAAAGCCATTTTTAAATCAAGCACCGAATGATATTGACGTATCTTATGGCTTAACCGTTTTCTCAGCTTTTACCTTTTGGATGAATATCCTGATTATTCAATATGGCTGGGTCAATTATGCGCTTGGTGTGTTGTGGTCATTATCGGTAGAAGAAGTTTTTTATTTGGTTTTTCCAATGCTCTGTTTGCTATTGGGGCGTGGTAAAGGCCTTATTCTGTTTTTACTGGCTGTGATTTGTTATGCACCCTATTTCCGATCATTGCATTTTGCTGAGCAAAGTGGGGCATACCTTTATCATTATTTTTCCAGTTTTGATGGGATCGCAATCGGCTGTTTAACCGCTTTAATTGCACAGAAGTTTCAATTGAATGGAAAAATGAATCCGTCTCTCATTCTTTTTATTGCTTTATTGATGATTGGTCTTTATTTATATGCACCGATTAAAGAAGTGAGCACGTGGGGAATCAGTATATTTGCACTGTTATCCGCAGTGTTAATTTTCTGTTTTGCACAAAACCCTCAAGCAGCAGCTCAATCGAAAATGTCTAAAGCTCTGGTCTGGATCGGGCAACGCAGTTATGAAATGTATTTGTTTCATTTAATTGTTTTGGGCTTGATTAAAGTTTTCTATTTTCCTAAACAAACTTTGCCAACCGAAAAATTAATATTGTTGCCCATATTTTTGATCGCGACGTTTATTTTGAGTTGGGCAATTGAAAAATATTATTCAGCACCATTGAATTTAAAAATTCGAACAAGATTGATTAAATCTGAACGTAGATAAAAATTTGCATGCGATTTTGTAACGAGGAAATCAGGCAGTAGGTATTGCCTTGGTTTGAAGAGGAAAACGAGAGAGAATAAAAAAGCCTCGAATGATTCGAGGCTTTTAAAAAACTTTCAGGATTAAACAGGATTAAAACTGCGGCTTCACCACCACTAAGATCACCACTGCAAATAAAATCAGGGTGGGCATTTCATTAAAGAAACGCCAGAACTTATGTGACTTGTAATGCGCATTGCCAATCAGTTTTGTACGGTAATAACCACAAACAAAATGGTAAATGACCAATAAACCAACCAAGCCAACCTTTAAGTAAAACCATAACGCTTCATGATAGTGGCGCGTTGCATCGCCCCAATCTACCAAAAAGTGCGCCGTGATGAGTGTGGCAATCATAGATGGCCACATAATACCGCGGTACAACTTACGTTCCATAATTTCAAAACGCTGATGACTGACGGCATCATCACTCATGGCATGGTAAACATATAACCGTGGTAAGTAGAACAATGCAGCGAACCAGCAGACCACAGCGATAATATGTAATGCTTTTACCCACAAGAAAGCATCAGAAGGTGCGTCCATCGATAATCCTATTTAGGGATTATGCATCCCATTTCTTGAAAACGAGGCAGGCGTTTACACCGCCAAAGCCAAAACTGTTACTCATCACAGTATTCAGTTTTGCGTCACGTTTTTCAAGTACGATGTCATAACCTTTTGTACCTTCATCAAGTTCAGTCACGTTGATGTTTGGTGCAATAAAGTCATTTTGCATCATTAGGATAGAATAAATTGCTTCTTGCACACCCGCAGCACCTAAGCTATGACCTGTCATAGATTTAGTTGAACTAAGTGGTGGTACATGACCTTCACCAAAGGCACGACCCATGGCTTGAAGTTCAGTGATATCACCTGCAGGGGTAGACGTACCGTGGGTATTTACATAGTCAATGGTATCTACACCATGTTGTTTTGCTTCTGCTAATGCCATCAGGATACAACGTGTTGCACCTTCACCACTTGGCGCAACCATATCTGCACCATCAGAGTTAGCTGCATAACCAACCACTTCAGCCAAGAATATTTGCACCGCGAGCTTGAGCATGTTCAAGTGATTCAAGTACCACGAAACCACCACCGCCAGCAATCACAAAACCATCACGGTCAGCTGAATAAGGGCGAGATGCTTTTTCAGGGGTGTCATTGTATTTAGAACAAAGCGCACCCATTGCATCAAACAATAAACTTTGTGACCAGTGATCTTCTTCACCGCCACCAGCGAGCATTAAATCTTGTTTGCCCATTTGAATTAGGTTGTAAGCATAACCAATGGCATCGGCAGACGTTGCACAAGCACTGGTAATCGAATGCGCTACACCTTGAAGCTTAAATGCTACACCCACGTTTGCAGTAATGGTGTTAGACATATTACGCGGTACAAAGAATGGTCCGACTTTACGTGCGCCTTTGGTGTCTAACAGTTCTTTCATTTCAATGACAGAAGCTGTTGAACCACCACCTGAACCACCCGCGATTCCGTAACGAGGATTGCCTGCTAAATCGCCGACTTGTAAACCCGCATGTTCTACAGCTGCAACGGCAGCGTTATAGGCATACATCGCACACACGCCCATAAAGCGTTTTAATTTACGGTCAATATTGTCAAAGTCTTGTTCTGCTGCTGCACTCACGTGGCTTTTAAAATTGAGTTCAGCATAAGTTGGGTTAAAACGTGTCCCAGAAATCCCATTTTGTAAAGAATTTGTTACTTCTTCTAAAGAATTACCGATGCATGAGTTGATCCCCATGCCAGTGATTACAACACGTTTCATCTACAGATCCCTTATATGGTAGTGATTGAGCAAATGCAGCTAAATAAATCTTTTGCCTCAAGCAAAAACAGCGCGTTACTCAGGTATTTCAATTACATTCATAATAGCAGAAAGATTTTTGAATTCTTATGGCAAATATTATGCCTATTTACCTGTCGGTGTATTTGCGAGATTCCCGTCATGCAATTAACTAAAAAATACACATTCATATTGAGATAAACTTAGACTATGCCTAGTATTTATCAATAATTGTAAGAATCGAAAACGAGGATAAAGAATGACTGATAGTAATAATAAACATTCGCATAGTTTCTTCTCAAATGCCTTTGGAGTGGCTAAAAAGATCAGTGCAACTGGAATGGGTGTGCTGAGTCATGTCGCTTCAGACAGTGTGACGAAGGCGATGCAGCCCTCAAAAAATGCTCAGGTGTTTGAGGGAAGTTCACGTCATATGCGCCCATTTGAATCGCCAAAATATGATAATCCTCAACAAATGCTGCGCGAGTATTTGCCCAATGTTTCTAAACAATTACTGGGTCGCCAATATAGTAAAGTGAGTCGTGTTGCAAATTTGGTTTCTCCAGAATTTTCAGAGCAATTATCGGACTATTTTTTTGATCATCTGAATCAATTTACCTCGGATTTAAGCTCTGTAGATCTGGTGCTTGATCAAGCAGGCGCGCGAGATTTAGAAGAACTGACGCTAGATGTAGATCGTTCCAAGCGAATTAGCCAAGCATTGGCAGAACAAAATAAATGGATTGCATCAGTGCAAGGTGCGGTAACAGGTGCCACAGGTGTTATAGGCTCCGCAATTGATGTTCCTCTGTCCTTAGTGATGTCTTTACGCATGATTTATCAGGTTGGACGTGCTTATGGTTTTGAACTGAATAAAGAAACAGAACAAGATATCGTGCAGTTTGTGTTTAAACAAATTGATTTGGGCATGATTGCAGAGAAACAAAGTGTTTTGATGGCGCTAAAAGCTTTATCAAATCTGTTGCAAACACACGATATTTCTCAATTCCAACAGATGTTGGGTTCAAGTAATGATATTGAGTCGCTAAAAAAATGGTTGGTCAATGAAAATGGTGAAATGAAATGGGATTGGTTGAATCATCTTCCTAAAGTTTCATTGCTGGGTAAATTGACACCTGTTGTTGGTGCAAGCATTGGTGCGGCATATAGTTGGAAAATGGTTGAAGACGTAAACCAGAAAGCGCAACAAATATTTTCACATGCGCGAAGTTATTTACAGCAGCATCAAGGTGTGGAATTGTCGGCTATTGCTGCTTATGAAAAATCATTAGAATTACTGGCACAAGCAACGCCAAAACTGTTAGATCATTTTGCGAAAGCGGATGTGGCTGCGAGTGAAATTAAATTAGATCAGGACATTCAGCTCGATAATCATCAGACCATTTCTAAAGTGACCATCAGAAAGAAAACAGATGCTCTAAAAGTAGACGAAACTGAAAAAAGTCAAAAAGTTCAACAGGGTTTAGAACAATTGGCTGAACAAATGGTTGAGCAACATGAATATGTCGAACCTCAAAAACCGGCCATTTCTGTAGAAGAATTTGAATTGGATGAGTATGCGGCGGACGATAATTGTGTGGAAGAGGGCATGGATCAATCTGCTCCCATTCAGCCTCAAGCAAATGATGAACCTGTCGCTGTCAAGAAAAAAGTTACAAAAAAGAAATCATAAAAGCACAGCATGAAGTCTACTAAATGCTTTCAAACGGTCTAAATACAAGGAAATGGTTAATATTTGACATCACGCCGAATATTGACCATTTTTCTATCTTGGCTTACAATTGCGTGCCCTCGAAAAGTAGTATTTTTTTGAGGCTTTTTATTAACGGGAGATTTGCCAAATGGCAACAACAAATCAGTTGATCCGTAAGGGTCGTACGACTTTGGTTGAAAAATCAAAAGTTCCTGCGTTGAAGGCTTGTCCACAACGTCGTGGTGTTTGTACACGTGTTTACACAACTACACCTAAAAAACCTAACTCAGCAATGCGTAAAGTTTGCCGTGTTCGCTTAACTTCAGGCTTTGAAGTATCAAGCTATATCGGTGGTGAAGGCCATAACTTACAAGAGCACAGTGTTGTTCTTATCCGTGGTGGTCGTGTTAAAGACTTACCAGGTGTACGTTACCATACCGTTCGTGGTTCTTTAGACTGCGCTGGTGTTAAAGATCGTAACCAGTCTCGTTCTAAATACGGTACTAAACGTCCTAAGAAATAATCTTTCGAGATTGTTTTTAAAAACGTAGAACCGCAATCCTTTATCGTCTCGCTTGTCTGATTTCTGCATTTAATTTTGTGAAATTCAAGCGACGTGTAGTAAGGCCAGCTAACAGTACATGACACTTTGTACTCATGCTGGATAAACCTGAAGTGTCATATTTATAGGTGTATTAAAATGCCAAGACGTCGCGTAGTCGCTGCCCGTGAAATCCTTCCGGATCCTAAGTTCGGCAGCCAAACAATCGCTAAATTCATGAACCACGTAATGCAAGATGGTAAAAAATCTATTGCTGAAAGTATCGTTTACGGTGCTTTAGACCGCGTTCAAGAAAAAAGCAAAGTAGACCCAGTTGAATTTTTCGAGACTACTCTTGAAAAAGTTCGTCCTATGGTCGAAGTAAAAGCACGCCGTGTTGGTGGTGCTACTTATCAAGTGCCTATGGAAGTACGCCCATCCCGTCGTACTGCCTTAGCTATGCGCTGGTTAGTAGATGCTGCTGCTAAGCGTTCTGAAAAAACGATGGCTTTACGTCTTGCTGGTGAGTTGCTTGATGCAGCTGAAGGTAAAGGCTCAGCTATTAAAAAACGTGAAGATGTGCATCGTATGGCTGAAGCCAACAAAGCATTCTCTCACTACCGTTTCTAAGCGGATAAAACAGCCCCTAGTCAGGAGGGTGGTGAGTCAGTTTCACTGAATTGTCATCGAATCGCTTTAAGTTGCTACGCAGCTTAAAGCGTCCTGTTTTAAACAACAAAATTTAGGAATGCAAGAAATCATGGCTCGTCAAACCCCAATTTCTCGTTACCGTAACATTGGTATTTCAGCACACATTGATGCTGGTAAAACCACGACTACCGAACGTATTTTGTTCTACACAGGTGTATCTCACAAAATTGGTGAAGTACATGATGGTGCAGCAACAATGGACTGGATGGAACAAGAGCAAGAACGTGGTATTACCATTACTTCTGCTGCTACAACTTGTTTCTGGTCTGGTATGGGTAAACAATTCCCAGAACACCGTATTAACGTAATTGACACCCCAGGACACGTTGACTTCACAATTGAAGTTGAGCGTTCTATGCGTGTTCTTGACGGTGCGTGCATGGTTTACTGTGCTGTAGGTGGTGTTCAACCTCAGTCTGAAACTGTATGGCGTCAAGCAAATAAATATAAAGTACCTCGTTTAGCATTCGTGAACAAGATGGACCGTACTGGTGCAAACTTCTTCCGTGTTGTTGAACAAATGAGTACGCGTTTAGGTGCTCATCCTGTACCTGTAGTAATTCCAATTGGTGCTGAAGATACATTCGCAGGTGTTGTTGACCTGATCGAAATGAAAGCAATCATTTGGGATGAAAAATCTCAAGGTATGGAATTTGAATACGGTGAGATCCCGGCTGAACTTCAAGTTGCTACTGCTGAAGAATGGCGTACTAACATGGTTGAAGCTGCTGCAGAAGCATCTGAAGAGTTGATGGATAAATACCTAGAAGAAGGTGAGCTTTCTAAAGAAGACATCGTTGCTGGTATTCGTGCACAAACTTTGGCTGGTCAAATCCAACCAATGCTTTGTGGTACAGCGTTCAAAAACAAAGGTGTTCAACGTATGTTGGATGCTGTGATTGAATTCTTGCCATCACCTACAGAAGTTAAGCCAATCGAAGGTATTCTTGACGACAAAGCTGAAACTAAAGCTATTCGTGAAGCATCTGACGAAGCGCCGTTCTCTGCACTTGCATTCAAAATCATGAATGACAAGTTCGTAGGTAACTTAACTTTCGTACGTGTTTATTCTGGTGTGCTTAAACAAGGCGACCCAGTATATAACCCAGTTAAAGGTAAACGTGAACGTATTGGCCGTATCGTGCAAATGCACGCTAACGATCGTCAAGACGTTGAAGAAATCCGCGCTGGTGATATCGCTGCATGTGTAGGTCTTAAAGACGTTACCACTGGTGATACACTATGTGATGAGAAAAACGTCATTACTTTAGAGCGTATGGAATTCCCTGAGCCAGTAATTTCTTTAGCTGTAGAGCCTAAGACAAAAGCTGACCAAGAAAAAATGTCTATCGCTTTAGGTCGTTTGGCTAAAGAAGATCCATCGTTCCGTGTTCGCACAGACGAAGAATCTGGTCAAACGATTATTGCTGGTATGGGTGAGCTTCACCTTGACATCCTTGTTGACCGTATGAAACGTGAGTTTGGCGTTGAAGCGAACATTGGTAAACCAATGGTTGCTTACCGCGAAACAATCAAAAAGACTGTTGAGCAAGAAGGCAAATTCGTACGTCAAACAGGTGGTAAAGGTAAATTCGGTCATGTATATGTTCGTTTAGAGCCTATGAATGTCGAAGAAGCTGGTAAAGAATACGTATTCGCTGAAGAAGTTGTCGGTGGTACTGTACCTAAAGAATTCTTTGGTGCAGTTGATAAAGGTATTCAAGAACGTATGAAGAATGGTGTATTGGCTGGTTACCCTGTTGTGGGTATCAAAGCGACATTATTTGATGGTTCTTACCATGATGTCGATTCTGACGAATTATCGTTCAAAATGGCAGGTTCTTATGCCTTCCGTGATGGTTTCATGAAAGCGGATCCTATCCTTCTTGAACCAATCATGAAAGTTGAAGTAGAAACTCCAGAAGACTACATGGGCGATATCATGGGTGACTTAAACCGTCGTCGTGGTATGGTTCAGGGTATGGAAGACTTACCTGGTGGTACTAAAGCAATTAAAGCTGAAGTTCCATTGGCTGAGATGTTTGGTTACGCAACTTCTATGCGTTCTATGTCTCAAGGTCGTGCGACCTACTCTATGGAATTTGCTAAATATGCTGAAACTCCACGTAACGTGGCTGAAGGCATCATTTCTAAGTTCCAATCTGGCGGTAAAAAAGGTGACGACGAGTAATCTTTCGATTACTATAAGCCCAAACTAATTCATAGTTAAAAACCAAGTGCTCATGGGTTAACCCCCATGAGTAGTTTAAAAAGGAAGATCTCATGGCTAAGGCTAAGTTTGAACGTAATAAGCCACACGTAAACGTGGGCACAATTGGTCACGTTGACCATGGTAAAACAACTTTAACTGCTGCGATTGCAACAATTTGTGCAAAAACTTACGGCGGTGAAGCTAAAGACTACGCAGCAATTGACTCTGCACCAGAAGAAAAAGCACGTGGTATTACCATTAATACTTCACACGTAGAATACGATTCTGCAGTTCGTCACTACGCTCACGTAGACTGCCCAGGTCACGCCGATTATGTTAAAAACATGATCACTGGTGCTGCTCAAATGGACGGTGCAATCCTTGTATGTGCTGCGACTGATGGTCCTATGCCACAAACTCGTGAACACATCCTTTTGTCTCGTCAGGTTGGTGTACCTTACATTCTTGTATTCCTTAACAAGTGTGACCTTGTTGATGACGAAGAATTACTTGAATTAGTAGAAATGGAAGTTCGTGAACTTCTTTCTACTTATGACTTCCCAGGTGATGATACTCCAATCATCCGTGGTTCAGCGCTTCAAGCGTTAAACGGTAACGAAGGTCCTTATGGCGAATCTGCTGTAATCGAATTGGTTGCTGCGCTTGATTCTTACATTCCTGAACCAGAACGTGCGATCGATAAAGCATTCCTTATGCCAATCGAAGATGTATTCTCTATCTCTGGTCGTGGTACTGTAGTTACTGGTCGTGTTGAATCTGGTATCGTTAAAGTTGGCGAATCAGTTGAAATCGTTGGTATTAAAGATACAGTAGTGACTACTGTAACTGGCGTAGAAATGTTCCGTAAATTGCTTGACGAAGGTCGTGCTGGCGAGAACTGTGGTGTTTTACTACGTGGTACTAAACGTGAAGACGTTCAACGTGGTCAAGTACTTGCTAAACCAGGTACAATCAAACCGCATACTAAGTTTGATGCTGAAGTATACGTACTTTCTAAAGAAGAGGGTGGTCGTCATACTCCATTCCTTAACGGTTACCGTCCACAATTCTATTTCCGTACAACTGACGTAACTGGCGCAATCCAATTACAAGAAGGCGTGGAAATGGTTATGCCTGGTGACAACGTAGAAATGTCAGTAGAACTCATTCACCCAATCGCAATGGACCCAGGTCTACGTTTTGCGATTCGTGAAGGTGGTCGTACTGTAGGCGCTGGTGTTGTTGCGAAAGTAACTCTATAATCGCTTTATAGTATAAAAAAGCGCTCCTTTGGGGCGCTTTTTTATTGCCTTAAAATTATAAACTTAATCATTGTCTAACAATTTATTTTAAAGCTGTCCTTATGTGATATTTCTCTGACCTGATCTGCTCTTATTCTCTTAATTTAAACTCGTATGATGAATCAAGAGTAGTCATAAAAAGAAGATTAGGAGTAATAGGCATGAATGCTAAAGTAAATATTTCAAATCGTGCGGGTGCAAGTTTTCCTGTTCGTCGCATGGATTTTGAGTTTGGTGAAGTGGTACGTTATTGGGCAAGCGGTGATGCGGGACTGACCCATTTTATGACGGCATTATCTGCCTTGTTTCCTGAAGGTGAGCAGTTTTTTGTTGATAGTACACGTGCGGTACGCAAAAATCCAAAACTCAGTGATCCTGATTTACAAAGGGAAATTAGTGCCTTTATTGGCCAAGAGGCTATGCATTCTAAAGAGCATTTGGCTTTTAATGCTTCTGCTCAAGCGTATGGTTATGATGTTAGAAGCATGGAAAATCAGACAGGAAAAGTCATTAAAACAGGCACAAAAGTCGTTGCTCAATTACTAAAACCCTTTGGTTTTAGCAAGGAAATGATTGATTTAACAGGGACGTGTGCTTTAGAGCATTTTACAGCAGTCATTGCTGCCGAATTATTGCAAAATGAAGATGTTCAGGCCATCTTTAACAATCAAACCATGTATCAGTTATGGATGTGGCATGCAATTGAAGAAAATGAACATAAAGCGGTTGTGTTTGATGTTTATACAGCAATGTATGGGCGTGGTTTGAAAGCATATGGCATGCGTGCAACAGCAATGATTTTGGCTATGACCCTTATTTTTATAACGCAATCTTATTTTACCGCTCAATTAATGAAAACTGACCGAAAATTGACATGGAAAGACAGTAAATATATGTTGAAATTTATGTATGGTCGTCAAGGTTTTATCACTCGCCAAATTCCTGAGATGTTAGATTTCTTCCGCCCTAATTTCCATCCAAATGATAGCAATACAGATCAGTTGTTGGCAGACTGGAAGTTAAAATTGGGATTCTGATTCGAGTGCTAATATTGAAAAGGGCAAACAAAATTGCCCTTTTTTTGTATTGGTGTTGTGAGCTGATGCTTTATAATATCAACGACTAAATTAAAAATTTGTTGCTACACATGATACGTTCAATGCATACCTCTGATCTCGCGGCAGTGACCGCAATTGAACAACTGGTTCAAACCCATCCATGGACGGTAAAACAGTTTGAAGAATCAATAGATTCTTATCACAGTACCGTGATTGAACAGCAAGGGCAGGTGGTTGGGTTTCTGTATCTTACAACCCGTGTTAGATGAAGCAAATCTTTTGCTGATGGCTATTCATCCGAGTCAACAAGGCAAAGGGTTGGGTTATCAATTACTTGAAGCTTCGATTGCGCAATTGAAAAATGATCCGCTGCAAATTTTTTTAGAAGTGCGAGAAAGTAATCAAGCGGCGATCGCACTGTATGAAAAATCAGGTTTTCATCAAATTGATTTACGTAAAAATTATTATCCCAATGCGAATGGTACTCGTGAGCATGCCATTATTATGGTCAAATCATGCAGTGATGATTTTTCAAAACTGTTTAAATAATCAATAAACGGTTATTTAATAATTGGGTTATTCCAACCAGAGGGCAATGTCGTCATGAGTGAGTTTCCCAATTGTTGAATTTCTTCTGGATTGAGCATGCGATTTAAACGTCGCCATTGCCCATCAATCAATAATTCTAAAGGCACATATTGAGATTTATAATTCATTTTATCGGAATGAGGCACCCAATAGCCTAAATAGACATAGGGTAAGCTGAGCGCTTTGGCATGTTCAATTTGTTTAAGCACTGCAAAAACGCCTAAAGAGCGGCGATTTTCATCTGGATCGAAAAAAGTATAAACCGCGGAAAGACCATCATCTAAAGGGTCACAGCTAGATACGCTAATTAAGCGATCATCTTTCCAAAATTCTAGAAAGAAACTGTCTGTACAGCTATGCACTAAAAATTTTTCAAATTGATCTTGACTGGGTGGAAACATATCGCCATCTGCATGGCGCTCATTAATATAGCGTTCATATAAGTTGTAATGAATTGCAGAGGCATCCGCAGTACGTGTGATTTTCACTGTGAGGTCTTGATTGCGTTTCCATGCTTTTTTTTGTGAACTGTTCATCTGAAATTCAGCGACAGGGACACGACAAGATAAGCATTGTCGGCATAAGTGGCATTCAGGACGATAGACAAAATCGCCGCTGCGACGAAAGCCTGTACGTGATAATTCGGATAGCGTGACCACGTCAATTCGATGCACAGGATCTAAAAAAACCATCCGCGCAGACTTATTTTCTAGGTAGCTACAGCTATGTGGCGGCGTAATATAATACTGTAAATCATTTAATCGGGACTTTGGGTGATACGAATTCATAGCAAGATCCCTCTATTATTGTCATTCAATTAATCGTGCTTGCTGCACTATTGTTTTACTTGAAAATACACCTTCTTGATATTTTTTCCAATCGATAGGGGGTTGTTTAACAACATCTTGTAACGAATTAAGGTACGCTTGGCGAGAAAGTGTACAAGCACCCAAGCTTAGAAGGTGATCATTGACCAATTGGCAGTCAATCCAAGGCAGATGATTTTCCTGACCAATGCGCATTAATGTATAAAAAGCCATTTTTGAAACATCGGTTTGCGTGCTAAACATCGATTCGCCAAAACAGCCATGTCCAATGGTGACGCCATATAAACCGCCAACGATTCGATTTTCATCCCAAACCTCAATACTATAACCATAGCCTGCATCAAATAGTTGGCAATAACCTTCAATAATGTCTTCGGAAATCCAAGTATCGTCAGCATAGCTGCGCGGAAGTGAGCAGGAGCGAACCACGCGTTCAAAAGCATGATTAATCGTGATTTTATAATCAAACTTTTTCATATTACGGACTAAAGATTTACTCGGATGATAATCTTGGGGGCGAATAATGCAACGTGGTTCAGGACTCCACCAGCAAATTGGCTCATCTTCAGAAAACCATGGGAACAGACCATGCGTATAGGCTTCAAATAAGGTCGCAGGGGAGAGGTCGGCACCTATGCAAATCAAGCCTTGTTCATCGGGATCAGACTCAATCGGGTCTGGAAAAATAAACTCTGAGGGTGCTAAGGTGTGCATAAATTTAACCTGATTGAAAAATTAATGTGCAGTAAAAGTCGTTGAGATTTTTATCATATAAAAAAACCGCCCAGAGAGGACGGTTTTTTTTGTTTAGTCGAGTTGATTTATTTCAATCAGCCGCCTAAAGCATCTAGATATTTTTCTGCATCTAACGCAGCCATACAGCCTGAACCTGCTGAAGTAATGGCTTGACGATAAATACTATCCGCAATATCACCCGCTGCAAATACCCCAGCAACAGAAGCTGCGGTTGCATTACCTGATGTACCACTTTGTACTTGGATATAACCATCACGTAAGTTCAATTGACCTTCAAACATGCTGCTGTTTGGTTTATGACCAATGGCAACAAATAAGCCTTGAACGTCTACATCTTGAGTTGAGTCATCTGTGGTTGATTTTAAACGTACCGCAGTTACGCCTGTTTTATCACCCAAAACTTCATCGACTTGGTTATTCCAAAGAATGCTGATTTTGCCTTCTTTTACTTTTTCAAATAAATGATCTTGTATGATTTTTTCTGAACGTAAAGTGTCACGGCGGTGAACGAGAGTCACGTGAGCTGCAATATTGGATAGATAGAGCGCTTCTTCAACCGCAGTATTACCACCACCGACAACCATAACTTTTTGGTTTTTATAGAAGAAACCATCGCAGGTTGCACATGCGCTTACGCCTTGACCCATGAATTTAGCTTCAGATTCCAGACCCAAGTATTGCGCTGTTGCACCTGTTGCAATAATCAGGGCATCACAGGTGAACTCTTCCATATCGCCTTTCAGAACGAATGGACGAACGCTTAAATCAACTTCATTGATGTGGTCATATACAATCTCTGTGCCAAAGCGTTCAGCATGCGCTTGCATACGTTCCATGAGTGCTGGACCTGTTAAACCTTCTGGGTCGCCCGGCCAGTTGTCAACTTCAGTTGTAGTGGTTAATTGACCACCCAATTGTATGCCTGCAATGAGCGTTGGCTTTAAGTTGGCACGTGCAGCATAGACCGCTGCGCTATAACCCGCAGGGCCTGAACCTAGAATAATCAAACGTGAGTGACGAGCGCTCATTCGCGGCATCCTTTTTTTATTTAGAAATTTGTGGAATTATACGTGAAACTCGATACAAGTTGTGGCAGTTCAATGTCGATATTATTGATCATTGAAATCGATTTGAGCTATATACAAGAAGGGCGCTGTGTTAGATACTCAATTCATAGGGTTTGTTAGCAAGTGTCTCTACATAATGTTGCATCTTTTTTATTGGAACAGGTGCATAATATCGAGTCTAATTGCGAAACTATTTTGTCTTAGTTTCTTACAAAAACATGAATGAAAAATTGGTTACAGGACAGTATATGACTGCGGTGTCGAGTGTTTATGCACAGCGCTTAATAATGACATTATTTTTAGTCTCATTTGGAATTTATTTATTCCTAGCAACAGTGACTTATACGCCTTTTGATCCGGGCTGGATGCATATTTCCAGTGATACGCTACAGGTTTCAAATGCCAGTGGTGTCGCAGGCGCATGGATCGCAGATTTATTGTTTGGTTTCTTGGGCTGGGCAAGCTTACTTATTCCAATCTTCCTCTTTGTTGAAGCCATTCAAGTCTGGTGGCCTTACAGTTTTTTAAATAAACCGTTTCGCTATGCCGCGCAGTTTTTTATTTTACTGGCAACCTCGAGTTTATTGTATTTGTATTGGCAAGTTCCTGCCGATACTTTAGATAATTCATCGGGTGGCATTATTGGTTATGAATTGGGTGAAAGTCTTTCACAGCTTTTAACCATTTATGGGGCAACCGTTTTCCTTGTGGTCTTTTGGTTTGTGCTTTTTACCCTTGCATTTGGTGTGAAGTGGAATAAAACATGGGCGACACTTAAGGTAACACCCGCTTATTTACAAGATTTATTTTATAAAAATGTTCCTGAAACGGAATCTGCATTTGATCGCACCACACCTGAAGTCAAAAAATCAGTGGTAACGACGAAAGCAAAAGTTGCTGTAGAAAATATTACCCCTGCGCCAGAACATCGTGAAGTGCAAATCGTATCTTCTATGGTACGAGATCAGGCTGCAGAACGCTTGTTCAATGATATGGTTGAAAAAGAGCAACATGCTCAGCAACAACTGATTGATGACGAAGATGAAGAAGAATTCAACCAAATTTTAGAAAAAGCCCGTCATGTAGAACAAAAGACCCAACGTGTTGTACCGACGGGTGAAGTTTGGCGTGCATTAAATTCAGATGAAAACCAAACACATAAACAAGATATTGAGGCTTTATTAAAAGCAGCAGAAGAATCTGAGCTGCATACGCCAAATGAACATTTTAAAGCCGTTGTACATGATGAGCCTTCATTAGCAATCGTATCTGACACTAAGCAAAATTTAGACTGGGATGATGATGAAATCTTTGATGAATTGCTTGCAGCCGTGCCCAATGGAAAAACGGCAACGGATGTTCATACGCCATTTAATCCTGTAGAGCTTGAATCTGTGCCATCAATGGTAGTAGAAAAGATTGTACTGGCATCATCCACAATCGCAGCTTCGCCTTTGTTGCATACAGCACCTAAAAATACGGCATTAGATGATGAATTTGATGAACTCGATGATTTGTTGGTTGATGATCTAGAAGTTGATGATAGAGAACAAGCCGCTCCAGTGCGTACCAGCAGCAGTTATGCACAATCATCTGCATTTGTAAGTACCGAAATTAAGACACAAATGCAGCAACCTATTATTTCAGAAGATGAAAAAGCATTAATTTCATCCAATAAAGATGTGTTTCGTGAAGTTTGGCAGGAGACAGCGGGTAAACCAGTCGAAGCTGACAAACCTGTTGAAGATGACTTCGATTTTGATGCGCCGTTAACCGATGCATCAGGTCGTCCAATGTCACTCGCTATGCAAGTCGTTGCACGTCGTAAAGATTTGTCACCACTTCCGGGACTTGATTTACTAGATAAGGTTGATCCGAATAAAAAAGTCAATTTTACAGAAGAACAATTGGCACGTTTATCTGAACTTTTAGAGATTAAACTGCAAGAGTTTAATGTTAAAGCCAAAGTCATAGAAGCTCAACCGGGACCGGTGGTGACTCGTTTTGAGCTGGATTTAGCACCGGGTGTTAAAGCCTCTAAAGTCACCAATATTTCACGTGACCTTGCACGTTCCATGTCGATGGCATCGGTTCGTGTGGTTGAAGTGATTCCGGGCAAACCGTATATCGGGATTGAAGTGCCGAATAGCACACGTGAAATGGTGCGTTTGATCGAGTTGTTGACCATTCCTGCTTTTACCGATCCAACTAGCATTCTTTCGATGGCAATGGGGAAAGATATTTCGGGTAATCCAGTCATTGCTGACTTGGGTAAAGCGCCGCATATGCTGGTCGCAGGTACAACGGGTTCAGGTAAGTCGGTGGCAGTGAACTCGATGATTTTATCGATGTTGTTGAAATATACGCCGAATGAGTTACGTTTGATTTTGATTGACCCGAAACAGCTCGAACTTGCCAACTATAATGATATTCCACATTTACTCACACCAGTGGTCACGGACATGAAAGATGCCGTCAATGCCTTAAATTGGTGTGTCAATGAAATGGAACGTCGCTATAAGCTGATGTCTTACTTAAAAATTCGTAAACTTGCAGATTACAATCGTAAGGTGGAAGAGGCGATTGCCAATGGTGAAGATCTCATTGATCCGACGTGGAAAGCGAGTGACTCGGTTGTGGGAGAGCGTGCACCACGTTTAACCCCATTACCTTCAATCGTGATTGTGGCCGACGAATTTGCCGACATGATTATGCAGGTGGGTAAAAAAGCAGAAGAAATGATTACCCGTTTGGCGCAAAAATCTCGTGCTGCGGGAATTCACTTATTGCTTGCCACACAGCGTCCATCGGTCGATGTGATTACCGGTTTGATTAAAGCCAATATTCCAACCCGTGTGGCGTTACGAGTAAACAGTAAAATTGACTCGCGCACCATTTTGGATGCGGGTGGTGCAGAAGACCTTTTAGGTCATGGTGATATGCTGTTTCTTGGGCCGGGTAAAATTGAGCCTGAGCGTGTGCATGGGGCATTTATTTCCGATGATGAAGTGAATAACATCTGTGATGCATGGCGTGAACGTGCTGCTCCAAACTATGTCGACGAAATTTTGACCCCTTACGATGAGGAACCAACTTCACGTGGTTTTGAAGATGGCGATGGCGGTTCGGATCGTGATGCTTTATATGATCAATGTGTGTCATTTGTTTTAGAAACCCGTAAGGCTTCAACTTCATCACTACAACGTAAGTTTAGTCTAGGTTATAACCGTGCCGCACGTATCATTGACCAGATGGAAGAAAATGGTATCGTCAGTGGCATGGGTGCCAATGGTAAACGTGAAATTTTAGTGTGATGTGATTTAAAGATATAAAAAAAGCCTGACTGATGTCAGGCTTTTTTTATATAGAAATTCGATTAGGCGAACTTAGCCAAAACCTCTAAAAATCCATCACATTGACGCGGATATTCAGCAATCACATCATGAATGCGTTGACCTTCAGGATTGGTGGCATTGACATCGCGGTTATCTGCCACGAATTGAGTCAATAAACGCTCATAGTCATTTGGACGCATATGTTTGAATGCATGGTAAAGCACGTGAAAGTCACCATTCACGCCCGCAGGAGGAAGCTGAGTTAAATAGGCAAATACACGCGCGTCTGACCATTCTTCGTTGAACGTTGCTGGCTGAGATAATGCCATCGCAATCTCCTTGGTATGAATAAAATAAAAAAAGCAAAATATGAGGCTGGATTAGCAAAGTATTACTTTGCCCAGCCGCAAGGTGAGAAGCTATGCTTCGAGTGGACTGGATTAGCATCACTTTGCCCAGTCTCACATTTTGCCTTGATTCAATTTGCTTGACTAATCAGAATTCAGATTATCGCTCTTCAGGCAAATTGATATTCATTTCTAACATTTCGATATTCGCTTCAGAGCGAACAGACATTTGAATATGCTGTTCATCTACACCGCGAACATAACGATTGACCACTTGCATGATTTCTTTTTTCATTTGGTCAATTTTATCTTGGCTTAAGCGTTTACCTAAACCTTGTTCTGAGGCAACAATTACTTTTAAGCGATCCTTAGCAGTTTGAGCGCTTGAAGGTTTATCATCGTTGCTAAATAATTTACTCCAGAATCCTGCCATTTCTTACGCTCCAAATAATCTTGCTAACCAACCCTTAGGTTTGACTTCAATATGACGATAAGGGCGTTCTTCACCCAAGAAACGCGCGACTAAGTCATCATATGACTGACCCGCAGGGGTTTCTTGAAACAAAATAACCGGTTTTCCTTCGTTAGAGGCTTGTAGCACAATCTCACATTCAGGAATTACGCCAAGTGTCGGTACGCGTAAAATATCTTTAGAGATATCGTCAATGGTCAACATTTCTTGTTTATCAGCACGTTCTGGATTGAATCGTGTAATACACAAATGCTTACGGATACGTCCTTCGTTTTGTTCCACTTTCTTGGTTTTGCTATCTAGCATACCAATAATACGGTCAGAGTCACGTACTGAAGAAATTTCAGGATTGGTCACAATGATAGCTTCATCCGCATGGTACATTGCCAGAATTGCACCGCGTTCGATTCCCGCAGGTGAATCACAAATAATGTAGTCAAACTCTTGTGAAAGTTCATCCATGACACGTGCAACGCCTTCATCGGTCAAGGCATCTTTATCACGGGTTTGTGATGCAGGCAAGATGTATAAATTTTCAATATCTTTATCGCGAATAAGGGCTTGTTGAAGTCGAGCTTCATTATTTAATACATTCACAAAATCATAAACAACGCGACGTTCACAACCCATAATTAAGTCGAGGTTACGCAAACCCACGTCAAAATCGATCACAACAGTTTTGTGACCACGAAGGGCTAAACCTGTTGCAAAAGATGCACTAGTTGTAGTTTTACCTACGCCACCTTTGCCTGATGTTACGACAACAATTTTCGCCACCGAATCCACTCCTGTTATGGTTCAAATCCCCTTTTTGATATGGGGCTTTTGGTGTTTATTTATACATTAAAATTCTAGAACTTCAAATGCAAGTTCTTGCTGGTCATTCAGATGAATATGTACAGATTTTTTTAAGACATGCTGCGGAATGTCATCTGCTACACAATATGTGCCTGCAATAGAGACCAATTCTGCTTCTAGGGAGTGGCAGAAAATGCGTGCTGCATTGTTCCCGCCTGCGCCGGCAATGACTCTACCACGGACGCTACCATAAATATGTATATTTCCTGAGGCAATGACTTCAGAACCACTATTAATACCTGCATTGAGAATGATATCACCATGATCTTGCACCAGACATTGACCTGTGCGTAAAATTTCATCGTGATAAGAAGTCACATGACTGACAATACGGGCAGGTTTTGGTTCTTCTTGTTCAGGAATAGCCGCTTGCTCATCTGAACGTTCAGGTTTGACCTCAACCACTTGCTCTTTGGTGGCTTTAATGCGTTGCAGTGGTTTATTGTCTGCGGGTAGAACAGGGAATTGAATCGCATGTGCTTCATTGGTCAGCAGACCATCAATTACGCCTATAGGCTGTAAATCGAGGCTGAGCAACAACTGAATAAGCGCAATCAGTTCTTGTTCTACTGTACTGTCAATAATGACCAGAGTGCCGTGAGAGGCAGTCTCCTGAAGCATTTGAGTCAATTGCTGGCGGATTGCAGGGTGATCATTGGTGTCAAAAGTTAATCGGGTAAAATTAACCATTCTGCCTGTAATCCGTATATCAGCCATAATTATTCCTTAAGACTTCTGACTCATTTATTTTATGTCGAAGTAATGTTGTAAATAGAGCAAATCCTAGAACAAATTGAATGTTTTCTCTAGCTGTGTTTTCAATATTTTTATCTCATGATCATTCTTTAACTTGATCCTGCTGTTGCATCTGGATTAGCCACTGTTTGACTGCGACTTGCTTGCGGATTGCCGCCAAACTTTCAAAAACCGCGGATTCGACCAGTTTTTCCAAATGTGGATTATCTTCAAGTTCAAGCGTGCTGATTTTGTTCGCAATATAGTGGTAAATATTTTGCTCATTTTTTGGGTCATTGTTTGTCTGAGCAACATTGGGCGTGAAAGGATCAATCAAGCCCTGCGTGATATTTTCCCCCAGACGTTGTCCAATACTTTGAATTTGCTGTTCAATGCGGCTGCCGACCAAAGGAATCAGTCGGAGCAGCTGAGTGAGTTCAGGCGTGTCTTCAATCGCTTGATTGACAATGTTACCAACATTTTTGGCAATCAAATGACGCTGAGCTTGTAATTCCGTGCTCAGGGTATCCTGCAAAATATCGGCAAGGGCAGTGGCAAACAACACGCGGTGATGTTCGATCAAATCATGAATGATGACTTTATGGCTCGAACTGGTTTCCAGTTCATTTTTAATGCCATCAAGGACATTAATCACAATTCGATCTGAGAGTTCTTCCATCACCACGTTGTAATAAAACTGCCCCTTGATCTGTAGCGATTTTGGTACGACTTTATAGCCCATTTCATGCAAACGGTAGGCAATGATGCCGGCACGGAATAAACGTAAAAAGCGCAGATACGGAATAATCGCGAGAACTTCATACCAATGAATGAAAGGAAAGAAAAACCAGCGTTGATGATGGCGCTGCACAATGGCAATGCCCCAACGAATCAGTAATTCGACAATCAGAAAGACAATAAACCAAGCTTCCGTACTGATCACCCAAGGGTGTAAATGCGTGCGATAGAAGTTCAGTACATCGGTTAAATAAATGCTTTGAAAAAACCAAGTGCCGATACTGCTCATCAGGAACAGATTGGCACATAAGCAGAACAGGTTGAAAATAATAATGAACACCATAAAGATGTCGTAAATCAGAAATAGTTTGAAGGACAGACTATTTGGATCTAGATGGTGGTATTTAGATTTACTTTTCATAGTGTTCTGCATGGTAGGTTAAAGCTTCGCCAATTTAGGCCTGAGTCGTTTGGTATTGCTGTTTCATCTGTTCAATGAGTTGATCTTTTTCAGTCCATAATTCATCGACCCATTGTTGAAAGCGTTCACGGTATGCAGCATCATCTTCATAATTACCACCGAATACCCAAGCTGGAATGTCAATTTTACGCAGATTGACCGCAATACGATGGACATCCCCTAACCAAAAATCATGATAACCGGGTGCGCCATCAGGATAAACAATGGTCATGTCGACCAAAGCGTCAATTTTATCGCCTAAAATATTTAAGGCTAAAGCTAAGCCACCCGCTTTAGCTTTGAGTAAATGCTGATAAGGGGATTGTTGTTTGGCATGTTTTGCTGGGGTAAAACGTGTGCCTTCTAAATAGTTGAGCAAGGTAAATGGCTGGCTCAAGAGTTGTTTACAGGCTTTACGCGATTCTTCAAGATCACGTGTTCTGAGTTCAGGATTGCTTGCAATCTGTTGCTTCGAATGACGTTTCATCATTGGGAAACCTAAAATTTTAAAGGCTTGTCCAACGAAAGGAATAAAGATCAGTTCCCACTTGGTAAAGAAACGCGTCAGCGGCATGCGCGTTAAGCCAAAATATTGATTGACTGTGGTGTCGACCCAACTTTGATGATTACAGGTCATCAGGTAATGACCTTGCATGCTCAGTTCTAAATCGTCATCAATGCTAATGTCCCATTTTAAGTGGGATAACACATGATTAATCAGCCAATTATTGACACTTAACCAACTGTTGGCAATTTGAATATTGGTTGCATCAATTTCACGCGATTTTTTGACTAATTTTGTTAAGCCGAGTGCAAGAACAGGAGGGCCATGAAAAAAGGTGCTTCCAGTAATGACTGACCCAACTGTGAGTCCTCGAGATATTTTTTTTAATAGAGGTTGTTTCTTAATTTGCGATGACATATAAAACAGTCCTAAAATGAAGTCGCTTAATTTTATTTTTCATCTTTTAATATAATTGTAGAATTTGAAATAAAAAAGTCTATTTATACAACTATGAAGAAATTGTGACTGAGTCACCCGCTACACTCACATAAAATATTACAAAATGTAACTAAAGATTGTATTATTTACAAAAAATCAATGGTATGCCTGTTTTTTTTAATTCATGATGCCAGCATACAACAAAACACAAGAAGGAGGCATGCGATGCGTGCACTAGTTATTTCAGCTGTCGTTGGGGCCTTGGCATTTTCGGGTTGTCAAAAATATTGGAATATGACAAAGCAGCAATCGGTACTGGTATTGGTGCTTTATTGGGTGCAGGTCTTGCATACTTCTAACGCTGACAAAGATAAAATGGGTCAAGCAGCAGCAATTGGTGCAGTTGTTGGCGGTGGTGCAGGTTTACTTCTTGATAAGAAAGAAAAACGTCTTCGTCAAGAATTGGCTGGTACAGGTGTTGACGTAGATCGTAATCCAGATGGTTCAATTAATCTTGTTATGCCAAGCGTAACATTTGCGACCAACTCAATCTACGATTCAAGCACAGTTCCAATCTACTTTAAATGAAGTTGCTAAAGTTCTTCGTGAAGATGGTACTTCAAGTAAACTTGTTTTGGTTATTCATGGTCATACAGACAATACTGGTAGTGATGCAATCAATAATCCATTGTCTCAAAACCGTGCTAACTCTGTGAAAAACTACTTGGCTTCACAAGGTATTTCAAGTTCACGTATGACTGCACAGTGGTTATGGTTCATCTTCACCAATCGCTGATAACTCAACAGCTGCTGGTCGTGAACAAAACCGCCGCGTAGAGATTTCTGTTTACGAAACTAAATAAGTTTAGTTAGTGAATTAAAAAACCACCTTCGGGTGGTTTTTTTATGAATGTCAAATTTGTATTTTAGGTTATGCAAGTCTGACATAGATGACTATAATCTAGCTCGAATCAAAACGAGGAAATACTATGTCGTCGGCAAGTCAACTCAATGACAAGCAACTTGAAGCCATGAAATACACTCAAGGACCCTTGTTAGTACTTGCAGGGGCAGGTTCAGGTAAAACGTCTGTGATTACACGGAAGGTTGCGCATTTGGTTCAGAACTGCGGTATTCCTGCGCACCGTATTACAGCCATGACCTTTACCAATAAAGCGGCACGTGAAATGAAAGAACGTGTGAGCAAGCTATTATCTCGTGAGGAAGCCAAAGGTCTTTCAGTTTCGACGTTCCATACTTTTGGTTTGAATTTACTGCGTTTAGAACTGAAACATACGCCGTTAAAAAATAATTTTTCCATTTTAGATGCCGATGACTGTAAGCGCATTTTGATGGACTTAATGCACCGCGATAATTTATCTGGGGCAGAAAGCAAAGAACTGATTGCTAAGGCAATGAAAATGATTTCGGATTGGAAAAATGATTTAATTCCACCCGAACAAGCACATACCACGTGTGAAACAGCGGACGATGTCAAATTTGCGCATTTGTATCAACTGTATGAGCGTAATTTACGTGCTTATAATGCGGTCGATTTTGACGATTTGATCGTCATGCCAACACGTTTATTACAAGAAAATGCCGAAGTACGTGACAAATGGCAAAACCGTGTGCGTTATTTATTGGTCGATGAATATCAAGATACCAATACGGCCCAGTATATTTTGGTGAAATTGCTGGTCGGTGTGATGGGGCAATTCACAGCCGTAGGTGATGATGACCAATCGATTTATGCATGGCGTGGTGCGAAGCCTGAAAATATGGCGCTGTTAAAGGACGATTTTCCGAATTTAAAAGTGGTTAAGCTTGAGCAAAATTATCGTTCAACCAGTCGTATTCTTAAAGCCGCCAATACGGTGATTGGTAATAATCCGCATCTTTTTGAGAAAAAGCTTTGGTCAGATAAGGGTCATGGCGATGTGATTCGCGTGATTACCTGTCGTAATGACGATGATGAAGCGGAACGTGTAGTGAAAGATCTCATCACCCATAAACTGATGAATGGTAAAAATTGGAAAGATTATGCGATTTTATATCGGGGTAATTTCCAAGCACGGGTTTTAGAAACCCAGCTACGTCAAATGCAAATTCCGTATAAATTGTCAGGTGGTCAGTCATTCTTTGGTCGTGCTGAAATTAAAGACATTATGGGTTATTTGCGCATTATTATTAATCCAGAAGATGACAGTGCATTTTTACGGATTATTAATACGCCAAAACGTGCGATTGGGCCTGTGACTTTAGAAAAGTTAGGATTATTTGCACAAGAAAATCATTTGTCGTTATTAACTGCGGCGGGTGATCAGCGCTTGACGATGGTGATGCCTAAAAAAGCCACCACTCAACTGGCTGAATTTGCCGATTTTATTGGTAACTTTACCCGTAACTTAACGGAAGATGATGAACCTGTTCCGATCATTCGTCAGATGATGCATGAAGCAGGCTATATCGATTACATCAAAGAGCAAGCCGCAACGCCTGCGCAAGAGAAAACCAAACTGGATAACATTGAAGTGCTCTATAGCAGTATCCAAAGTTTGATTAATCGGGCTGAAGATGTCGATGAAAAAAACATTGAAAGCGTGATTCGCAAGATGGTGTTGCTGGATATGTTGGAGCAACAACAAGAAGAAGAAGATACCGATAAGGTCAATCTGTTGACGCTACATGCAGCGAAAGGGCTTGAATTTCCTTATGTGTATATGATTGGTTTGGAAGAAGAACTCTTACCGCATAAGAATTCGATTGCTGCTGAAACTGTTGAAGAAGAGCGCCGTTTAATGTACGTGGGGATTACGCGTGCACGACAAGGCTTAACCATGACGCTGGCAGAACAGCGTAAAAATGGTGGTCAAATGAAGCAAATGACCCCAAGTCGTTTCCTTGATGAATTACCACAAGATGATTTGGACTGGCTGGGTCGTAAGAAAAAATTGGCAGGCAATATTGATCCAAAATTGCAAGCACAGCATTATCTCGACAATTTACGTGCGCTGATCAAGCGTTAATACACTCTTTAAACCATGCAATTAGGAAAGAACAGATGAAAGTTCAAGTGAAAGTACTCGATACACGTTTAGGTAATGAATGGCCTATGCCAACCTATGCGACTTCGGGTTCGGCAGGTTTAGACTTGCGTGCTTGTGTACATGAAGCGACTGTCATTGAACCGGGTCAAACGGTATTGGTTAAAACAGGTTTGGCTATTTATATTGAAGATACTCACTTTGCAGGTTTGATTTTACCGCGTTCAGGTTTAGGTCATAAACATGGTATTGTTTTAGGTAATTTGGTGGGCTTAATTGATTCAGATTATCAAGGTGAATTGATGGTGTCGGTTTGGAACCGTAGTCAAACAGCATTTACTTTAGAACCGGGTGAGCGTTTAGCGCAATATGTGCTTGTGCCTGTAGTCCATGCCGAATTTGAACAAGTGCAAGAATTTGCTGCAACGGAACGTGGTGCAGGTGGTTTTGGTCACACTGGTCAAGGCTAAACCATTAGATTGACTTTAAAGTATTAAAGACCTGATAAATAAATGATAAGATTATTTTTTATCAGGTCTTATTATGCATCTGCGTGTCTTTAGAATAAATTAATTCAAATTATAATAAAAATCACTATAAACAGGGATTTACAATATTGTCATTGATGATATTAATTAAGTGGTTTTTTATCTTGTTGTAAACAATTGTTTTTATTTAAAGGCTGTTTATTTTTGAGTTTGCAAACCCAAATAAATATAACCTTTTTGAAGTTTTATAAATGTTTTTTACCATTGATAAAAAACACAGAATGCTTTTAAAATGTCGACCTTTTCATTTAAGATGATTTACTGCTTGTGAATTCTGACCCAAATAAAGCATTCCTTAATTTTTTCATTTTATGGGTTACATTAAGTAGAATAAATGATTATGAATTTTAAAAATAAAAAATTTCCAGCACAAATTTTTCGTGCCTATGATATTCGTGGAAATATCTCTCTTTTGACACCTGAACTTGTTAAAGCGATTGCCTATGGATTGGTTGCCCAATATCAGAAGGTTGGACAGACGCAACTTGCCATTGGCTATGATGCACGTTTAACCAGTCCTGAATATGCAGAAATCATCAGGCAGGTGTGTGAAGAAAATGGAATTAAGGTAACCATTCTCGGCTGTTGCTCGACACCATTATTATATTTTATTGCCCGTCAATTTGACGGCAATGGCATTATGCTGACCGCTAGTCATAATCCTAAAACAGATAATGGAATTAAATGGATTATACAAGGTGAGCCTCCAAGTCCAGAAATGATTCAACAGGTCGCGATCAGTGCGAGCCATGTTTTTGATCCAACGCAAAAAATAACCATTCAGCCTGTGCAGCATGAAATTATCGTTCAATATTGTCTCGAGTATCAACATGCGCTGTTACACGATATAAAGTTAAAACGTCCGTTCAAAGTGGTGCTCGATGGATTAAATGGTTCAGCTGGGCGCTGTGCGGCTTTGGTATTAAAAAAAATAGGCTGTGAAGTAATCGCAATTCGTTGTAATGCAGATGGTCATTTCCCCGATCATGCACCAGATCCCTCTCAAGAAAAGCATTTGGTTGAATTAAGAAAAACGCTGCTTGAGCAACAGGCAGATATTGGCATTGCACTCGATGGTGATGGCGACCGTTTAGTCCTCATTGATGAATGTGGAACTATTATCTCAGCAGATCGCTTATTGTCTTTATTTGCTGAAATGTGTTTGAAAACACATCCGGGGCATGAGGTTGTCTTTGATGTGAAATGTTCGACTATGGTGAAAAACACAGTTTGTCGCTTGGGCGGACAGGCGAAAATGATTCGTACTGGAAGTTCTTTTTTACGAACTTATATTGCGCAGTCCAAGGGTCATGCCATTTTTGGCGGAGAATACTCGGGTCATTATGTGTTTAATGACGGGCGTGGTTTTGGTTATGATGATGGCTTATATGCAGGTTTACGTGTGCTTGAGTATTTGAGTCAACAACCTGATTTAACTTTATCAAAGGTATTAGAAACTTACCCTGAACGCTATTGCACCGAAGATACTTATATTAGTACCCATAGTGAAGTACCTGCTGCTGTATTACATGATGTTGAAGTTAAAAGTCATCATTTGGGCGCACAATTAAGTAAAATTGATGGCATACGACTTGATTTTGAAGATGGTTTTGGCATTATTCGAGCATCGAATACTGGTGAATATTTTACAGTGCGCTTTGATGCGGACAATCCTGTAAGATTAAACGCTATTCGACATACATTTGTTTCCATGTTAAGTGACCGATATCCAAAAATCGCACAAGACATTTTAGATGCTCAATAAGGAGAGGCGAATGCCACATCAACACACTGGCATCGACAAAGCACAAATTTTGACTGAAGCTTTGCCGTATATTCAACGTTTTGCGGGTAAGACGCTAGTAGTGAAATATGGTGGCAACGCAATGACCGATCCAGAGCTTGAAAGCTCTTTTGCACGTGACATTGTCTTGCTCAAGGCTGTGGGTTTAAATCCAATCGTGGTGCATGGCGGTGGTCCACAAGTCGATTCTTTTTTGAAACAACTCGGTCGTGAATCTGACCGTATTGATGGCATGCGCGTCACTGATCCTGCAACCATGGAAGTGGTTGAAATGGTTTTGGGCGGTAGTGTGAATAAATCTATCGTCAACCTGATTAATAAACATGGTGGTCGTGCCATTGGTTTAACCGGTAAAGATGGTAATTTGCTTCGTGCACAAAAATTGTGGATGAAAAAAGTGGCTGAAGATGGCACGGTACAACAAATTGACCTAGGTTTAGTCGGTGAAGTGGTTGGTGTTAAAACTGATGTTTTAGAAATGTTTACCAATAGCGATTTTATCCCTGTGATTGCACCACTAGGGGTGGATGATGAGGGCAATACCTATAACATCAATGCCGATTTGGTTGCAGGTAAAGTTGCAGAAGCACTGGGTGCGGAAAAACTGATTCTATTGACCAATATCATGGGTGTGCTAGATGAAAATAAAAACTTACTTACAGGTTTAACCACGCAAGAAGTTGATCTTTTGATTGAAACTGGTGTGATTTACGGTGGCATGATTCCGAAAGTGGGATGTGCGCTTGATGCGGTAAAAGGTGGTGTGGTAAGTGCGCACATTGTCGATGGTCGTGTTCCTCATGCAACCTTGCTTGAAATTTTCACTGATCATGGTGTCGGTACTTTAATTACCAATCGTGCCAAGCAATAAGTAAATGATTAAATTGAAAAAGCCTCTTTATGAGGCTTTTTTATGTTCTGCATGGTGATCAATTCTATTTAATTTGAAATAAAGCTGCATATTTGACGGTGATTATTGAATTCATACATAAAATTGTTATGGGTATTCTAAATTGAGATTTGCAACGCTATCTTGAGTCATGCAGAATAGAAAAATCATCTATTTGCTGTTTGATTAAGACTATGTGCCAGTTGCTCGGAATGAATTGTGCTACGCCAACAGATGTGACTTTTTCATTTCGCGGTTTTTCTCAACGGGCGGGGATTACCTCAGACCATTGTGATGGTTTTGGTATTGCCTTTTTTGAAGATAAAGCCTGTCGACTTTTTGTCGATAATCAATCGGCAGTCGAATCGCCCATTGCGGAACTGGTCCGTAATTATCCGATTAAATCGCGTAATGTGATTGCACATATTCGCAAAGCAACGCAAGGCAAAATTAACCTAGAAAACTCGCATCCATTTAGCCGCGAGCTTTGGGGAAGACAATGGATTTTTGCCCATAATGGCGATTTGCACGACTTCAATCCATCTTTATCAGGGCGTTTCACGCCCGTTGGCAATACCGACAGTGAACGTGCTTTCTGTTTTTTACTCGATCAATTGGTTAATCGCTTTGGTTATCATGAACCGAAACTTGATCAAATTTTTGATTTGTTAGCAGAAGTCTGTCCGAAAATCGCAGAGCATGGTACTTTTAATTTTTGTTTATCTAATGGTCAGGCGCTATTTACGTATGCGATTACCAAATTGCATTGGTTGGTGCGAGAGTATCCATTTAAACCTGCGCAATTGATTGATCTGGATGTAGAAGTCGATTTTAGTCAAGTGACTACGCCTGAAGATAGGGTCGCCGTGATTACCACCGAGCCTTTAACCCAAAATGAACTCTGGACAGCTTTCAAGCCTGGAGAGATGATTTTATTTCAGCATGGACATCCCATTCGAAAGCAACAAACCCATGTTGAGCGTTTAGAACGTGAAAGATTAAATCCCGCATTAAAGCGCATCACCAAAGCGGATCAATATTAGCGCATAAAAATTGCATGCCACACTTCAGAAAGCCGATTTTTCCTAAAATCTGTTTTTAAATTTTGCTTTTTACAAACGACTTGTGTTGATCAAAAAATGATGGATGCAAGACGTCCAATGTGTACTGTAATTGATCAAACAATAACATCAAATTTATTGGATTTTTTGGGGCGAAATTGGTTAAAAAATACTTTATCCTTTTGATTGGGATTAATTATAAAAACAATATATATCATGTGTTTATGGTTTTTTGACAGCATAACCCTTAAAGCCAACCATTTTGGTTCGTTTTTATTTGTTTAAAATCAATATATTATGAATTTATGTGGTTCGGCGTATAAATTTTATAATAGGTGGTCGTAATGAAAATGAAATGGGTTCCAGAATACAATACTGGTATCGATGTGATTGACGATCAGCACAAACGAATTCTCGATTATATCAATGAGATTGATGATTTTGCTGACCATGCAAATCGTGCGCGTATTAAACAAATTTTTGACGATATTATTGATTACACTCAATCACATTTTACCTTTGAAGAGTCTTTGCAAGAAGAAGCGGGTTATAAATATCGTGTACCGCATAAACGTGTGCATGATTTATTTATTAAGAAAATTGAATCTTACCGTGATCGTTTTGAAATGGGACAGGCGATTGAAGGTGAATTACATGAAGTACTGTCAAAATGGCTGATTAACCATATTCAGCACGATGATGCCGATTATGTCGGGGCGGTGAAAGAAAACATGATGGGGATCATCAAAGAAAAAGAACAGAAGAAAGGTAAAAACTGGTTTGCTCGTTTCTTTTCATAAAAAATAAACGAGATAACAATAATTAAAAGTAGTCATAATTTTGCGCTGCAAATCATTAGCAATAATGGTTTGCTTTTTCTTTTTGATTTTCCCCCATGACAAAGGCAAAATAGCGGAAGACTTTTTTTAGGAACGCATCATGCAGGACAATGCTATGTCACGATGGTTATCGCCGCTGATGGCATTTTGTTTATCTTTTATCATCATTGCCACGTTAGCCCCGAGTGTCGGAATTCAGGTTGAGCGTCAACTTGATTTTTGGTTGTTATGGTTAGGGACGATGCTTATTTTAGCGTTACCTATCTGTTATTTAGAAATTGCCTTAGCCAAACGTTCAAAAACCACAGCTCTAAATGCATTATCAATTTTAACGCGGGATGCGGATGCGTCGCAAAAATGGCGTTTAGTCGGTTGGCTGGCCGTTGTTTTTATCCCTTTTTTAGCAGGGGGCATGCTGTCTAATGCGAGCCAATTGTTGGGGCATTTTGCCTTCAATGGAATTGCGCCAAATTTATTGTTCGTGGGCTTAGCCATTGTTGCTCTTGCACTTTCCTTTGCACCTCGAAAGATTATTGTTGGGTTAAGTGTTGTTGCGGTGTTGGCTTCTCTCATCCTCGCCAATATTTTGGGAACGGCATTACCTGCTTGGCATGTGACCGCTGTTGAATTTAGCGAATGGGGCAGTGCTACAGTCTTAGCATTGGTTGCTAGTGGTTTAGGCATGGGCTTGTATTGGCAAAGTAGTTTGCCTGCACTTAAACAACAAGATGCTGCCACTCAAACCGCATTACCCATCTGGATTGCGCAATTATTTGCCGTGATTGCATTTGCTTTCTTTGCAGCAAATGCTGCAATTCCAAGTTTTACTTTTGTACTTGCTGTGGTGAGTGTATCGGCACTGTTACTGAATATGGCTCGTGAGCAACTCTTACAACGTCAATTAAATATCGTGATTCAATGGCTGGTGGTATTGGCTGCGGTATTTATTTGGGCCATTCCTGCAATCAGTCCCATTTTTAATACACTCCTCATGCTTTGGGGCTTGGTGATTTGCTTAATCTATGCTGTTTTTGCAGGATGGATCATGAAAATTAGTCATCTACGTAAGTCGATGAACTTCAGCAATGAGCTATTTTATAACCTGTGGCGTATTGCGGTGCGTGTGGTGCTGCCTGTATCGATTATCTTGGCAATCATCTCGATTATTGGACAATTGCTCTAATGAGTGAGATACAACAGGTTTGGGTGGCATACGCTGCCCAAGATCAGCAATTTCTGATCGCTGTTCCTTTTCAACAAGGCATGACGGCATTAGACGCCATTGCGCAAAGTGGGATTCGGGCGCAGACGAATTTACCTGAGCCACTTGCTTTGGGCATCTTTGGGGTGCGATTGCAAGACCCAGATCAAAAATTACAGGTCGGCGATCGTGTCGAGATTTACCGTGTATTAACGATTAATCCCAAGGAAATTCGTCGAAAACGTGCAGCAGAAAATCCAGTCGGACGTTATTGCCGCGGAAATCGCTTTAAACAATTGCAGTGATAAGAAAAACCCCTCAATGAGGGGTTTATTTTTATTTTAAAGCGTCTATAGTGGGGGCGCATTTAGAATCGCTTCTTTTGATCCTGGTAAGCCGGGTTGAGATTCTGGAATTGTTTCCAAGCCTTCAATCTTTTGTACCGTACCTGTTTGATCGAAGTAAATTCTTAAATGTTGACCATGTGCTGCAGGGATTTTGGCTTTTTTAGCATAGGTTCCTGGTATATAGTTGTAGATGTAGTCCCAACGTAAAGGATTCATTGGATCTGACACTGTAGGGCTACCGAGCAAAAAGCGAACCTGTTGGTGACTCATACCGACTTGAATTTTTGAAGCTTGTGCTTGAGTTAAGGGCGTTCCTTGAGGAATATCAACTTTATAAACGCCCAAGGTCGAACAGCCTGCGAGCAGTGAAGTGACGAACAACGTCAACATGATTTTTTGCATTTTGCTACACTATCCCAAATTAATTATGATGCATTTGATCCACGGATAGATCATACTGCATCTAAACTTTGTTGCATATTCCAACTTTAAATTTGTTGAGAGACCTTTTTACATGCCTATTTCAAATCAAGATTTACGCAAAGCTGGACTTAAAGTTACGCTTCCACGAATTAAAATATTGGAATTATTAGAAAATTCAAGACAACACCATTTAAGCGCAGAAGACATTTATAAAACTTTACTCGAACAGGGTGAAGATGTCGGTTTAGCAACTGTGTATCGAGTGTTAACACAATTTGAAGCTGCGGGTATTATCCAACGTCATCATTTTGAAAATAATCATTCAGTTTTTGAAATTATGCAAGAAGATCACCATGATCATATTGTTTGTCAAAACTGTAACAAAGTGGTTGAATTCACCAATGATGTGATTGAACATCAACAGCATGAAGTGGCTGAGAAATACGGTTTCACTTTAACGGGTCACTCGTTAAACCTTTACGGTTACTGTGATTCACAAGAATGCCAAGATGCATACCGTAAAAAATAACACTGGGTAAAATCAGTTAAAAAAACAGGCTTCATTTGAAGCCTGTTTTTTTTGTTTTAAGCTTGACCATCGAAAGTGATATTTGAATTTGCATGCAATAAACGCTCAGCGCCTTCTTCAGACAATTTAATTTGCAGACGAAGGTCATTGGGGGAATCGGCATGTTTCAATGCATCTTTATAGGTAATTTGTTTGGCTTTGTAGAGGTCAAACAAAGCTTGGTCAAAGGTTTGCATGCCAAGCTCACGCGAACGCTTCATCAATTCTTTAATTTCATGTACTTCACCTTTACGGATCAAGTCAGAAATTAACGGTGAATTGATTAAAATTTCAATCGCAGCACGACGTGATTTACCATCAACACTTGGAATCAGTTGCTGGGCCACCATGGCTCTTAAATTAAGCGATAAGTCCATAAACAACTGGTTATGACGGTCTGCATCAAAGAAGTGAATAATACGGTCAATTGCTTGGTTGGCGTTGTTGGCATGCAGGGTTGCAAATACCAAGTGACCCGTTTCAGCAAAGGCAATCGCATAATCCATGGTTTCACGCGAGCGAATCTCACCAATCAAAATCACATCGGGTGCTTGACGTAAGGTATTCTTTAACGCGATTTCAAATGAATCGGTGTCAATACCCACTTCACGCTGGGTGATAATACAACCTGCATGCTGGTGGATAAATTCAATCGGGTCTTCAATGGTAATGATATGACCTTTAGAATTATGGTTACGATAACCAATAATCGAGGCTAAAGAGGTTGATTTACCCGTACCCGTTGCACCCACGAAAATGATGATGCCACGTTTGGTCATCGCCAATTCTTTTAAAATTGGCGGTAACTTCAGCTCATCCATGGTTGGAATGACGGTTTCGATACGACGTAACACCATACCGGGTTGATCGCGTTGTTGAAATGCACTGACACGAAAACGCGCCGTTTTGTCACGGTTACTGATGGCAAAGTTACATTCACGCGTTTCAGCAAATTCCTTGCGCTGTTTCTCGCTCATGATGGAGTTTAAAAGTTGCCCAGTAATTTCACCCGTTAGCTTGGTTTTCGCAATGGGTAAAATTTGACCATTAATTTTCATTGATGGTTCAACATCAGCCGTAATAAACAAGTCTGATGCTTTTTGTTGGATCATCAAATTCAGTAAGTCGTTAAAATCCATAATAAGATCCTAAATCCATTTAAACTTATAAGAATGCTTCTGGTTGTTTCGCCATAGTACGCGCAGTTTGCGGGCTGATAATGCCTTTAGAAACTAAAGTTTTTAGGCTTTGATCCAGTGTGACCATGCCGTAGTTGGCACCGGTTTGAATGGCAGAATACATTTGCGCGACTTTGTTTTCACGGATCAGGTTTCGAATAGCGGGAATACCAATCATGATTTCATGCGCTGCGACACGACCACCGCCATTTTTCTTCAGTAGTGTTTGAGAAATAACAGCTTGTAGTGATTCAGAAAGCATGGCACGAACCATGTCTTTTTCTTCAGCAGGGAATACGTCAATCACACGGTCAATGGTTTTTGCCGCAGAAGTGGTATGCAGCGTACCAAAGACCAAGTGACCCGTTTCCGCAGCAGTCAGCGCCAAACGAATGGTTTCAAGGTCACGCATCTCACCGACCAGAATAATGTCAGGGTCTTCACGAAGGGCTGAGCGTAGTGCTTCGTTAAAGCCATGCGTGTCACGATGCACTTCACGTTGGTTGACCAAACATTTTTTCGATTCGTGGACAAATTCGATCGGGTCTTCGACGGTTAAAATATGGTCATAACGCTGATCGTTAATATAATCGACCATTGCGGCAAGAGTGGTTGATTTACCCGAACCCGTTGGCCCTGTAACCAAAACGATACCGCGTGGGAAATTACAAATATCTTTGAAGATTTGCCCCATGCCCAAGTCTTCAATGGTTAAAACTTTTGATGGAATGGTACGGAATACTGCACCTGCACCGCGGTTTTGATTGAATGCGTTGACACGGAAACGAGCCACACCCGGTACTTCAAAAGAAAAGTCGGTTTCAAGTTTTTCTTCAAAATCGCGGCGCTGTTTATCATTCATAATGTCGTACACCAATTTGTGTACTTCTTTATGTTCTAAAGCTGGTAAATTGATGCGACGCACTTCACCATCAACACGGATAAGTGGTGGCATACCCGCTGATAAGTGTAAGTCTGATGCCCCGTTTTTAGCAGAAAAGGCCAGCAGTTCAGTAATGTCCATAATTTCCCCGAGATCATTTAAATGTTATTTATTTTGTTAGAATAATAAGGCTTTCCCAGAGCTTAACCAACAGTTAGTTTAAAGGGAAAGTGAAAAAAAGCTGAATGAAATGAGAACCTCGTCAATGAATAGTCTTCAAGCATCACGAAATCAAGTTTTACAGCATATTGCCGATGCCTGTAAACAAGCCCAGCGCGAGCCAGAAACCGTACAGTTATTGGCTGTTTCAAAGACTCACCCGAGTGAGTGCTTACGTGAAATGTACCAAACAGGGCAACGCGCATTTGGTGAAAATTATTTACAAGAGGCTTTGGATAAGATTGAAAATCTCAATGATTTAGCCATTGAGTGGCATTTTATCGGGCATGTTCAGCGCAATAAAACCAAACATTTGGCTGCAAGTTTTGCATGGGTACATGGCGTGGATCGTTTAATGATTGCTGAGCGTTTATCCAAGCAGCGCGAAGCCGATCAAGCAGCACTGAATATTTGTTTACAAGTCAATATTGATGCCCAAGAAAGCAAAGATGGATGTCAGCCCAATGAAGTGGCGGAGTTGGTAAAAAATATTAGCCAATTGCCGCATTTAAAATTACGTGGCTTGATGGTGATTCCTGCACCCAACAACACCCATGCTTTTGCAGATGCAAAGCAACTTTTTGATGCGGTTAAACAGCAACATGCACAGCCTGAAGATTGGGATACTTTAAGTATGGGCATGTCTGGAGATATGGTTGAGGCCATTGCAGCAGGTTCAACCATGGTACGTGTTGGTACGGCACTTTTCGGTGCGCGAGATTATTCCAATCAAGCATAAAATAGAGCATCCACAAGGCTGAGCTTTTACAGCCTTGTTTATTTTTGCTTAACCGACCACTTGAATGGTACTTGCGCCTGCACCTAATGGTTTGACCTGAATTTGTACAGGAATACGTTCATGCATTTCTTGAATATGCGAGATCAGCACCACTTTACGCCCTTGGTTTTGCAGTTGATCTAAGGCATTCATCACCATGTAGAGCGATGAGGCATCTAATGTTCCAAAACCTTCATCGATAAACAGCGATTCAATTTTCATTGAACCCGATGCCATATTGGCAATCGCGAGCGATAAGGCAAGCGCAGTCAGGAACGATTCACCGCCTGAAAGGGAAGAGACTGAACGGGTTTCACCATCCATGTCATGATCGACAATGGCTAAGCTCAATGAGTTTTCCAAGCGCTTTAACGTGTAACGCTGAGAAAGCATGGCCAATTGTTGATTGGCATGTTCAAGCAGAATATCTAAATTATATTGCTGCGCATAATCACGGAAGTCTTTGCCTTTAGCATCCCCAATTAAGCCAGAAATTTTGCCCCAACGATGTTCTTGCTGTTGAATCGCTTGAATTTGATCTGCAAATTGCTTTTGTTTGTCGATATTGCGTTGATGAACTTCCAGTTTGAGTTTGCAACCATCTCGCATGTCTAAGGTCGCTTGCAGATTTTCGACCAAGCGTGTCATTTGAGTTTGTAGTTGTTCAAATTCAATATTGGGCTGTTGCATGGCATGCTGTTGCAGTTGTTCCTGAATGGTT
The DNA here is from genome assembly GCA_963812025.1 of uncultured Gammaproteobacteria bacterium. Lineage (GTDB taxonomy): Bacteria > Pseudomonadota > Gammaproteobacteria > Pseudomonadales > Moraxellaceae > Acinetobacter. The sequence goes on from CAWETQ010000008.1 coordinate 117,917, forward strand.
TTTAGCGCAGATTGCACATCATTTAGGCTGCGTTCGGCAGTTTGAATATTTAAACGGATTTGTTGTTGCTGTTCATTGGGAATTTGACGCAGTTGTTCAATCAAAATCGCATCAAAATCAGCATGCTGGTTGAGCCATTGTTGGATCTCAAGTGCAGAGGCTGTTTGTTGTATTTCAAGTTGTGTCAGCTGTATTTTGAGTTGATCACGTTGGCGTTTCTGTTGTTCAAACTGTTGACGCGATTGATCGATGTTTTGACGTGCTTGGTTGAATTGTATGTGTAGATTTTTGCGTTGTTCATCATATTGAATTAACCATTCATGTGGTTTTTCAACGTGAATCTGTGACATCTCAAAAATAAGTGTCATGGCCAATTCTTTATTATTTTGTCCTTGGCGTTCAAAGTCTGATTTTTCTGTTGTAGTGGCTTGAATTTGCTCATTTTTAAAGGCAATGTTTTGTTCAATTTGCTTGAGTTCTTGAATTTTTTCATCCAGTTGTTTGTTTAGAGTATCCGCAGTTTGCAGAAGTTGTAAGCGTTGCATCAGTTGCTGTTCAATGTTTTTAGCTGTGGTGGCGGTCTGGGTTTTCCAAGCGTGTTTTTGCTCGGCTGAGAGCAGATCAATCAGGTGTTGAATGTTCTGTTCAGCGTGTTGAATGGTCGATAAATGTTGCTGAATGTGTTGAATGGTTTGTAATTGCTCACGTTGATTTTTTTGTGCTTGATTGAGTTGCGCTAAAGTGTGATCAAGCTGTTGAATGTCTTGCTGACATTTTTCTGATAACTGAAGCAACTGTTGAGCCGTATTTTCATGCATTGGATTGAAATCGAGTGAGATTTTTATGGTATCCAAAGCGGATTTGAGTTGTTGTTCGAGTTGCGCGCTTTGCTGTTGTAACTCATTCAAACGCATTGTATTTTGCGTTAAAGCCGTATGCTGTTGGGTGCAAAGCTGTTGTGCTTTTTGCCAGACATCAAAAGACTGATTCTCAAGTTGAAGCGCCTGTTGCTCTTGCTGTTGTTGTAAGTTTAAAAGTTCTTGTGAAAGGGCAGAATGCTCTTGTTTAAATGGATGTTGTGTACTGCCACAGACCAAACAAGCCTCACCTTCGAGCAATTGCTCACGGAGTTTTTCGATACTCTCGGTATGTAACAAGCGTTGTTGCTGCAATACACGTTGTAAGCTTTCACGTTCTTGTTTCTGCGTTAGATATTTTTGTTCAGTCTGTTGTTGCTGTTGTGTTGCTTGCTCAAGCTTTTGGGTCAACTCATTGTTCGAGCTTTTAACTTTTTCCCGCTCTACACAGACTTGGCTGAATTGTTTGAATTGAGTTTGAATTAAACCAATATGATGTATTTGCTGTAATGCGTGCTCACGATTTTGACGCTGATCGGCAAGTTTGCTGCTGATTTGATCCTCATGACCAAATTGCTGTTGTAGTGCATGAAGTTGTTGCTGTTTTTCATTTAAAGCAGTTGTCGCAGCGGCAATATTGCCAAACTGCTGTTCAACGTTCTGGTACTGCTGAATAAAACGTTGTAGCTGGGTTAAATGTGCCGATAGACCTGTATCCAAACTGACGAAATGTGCAGATTGATGCAGTTGTTCAGTTTGCGTTTGTTGTTGGTTTTTGAGTTTTTCTATCTCTGTATGCAATTGAATTTGTTGTTGTAATAACGGTTGTTGCTCTTGATTGAGCTGTTGCAAGCTCGCTTGTGCCTTTTTAAATTGCTGACCAATAAATTCACGTTCTTGAATACAGGTTCTGACTTTTTCAATGGCTTGATGATGGGTTTGTTCAAAAGCGTGTTGTGTTTTGAATTGCTCATCAATCTGTTGAAACTGTTTTTCTTCAGCCTGAAAAGCATGTTCAATGACAATGAATTGTTGTTCACTGCTTTGAATTTGTGGTTGCAGCGTGTGTAATTCAGCGAGCACTTTATGTTGTTGAATCACACTCGGTCGAATAGAGGCAAAGGCTTCAAGCTGTTTCAGTTGTATGCGCTGCGGTGCAAGTTGTTCAAACTGCTGTTGTTGCACTAAAAGTTGTTGCTGACGAAGGTGTATATCCGTGTCTAACTTTTGCTTGTGTTCAAACCATTGTTGTTGCTGTTCTAAAAGCTTTTTTTCAGTTTCTAAATTTTTATATTCGGCATCGATATTTATAAATTGCTGATTCAGTTCCGCAATTGCTTCATCAGATAGAATTTCAATATGACCGAGAACATCTTCGAGTTTTTTACGTTCTTTTTCAATATCAGCGGTTTTTCTAAATGCAATTTCACCAATTTTGGCAAAGATGTTGGAATTGGTTAAATATTCAAGTAAAGCACCACGTTCATTGTCACGTGCTTTTAAAAATGCGGTGACTTCGGACTGAGCCAACAGGACTGCACGGGTAAATTGTTCAAAACTAAGTTGGGTGATTTGTATGAATATGGGTATCGACAGCTTTGGCTTTATCGGCAACCACTACGCCGTCAGTCAGACAGGTTAAAGAGCGTTGCACATTTTGTAATTTACCCGCGGCATTTTCACGCGCACGTTTAATTTCCCAACGTGCCAGATAATGTTTCTGATCCTGCGCGACAAAACAAAGTTCCGCAAAGCCATGTCCTGTACCGCGACGCAGCACGGTTAACGGGGAGTTGCTCAGGCAGTTCTGAACCATCGACATCGACCAATTTACCGTCACTGCCTTTTAGGCGGGGGACTTGATTAAATAGCGCAAGGCACATGGCATCTAAAATCGTCGATTTGCCTGCACCTGTTTTTCCAATAATGGCAATTAAACCTGCACTGGCTAAAGGTTCACTTTCAAAATCAATAAAATGTTCGCCAGCAAGAGATGCCAGATTTTTTATACGTATTGATAAAATTTTCATGACAGATCCTTAAATGCTGTTTTTATCTTCAAGTGAATGACGCGCTTCTTGAACCAAAGTCTGAAAATCTTTGAGTACCGCAGCATCTTGTGCATAGCCTTTGTTTTGCCAAATTTGTTCAAATAATTTTTCTGGCGTTGGCGGCTCAAGCTGAATTTTTGTAGCATGATTTTGCTGGTCATTATTTTTATACTGGCGTGAAATTTTAACCAGACGATAGCGCTCTTTAGGCAACACATCTTCAAATTGTTGTCTTAAATTAGGTCGTGGCGGGGTATCGGTATGATATTCAATATCGATATATTCACGTTGATCAATATTGTCTATTTTGCCACTTGCTAAGGCTTGGAGTTGGGCAAAAACTTCATTCAGCTCACCACGAATACGGTGTAATTGAATACTGCGAGGGATGTGCAGTGCTTCAAATTGAAGCTGAGATTCAGCAGGCTTTGTTGGGTCAATGGTGACTTCAACCACTTGGTGTTTATAATTAATTTCACTAAAAGACAAAGGAATAGGGGAGCCACTATAACGAATATGCGCATGCTGAACTTTTTGTGGTTTATGTAAATGTCCTAGCGCCACATAATCAATCACCTCATCAAACAATGTGGTTGAAAGTGCTTCTTCATTGCCAATAATAATCGGGCGTTCAGAGTCAGAGGTTTCACCGCCTTGCATATGGGCATGTGACATTAAAATCAGCGCTTGATCATCGGTTTTACGCTTTTTGGCTTCGCTAATGAGTTGCTGATGTAGGTAGCTAATGGCATTTTGACTATTGCTGGTGTGTTCATTAAAACCGGTAATTTCTGCACTGCGTAAAAAGGGCAGGCTTAAGCACCAAGCGACAATATTTTGATCTACATCATAAATCGGTTGCAGTAAATGCTCTATATCTAAAGCTTTTGTCTTCATTCCAACGAATAACGCCAACAGTTTTGGCATTATATTTTTCCAGTAACGGTTCAACTTGCTCGATGCGATAACCCGAATCATGATTTCCGGCAATCATCAGGGTTTGCATATGCGGTGCAAGCGCGTGAGCATCGGCTAAAAATTGGTACAGTTGCTTTTGGGCAGCAGATGCAGGATTGATGACATCAAAAATATCACCTGCAATGAGCAAGGCATTGGGTTGTTTTTGTTTAATTTGTTCAAGTAACCAAGTTAAAAACTGTTCATGTTCATACTGACGTGAGTGATTGTAGAAAAACTGACCTAAATGCCAGTCTGATGTATGAAAAAAATGAACAGCCATGTTTTTTTGAAACCCATGAAAAATTGCCTCAGTATACTATAGGTAAATAAATGGCTGTAAAGCTAGCTCAATTGTGATTTATAACCTACATTATCCGTTGGAATTTAAAATTTTAAGTGACAAATCAAGCTTCACTTTTATTTTTTTTGATTAAAAATATACTTGTATGTGAGCTATAAAATGAACTGTGCTACAGGGAGTAAAAAGTACGGATTTAGGTAGGGATGCCTTATGCTGATTAGGCTGAGGTGCATATTTAAAATATAAAATCAGTGTTGTGTATGCTGTGATAGAGAGTGACTTACACAACTTACTGATTTGAATCAAAATGAGTCAGCTTATGTCAAATAGTCCATTTAAAAATAATCAGTTATATAACGAAGTCGTTTATAAAACTTTAATTGAGTCGACCCTTGCTATTCCGTGGAGTATCGACTGGGAAAGTAAGCAATTTAGTTATATTGGCCCACAAATTGAAAAATTGTTGGGTTGGCAGCAAGCGTCTTGGAAAACAGTACAAGATTGGGTCGATCGTATGCATGAGTTGGACCGTGAAAAAACCTTTAATTTGTGTGTTGCACAATCGCTGGCTGGTATTGACCATGAAGCAGATTATCGCGCTTTAAAAGCAGATGGATCATATATTTGGATTCGAGATGTGGTTCATGTGATCCGTACAGAAAATGGCGAAGTGGATTCTTTAGTGGGGTTTATGTTTGATATTTCGGAACGTAAAAAACAAGAAGAGCAATTAGAAATATTACAGCGTCAGTTGGAAGAGTTTTCTTATAAAGATGGTCTGACTGGGATTGCCAATCGCCGTTTATTTGATGAGTTCTTTGCACGCGAATGGCAAAGTGCAGTACGGCTACAAAAACCGCTGTCAGTTCTCTTAATTGATCTCGATTATTTTAAACAATATAACGATGGACATGGTCATATTAACGGTGATCAGTGTTTACGTGAGATTGCTCAATTATGGTCAACCTGCTGTAGTCGTCCACGTGATTTGGTTTCACGTTTTGGTGGTGAAGAATTTGCGGTTGTGTTACCAGAAACCAATGCTGATGCTGCTATTCAAGTTGCTGAAAACTTAATGCAGGCTTTAAAAAATGCAAAATTACCGCATTGTGCATCCACAATTTCAGAATTTGTGACTTGTAGTATGGGTATGAAAACCATTGTCCCAACGGAACAGTGCGATCAAATGAAATTCTTAGAGTTGGTCGATAAAAACTTATATCAAGCGAAACAATCAAGGGCGCAATTGTTATCAAGCTGACTATGTTGATGCTGTAGCAGATTTAAAAGAGTAATGTACTTTTTCGCCCCTCATAATGCAGGCTAGTATTTATGAGGGGCACTTTAGGTAACAAAATCTTGTCGTGTTTATTTGAAGTTTAAGAAAGTATTTGACTCTATAGCGGGTGCAGTGATGACTGCGCTTGGGATGAAGTAGTTTACTATAATTTTAGGAGGCAATAGTGGATGTTTTTATAAGTTGGTCTGGTGATTTGAGTAAAAAAATTGCAGAAGCAATACGTGATTGGATACCATGTGTTATTCAGGCAGTAAAACCATATTACTCGCCTGATGATATTTCAAAAGGTCAGCGTTGGAGTAAAGAAATTGCAGAAAAGTTAGAAATATCTCAAGTCGGTTTGATTATTTTAACTCCTGATAATATTTCAGCCCCATGGATTATGTTTGAGGCAGGAGCATTGTCAAAAAATATTAAGACATCAAATGTATGTCCTATATTATTTAATGTTTCACCTACTGATATAAAGGGACCATTATTGCAATTTCAATGTTCTCCATTTTCAAAAGATGAATTCTTAAAATTAATGATAACAATAAATAAAGCCTTGGGTGATCAGGGGCTTGAGCAAAATATTTTAGAAAATGTATTTTTAATGTTTTGGGGTAAATTAGAGGAAAAAATCAACAATATATTAAGTAAGGTGAATCTGGATGGTAATGATGCTCCAAAGAGTAAAAGAACAGAAAAAGATATTTTAGAAGAATTATTAAGACTAGCACGGAAAAATTATTATTCACATTCTCGTGATAATGATGAAAAGTCAACTTTTTTATATCCTTTAAAGAAAGTCGTTACATTTGATAGTAAAGTTGGAATAATTACATTCTGGCGTGATAGAGATAACGTATATGATTTTAAAATTGATCGTTTAGATAGTGGTGCTGCTGTCCTTGACTGGTTTTTTCAGATAAATTCTAAGGGGTGGTGTACAGCACAACATTTAAAACAATTTCTTGATTGTCTAGAAGAAATTACAGAATTATATCTTGATAAAAATGCACAAGGAGTATTTTGCCCAATGGGGCAAAACCAACAATTAGATTGGGATCAAATAGTTAGAAATTTTGAATAATTTAGTAATTTAAATAAAAGCCCCAATTTAAATTGGGGCTTTTATTACCAAATAGCAATGATGATCAATATTCTCATGATGCTTATGTATATTTACAAATAATCTTTGCTTGAACAGTCTTCCCAAACTTTTTTAAGACACTTTATCACCCGGTTTAGCACCAGACTCAGCTGAAATCACCCAAACACCTTCGCCATTGCCCGCAGCAAGTACCATACCATTTGAAATACCAAAACGCATTTTACGTGGAGCAAGGTTAGCCACCATGACCACCAATTTGCCTTTAAGGTCTTCAGGTGCATAGAACTCACGAATACCACTGAATACATTGCGTGGTTCAGCTTCACCGACATTTAAAGTCAATTGAAGCAATTTATCAGAACCTTCAACGTGAGCAGCATCTAAAACTTCAGCAACACGTAGGTCAACCTTCATAAAGTCTTCAATGCCAATAATCTCTGCTTCACCGACTTTAGGTTCAACTTTGGCAGGTGCAGCTTTCTTCTCTTTTTTCTTTTCAACTTTTACAGGTTCAGCCGCAGCCGCTAAAGAGTCTTTAGATGCATCGACCATTGCCGCAACAGCTTTCGGGTCAACACGCTGCATTAAAGCTTGGAACTGTGCAATTTCATGATTTACTAAAACAGTTTTACCTGAAGCAAAATCAAAGTTTTCAAGTTTTAAGAAGTCTTGAACTTGCGTTGCTAAAGTTGGCAGTACAGGGGACAAGTAAACGGCCAATTGACGGAACAAGTTAATGCCGACAGAACAGACATCATGCACTTGTTGTTCTTGACCTTCTTGTTTCGCCAATGCCCACGGTTTTTTCTCATCAATATATTGGTTGGCTTTGTCTGCAAGCGCCATAATTTCACGAATTGCCGCAGAGAATTCACGTGCTTCATAGGCTTGTGCAATCGAATCGCCTGCATCAATAAAGCTTTGCACCAATTCAGGTTCTGCACATGTTGCAGACAGTTTATTATCAAAACTTGTATTAATGAACTTTGCACAACGACTGGCAATATTCACGACTTTACCGACTAAGTCTGAATTCACTTTTTGTACAAAATCTTCTAAGTTTAAGTCAGAATCTTCAACTTTATCAGATAGTTTAGAGGCAAAGTAATAACGTAAATATTCAGGATTTAAATGTTCTAAATAGGTTTCTGCTTTAATGAACGTACCACGTGATTTCGACATTTTTTGACCGTTTACAGTCAAGAAACCATTCACGAATAAGCCTGATGGCGTGCGGTAGTTTGCACCTTCAAGCATTGCAGGCCAGAACAATGCGTGGAAATAAACGATGTCTTTACCAATGAAGTGATAGACCTCATTTTGAGAATCTTTTTTCCAGTAATCGTCAAAGCTTAAGTCTGGGCGTTTAGCTTTAATATAGTTTTCAAAACTCGACATATAACCAATTGGTGCATCGACCCAAACGTAGAAATATTTGTTTGGTGCATCTGGAATTTCAAAACCGAAATATGGTGCATCACGGGAAATATCCCAATCATTCAAGCCATTTTCAAACCATTCATCCAGTTTGTTGGCGATAGAAACAGGGAGGCGACCTTCATCACGCGTCCATTTTTGTAGATATTCAGCAAAATTTGGAAGTTTAAAGAAGTAATGATCTGACGATTTTTCTACAGGTGTCGCACCACTTAACGTCGAACGTGGGTCTAATCAATTCTGTTGCGTTATAGGTTGTGCCGCAAACTTCACAGGCATCGCCGTATTGATCTTCCGCTTTACATTTCGGGCACGTGCCTTTAATGAAACGATCTGATAAGAACATGCCTTTTTCAGGGTCGAACAATTGCGTTACAGGGCGAACGGCAATATTGCCTGCTTCACGGTTTTTAATATAAATCTCTTCCGAGCGATTTTTATTTTCATCACTGTTTGTAGAGTCGTAATGGTCGAAATGCACGCCAAAACCATCAAAATCACGGATATGTTCTTTTTGAACATTGGCAATTTGCGCTTCAGGTGTAATACCGTTCGCTTCGGCACGCAGCATGATTGCTGTGCCGTGAGCATCATCCGCACATACATAAGTCACGTTATGTCCCATTGCACGCATGGCACGAACCCAAATATCTGCTTGGATATAACCGAGTAAGTGACCCATATGGATGGGACCATTGGCGTAAGGAAGGGCATTGGTGACTAAAATATTTCGCACGGATATAACTCTCTCGTTCGTCGTTATGCAAAGTGTAATGCAAGGTCAATCGATTTTACCTGAGTTAATAGCAAGATGCACAAAGGAATAGGTGAAATGTTTTCAAAACGGTATTTGAGCCAGTATGAAAGGATCGGTGTGATTGAGTAAAAATATAGCTTCAATTTGAATAAGATACTGAAAAATAAGAATTCAATAGGTCAAATAACTTGTATAAAAATAAGCATAAAACAGTTCAACTGATCTTTCTAATAAAATTTTAGTTGGTGCGTTTTAAAGCTAGTCGGTTATACGTTTCATATTGCTGCTGGCTGTGATCATCATCTTATATCTTAGCATTCTCGATTTGAGCTTGGAAATATAAGTAGACGACACAAATTCAGAAAGGTTAGTAAAGAGCCATAAATTATGACCGTCAGACTTTCATCATACGTATAGTGGCTGAACACGTGTTCTTTTATAAGCTGGATGCATGTAGAACTGATAGTGTTGCAATATAGTGTATAGTGATTTAGTCCTTTAAGACGCTACTGATCAAGAAGAATTTTTACCCATATCGAGAGTTAGAATATTGAACTCATCAATAACAATATCATCAATTTGCATTTACTACAAAGTACATCAAATTTGAATATATCAAAAGATCATCTAAATATTTTTGAAAAGTTAGGTATTCTTAATATTCATTAATTGTATCAAGTTCTCCAGATGATATGGCTCAAAAGGGCATATATGATCATAAAGTATCTATAATTCCTTAAATATTGTTTATGGTTGGCGCAATAGCTTAATATAGTAGATGCGTGCTAATAATGGAACGGTTCTAGTATAAAAAGCTCGTTGGCATTTAAGATGCACGGCATATTATGTATTGCGCAATTTTTGAATAAGGAAAAACTGATGTTTAGTGTGTATCAAATCGATTGAATTGATGCAGTAACCATTGAATGGGTTGCTAAAGCATTAAGTCTTGAAGAATCAAAAGAAGTTAAAGCGTATTTTCTTCTATATTCGCTTGGCAATAACAGGGATAATAGTGCCTTAAAGAGATAGCGTATGAGTTACAAGCACATGATCAATGCCGATTTCGAAGATAGTTTTGACGATTTTGAACAACAAGAAGTGACCCGAATTCCGCAACATGAAAAGGGTAAACAACTCGGGCAAAGCATTTTAAAAGATGCCGATCAATATCTACAATCGATGTCTGCTGCTGAACATAAACACCTCATTCAGATGTTAAAAGGACTTGCAACCAATGAGGCTTATTTTGATGTTTTGGCGAATCAGTTAGATCAGCCTGTTGACAGTAAAATTGCCAATGATGCGTTGAATTTAGTGCATATTTGGACGTTGATTAATCAGCATGAAAGCGATGTCGATTTTAATCTTTTAGATGTAATCAAAACTGAATATTTCCAAGCTGAATTGCTTGAAGCTTTTGATGCACTTGAGATTGGAGACAATAAAGAGCAACGTCGTTTGGTGATTCAAGAAGCCTTTAAACTGTATGAAATGCAATGTTTTGCAGGCTGTATTCCGCTTTTATATGCGCAATTGGAAGGTTTGTTGACCGATGTGCTGATTGCCAAAGGTTATTTAAAACAGAACCATACCAAGTTTATGGATGTCTATAAAATTGTTCCCGGTTTAAAGGGGCACGAAATAAAGAGCTTGTGGCATAAGTCGAAAATTGCTTGCGAGTTGAATGTTTATTTTGCTGAATTAGAAGCGTATAAAATGGATAGCAGTTCAACTGTGACCATGACCCGCCATAATATTGTACATGGAACCGATGTCGCACATTTTACGCAGGAACGTAGTTTCGTATTGTTTATTTGGTTGTTCTCAGTCACTAGCTTTATGAGTACGCTGAAGTCTTAATATCATTGGAATATGAATGTGGGGGCTTTAAATACGAAGCCTCGATTTATAATGGAACCCATATGCTCAAACTCCTCGCAGAAGATTTTATTCAGGTTGATAAAATTGATTTGGTTTTGCCTTTGTACCAAGAGTTGGTGGCAAAGACCAAATTGGAGCAAGGTTGTATCGCTTACGACCTGTATCATGATCTGCGAGAGCAAGGACATTTTGTCTTTGTTGAGGAATGGATCGACCGTGCTGCTTTAGATGCACACGTGCAGTCTGAACACTTTCAGCGCCTTGTTCCCCAAATTGATCAATATCAACGCAAAGCGGCTGTTTTTACCCATATGCAAAGCTTTGAAGAATTAAGCAAAAAAGAATAAGCTCACTTTTCTGTTTCAATCAGTTGTTTGATCTTGACCGCCTTTTCAAAATGATCCAGTTGATGGGTTTGAATCCACCATTTAGCAACGTGCATTAACGTTTCAGGGTCATCATTTTTATTGGCGAAAAAAGCATAAAAAGACAGTCCAACATTGCTGCCTTTTTTGGCAATTTTTTCATTGCAAATTTGAATGATTTTTTCACGTAGCTGCTTTTGCATTATCATGGGTTCACAAACTAAATCTTTAAGTCCTTTGCTCATTTTGCATTTTAAAAGCAAAAGAAAGCCTAATCCAAGCGATATTGAGCATGGTTAAAAGTTGAAAATAACAATTTTAGAAAAGTGTTTAACTTAATTTTTTTTAATAAATTGCATCATTGTATGACTTCAACTTAAAGTTGGGGGAATTTAACTCAAACCGAAATCATACAATATCGACTTACACTTGAGATGGTCGAATTGAATTTATAGCTCACGCCATACTTTATTTTTATCATTAAAAGAAACTGTAAAATTAAAATTTGAATCATCACAGACCAACAAACCTTTCGGTGTGTGCATGAGTACTTTTAAGATGGTGCCTTCTTCAAAAACTAAAGGATTACAATTTTCTTTTTTTAGAATGATTGGTTTTAATAATTCAATGATGATTTTTTCCATATCACTTCCCCAGCAGTGGCTAGAATGTATTTAAATAATAACATAAATTGTTGGTTGTTTAACCATTTTTACCAACATTGAGAGATAAATCAAAAAAATAGAGTCAGCTTTGTGAATGAATGTGCATCGTATAGGATGATGTTCACTCATGATTTGATCCTCAATAAATTTGATTTTTCATCCTTTTTGAAGCTGTTTAAATTTTAATGCTGTTCGATTATTTTTTTAAGATCTCTTTAATTAAAGGCGAATAGCATAGCAATGAGCAACTAGAGATTGCCTATTTAGCTGTGAAATGTAGATTAAATTTCAGAAAAAAATAGGCAAATTTATGTCTTTTTAGTTGGTGATCAAATTTTTTTGATACATCACCTGAGTCATATTTTTTCCGATGCCATGCATACAACTTCTTTTAGCCCAGAAGATGTTTATACCCTAAATGTTGGTGAAAAAACAAACACTGGGTGAATTGAAAAATACATTTGTGGATTGATCTGTCGTTATATTAAAAATGTGACAGGCGAAAAAACATTTCACAAACAGTGAATAAGTTGCTACAAAGATGAAAAGACTAGAATAATAGCTGATATCGCCATTTGACTTAAAGCCTGTTGGCTTTTGATTGATGGGCGAGGTTGTCAATTAAAAATAAAGGAATCCCCAAACCGAATGTTTAAATCTTTTTTTCCGAATCCGAAGTGGTTCTTTTTGTCGCTGCTGCTGTGGTTTTTAATCAATATCAGTTTATGGTATTCCGGTGGCAGTGCTTGGGGAACTTTTTTAGGCTTTGCATCAGGCTATAGCAGTGCTGAATTGCCTATTGGTATAAGTCGTTTTTGGGCAGCTTCATTTTTATGGTTTTATCTGTGGTTCTTTGTTTCAACGGTTATTTTTGCTTTGTTCTGGCGCTTTAAATCCAGCAACCCATGGCAAGGGTGGTCAGTTTGGGGATCGGCCTTTATTTTGTTTAATATTTGGTTCTCAGTACAAGTCAATGTTGTGGTCAATGCTTGGTATAGCCCATTTTATGACTTGATTCAGAAGATGCTGGGTAGCGGCGGCGGTGATGTCAATTTACTTTATAGTGAAACAATGACGTTTCTGTATGTGGCTATGGTTTATGTGACGATTGCCGTGTTTAACCTATTCTTTGTCAGTCATTATATCTTTCGTTGGCGTACAGCGATGAATGATTATTACACTGCATATTGGGAGCAATTACGGCATATTGAAGGGGCATCGCAGCGTATTCAGGAAGATACCATGCGCTTTGCCAAAACCACTGAAAGTTTAGGGGTCAGTTTGATTCAAGCCCTGATGACTTTAATGGCCTTTTTACCCGTGTTATTACAGTTGTCGTCGCATGTGAAACAACTGCCTGTGGTGGGTGAAATTCCGTATGCTTTGGTTTGGGCTGCCATTAGTTGGGCTGTACTGGGTACAGTGGTATTGATGTTAGTTGGTTATAAATTGCCGGGTTTAGAATTCAATAACCAAAAAGTCGAAGCTGCTTATCGTAAAGAATTGGTCTATGGGGAAGATTACGCGGATCGTGCTGATCCACTGACTTTAAAAGAGTTGTTTGCTAAAGTTCGTTTTAACTATTTCCGTTTATATTTTCATTATGCCTATTTTAATATGGTGCGTATTTGGTATATGCAATTGGATAATCTGTACGGTTTATTTGTGTTATTTCCCAGTATTGCCGCAGGGGCAATTACGCTCGGTTTAATGATGCAGATTCTCAATGTATTTGGCAATGTGCGTCAGTCATTCCAATATTTAATTGAGTCATGGCCGACGATTATTGAATTACTTTCGATTTATAAGCGTTTAAGAGCATTTGAATCGACTTTAGATCCGTAATTTGAAGCATACAAAAGCCCTGAAAAAATGAATGCCAGTCAGTTTGCAAATTGACTGGCATTTTTAAATTCTAAAAGTTAAATGCATAAAATAGTGCAGGAAGTTGCAGCATTTACGCCTTATTTAAGTCATCAAATGACAGTTAAAAGAGTGATATTCTCGTTATAATGGATGAAAAATGAGGATAAGAACAATATGAAAAAACTTCAGCATTTCTTTGTTTTAGTTTGTTTTGCCGCGACCAGTTCTGTTGGCTATGCCAAAGCCATTGAAGGGATGTCTTTTTCTCATCAAGATTGGGAAATTTACTGTAGTAATACAGGGACTTGTCGGGCAGCGGGTTATCAGGATGATCGTGAGCAAGATATGCCCGCATCGCTATTACTCATCCGTAAAGCAGGGGAAAAACAAGCTGTTCAGATGAGGTTTGCCTTGTCGGATTATGATCAGGCTTTAGATAAAAAAAACCTTAAAAACATTCACTTTTATATCAATGCAAAAGACTTTGGTGCTGTCACCGTCGATGGTTCAGAATCACCTTTATTGGGCGTACTGAATACCGCGCAAGTCAATGGATTATTACAACAAGCGCAGAAAAACGTCAATATTGTGTTTAAAAATGCCCATTACTCATGGAAAATTTCAGATGCAGGAATGACTGCTTCTTTATTAAAAATGGATGATTTTCAAAAACGTGTTGGTACAGTGGGCGCTTTAGTGAAAAAGGGCACGGCAGATGAATCGAAAGTTTTGACTGCACAACCGAAGCTGACGGTACGGAAAATTAAAACAGCAGCTAGACCGTATTTAGTCCTTAAACCAGACACCAAACCGTATAAAGTTTTATATGCAACATTGATGGCAGCACAACCTAAACTGCAAGATGGTCATGGCTTTTGTGAAGGGATCTATACGGAAAATGGTGTTCAAGCGCAAAAAATAGAACTTTATAAACTCAACAATCAAAAAGTTTTAGCAACCACACTGTGTTGGCGCGGTGCATATAACGAAGGTTTTGGCGCGTGGGTCATAGATAGTTCTTTAAAAGGCAAAGCCACTTTTGTGACCGAGTCTGCCTCCGATTTTGCTGAGGGTGACATCAGTAGCTCACAAAAAGGACGTGGTATTGGCGATTGTTGGTCGATGAGTGAATGGATTTGGGACGGCAAAACTTTTGTTCAGAGCATAGACCGTTGGTCGGGCATGTGTAAGGGATTGGCGGCTGGGGGTGTTTGGAATTTAGATTTGATTGAAAGCATGGTGAAGTAGTCGGTTAAATCGTTATTTTTGAATGATGTAGATATCTATTGATCATGAATAGGATAAAGCTTCGTCAGTTCATCATAGAAAATGTCGAATGGTATGAGGGATAATCTTTCCTTAGCCAATGATGAAAAGTTAAAAAGTGAACATTAACTGTTATCTGGTTCTTGCTTTAGGTTTAAAACCTTTGGAGGTTGGCAGTTTGGCGTCTATTTTAAGTGAAAAATAAAAATAGAATTAAATGAAATTGATAATAAAATCAAAGTTGTGTGTTTGTTATTTTTTGTCTTTTCCTATATTTTCTTTGATACAGCATAACTGGGCATTGATACGTGAATTTCAGAACATTAATCTTGATGGGTGGAGTTGGCATCGCTTTACATGGCTGTACCAGCATTGAAAGTCTGAGCTCTGATTCAGTTAAAAACTTTGCCTCACCTCAGGAATTAATTACTCAAAAAAATATTAATCATGCAAATGGGCAAGCGAAAGAATATGTTTATTATTGGGGGGAGAAGCAAAGCAATAATGAAGCACAATCCTTATATCCAAGAAAGTATTTAACCAATTATTGCTCGGCAAAAGGGGGCAAGTTTTCACTTTTGTATAAAAGCTGCCATGTCTTTAGTGAAAGATTCATCGGCGAAAAAACGCTTATCTGGCAATAGTCATGTCAAGCAAGGGATTGGCGCGTATAAGTGTGTGCAAAGTAATGGGCAAAGCTGGATTGTGTCAATTGAACCCACGGCTGAACGTAAGTTAGCGGATGGCACTGAAACACGTGTGGTGAGCTTGCAAAGCAAAGTAATGACAGCGCAAGAAAGTCAAAAATTTTATAAAAGTATATCAAGCGATACTGTGGTCAAAAAGAACCCTGTCAATAATCAGACCGTGAAAACCACAACCAGTAAAGCTGTTATTGCAAAAGAAAGTGAAGTTAAAAAAGACATCGAAGTTAAAAAAGAAGAGAAACCCGTTGTTGAAGCACCTAAACCCGTTGAGAAGACGGTTGATACGCCTCAACAGCAGCAGCTTAAAGCTTTTGTTACGGCACGTCGTGATTTGAACAAAGGGCAAAATCAATTGAATGCCTGTAATAATGCGCAGCGTGCGTATAATTTTGGCAAATTACCCAATGCTGGCGGTACAAATGTTTATGCGGAGTCGGGGATGTTGGTTGCACGTTGTTTAACCAGTGTGCCAAGTTATAGCAGTCGTTTTTCAAGCTCAAAGGCTCAGGCTAAAAGTGTTTTGCAGAACTTGGCAAATAATCATAATCATGCTGGGGCGAAGCATATGTTGAAACAGTTGAAATAATTTTATCTGTGGGGTGATGTTATTGAATAGTGAACTTATTGATACGATTTAATGATAGGCACTAGTGAGGTCTCATTCCACTGCATAGCAGTGGAATGAGCAAAGCAGATTTTTTATGAAGATTATTTTGACCGGTATTAAAGGGTAATGGTCGCGCCTAATGCTTTAACAAATTGTGCTAACCAAGCAGGGTGAGCCGGCCAAGCAGGGGCAGTGATCAGATGCCCATCGGTTACCGCTTCAGTCACTGCAATGTCTGCATATTGACCGCCTGCAAGTTTAACTTCCGCAGCACAGGCAGGGTAAGCAGAGCATAAACGGCCTTTAAGTACATCCGCGGCCGCAAGAAGTTGCGCACCATGACATACAGAAGCAATTGGTTTTTTGGCTGCATCAAATTCACGCACAATTTCAATAACACGTGCATTCATACGGAGGTATTCAGGGGCACGTCCACCCGGAATGACCAGTCCGACATAGTCCTGAGTATTAACCGCACTGAAATCATAATTAATGGCGAAATTATGCCCACGTTTTTCACTATAGGTTTGTTCACCTTCAAAGTCGTGAATGGCCGTTGCAATGCTGTCACCTGCTTTTTTGTCTGGGCAAACGGCATGTACGGTATAACCTAAGCCTGTGAGGAACTGAAAAGGCACCATGGTTTCGTAGTCTTCGGCATAGTCACCAACGAGCATTAAGATTTGTTTTGACATGTTTTCCCTCTTTCTTTTCTTAGATCTGATTTATATAAGGTTTTGTTTCACCATAGCAGAATAAGATGGCTGTTTTAAGTAGGGTATTGTTTTCTTTAGTCGTAGGATTGATGAGGGGTAAAGTCTTTCTTTGAAAAGGTCATAGCTCTTCAGATATGTAACTTCACAACAGAGTCCTCCCGATAGTAATTCAATGTTAGGAGTTCGTTTGTTACTTTGGGAAAATCCAAAGTAACCAAAGATTTTTGTCATCCGCAGAACTCGTCAAATACCATCTCTTATTAAGTTGTTCGCAGAAACTTTATTAAATAATGAAGTCTGGCCTCGAACAACTGCGAATGACGTTGTCATGTGATTTAATAAAGTATTTTATTAGAATATTTTGACTTATGCAGGATTCGCTTTACCCTTATAGATTTTCATGATTTGACCTAAAGAGTTGTTAACTCTGTTTCTTCTATCCTATTACTTGTCGTTTCATTCATAGGTTATGAATTTTCAATAAGTTTAATAAATTTAATACTTTCCGAAATATCATCTGCATTTTTTAAGACATTAATAAATACACATTAAACGAAGACATTACCAACTAGTCATACTAATCAACTCACAGAATGTAAATAAGGTCATGAAATTAGTCATTAGATCAAATTGCACTAATATGAAAAATTCATATCCTCAATAATTTAAAATTTAGAATAATTGTTAGGTGTTCTTAATATGTTAGAGAGAAAAATTTGAATGATTTCTATTTCTGTTAATCTGTATAAAATGATTTCCCCAATATAAAGTGATCAATATCTTGTCAAAAGATAATGATCTGGATTTTCATGTAAGTTAATAAAATAATTTAATAGCTCTAAATGTTATTAATGTTGATGATACGCGTTAAGATTTTGCGCAGTTCTTATCTTGTGATAAGTATTGGAATATTCATTTGATGCAGAATTTGTCATAATATTTATTGAAATATTCTTCATAAGTTTCCAATTCGAGCTTTAAATTTTTTACGTCTTATGTTCATGTAAAACATGCAGAGTTTAGTACGATAAAGCAAAGATTACTGCAATAATTCCAATTAGTGATGCTCCCAAGACAGTTATTGTTTCCATTATATTTTTATTCATTAAGACTTGATGATTTAAATTTATTATATAAAAAAACCCCGATAAATCGAGGTTTTTCATCAAATTAAAAAGTTAAGATCAACCAATCAATTTCTTCATCAATTCATTTACTTGAGCAGGGTTGGCTTTACCCTTAGACGCTTTCATCACTTGACCGACAAGACCATTAAAAGCCTTCTCTTTACCCGCTTTGAATTCTTCAACCATTTTTTCATTGGCTGCAAGCACGTCTTTAATAATCGCTTCAATTGCACCTGTGTCGGTTTCTTGCTTTAAGCCTTTTTCGCTAATAATGGCATCGGCAGATTTGCCTTCATCCCACATAAAGCCAAAGACTTGTTTCGCAATTTTACCGCTGATGGTGTTGTCAACAATACGCGCAATCATGCCACCTAACTGTTCAGCCGAAACAGGGGATTCAGCAAGGTCTAGGCTGGCTTTGTTTAAAGCGCCTGAGAATTCGCCCATCACCCAGTTTGCAGCCACTTTACCTTGAGCCGCACCGCCAGAAGCCGTCACAACAGCTTCATAAAAGTCTGCCATTTCGCGTGAAAGCGTCAATACATGAGCATCGTATTCAGTCACTGCAAAGTCAGCGACAAAACGCTCACGACGTGTCGCAGGCAATTCAGGCAAAGTCGCACGTGCTGCTTCAATCTGAGCATCAGAAATAATCACAGGCAACAAGTCAGGATCAGGGAAATAACGGTAATCGTTCGCTTCCTCTTTCGAGCGCATTGAACGGGTTTCCATTTTCACTGGATCAAAAAGACGCGTTTCTTGGTCGATTTTGCCGCCATCTTCCAAAATTTCCATTTGACGTTCAATTTCAACATTGATCGCTTGTTCAATGAAACGGAATGAGTTGAGGTTTTTAAGCTCACAACGTGTACCAAATTCATTGCCCGGACGACGCAACGACACGTTACAGTCACAACGGAACGAACCTTCCGCCATGTTGCCGTCAGAAATACCCAACCAACGCACCAAAGTGTGAATCGATTTGATATAGGCAACCGCTTCTTCAACCGAACGCATGTCCGGTTCAGACACGATTTCAAGTAAAGGCGTACCAGCACGGTTTAAGTCAATGCCTGACATGCCTTCAAATTGGTCGTGAATTGATTTACCTGCATCTTCCTCTAAATGCGCACGTGTCACGCCAATGCGTTTTACCGTGCCATCTTCAAGTTGAATGTCGATGTGACCTAAGCCGACAATTGGATTGTCCATTTGGCTAATTTGGTAGCCTTTAGGCGAATCTGGGTAGAAATAGTTTTTACGTGCAAATACCGACGCTTTGTCGATATAAGCATCAATTCCCAAACCAAAGCGAATGGCAAGATCAACCACTTCTTTGTTCAATACAGGCAATACGCCCGGCATCGCCAAATCAACAAGGCTGGCTTGTGTATTTGGGTCTTGACCAAACGTGGTTGATGAACCTGAGAAAATTTTAGAGTTTGTTGCGAGTTGAGTATGAATCTCAATCCCGATCACCACTTCCCAACCATCAATCAACAGTGATTTAGCTTTCTTTTGAGCTGTTTTTGAGATATTGGTCATTTATGCATTCTCCTCAGCAATTGCCGCACGTTGAGTATGCCAATCGGTCGCTTGTTGATACTGATGAATCACAGACAACAATTGCGATTCAGACCAATAGTTACCAATCAGTTGTAAGCCAACAGGCAACTGATCTTTGTCAAAACCAACAGGTGCATTGATTGCAGGAAGACCCGCCAAGTTCACAGCGATGGTGTAAATGTCGCCCAAGTACATTTCAACAGGATCTAAAGATGCACCAATCTTATATGCTGTGGTTGGCGCAGAAGGAGCGGCAATCACATCAACAGATTCAAAAGCTTTTAAGAAGTCTTGTTGGATCAGACGACGTACTTTTTGTGCTTTGACATAATAGGCATCGTAATAACCAGCAGACAACGCATAAGTACCAATTAAGATACGACGTTGCACTTCAGGGCCAAAACCTTCTGAACGTGAACGTTTGTACAAATCGGTTAAATCAACTGGATTTTCACAACGGTAGCCATAACGCACACCATCATAGCGCTGTAAGTTAGATGAAGCTTCAGCAGGGGCAATCAAATAATAAGTCGGTACATAAGCTTCAGTCATGTTGAGATCAATCTCAACCAACGTCGCGCCCATGTCTTCTAACTTTTTCAATGATTCTTCAACGCGTGCTTTTACATCAGCATCTAAGCCGGCAACATTAAAGTATTGTTTAGGAATACCAATGCGTAAACCTTTTAGCGCTGTGCCGTTTAGGTTAGCCACATAATCATCAACGTCTTTTTCCATAGAAGTTGAATCTTTTGCGTCATGACCTGCCATCACGTTCATTAGGTAAGCACAGTCTTCAGCCGAGCGAGCCATTGGGCCTGCCTTGATCTAAAGATGATGCATACGCGATCATACCGAAACGTGATACACGACCATAAGTCGGTTTAAGCCCTGTAAGACCACAGAATGACGCAGGCTGACGAATTGAACCACCTGTGTCTGTACCTGTGGCAAACGGTGCCAGATCAGCCGCAACAGCCGCAGCAGAACCACCCGATGAACCACCCGGAACATGATCCAGTGCCCACGGATTTTTAGTTGCGCCAAAGTAAGATGACTCCGAGGTCGAACCCATGGCGAATTCGTCCATGTTCACTTTACCTAACGTCACCAGACCAGCAACTTTGCCTTTCGCTACAACGGTGGCGTCGTAAGGAGAGATAAAGTTATCCAGCATTTTAGAACCCGCAGTGGTCTTAATGCCTTGGGTACAAAAAATATCTTTATGCGCAATGGGTACACCAGTCAGTACAGTTGCAGTACCTGCTTTGATTGCAGCATCCGCAGCATCTGCTTGAGCCAATGCCTGTTCTGGGGTCACGGTTACAAAACTTTGCACTTGAGCATCAATTTTATTAATGCGTTTTAAATAATGTTCAGTCAGTTCGCGAGATGAGAATTTAGCTTGGCTTAAACCCTCAGTGATTTCACGAATTGATAAGCGATGTAAATCAGTCATGAGAAAAAATTCTTTACCTTAAATTTGATTTAATGGGTTTAACTGAATAAAAATTATTCAATCACGCGAGGAACTAAGTACAAGCCATCCTGTGTTGCAGGCGCAATAGCTTGATATTCTTCACGATGATTCTGTTCAGAAACCACATCTTCACGTAAAGGTTGTGGGTGATCAAATGGGCTTTTAAGTGGTTCGACACCATCCGTGTCGATACCTTTTAAGGTTTCCATCATGCCTAAAATTTTATTTAGACTTTGAGCATATTCAGTAGATTGCGTAGCATCTAGCGACAATCGAGCAAGATTGGCGATTGCTGAAACTGTTTGTGCATTTAAATCCGCAGAATGCTGTGCATCCGATGTAGACATAACATCACCTGAGTCAGTATTAAAAAAAATCAAAATATCGTGCGTTATAATAAGCGATTGACTTGTTCAAATCATCACATTTAGTTAAAGTTGCCACCTTGCGTCCACATAAAGTTTAATCGAGAACGTCTCCGTGATTCTAAAAAGACTAATTGGCTTGTTTTCGCCCGATCTAGCCATTGATTTAGGTACAGCAAATACACTTATTTATGCACCAGGACGAGGCATTATATTAAATGAACCGACTGTTGTGGCAATTCGTCATAGTGGTTCACAGAAAATTGTTGCCGCGGTCGGTCTTGATGCAAAGCAAATGCTTGGTCGTACGCCTGCAAATATTTCTGCCATTCGCCCGATGAAAGATGGTGTGATTGCTGATTTTGAAGTCACTGAAACCATGCTGCATCAATTTATCAGTAAAGTGCATGAAAAGCGTCTGTTTCCACCTGCGCCGCGTGTTGTGGTGTGTGTGCCGTGCAAATCGACCTTGGTTGAACGCCGTGCCATCCGTGAAGCCGTTTTTAATGCTGGTGCGCGTGATGTTCGCTTAATTGAAGAACCAATGGCTGCGGCAATTGGTGCAGGTATGCCTGTTGAGCAAGCATGCGGTTCAATGGTGGTTGATGTTGGTGGTGGTACCACTGAAATCGCGATTATTTCATTACAAGGTTGTGTCTATTCAGACTCGCTTCGTATTGGCGGTGATGTATTTGATGAGCAAATCATTAACTATGTCCGTAAAGCACACGGTTGCGTGATTGGTGAAACGACGGCTGAAGTGATCAAAAAAGAAGTCGGTATGGCTTTGCTTGATCCAGACTCAAAAGTACTTGAAATTGAAGTGCGTGGTCGTAATTTGGCAGAAGGCGTGCCTCGTGCAATTACTGTGACTTCGGTTGAAATTGCTCAAGCGATTGCTGATCCATTACAAAATATTGTCTCTGCGGTTAAATCGGCACTTGAACAAACCCCGCCTGAATTGTCGTCTGACATTGCAGAACGTGGCATTGTCTTGACGGGTGGTGGTGCATTATTGCGTAATCTAGACAAACTCCTTGCACAAGAAACAGGCTTACCTGTGGTTGTTGCTGAAGATCCATTAACGTGTGTGACTCGTGGTGGCGGTAAAGTCTTAGAATTCTTTGATAATCCAAATCATGACATGCTATTTGTAGGTTAAGTTAAGGACTAGGCGGGTGCAAACTAATCTGTTTTCTAGACAACCGCCATCTTTTCGCTCATTTATCATTGCGGTCATCACATGTTGGGTTGTGCTCTTTTTTAATTGGCGCATGCCGCATGTGATTCAACCTGCGCGTGATGTCTTGTATGCGGCATATAATCCAATTTATGCCTTAGCAAGTTATCCAGTGTTATCGCGAGAATGGCTAAATCAACAAACCAAGTCTGAGGCGCAGTTACGTCGTGAAAATACCGCGATGCATGCCGAGCTTTTACAGGCGCAAGTTCGTTTGCAAAAATTATCTGAACTTTCTGCTGAAAATACCCGTTTAAGAGGTTTACTCGATACGCCACTGATTATTGATGGTCGTATGGAAATTGCAGAGGTGATTGGTACAGATGCAGATCCACTCAGACATATTATTGTGATTAACCGTGGTGCAAGCAGTCAGCTGAAAGTGGGTCAAACCGTACTTGATGACAAAGGTATTATGGGGCAGATCATTAATGTCTATCCGCATAGTAGTCGCGTTATGTTGTTGTCGGATAAAGAGCATTCTTTATCTGTACGTTTAGAACATACGGGAATGCGTGCCATTGTTTCGGGTACAGGTGATTTAGGTCATTTGAAGATGGAATATGTTCCAACCAGTGCCAATATTAAAGTCGGTGAAAAAGTCTATAGCTCTGGACTGGGTGCACATTTTCCTGCGGGTTATTTAGTGGGAACCGTGTCTAAAGTGAATCGACATAATTCAGGTGAATTTTCCAAAATTGATGTGATTCCAGCAGCACAGTTGGCCGGTGGACACCATGTGGCGGTTCTATTCTCCGATTCTTTAGCGATGGAGCAACCTTATGCTAATCGCTAAACTGCGTTCTGAAAAACATCGTGATCCGTTAATTGCGATTGTTTTTTCAGTCATTATTTGTTCAGTGCTCATTGTTTATCCCTTGTCTTATACGGCTTCAGGCGCGCGTCCATTATTCATGTTGTTGGTCGTGCTGTTTTGGGTCATGTGCCAACCGACATGGTGTGGTATTTGGTTTGCTTTTGGGACAGGGATTTTTACCGATCTTTTGGTTGATGCACCTTTAGGGATGAATGCTTTTAGTTTTGTGGTGATTACCTTTGTCGCACGGTTTTTAACCCGTGAACGACGCATTTTGACCTTTGCTAATCTGTGGATCATTAGCTTTTTAGCGGTGTTGGCGCATTTATTTATCACTTGGATTGCACAAATTATGGGTGGATTGCAGTTTTCGATTGCAAGGCACTGGCAGCCTTTGTTGAGCAGTGTTTTGGTTTTTCCACTGATTTATTTTGTACTGAAAAAATGGCGCATTTAATTCTTGCTTCAAGCTCTCCACGTCGCCGTGAGTTACTGCAACAACTTGGACTAGAGTTTGACATTTTTAGTCCAGAAATTGATGAGTCTGTTTTAACAGGCGAGGGCATTGCAGCATATGTTGAACGACTGGCATGTGCGAAAGCTCAAGCAGTTTTAGAGCAATTCCCGAATGCCATTATTCTTGCTGCTGACACCAGTGTTGGGGTGGATGATCAAATTTTAGCTAAGCCTGAATCTAAGCAACATGCTTTTGAAATGTGGCAATCCATTTCAGGACGTAAACATGATGTATTTTCAGGTGTTTGCGTACGTACAAGTCGCAAAAAATCAAGTATAGTGGTACGAACGCAGGTTGAGTTTCAAGCATTAAGCCGCAATGATATGGAAGATTATTGGGCAACAGGCGAACCTGTAGGTAAAGCTGGTGCTTATGCCATTCAGGGGATTGCAGCACGTTATATTCCTCGTATCGAAGGAAGTTATAGTAATGTGGTGGGCTTACCCTTATATGAAACAGTACAGTTATTAAAAGCAGTTGAGGCACTAAATTAACTGCTGAAAAAGAATTTTTATAATGTTTTGAGTCTTATTATGTCTGACGAGCTGCTGATTAACGTCACCCCTATGGAATGTCGGGTGGCTTTAATCCAAAATGGTACGGTCAATGAATTATTTGTAGAACGCACGGTTAAACGTGGTTTAGTGGGAAATATTTATAAAGGCAAAGTGGTTCGTGTGTTGCCGGGGATGCAAGCGGCATTTGTCGATATTGGTTTATCTCGTACTGCCTTTTTACATATCAACGATATGATTTGGCCACGCAATCAGCCCACACCCAATGTATTTGAATTGCTACAACCGGGTCAAATTCTCACGGTTCAAGTGATGAAAGACATGCTTGGAACAAAAGGCGCTCGCTTAAGTACAGACCTGTCTATTCCTTCGCGTTATTTGGTGCTGATGCCGTATGGTCATCATATTGGTGTTTCACAGCGCATTGAGTCTGAAGAAGAGCGTAACCGCTTACGTTCGATGATTGAGCCTATTCAAACCACACATCAGCTACCGGGTAGTGTGATTGTTCGTACCGCTGCCGAAGGGATCCCCGAATCAGAAATTGCCCAAGATATGGCATATTTGGCCAAGCTGTGGGAGTTTATTCAGCGTAAACAAACAAGTATTGTGGCACCTTCCCTTATTTTTGAAGAGTTACCTCTTCCGCAACGCGTGATTCGAGATTTAGCCAACGAAGATACCTCTAAAATTTCCGTTGATTCACGTGAAATTCATGCCAAATTACAAGAATTTGTCGCTGAATTTGTACCCAGTATGCAAACTCGGTTGATTCACTATCCGGGTGAGCGTCCTATTTTTGATTTATATAATGTCGAAGAAGATATCCAAAAAGCACTACAAACTCGTGTAGCGCTGAAGTCTGGTGGATATTTGATGATTGACCAAACTGAAGCCATGACCACCATTGATGTCAATACCGGTTCATATGTGGGCGGTCGAACACTAGAAGATACAGTGTTTAAAACCAATATGGAGGCGACGCAAGTCATTGCACGTCAACTGCGCTTACGTAACTTGGGCGGCATTATCATTATTGACTTCATTGATATGCAAGAAGCGCAGCATCGTGAAGAGGTGATGCGCCAGTTCGAGCGTATGCTGGAACGTGATCATGCAAAAACCAAGATCACGCAAGTTTCCGAACTGGGTTTGGTGGAAATGACCCGTAAGCGTACCCGTGAATCCTTGGAACATTTATTATGCGAATCCTGTTCAACGTGTCAGGGGCGTGGTTATGTGAAAACGGCGGAGACCGTGTGTTACGAAATTTTTCGAGAAATTTTAAGATATGCACGTGCTTTTGAATCAAAAAGTGGCTTTATGGTTGTTGCTCATCCTTTGGTGATTGACCGATTGTTAACAGTCGAAGCACCTGCAGTGGCCGATTTAGAGCACTTTATAGGGCGTGTGATCAAGTTTCAGGTGGAAAATTTATATACGCAAGAGCAATACGATATCATTCTGAGCTGAAATTGTAACAGAATATCGTTAAATACTTGTTACATCTGAAATTTTACTTTTTGAATGTAATTTCTAATACTAGTCATACACAGTAGCCAAAGCCAATTTTTCCCTTTTTGGCTTAGCAAAAAGAGGTATGACATGAGTATGAGCCAAGTAATTATTAAACAAAGTTCGAAAGTTTTAGATCATAAGCCTGCCCATAGTGGTTATATCGTGGATGAACAAGGTAAGGAAGTTCAAATTACCACGGCTATGATTCGTTCAGTCTGCCACCAATTATTAAATCGCTGCCGAACTATTAAAAATTAAGGGGCTAATTTTAAGCCCCTTAATTTATTTAAGATTTATTTTTCGGAAATTGCGGTTAACTCACCGCTTGTAACTTTGGGGTTTCTTGACCAACGATCTGTTCAAATCGCTGAATTTCATCTTCTAAATGCGTTAGTAAGTTTTGTATTTTAGGTAATGCATGTCGACAACCCGTTAAACCCACTTCCAATTTGTCTAAATAACTGGTCATGGTGATATTAAGTGCTTGCCCATCTAAGACAATAGAGGCAGGGTAGAGTGCATCTAGTTTGGCACCATTCCAATACAATGGTTCACGTGGTCCAGGTACATTAGAAATCACAATATTAAATGCTTGGCGCTTAGGCATGATGCCTGAAACGATATTGAAGCCAGCTGCGCCATAAACCAACGCACTATAATTCATAATCTGACTTGAGTTCATACGCTTAAAACGCTGTTTTGCATTTAAAACACTACGACGAATAATTTGTAGGCGTTCTAAAGGTGTGTCTTTATTCGTGCCTAAATTGGCTAAAATCATGGTAATACGATTCGATACCTCAGAATCATCATCACGGATAGAAGCGGGAACCATTGCAATGAGTGGTTTTTTCGGCAAAGCCTGTTGACTAATCAGATACTCACGTAAAGCACCTGAGCAAATCGCCAGTACAACATCATTAATCGTGACATTCAGGGCTTTAGCAATTTTACTTAAGCGTTCCAGTTCAAAGGATTGTGCTGCAAAACGACGAGAAGAACTGACCCGTTGATTTAAAATACTGCTAGGCGCTTGAAAGCTAGATACGTAATCGGGATTACGCCCCATATCCTTCATAATGGTTTGAGATAGCTCACGGAATACGATAGGTGTTGCTTCAAATTGTTGTTTGAATCCACCCATAATCTTTTTAAATCTGCTCGACTTTGGTTCTTTTTGACGTTTAGCACGTGGACCTTCAACACACCAAGGTGGCACAATGCTTTTCGCGAGTGGATCTAGAGAGAGAGATTTTTCAACTAAACGCATGCCTGCAATACCATCCACCATGGCATGGTGGATTTTAAAGTACATGGCAAAGCGATTACCCTCAATACCTTCAATAATATTACAAGTCCAAAGTGGCTTGGCACGATCAATCAGGGCACTATGTTCTTGTGAAATATAAGTCAGTAATTCACGGATTCGACCGGGGTGTGGAAGCGCAATATGACGGAAATGATGATCTAAATCGAATTCTGGGTCTTCATCCCAAAAGAGACCATTGAGTTTATTATTAAAAGGTGGGACGGGGCTTGATTTTGAGTTGCGAATATCTGCAACAAGATCTTGAATAAAGGTTTTAGGTGCATGGTCAGGGATTTGAAAGAGAAAGAGTCCACCAACATGCATCGGTTGTTGACGCTTTTCTAGCGACAGAAAAATAAAATCAATTGGGTGTAAAGGACGCATAGCGTTGGATGCCTCACTGCAATTTCATTGGCTGTTCATGTCTGGACTTTGAACAGGATTGTTAGAATTATAAAAACCGTCTTTTTAGTATATCGCTTTTCAAATATAAAAAAACTTATTTCTGTATAATGATGAGTATAAGAAAAACCACTGATATACAGTGGTTTTTTTGAAAAATTTATTTTTTTAAGTTGCCGGAATGCAATCCGCACTCTTTATGGGTTGCTTCTTCCCACCACCAGCGACCTTCACGTTCATGCTGATTTGGAAGAACTGGGCGGGTACAAGGTTCACAGCCAATCGAGACAAAACCACGTTCATGCAGTGGATTATAAGGAATTTCCATCATCCGAATATAGTTCCATACGTCGGCACTTGACCAGTTTGCCAAAGGATTATATTTAATTAATTGTTTGCCTTCACCCGAAAAACCGATATCCGCTTGAATCACAGGAATTTCATTACGTGTGCCGGGACTTTGATCTTTGCGTTGACCGGTAATCCAGCCATCTAATGTGGCAAGTTTTTTCCGTAGCGGTTTTACTTTACGAATACCACAACATTCTTGATGCCCATCTTCAAAAAAGCTAAATAAACCTTTTTGTTTAACCAAGCTTTCGATTGCTTCAGATTCAGGAAAGCAAATCTCGATCTCAATATTATAGTGTTTACGTACTTTTTCGATAAATTGATAGGTTTCTGCATGTAAACGACCGGTATCTAAACTAAAGACACGAAAAGGTTTACCCAAATGAGAAGCCATATCAATCAAGACCACATCTTCAGCACCTGAAAATGAAATGGCAATTTCACCTTCTTGGCTTAAAGCCAGTGCTAAAATTTCACTTGGAGATTTATCGATATATTCAGATGCAAGTGCATCGACAAGGTCAATGGTAGGGATAATTGTCATGACAGTTCCTGGCTATAGGCTTGGACACTTAAAAACCTATATTAATTTAATTCACCATGATTTTAATAGAATTGAAATAATCTGCTTAGCAATAAAAAATAAATACTTATGAATTAAATAGATTTAAAAAACAGCAGCTAAGTAGTCATTTTTTAAGCTATGATAGCGCAAAATTTTTTCACTGGCATGAGGAGAACCCATGGAAATCGTATGTCTTGATCTTGAGGGTGTGTTAGTTCCAGAAATTTGGATTAACTTCGCAAAAAAAACCGGTATTAAAGCATTAGAAGCAACTACACGTGATATTCCAGACTACGATGTGTTGATGACGCAACGCTTGAATATCTTAAAAGAGCACGGATTAGGCTTAAATGATATTCAGGATGTCATTGCGGATATGGGACCTTTCCCAGGTGCAAAAGAGTTTGTGAAATGGGTCAGTACTCATTTTCAATTGATTATTCTTTCAGATACATTTTATGAGTTTGCGCATCCATTGATGAAACAGTTGGATTGGCCCACTATTTTCTGTCATAAGTTAGAAACTGATGAAAATGGCATGATTGCAGCGTACAAACTGCGCCAACCCGATCAAAAACGTCAAGCGGTTAAAGCATTGCATGGTTTGAACTTCCGCGTGATTGCCGCGGGCGATTCATACAATGATACGACTATGCTGGGTGAAGCAGACCACGGTTTCTTATTCGATGCGCCTGAAAATGTGATTGCTGAATTTCCACAATTCCCATCTATTCAGGGATATGAGGCATTAAAAGAAGCCATTCGTCAATGCTTCTATACGTGATATTCCTGCTTAATTTTAGCATTAAGTTGAAATAGAGAAGGGCACCATTGGTGCCCTTTCTTGTTTAATTCTAATTTTTCTAATTAATTAGAAACGGTAGCCGATTTTCATACCATAACCAAGTGCAGTATTGTCTTCAAAGCTACCAGCAACATCTTCCACCCGTTTGGGCATGAGCATCACCTAACCAGAAGTATTTCACACCCGCTTGGATGAAATAATTTTCAGCAGGGCTATATTGACCGCCTAAACCAACACTCCAATAACCTTCAGTTGGACCTAAAGTCGTTACAGGATTGCCAGCACCAGAGTCATAGCCAACTGCCGCAGTCCCTGACCATTTAGCATTAAATTTATGACCAAGACCAACATTGGCAGACCATTGATCATCAGAATAATCAATTAGGTTGTTTTTTGATTTTTCTTTAAGAACATTCGGTGTAACTGCAAACTGACTCCAATGTACCCAACGGATATTAGCAAACGCTAAAGTATTTTTAGCAACACCAGATTGTAGATCAAGATTCACAGATTGTGGCGTGGTTATTTCAGTTGTACTACTAGGAAATACTAACTTGCCTAAGCCAAATGTCTCAAATGTTTCAACATCATGTTGAATTTCAGAGCGATAAGTCACTGCTGCTTTTAGTGCAATTGCAGGAATTTGGTAGGCAAAACCTGCTAACCAACCATAAGCACCTTCTTCTTTAAGCGCAATATCATAACCGCCTACAGCAGTTGGACCACCATAAGCAGTACCACGCAGAGATACATCCGCTTTTACCGTTTGATATACAGGTCCTGCATATACATTCCAGTTTTCAGTTGGTTGGTAACCAATAAATGCAGTAATATTGTTGGTTTTAACTTCAACGCCTGTACCTTGTGTACTGTCGCCAAATGCACCTGTATCAGTTGCGTATTGAGAATCTGCGCCAAAAGGTTGATCGTAAAGCAAACCCAAAGAAATTTTATCAGTTGCTTGAATTTTTACCGCAGCATTGGGGAAGTAGTAGTCTTCAGCCATATCGCTGACGTTATTGCCAGCATTGTCTTTACCTTTAACCTCAGGATCTAGAACGGAAAGACCTGCTTCAGCATAATTTCCTGGTTGTAAAAATGCTGAAATGGATTGACCAGAACGATCAAGTCCAGCAGCAAATGTTGCTGTCGTTGGAATTAAACTAAATAAAATTGCTGAATGAATTGCTGTAAGCTTCATAGATTCTTTTCCTTGAGCCACTTAATCTTTTCTAAAAGTTACGGGAAAATAACATAAATAAAAAAAGAGTAAATGCTCAGCTCCGATTGGAAAATGAACTGTGTAATTCAAAAAATGGGCTTGAATAGAGTAAAAGTACTAATAATTATTTGGTATGTTTATGATTTATAAGTAAAAAAATAGAGTAATAGTTTTAAAAAATGGAAGTGATCTAAGTAATTCTTTTTGATTAAATTTAAAACATATAGAAAATTAAGCTTAAAAATCAATATGTATAATGTAAAAAAGGACCATAGCGAACTATGGTCTTTTAAAAATATTGAATGGCTTAAATTAGAATTTGTAACCCATTTTTAGACCGTACGCAATCGCATGGTTGTCTTCAAAATCTGCAACATAATTAGCAGTATCGAATTGTGCGCCTGATTGTGCTTTAGCATCGCCTAACCAGAAGTATTTTACGCCGCCAGCAATGAAAGTTTGTGGTGTTGGGCTAAATTGAGCGCCTAAACCAACATTCCAATAACCTTCAGTTGGACCAAGAGTTGTAACAGGATTGCCTGCACCAGAGTCCCAACCTACTGATACGTTACCAGCCCATTGTTCGCTTAGTTTACGTCCAACGCCTACAGTTGTAGAAATTTGGTCATCTGTATAGGCAACTAAGATCAAAACCAGTTGGTTTGTTAACGGCAGGACTTGCTCCTGCAGCAACAGATGCTTTACCGAATGCATAAGGACGAATCGAAAAATCTTTCCAATTTACCCAACGTACATTTGCAAAAGCAACAGTATTTGCCATGATACCCGTTTGTAAATCAAGGTTTACCGATTGAGGCGTTGTGATATCAGTTGAGCCTAATCCATTGTTTTGGTTAATAAGAGTTCCTGGGTTTGCAGCTGGAGTAGCAGAAGAACTTTCATTAATTACAACACTATGTTCGATTTCTGAACGATAAGTTAGGGACGCTTTTAAGGCAATTTCAGGAATTTGATATGCTGCACCAGCTAACCAGCCAATATCACCAGTTTCTTTAATACTTGCATTGTAACCGCCAAAATTATCATTACCACCGTATGCAAGACCGCGAAGCTTAATATCACCTTTTACTGTTTGATAAACAGGGCCTGCATAAATATTCCAGTTTTCAGTTGGCTGGAAGCCAAATAATCATTGAAATATTTTGAGATTTAACTTCAACAGAAGTTGCTTCAGTACCATTATGAAATAAACCTACTCCACCTGCTGCAACAGAACCTTTGTCAGCTACAGAATAAGTGGCATCAGCACCAAATGGTTGATCGTAAATCAAACCAAAAGAAAAATTATCAGTAACTTGTACTTTTAGTGCAGCGCTAGGAAAGTAATAATCATCTCCCATGTCGCTAAGGTTTGTATTTTCTAAACCAATTTGACTTGGTAAAGCAGCATTTGGTGTATATCCATTACGTACTTTACCCGAAACAGTTGGGTCTAAAACAGAAATGCCTGCTTCAAAATAGTTACCTGGCTGTAAAAAAGCAGCAATTGATTGACCTGAACGGTCTAAAGCTGCTGCAAATGCACCTGTCATCGGTACTGTTGCAAGGATAATGGCTGTGCTAAGTGCTTTTAATTTCATTCTATGACTTTCCTTGATGTACAAATTTTATTACTGAAATTGGCGTTATTTATATTCAGCATTCATTTTTGGCAATGTCGGTTTTCAAACCAGATATCATTTGTTACTCCATGTCACAAAAATAGCACAATAAAAAAAAGAGTAAATGCTCTAGAAAAACTAATGAGTGTAAAAAAATAATATATACGGTTTTCTTATCTTAAATTGATTGATTTATTGCATGTAGGTAATTGAAAAATAAATAAATAAATAAAATTTAATGCGAGCATCTGTTTGGTTAAAAAATAATCATTTTTTATGTAAAGTAGAGCGCTTTTTTGTTGTTTTCGTCACACTATTTAATCGTAAGTATTGGGCTGGACTCAATCATAGCATTTTGAAGTGTTGGATCGTGACCATTTTGAGATATGTATAGGGGGTTATATTTCTTTATATTTTTATAAATTTAAAAAAATCATGGTGTTATTTCGAATAAATGCAAGTTTAAATGAGAATCATTATGTAAGATGTTTTGGTGTTTTTTGTTCAAAAATAGCGAGTTAGTAAAATTAAATCGCCCAACCCAATTTACTTCTTATTATTCGGATCGTGAGCAAGTTCAGTTAAGCGATAAAAAAATTTGAATAGTGAGTCAGATTTAATTTATTCAAGAAATCTGCTGTTTTGTGATTTGACCCTAAAAAGTGAGACGATTGATTAAGCAGTTTTTTAAGGGCTGGTTTTGTATGCTGACGGAAGTCAGTTCTTTTTATTTAATCTTATTTATTATGCAGTCCAAATTTTATACTGTAAAAGGTGGGCTTATAATATTAGTTCACAGATTGGTATAGGTTATCTATTTTTTAATATTCTGATTTTATTAATTTATTTTAATCATTAAAGACAAAAACAAACCATAAAATGGTGCGCCCTGCGGGAGTCGAACCCGCGTCGGTCACTTAGGAGGCAACTGCTCTATCCAGTTAAGCTAAGGGCACAATGCGCAGCTAATTTAGCGCAAATAGACATAAAAAAAAAGCTATTGTCGAAACAATAACTTTTTAAAAGACAGATCTTTATCGTTTTGCTTAAGATTTATTCAGCTTCATTATTTTAAATAAGCCTAACATCACCACAATCCAGATCGGAATCATCAGTACGGATTCTTTAAAGCCTTGCACCCACATAATATAAAGTACGGTTGCAATAAAAATCAGCACGATATAATTACTGATTGGTGCCCAAAGTGCAGGGAACTTGGTTTGAATCGACGCTTGTTTAATCGCTTGTCTAAATTTAAGGTGAGTCAAAGTAATCATGGCCCAGTTCAGTACTAATGCACCCACCACGACATACATCAGGTGACTTAAGGCATCTTCTGGAACAAAGTAGTTTAACAGTACGCAACCAAAAATTAATAAAGCCGAGAATAAAACAGCAGGAATGGGCACACCTTGTTTATTCACCTGACTGAATACTTTCGGTGCATTGCCTTGTTGTGCCAAGCCATAAAGCATACGACTATTGGCATACATCCCACTGTTATAAACAGAAAGAGCAGCAGTTAAAATAATGAAATTCAATAAATGCGCTGCCCAGCCAATACCGAGTTGACTGAAAATCATCACAAACGGACTTTTATCCAGACCACCTAAGTCAAGCTGATTCCATGGCACCAATGCCAAAAGGATGGTCAATGAACCAATGTAGAACAATAGAATACGGAAAACCACTTGGTTAATGGCTTTTGGAATGGTTTTTTCTGGGTCTTTGGCTTCTGCTGCTGCCATACCAATTAGCTCAATACCACCAAAGGCGAACATGAGGAAGGCCAGCATATAGAATAAGCCTTCAAAGCCATTCGGGAAGAAACCGCCATGTGCCCAAAGATTGGTAAATGAAGAGGTTGAACCAGCATCAGCGGTGAGCAGTAAATACAAACCGAAAATGATCATCGAGACGATCGCCGTTACTTTGATGATGGACAGCCAGAATTCTGATTCACCATAGAATTTTACATTGCCGAGATTGACTAAAGTAATGACGATGAAAAAGAACAGTACGGAAGCCCATGCAGGGATATAAGGCCACCAATAATTAATATATTTTGCGACCGCAGTCAGCTCAGTCATTGCGACTAAAATATATAAAATCCAGTAATTCCAACCGGCTAAAAAGCCCGGGAATTTCCCCCAATATTTAAAGGCAAAATGGCTAAATGATCCTGCTACAGGCTCATGTACAATCATTTCACCCAGTTGACGCATAATTAAAAATGCAATCAAACCACCAATGGCATAACCCAAAATGATGGAAGGACCTGCAGATTGAATCACCTGTGCGGAACCTAAGAATAAGCCTGTACCAATAGCTCCGCCCATGGCGATGAGTTGGATATGACGGTTCTTTAAGCCACGCTGAAGTTGAGACGACTCTTTATTCAAGTTATTTCAGCCCGACAATGGATAAGTCGGTGATTGTAATGGATTGATTTGTATTAGCCTAGTACAACTCTTTAAAGAGAATGGCGATACAAAAAAACTAAGTATAGGATTTTTAAATAAATAATAGATGAATCAATAGATTAGATTTATTAATATAGTGACTTGCAAGTTATAAAGGTTTATTTATCAACAATATTCAGCACTAAATTTTTATACTTAAGCCTTGTAGCCAATGCTTTTGTTAAAAAAATCCCTATGATAAAAGAGATCAACATTGTTCAAATGTTGTTTAAAACAATGATAAGTATGAAGGAACGATGAAAAATGAGTTTTGCTGCACAAATTAAAATTCCGGCAACCTATATGCGTGGTGGCACCAGTAAAGGTGTTTTCTTTAAAGTGGATGATTTACCTGAAGCGGCTCAACAGGCTGGGAAAATTCGCGATCAACTCTTGCTACGTGTGATTGGTAGTCCAGATCCATACGGTAAGCAAATTGATGGTATGGGCGGAGCAAGTTCAAGTACCAGTAAAACGGTGATTTTAGCGAAAAGTTCACAACCCAATCATGATGTGGATTATCTATTTGGTCAGGTGGCGATTGATCAGCCTTTTGTGGACTGGAGTGGTAATTGTGGAAATTTAACGGCTGCGGTCGGTTCATTTGCCATTTCCAATGGCTTGGTCAGTGCAGAGCGTATTCCTGAAAATGGCATCTGTACGGTTCGCATTTGGCAAGCCAATATTGCAAAAACTATTATTGCGCATGTGCCGATTACTCATGGTCAAGTCCAAGAAACTGGTGATTTTGAACTCGATGGCGTGACTTTCCCCGCAGCAGAAGTGCAGATTGAGTTTCTAGATCCTGCTGATGATGGTGAAGATGGCAGCGCAATGTTCCCAACAGGCAATGTGGTCGATACGTTTGAAGTGCCAAATATCGGGACTTTCCAAGCCACTTTTATTAATGCTGGTATTCCAACGATCTTCTTAAATGCTGAAGACATTGGCTATGCGGGTACAGAACTACAAGACGCCATTAATGCTGATGCACAAGCACTGGCGCGTTTTGAAACCATTCGTGCTTATGGCGCAAAACAAATGGGTTTAATCCAAGACATTTCCGAAGCTGAAAAACGTCAACATACGCCTAAAATTGCGTTTGTCTCTCAACCGAAATCTTATACATCATCGAGTGGTAAAGATATTCAAACAGGTGATGTTGATTTACTGGTACGTGCTTTGTCGATGGGTAAACTGCACCATGCCATGATGGGAACCGCTGCGGTTGCCATTGGTACTGCTGCTGCCATTCCGGGTACTTTGGTGAATTTAGCTGCGGGTGGTGGGGCGCGTGAAGCGGTACGTTTTGGACATCCTTCAGGTACATTGCGTGTTGGCGCACAAGCGGTGCAGGAAAATGGACAGTGGGTGGTGAAAAAGGCGGTGATGAGCCGTAGTGCACGAGTGTTGATGGAAGGTTGGGTTCGAATTCCAGCAGATAGCTTGAAATAGTGAACAAGATAGAGAATCTTGCGATAAAGCAGTATGATGACGCTTTGTGATTGTGAAATTGAGCTACCAAACGAGGTGCTTAAATACAATGACAAGTCAGCTCTCTTGTGTATGATCAATCGCAAGTTCTCTGTCGATGATGACAAGAGCGCTGTATATTAGATTAAGCTAGATCCAGCAGTCTTTCTGTGGGTTTAGATTTATTCACCAAAGCAAAGTATTCGAGGCGAATGTGTCATCTTTAACTGATGTACATGCAAATGTACTAACCCAAGCACAGCAACGTATTCAACAAGATTTATTGACGGCACTAGACGCATTTTCTATTCCAGAACCGCTCAAAGGCGCGGTGCATCATACCGTGATGCTCGGTGGTAAACGTATACGTCCAGCACTTTGTTATGCAACGGCTGCCATCAAGCCAAATGCTCATTTTGCTGCGGTGCGTCGTGCGGCAGTTGCCATTGAAATGATCCATTGCTATTCATTGGCACATGATGATTTACCCTGTATGGATAACGATTTACTGCGCCGTGGTCAACCGACCTGTCATGTGGCTTTTGGTGAAGATACCGCTTTACTTGCAGGTGATATTTTACAGTCGATGGCATTTGAAATATTGGGCAGTCGCTTGTTTGATCAAGGGCCGGCAGTTGATTCTGCAATTGTGTTAAAACAGATGCAAATTTTGGCAACCGCCAGTTCGAAAATGGTTTGTGGTCAGGTGCTTGATTTACAAGCGGAAGGGCAGCATGTCAATCAACAGGCTTTGGAAAATATTCATCGTAATAAAACTGGCGCACTCATTTCTGCTGCGGTGATGATGGCTGCGGTCACCGTATTTGAGGGAACAGATCAAGCGATTCCGAAATTGCGCGAATATGCCCAAGCGATTGGATTGGCCTTCCAAGTACAAGATGACATTTTGGATATTATTTCCGATACAGAAGTTCTTGGAAAAACCGCAGGTAAAGATCAACAAGTCGAAAAATCGACTTATCCTGCATTAATGGGTTTAGACAATGCACAGGCTTATGCGAAAGAATTGCATGATCAGGCATTAAATGCTTTGGCTATTTTTGGTGACAATGCGGTAGAACTAAATCAAATTTCACAATTTTTATTGTCACGTAAAAGCTAAAAAGCAGGTAAGTAGCAAACTAAAGAACAAAAAAGAGGACATCAAGTCCTCTTTTTTATGGGCTTATTTTGATGTCAAACTATTGAGCATCTTTGTATAAGCGATCACCTTCATCGAAACGAGTGGTGATCTCCTCAGATGGAGCTTTACCCAATAAACTTACTACGACAATGGCAATAAGCGAACAAATAAAGCCCGGAATAATTTCATAAAGACCTGTATCACTGAACATATTTTTCCATAGAATGACCACAATCGCACCGACTAACATGCCTATCAGTGCACCATTTAAAGTCATGCGACGCCAGAATAAGGAAAGAATAATCAGTGGGCCAAATGCAGCGCCAAAACCAGCCCAAGCATAAGAAACCAAGCCTAAAACTTTAGATTCAGGATTTCCTGCCATCCAAATCGCCAATAGTGCAATCAGTAACACCATTAAGCGACCAATCCAGACCAGTTCTTTTTGAGTTGCATTTTTGCGTAAAAATGATTTGTAAAAATCTTCGGTCAAAGTGCTTGAGCAAACAAAGAATTGGCAACTTAGGGTACTCATCACTGCGGCTAAAATCGCAGCCAAGACAATCCCTGCAATCCATGGATTAAACAGAATTTTGGTCAGTTCTATAAATACAGTTTCTGGATTTGCTGTTACTGCCCCTGCAAGTTCAGGGTGTTGTTGGAAATAAGCAATACCAAAGAAGCCCGCAGCAACAGCGCCACCTAGACAAAGGATCATCCACGTCATACCAATACGACGTGCATTCGGAATTGATTTGACCGAATCTGCCGCCATAAAACGCACCAAAATATGCGGTTGACCAAAGTAGCCCAAGCCCCAAGCCAATAATGAAATAATCGCTACAAAGCTTAAATCACCCATAACATTCATGGCTTGTGGGCGAGCCGCTTCAAGTGCCAAAGTCATTTGATTGATGTCGGCAAAGCTTAAGACCACCACGATAGGGGTGAGCAATAAAGCAAAAATCATTAAGCCCGCTTGAATGGTATCCGTCCAGCTGACCGCCAAGAAACCGCCAATAAATACATAACTAATGGTGGCAATGGCACTAATCCAAAGGGCTGTGCTGTAAGAAAGATCAAACATGCTTTCAAATAAACGTGCGCCTGCAACCATGCCTGAAGCACAATAAATTGCAAAGAAAATTAAGATGATGAAAGCAGAAGCAATACGTAAAATTTTCTTTTGATCGTTAAAACGGTTTGAGAAGTAGTCGGGCAAGGTTAAGGCATTGTGTTGCACTTCAGTATGAACACGCAAACGTCCAGCAACCAGTAGCCAGTTCAGCCATGCACCAATAATCAAGCCAATGGCAATCCACATTTCAGATAAACCTGAAAGATAAATTGCACCCGGCAGTCCCATGAGTAACCAACCGCTCATATCTGAAGCACCCGCAGAGAGCGCTGTGACGAAACTACCTAAACGTCGACCCCCCAAAATGTAATCAGAGAAGTTGGATGTCGCGCGATAAGCCATAAGGCCAATCACGATCATGGCGACAATATAAAAAAGAAAGGTAATTAAGGTCGGATTCAGGGAGCTCATACGGTATCCGTTTACAAGGTGGACAGCAGATCGAAACACAGGCTTTTAAAATAAAAGCACAAATCATTTCAAAAAAATAACGCGAAATTTAATCATAATTTCACAAGGATTGCAGATTTTTTCGCAGTTGAAATAAAAATAGACAGCAAAAGCTGTCTATTGAGTCCCAAAAATTTGGAGCTATTATGGATTACGACCCATCACACCACGAATGGTATTCATGATATCGGCAGGTAATACCACCGTTTTAGCATTGTTGGATTTGGCCATTTCTTGCATGGCTTTTACATACTGTTCACCCAGCAAGTAGGCAACAGGAACTTCTTTATCACCGACCGCGGAAGTGATCATTTCAATAGCGCGTTGCGATGATTCCGCCAAGACCACTTGAGCTTCAGCATCACGACGTGACGCTTCTAAACGACCATCTGCTTCTAAAATAGCGGCTTGTTTTTCACCGTCTGCTTTGGTTACGGTTGCACGGCGCTGACGTTCAGCTGCCGCTTGAGCTTCCATCGCTGACTGCATGGTACTTGAGGGTTGAATATCTTGAATTTCTACGGTTTTGAGCGTAATGCCCCAATCTGAAATATCATCAGAAATGGCTGCTTTTAATTTTGCTTTAATGTGATCACGCGATGACAAAGCATCATCTAAATCCATTTCACCGACAATTGAACGCAGTGATGTCTGTACCAGATTTTGAATGGCCCACGTATAGTTTTCAATGCCGTAAACCGCTTTTTCTGGTGTGGTAATATTGATATATGCCATGGCATTCATCAGTAAAACAGCGTTATCACGGGTGATCACTTCTTGAGATGGAATATCCATCACGATGTCTTTGGTGGTGACTTTATAAGCCACTTCATCGACATAAGGAATGACAAAATTGAGACCCGGTGTCAGGGTAGTATGGTATTTACCGAGACGTTGTACAATCCATTTATAACCTTGCGGAACAATACGCACACCTTTAAAAATGGTGACGCCTGCAAAAACCAAAATGGCTAAAACAATAATAGATCCACCAGACATGTTATTTCCTCGCTTTATATATTTTCATTATTTGAACTGTGTGGTTTAACCACAAGATCATTGCCGAGAATATCGACCACACGTACACGATCACCCACCTGAACGGGTTCTAAAGCACGGCAGTTCCATTCATCAGAGCCTAAAACAGGCATGGGGAAACGTACCGTAATTAAATCGTGTTCCATATGGGTTTGAATGACCATGCCGACTTGACCAATGGTCGCTTCACGCGATAAACCTGCTTTGGTTTTATCGGTTGAAAGGGGCTTAATAAATTTAAACCAAAGTAAAGTGCAAAGGATGGATAAGATAATCCAAGTGACGAGTTGGGTGGTGAAGCCCATCATCGGGAACATCCAGAATAAAACACCCACCATGATGGCTGCGATGCCAAACCATAGTGCAGCAAAAGCGGGCAGTACCAATTCAGAGAGCATCAGTGCAACACCCAATACAAACCAATGCCAAGGTTCGAAAG
Source organism: uncultured Gammaproteobacteria bacterium (assembly GCA_963812025.1). Lineage (GTDB taxonomy): Bacteria > Pseudomonadota > Gammaproteobacteria > Pseudomonadales > Moraxellaceae > Acinetobacter. The sequence continues at coordinate 158,317 of CAWETQ010000008.1, forward strand.
CAAATTCCATACATCTACTCGTGTATTGTAAAATTGATATAGATAACTTAAGTGTCTATATCAATTTAGCAGATGAATAAGTCTTTGAATATTAAAACAGGATCTTTTTTATATTTTAGCTTTTGGTGCAGGTTTGAATGCGGCTGGAGACCTTTTAAAATCGGTAATCATTTTTTCAATGGCACGGATTTTCAGTTGCGCTGCTTTTTCACCTTCAAGGATGGACTGATTGCTGGCTTTTAAATCCAATGTGCCTAAATGTCCCACTTTGGGTTGAATCACAACGCTGGCTTGACTGAGTTCTTCATTGATACTTTGTTGTCCCATAATATTAATGGTTTGATCCAGTAAGCCCCACATATTCAGTGGATTTATCGCCAACTGGACGTGCAGAAATATCAACGGCAATGACAATATCTGCACCCATGGCTTTCGCCGTTTTTACTGGAATTGGACTAACTAAACCGCCATCAACATATTGAGTTCCACCAATCGTGGCAGGGACGAATACATTGGGGATACTGCATGATGCACGAACCGCTTGACCTGCATTGCCTTTAATAAATTCAGCTTTACGCCCATTGTCTAAACGGGTCGCCACCGCTGCAAAGCGAATGGGGAATTGTTCAATCGGTTTGTTGGCAATGTGCTTGTTGACATAGTTTTGCAATTTTTGACCTTGCACAATGCCTTGACTGTTTAAGGTTAAATCACGAATGTCGGATTCTTTTAAACTCAATGCAATTTGTTGTAATTGGAACGGTGTTTTGCCACTGGCATAAATACTGCCGACAAAGCTACCTGCACTGGTGCCCGTGACAATTTTTGGTTTAATGCCATGTGATTCTAAAACTTTAAGTACCCCAATATGGGCAAAACCTTTGGCACCACCGCCACCCAGCGCAATTGCAATCACCGGTTCGCGTGCTTTTATGGCGCTTGTTTGCGGTTGGGTTTTTACGGCTTTATCACAGCCCATCAGGCTGAGTCCAAGTAGACCAATTAAAGAATATTGCACAAATTTCATAGTTGGGATTGGGCATCAAATAGACAAAAAGTTGCGCGTATGAGATCAGATAATGATCATTTTGACTAGCTATTTTTTATACGATTTTGTAACGGTTTGGCTAACCAATTCGGATTTTTAGGAGAAAATTTACCAATGTACAGATTCAAAATCTGCTCTAAATCGGGTTCATAATCTCCCGTGGGCTGAAATACACCTAAGCAATGAATGGTTTTGTGCGCATAATCAAAAGAAAACATCACAATGGGAATATGCGCACCCACAGCAATACGGTAAAAGCCACTTTTAATGCTCTCCGCGCGTTTGCGTGTCCCTTCAGGTGCCATACCGACCCAAATTTGCTCTTGGCTATTAATAAAGTTAATAATTTGCTGGGTTAATCCGTGTTTGGCATGACGTTCTACAGGAATAACCCCAATCCATTTGAGTAAGGGTTTAAGCGGTGTTTTAAATAAAGTGTGTTTGCCAAAAATGGTAATTTTAATGCCCAGTCCGAGCAATGCCGTAAATCCATACCACGCATCAATATTTGAAGTATGCGGCGAAATAATCGCCACTGCTTTAGGCAAGTTTGGAAATTCACCTTTAAAATGCCAGCCTTGGGCAAGAAATATGTTTTTAAAAATATTTCGGCTTAAGCAGTTACCGCGAGCAGGAACCCGATCGGGTAAGGTTGGAAAATATGTGTCCATAGTCTTTTTCGTCTTCTTGACAAAACTGTATCGCATTTTAAATATGTTAAGCTTTTGTAAAATAAGATTCATTGTCAAAATGTAAAGCATACTTCTGCTGACTTGATAGAAATCATCAATCTCGATTTGATCATAAGGGCAGATCATGCCAGCTACACGTCACATTTATTTGTTGTTGTTCTCTTTATATTGGGCACAAGGCTTACCTGTCGGTTTTATGACCCATGCTTTACCTGTGATTTTACGTGCGCAAGGCGTGTCATTGGCACATATTGGTGGCTTTGGCTTATTGATGTTGCCGTGGTCAATTAAAATTTTTTGGGCACCCTTGGTCGATCATTTTGGTTATTCAGCCTTTGGACATTATCGGAGCTGGATTATTCCGACGCAGATTTTGAGTGTGATTGTGCTCATTGGCTTATCTTTTTTACCCATACAGGCTTTAAATCAACCCGCGTATTTGTTGGCTTTTTTTGTGGCTTTGCTCAGTATGAATGTGGTGGGTGCAACACAAGATATTGCCACCGATGGCTTAGCGGTCAATTTGCTTAACAATGAACAGCAACATTGGGGCAATACCTTTCAAGTGGTGGGTTCACGTTTAGGTTTTATTGTCGGTGGTGGTGCTATTTTATGGGCACTGGATGGGTTGGATTGGCAAAATACTTTTTTAGTTTTGGCTGGACTCGTGCTGTTAAACACCTTGCCCATTCTATGTTTTAAAGAACCGACACGCTTCAAAACTTCTCCGCACGTGACTGACCAAGAGCTATTTAGCTGGAGCAAAGTCAAAGATTATGTGTCTTATTTTCATCAAAGCCGTCATTTAGCTTTATGGCTAGTGGTACTGATGACCTTTAAAATTGCCGATGGTTTGTCTGGCCCTTTACTGAAACCTTTAATGATTGATTTAGGGCTGACATTTTCGCAAATTGGTATTTATGTGACCATGCTTGGCGCGTTGGCTGCACTCATTGGCGCAGGGATTGCGGGAATTAGCCTGAAATATATATCTCGTGCGAATGCGCTATTGAGTTTTTCTGTACTAAAAATTTTGAGTTTGGCGGCTTACACATGGTTAGCCTTTCAGTACGAAGCAAAACGTCAAATCGAGACGTGGATCATTTATGTAATTAATGCCTTCGAAGATATGATTTCAGCCATGCTCTTGGTCATTATGCTGACTTTAATCATGCAATATAGCCGTAAACATGTAGCAGGCACAGATTTCACCTTTCAAGTGGCACTGTTGGCGACGGTCAGTGGGGGACTGTATAGCCTGAGTGGTATATTCGGTGATCTGTGGGGCTATGCTCACTATTTAATGGGTATCACCTTGTTAGCGCTAGTTTGTTTATTGCCTATTGTTAAATGGAAAAATAGCCATTAATACTTAAACAAAAGCAGATTAATTCAATTCAATATCGATTAAACATCTAAAGATTTAATAAGATAAGTTAATAAAATTTAAATCATTTTTTTAAATATTTCTAAACAGTAACATCTGTTACAGAATAGTTTAGGGGTATTGATACATGAAAACCAAAATTGCAGCAGCAATTGCTTTAACGTTATTGGCCGGATCTACATTTGCAGCACCTACGTTGTATGGCGAAATCGACGCAAGTTTAGACTACTTACCTGAAGATAACGCGACCAAGTCCGACCGTGATGTTTAGGAAATAAGTTCGAATAGTTCTTTTATCGGGATTAAAGGCGAAGAAAAGCTCACAGAACGCTTAAATGCCGTTTATGCGATTGAATGGGCGTTTAATGCCGATGGTGAAGGAAATGACTGGGCGAAGCGGAACCGTTTTGTCGGCTTAAAAGATGCCAAATTGGGGACTTTAAAAGTTGGTGCACATGACACGCCATTAAAACAACTCTCAAGCGTGGTCGATACCTTTAATAACTATGTGGCGAATAAAGCCGATGTGAGTGGTATTTTTACCGGTGAAAACCGTGTCGCAAATGCTGTGGTTTATGAGTCACCTGCAATTGCGTTGCCTACAGGTGTAATTAAAGTCAATGCATTATTGGCGACGGGTGAAGCCAGTGCGATTAAGTCGGATAATGGTGTGGTTAAAACAGCAGGTCGCGGTTTAGGTGATGCATGGTCAGCTTCCGTGGTTTATGAAAGCCCTGCCGTAATTGCAGGTCTTGCTTATGATAAAGCGATTCCAAGTAATTTCCTTGGACGAGGCTTCGTTAATGCTTCCGAGCCAGAAGTTACAGGCGGTTCATTATTTGCAGCTGCCAATACTATTCGTGCCATTGGTCGGGTGAATTTACAGGGTGGTTTAGCACTTAAAGCTTTGTATCAGACTTCTGAAGTGCAACAAGCCGAAGGCAATGCAGTGGGGACAGAATTTATTGATGATGCTCAAGGTTGGTTAGTGGGTGCAGAATATAATCTTCCAACGGCTAAAGCGTGGACAATAAAAGCCCAATATAGTCAAAATAGCACCAGTTTCAAAAATGCGACCGTGGATTTAGACGCCGAGCAAATTTTTGCAGGCGTAGATTATGCATTTAATAAACAAGTGAAAGCTTATGGTTATGCAGGTTATTTAACCCTTGAACGTGGTGATGCTGAAACCAAGCAGCCTGTGGTCGGTACGGGATTAGAGTTTAAATTTTAATTAATTTTGGCTTTATCGGATTGATTTTAATTGAATGAAAAGGTGATGTTTACATCGCCTTTTTTTATTTAAGTGAGTTTTAAGTTTAAGATATTAAATTGAAGTATCAGTAAAAAAGATTAGCGATAAAATGATGCTAAATGCAATTACACAAGTTTGGAATAAAGTTAAGCCAATTTCTTTAAGCCAATTTAATTTAGTGCTCTCCATTTGGCTGGGCGTGGTGCTGAACTTTGCTTTTTTTCAACAAATAAAAAATTTAACACCCTATCAGGGATTGAAGCCTATTTATTTTTAGGGGCAACGGTACTGGTCATTGTAGCGCTGTATAATTTTATTTTTCAGCTCTTGAATTGGAAATGGACAGTCAAACCAATTGCGATTGCGCTGTTGTTGATTGGTGGTTTTTCCTCTTATGCCGTGAATTCTTTGGGTGTGCTCATTACTCCAGATCAAATTCAAAATTTGATGCAAACGGATGCGTCTGAAGCGCGTGA
>CAWETQ010000009.1:0-54469 GCA_963812025.1 uncultured Gammaproteobacteria bacterium
TAAGGTTATTGATCATGTTCAGTTACTTAATATTTATTTATTGCCAAATCGACTAGATATAAAAATTACTTGATATTCAATGCATCTATAATCGCTTCAGCTGTGATACGTGCAGAAAATGGATTTTAACCAGTAATGAGATTACTGTCTCGAACAACATTACTTGATGATACAGTATTCGTTAGAACAACCTCTTTAAGTACATTTTTTATTATTTGTTTTTAACTCCGCAGACACGATCCCAAAACCCGCAATCCACTCACTGATTGCTTCATAACAATGCAGTTTCATTTCATATTCACCGAGTTCTGAGAATGCTGCAAATGCGGCCATCCAAGAGCGAACTTCTTGACCACCACGCCCACCTTCTTTACGAATATTCTCTTCGGTCATGGCTTCAAGTGCTGCAAAATCCGCATTTTTAAATTTTTCCAATAATGCGATATCCCATTCGGGATTCAGTGGAACAGAAACTGATTGATCACCCGCTGCTAAACGCTGACCAACGGAAATAATTTTAGCCTGACGAGCGGCACGTGACTCGGGTGTAGGATTACGACCACAAATTAAAAATTCTTCAACTTCAAGTGGAATGGAACCCATTTGTGGCGTTGGTGGATCATGTGAAAGTCCGCCAGTTCCCAAAACCAATACACGTTCATTTTCAAGATTTAATGATTTAATGAACTGCCCAACTGCACGACCAAGTGCAATCGTTCTTTTGGTGGTCGGCATCGGCGCTGCTGCACCATTAATAAAAATAGGAATGGTTGGGTAACGATCAAGCTTGCCATCACATAAAAAATGTAAAGGTTGAGTCACCCCATGATCTGCTTGCATACGGTATGAATAAGCAACATCAACCCCTTCATCAAGTACTTTACGAACCAAATTTACTGCTGTTTCTTCGGGTACATCAATTTTTCCCGGACCATAATCCCAATCACCAGCCGCAGTCGCGCGTATACCCACACAGAAACTTGGCATTAAATCGTAAAAGAAACCATTAAAGTGATCTGGACCAAAGCTAATAATTAAAGTTGGGTCATATGCTTTTACTTCTTCAGCCAACTGAGCAAAAGTTTCACGTACCTTTTGTTCTTTAGAGCGATCTTGTGGTGAAGCAAATTCCATTAAAGGACTGTGAGAGGCACAAATTAGTTTAACAGTCATGTTTAATTCCTTTAGGAAGACAATCTCAAAAAAGTACCTTCAATCGTCCTTTAAATAATAAGTAATGATTACTTAAGACATTCAGTACAATATTAAATGCTTATTTTCATAGATAATTTTTTATATGATAGATAGCAAAATCTATTCTTATGCTGAAATTATCATAGCGTGAATTTGAATATAGATAGCTCTGAACCCATCGTTAACACAAAATGTTGTAATCATGAGGATTCAGATTATCAGTGAGATAAAAGTAGATTAATTAACACCACGGGCAGTCAAATAATCTTTAAGGACCGTATTAAACTCTTCGGCTTTTTCTACTTGAGACCAATGACCACATTGGCTAAATATATGTGCATCTGCGTGAGGTACTGTATTTAAAATATCCCAAGAGCGTGAAACAGGAATCACCACATCTTGTACACCATGAATCAACAAGACAGGAACTGTAATGTCTTTCATTTTTTCAAAGTCGAGTGGGAACTCAAAACGGTCACGATCACGTGCACCAACTACATCCATTAGACGGTCAGAAGCGTAATCGTTTTTCGCAGAATCAAAACGGACTTTAACCAATTCATCTGTAATTAAGTCTTTGTTCACAACAAACATGGAAAGTGTTTTCTTAATACCTTCCACTGTCAGTACAGGATTTGCATGTGCTTTAAGTGCAGCAGTTTGTTTCGCACCACCCGTCCCCATAGACACAATTCCGAGTACGCGCTCAGGATAATCAAGCACCATTTGGAAAGCCAACCAGCCACCAAGTGAATTACCCACCACCCAAGTTTTCTCAATACCTAAAGCATCTAAAGTACGAATTGCATGATCAACCCAAGCACGAATACCGTATTGAGTTCCTTCTGCAACCACACTTTGACCATAGCCAATTGAATCGATTGCAATACAACGTGCTTGCTCACCAATTTGTGGAAGGTTTAGCCACCAATTTGCAGCAGCAGATACACCTGTACCTGAACCATGCAAGAAAAGAATCGGAGTGCCTTCACCAACTTCATGGTAGTGAGTCAACTCACCTTCGGCAGTTTCAATCCATTTATCTTCTAAACCGAAGAATGAATCTGTTTTGTATTCAGGGATTTGAACCGTGCTCATACATACTCCTCGTACAGCCTTATGCTTGTGTTGCTCTATTTATTCGACAGCAACCCAAGTTAACTCATTGAAATTTGAATTTTTACGCTCTAATAGTACATGTTAAAAACAGGTAAATTGATACAAATTTATGATCAAACCAAACAAAAAAACTATCATTTAACTAATTGTTTTTATTTGATTTAATTTTTTAAAATTTTGTTTTATTTACTGCTTTAGCAATACACATATACGATTTAGAACAGCGGCTTTTTACAAAGCCACTGTTCTCATATTTCAATTAAAATTTATAAGTATAAGTCGTTGCAACACGATACTCTTTTAAGTCTGTTTTCCAGTCATAGTCCGCATCAATATACATCCCTTGAATGCCTAAACCTTTGAACTTCCCTTCTGGAACGGTGTAATTCACAATCAGATTCAGCTCATTAGAGTCTTGATTTTTAAGACCTGCAACATTTGCATCGTAACCTGTAAAGTAAACAACAGTTGCATTTAAGCCTTTTGCACCCGATTCTGAAAAATCATAGGCATAAGTAAAGCCCCAAGACTTTTCATTGGCATTGGTAAATGTCGCTACACCCCAGTTGACTAAATAAGGTTGTGGCACCCAACCTGCAAGGGTTGGGAAAGCATTATCACCAAACATTTGCTGATAACCCAAACCAAAAGTATGTGCACCATGATTTACTTTGGCGCCAACAGATAATGCTTGGTTGTCAATTTCACCATATAACTTGTCACCAGATTCTGAGTTATCAAAATAACGAATATGGCTGATTAGTTTGGTTTTTTCTGCGAGTTCACGGTTATAGTTAACACCAAGATAATGCTGTTGGTAAATATCTTGAACATCTGCATACCAATAGCTTGCACCCATTTCTTTATTAAACTGATGATCAACACCCGCAATGTACATTCCATCAGCCGCTTTTGCCGTGTTTGGATTGTTATTTGGGAACAAACTTAAATCTTGAAATTGGTTGTCATAACGTGCATTGATGCCGTCAATATATGCCAAAGTCAATTTGGTATTTTTCAGTTCTTTGGACTCTAACCATGCACCGCTATATGTAGTAAGTAATTGACGGGATGGATCAACAAGCAAAACTGGAGAAACGGGTAAAATCTCACCCACTTTTAACTCAGTTTGAGAGACTTTGGCTTTTAGGGTCGCACCGACTTTGCCAAAATCACGCGCTTGTTTACCATTTGAATGTGGTAATACCCAATCGGCATTTTTATCACGGCCATTCAAACGTACAGCATGTTGAACCAAGATATCAGCACCAACTTTTACAACACCTAAATCGGCATAACCGGACTTAGCATCTAAAGTTATGCCTTGAGACCAACTGCCCCAGTTGTTTTGTGGAAGATCATCATACTGACGATCCAGATAGAAATTTTTCAATTTAAGTTGGACTTGGCTATCGTCGATAAATTCTGCATTCGTTGCAGTTGTACCTAGTGTTGCCGCAGCAGCACAGATTGCTATCCATAGTGTTTGACGATGCATGGCTAAATTCCCAGTGATCAAATTAAGCTCTACACCATCATGCTGAACAATCGCATCTAAAAAAATCAGACTAGAGTATTAAGCTTTATCTCTCAGACCTACCTTTTTTACTCTTTAGAAATTATTTGATTTTTTTTAAGATTTTTTTTGAATAAGCCATTTCCGTATCATCTTCATTAACTCTTTTTAAGCCATTATTAGTTATATTTTTTTTATAAAATTTTGCATATTTTTTTACCGCTTTTACAGTATTAAGCACTTTTAAGTTTAAGCATTTTTCTTATAAATCCTATTTATACAAATAGGATTTATAAGAAAAAACTTATATAAACAAGATTTTTTATATAGCTCAATATCTAGTTCACATAAAAAAAACACCCCTAAAGGTGCTTTTAAAACTTATTTAAAAATTAAGCTTGCAGTTCTTTGGCCTTCGACATGGTCAATGCCAAATCTTCAATCATGTCTTCTTGACCACCCACTGTACCGCGGCGACCCAATTCCATTAAAATTTCACGTGCAGACACACCATATTTGGCTTCAGCACGTTTCGCGAATAACAAGAATGATGAGTAAACACCTGCATAACCTAAAGTTGCTGCATCACGATCAGCACGAATCGGATTCAACATCATAGGAATCACAAGATCTTCAGCAATGTCTTGAACTTTAAACAAATCAACCCCTGTATCCATTCCCATACGATTCGCAACGGCAATGAATAACTCAAGTGGTGTATTGCCCGCGCCTGCACCTAAACCTGCAGAAGCCAAGTCAACCCGTATCGCGCCCGCTTGAACAGCAGCTACGGTATTGGCAACACCCATACCTAAGTTATGGTGACCATGGAAACCAAGTTCAATACTTGAGTCAAGGCTATCACGCAAACAAGCAACACGATCAGTTACATCTTGTGGCAGCATATAACCCGCAGAGTCAGTCACATAAATACAGTTTGCACCGTAAGACACCATTTTCTTCGCTTCTTCAAGCAATTGAGCGGGTGTTGCCATGTGAGCCAACATTAAGAAGCCCACAGTATCCATCTCTAATTTACGTGCAGCAGTGATGTGCTGTTCTGAACAATCTGCTTCTGTACAGTGTGTTGCAACACGAATGGTTGAAACACCAATTTCATGTGCCATTTTCAAATGGTCAACCGTACCAATCCCAGGTAAAAGAAGTGCCGATACTTTCGCATTCTTCATCCGTGGCACAACCGCAGATAAGTATTGCTCATCCGTTGCCGCAGCAAAACCGTAGTTCACCGATGAACCACCTAGGCCATCTCCGTGTGTAACTTCAATTAAAGGTACGCCAGCATCATCAAGTGCTGTTGAAATGGAAATCATTTGCTCAACAGTCGTTTGATGGCGCTGTGGGTGCATACCATCACGCAAAGTCATATCATGAACAATAATCTTAGACATTTGGCTGCTCCTTATTCCGCTTCAGTGGTTGCTTGTTGTGCAATTAAACGCTCTGCAAACATTTCTGCAGTGCGTGCAGCTGCCGCTGTCATAATGTCGAGATTACCGGCATATTTAGGCAAGTAATCGCCTAAACCTTCAACTTCTAAATACATAGAAACACGGTTGTCATCAAATACCGGACCATTCACCAGTTTATAACCCGGTACATATTTTTGAACCTCGAGGATCATGGCATGCACAGATTCAGTAATTGCAGCTTGATCTGGTTCACCTTCAACTAAGCAATGCACTGTGTCACGCATCATGAGTGGTGGCTCAGCAGGATTGATGATGATGATCGCTTTACCCGCTTTCGCACCGCCAACTTTCTCAATCGCACCCGCAGTGGTACGGGTAAATTCATCAATATTTTTACGTGTACCCGGGCCTACAGATTTAGTCGATACCGTTGCGATAATTTCACCATAGTTCACAGGCTGAACACGTGAAACGGCAGCCACCATAGGAATCGTGGCTTGACCACCACACGTCACCATGTTGACGTTTGGCAATTCACCTTGTTCAAGCAATGCTGCAAGGTTCACTGGTGGTACGCAAAATGGACCAATTGCCGCAGGCGTTAAGTCAATCATTTGTACGCCAAGTTCATTCAGCTTGCGGCTATTTTCTTCATGGACATAAGCAGAAGTTGCATCAAAAGCAATTTGAATATTGTCTGCTAATACATGTGGCAATAAACCGTCCACACCATCGCTTGTTATTTTTAAACCCATTTCCGCTGCACGAGCCAAACCTTCTGAAGCTGGATCAATACCCACCATCCATACTGGCTCCAACCATTCGCTGCGTTGTAATTTGTAAAGCAAATCTGTACCGATGTTACCCGGACCGATTAATGCACATTTAATCTTTTTCATGAATGTACTCTCTTTAAATTCCGTTTATTCAGCGGCAAATGCAGCTGTTACTGAACCAAAGCCTTCTATTTCAACTTTGAATTCATCACCTGGATTTGCAACCACCATTGGTCCTAGCGCACCGGTAAGAATGATGTCACCTGCCAACAAGGGACGACCACGACGCACCATTTCATCAGCCAACCACACTGCAGCATTCATTGGGTTTGCAAGACATGCTTTACCTACGCCTTGTGAAACCACTTCATCGCCACGGATCATGCTCATTTTGCAATTCACGAGATCTAAGTTTTCAAGTTTCACAGGACGTGAACCCAGAACAAATGCAGCAGATGATGCGTTATCAGCAACCGTATCAATCAGTGAAATTTTCCAGTTTTCAATACGGCTATCAACAATTTCAATTGCAGGCAAGGCATAATCAGTCGCACTGATGATGTCTGCATAAGTATGTTTTTCTTTGGTTAAATCTGCTTTGATCACAAATGCAATTTCTGCTTCAACTTTAGGTTGAATCAAAAGACCTGCTGGAATCGCTTCGCCATCACCATAGGCCATATCTGCAAATAGCATCCCAAAATCAGGTGAATCCACACCCAATTGCTTTTGTACTGCAATTGAGGTCAAACCAATTTTACGACCGACTAAACGACGTCCTTCATTCAGCGCACGTTGCGTATTTAGTTCTTGAACTGCGTAGGCAATATCGACATCGGCACTTTCACCCCCTAATTGTGGGCGAATAGGTACAATCGCAGTTTGTGACAACTCAGCGGAGCGTAAAGCTTGCGCAACTAATTCAACACTCGTTTCAACAACAGCAGAATTCGACATCAATGTTTCCTTAAACTGCAAAAATTGGACTTATACCGTTATCGATGGAAATGCTATCAACACGAAGAAAACTCTATGCAACTGAGCAGACCATCAGCAAATGGGTGCTGCCCATCTGGGGAAAACGCGTATACGTATAAACTGATTTAGAATCGGAAAAATGCGCTTTTTATGCCAATACTTATTTTATTTTTTATAATAGTTAGAACTTATACATGCAATTTTTGCTATTCCACTCATGACAACATCGTTTAAAAATCAAAGAGAAAATCAACTAAGATGAGCAGCTTTTAAAATTTATATTTCTAATACAGCTAATTTCTACGACTATTCGCTAATAAAGACCATAATAATAGTTTAACCCAAACACTCTATCACCAATAAAACACAACCAAGATATTGATTAAATTAAAGAAAATAAATATAACTCATATTATGATAATAAATAATTTTTCAGTTTAGAATCGAGAAATATAAAAATGTATCGCATTTTATTTAAATATTGATAGAAAAAAATGATGAACAGATCATAAAAACATACTTGTTATAATAAATAAATATTTTATTTTTCAATTGTTTATATTTTACCTATTTACCATCAGCCCTTTCTCTTAGCCTATATAACGACTATAGACTAGCTTGTTCAGACTTCAGTATTCACCGTTAATAGATTCAATTGTGAATGGAATGGATTTCGCTATGAGTACTAACCCAATTAATTATAAAACCCAAGTGGCAATTTTAGGTGCTGGCCCAGTTGGCTTGACGATTGCCAACTATTTAAGTAAGCAGGGTATTTCAGTCATTGTTGTAGAACAGCTGGATAGTTTGATTGATTACCCTCGTGCGATTGGTATTGATGATGAGTCTTTACGTACGATCCAATCACTCGGTTTGATTGAACAAGTTTTACCCCATACCACGCCAAATCATGCAATGCGTTTTTTAACACCGAAAGGTCATTGTTTTGCCGATATTCAACCCATGACGCGTGAATTTGGTTGGCCACGTCGTAATGCTTTTATTCAGCCTCAGGTGGATAAAGTCTTACTCGAAAATTTAAAAAACTATAAAAAAACCCAGATTCTATTTTCGCGTGATCTGACTAAATTTAGTCAAGATGCAGATGGTGTAACTTTAAATATTCAAACTGCAGACCAACAATCTGAAGTTATTCAGGCTCAATATTTGATTGCGTGTGATGGAGGAAACTCTATTGTTCGACGCACGTTAAATATTGGATTTGATGGTAAAACAGCGCCAAATCAGTGGATCGTGATTGATCTTGAAAATGATCCATTAGCCACGCCACATGTTTATCTTTGTTGTGATCCTGTGCGTCCATACGTTTCTGCTGCTTTACCGCATGGTATCCGACGTTTCGAATTCATGGTCATGCCGGGTGAAACTCAGGAAGAACTCAGCAAGCCGGAAAATATTAATAAACTTCTCGCTAAAGTACTTCCAAACACTGAAAATATTGAAGTCATTCGTCAACGTGTTTACACACATAATGCCCGTATCGCGGATAAATTCCGTGTTGACCGAATTTTATTGGCAGGTGACGCGGCACATATTATGCCAGTATGGCAAGGCCAAGGTTATAACAGCGGTATGCGTGATGCATTCAACCTTGCTTGGAAAATTGCATTGGTTGTAGAAGGAAAATCGGGTCCTGAATTACTTGACTCTTATCAAGTTGAACGAAAAGATCATGCTAAAGCAATGATTGATCTTTCTGTAATGGCGGGTCATGTACTTGCACCGCCTAAAGTCTGGCAAGGTTTTGTCCGTGATCGAATTGCTTACGCTTTAAATTACATTAAACCCATCAAACAATATTTGTTGGAAATGCGCTTTAAACCGATGCCAAAGTACGCGGATGGTGCCTTGGTCAAAGATAGCAATAAGAATTCACCTATTGGTAAGATGTTTATTCAGCCTCAAGTCAAACTAGAATCTGGTGAAGCAGTTTTACTGGATGAAGTCATTGTAAATGATTTTGCAATTATTGCTTGGGGTGTTAACCCTAAATGGGGAATCAATGATGCGACAATGCAAAAATGGCAAACTCTAGGGGTGAAATTTATCCAAGTACTTCCAGCAGTACAAATGGATAATCCTGAACGTAAAAAATTAGATGGCGTCATTACTATTGGAGATATGGGGGTAGATATCCGTACATGGTTTGGTAAAACCACCCAATCTATTGTGATCTTGCGTCCAGACCGTTTTGTGGCAGCCTTGGCTATTCCGCAGACAGTAAATAGTATTAGTAATCAGTTGTTTGAAAAATTTATTCATAATTACTCAGTTAAATAAAAAAAGTCACTGAATTCAGTGACTTTTTTATCATCCATAAAACTCAATAACATAAATTTCTCTGATTAAATTTTGTTTAGAGCGAAATCTGAGCTGAATTATAGAATATTAATATAAAAATGCTCTTTTAATATCTTCAAAATCAAATCAATGGCTTCATTTTTTTGATTTTTACGGTAGCTCACATACAAGCCAATCATCGGCAAAGGCTCAATTGTAGCTTTCACAACAACTTTATCGCCTAATAATGGAGTCACATACATAGGTACCAAACTCCAACCTACCCCCATCCCCACTAAATTCACATTCAGTAAGATATTAGTGGAATGCTGAACAATATTGGGACTGAGTTTTTCTTGTTTAAAAAAATTCTGAATAACTTTATAAAGTTTCGGTGAAGCAACTTCATCACCAATAATAAAATCTTGTTGATTAAAACTTTTAATGCTGACTTGTTTCAACCCCGCAACAGGTGAATCTTTAGGAACAATCAACACCAAAGGCTCTTGAAAGACTTGCAAGGACTCTAGTTCATCACTTTCATCCATATAACGTGTAAAAGCGATGTCAATTTCGCCTTTTTTTAAAGCTTGAAATTGATATGCATCTGTAAAACTTTGGAAATTAATGGTTAAAGTCGGAAAGTGTGCACGAATATTCGGCATGATATAGGGAAATACCTTCATTTCCGCCGCAGGTACAAAGCCTATATTTAAATGATCCTTATTAAATTTAGACACTTGACGTGCATCTTGTATGGCTTTTTTAGAGTGCTCTAAGCAAAGTCTTGCCTCTTTTAAAAATGCTTTTCCTTCTTCTGTCAGTTCTACCTTACGATTGGTGCGCACCAAAAGCTGCACACCCACTTCTTGTTCTAAATCTTTAATTTGCTGACTTAATGAAGGTTGCACAGTGCACATACGTTGTGCTGCTTTAGTAAAATTCAACTCTTCAGCAACGGCAACAAAATACCGTAAATGACGTAATTCCATAAATTTACTTTTTATCCCTTAGGCTCTTAATAAAATGCATCAGAAAATCATACTCGCTAAAAAAACATGTTTTTTATTACCAGTATTAATTAAACGCTGTTTAGTCAACTTGAGTTAAAAGATAACAGATTTTAAGAGTATTTCGTAAAAGTTCCCTCATTTTAATCTTGAATATTAAGTAATCGTTTTATTAATAAAAAATTAACACTACATATAATACAAATTAAAAAAATTATTTTAAGTGTTTGATTAAAAACATTTATAAAATTAAAAAATAAATAATAATGGTTTACATTTAACCAAATTAATTAATCGACTTTTATGTCCTATTATATAGTTTTTATTATCTATTTTTAAGTTATCTTTTTTTATTATAGTTTGATCACAAATAACTACTAAATACCCAACCATCTGAAAATATTAAATAATAAATAAAATAAACATATAGAATATTTATTTTTTAAGTCTAACAAGCATTGTTTTTATTATTTTACATACATTATATCCGACTATTGTCTTGGTATTTATGAATAAGGATTAAACAGAGAATAGGAGGACGAATCGTCAGTGTAAAACGATTTGTATATTATTGATGGAGATCAATCATGACACAAATACAAACAGGGAAAGTACAAAAAATCTTAACGATATTTTTGTGTTTTTGGGTCGCATTTTTTGAAGGCTTTGATCTTCAAGCCCCAGGTATTGCAGCTAAAGGAATCGCAGCAACTTTTGGTTTAGATCAAGTACAAATGGGATACGTCTTTAGTTTAGGCGTATTCGGGATGCTTTTCGGAGCATTCTTTGGTGGACGGATTGCAGACTATTTAGGGCAAAAAAAAGTCCTTATGTTTTCTATCGCAATTTTTGGTGTCTTTATGTCTATGACTGCGTTGGCACCAAGCGTTGAAATTTTATATGCAGCTCGCTTTTTTACAGGTTTAGGTCTAGGAGCTGCAATGCCAACCATGATTTCAGTCGTGGGGGATGAGGCAACAGAAAAAAATCGCGGTACGTTAAATAGCTTAATGTATTGCGGTTTACCCGTTGGGGCAATTTTTGTTGCCAGTCTTGCAATATTATTACCTGATATTAAATGGCAAACTTTATTTTTGATTGGTGGTTTAACACCATTAGTATTAATTCCATTGATGGCAGTTATCCTTAAAGATAAGCTAAAAGCAGTCGCTGTGGCGCAAGTATCTACAGATGCTATGCCGAATATGGCACAAGTATTATTCAAGAATCAACAATATAAGAACACCGTACCACTTTGGATAGGTTTCTTCTTTACCTTAATGATTAATTATATTTTGATTAGTTGGTTACCTAATTTGTTAATGGAGCAAGGTCTAGAAAAAAAACAAGCCTTCATGGTGATGTTGGTATTCCAAGTAGGCGCAGTCATTGGTACTTTGGCCTTGGGATATTTACTGGATCGCTTAAAACTTTGGCAACTGGCCACAATTATCTATAGTGGTTTATTCATTGCTTTGAGTCTATTGTTCACGACAACCTCTATCCCTATGTTAATTTTAGCAGGCTTAATGGGGGGTATTTTCTCTACGGGTGGCCAATCCATTCTTTACGGTATCTCGCCAATTTTTTATTCAAGTATGGGGAAAGTAACAGGTGTTGGAAGCGCTATTTCTTTAGGTCGTTTAGGTGCAATGACTGGGCCATTGTTAACAGGAAAAATCTTAGCTTTAGGATTAGGAACCACAGGCATTCTAGTCGCGAGTTTACCTGCTGTGCTTATTTCAGCCATTGCCGTAGCTACGCTATCGCATTATAAGTCGACTTTAAAATGAAGCTATAGCTATGTAGATTTAAATATAAAGTGAGATACATCTGTAATTAGTTAAAAGTCAGCTGTATTGAAATCTGGAGGGGGATTTCAGTATATAAATATACCCCCTCAAATGAATTAGAGATGATGACAGTGGCTTCTCTTGCTTATTTGCAAACTTATGGCACGCCTCAAACACCTAATGATTTTCATCGACATCGATGTATTGGACTACGTTTACCTAGCCATGAATGCATTCAATCATGAGAGTTTAAAAACTCGCAACAGAACTCAGAAGTTCAAACATATCCCCTGAATTTTCGATGGTTGTTAGCCATGCAAAATTGCATTAAAAGCTGGTTTAGATGGACTAGGCGTTGTATGGCTGCCTAAAATTATGGTTGAAACAGAAATACAAAAGGGTAATTTTTTTCAGGATATTAGAAAACTGGGATATGAATTATTCAGGTTACTATATCTATTACCCAAGCCGTTGGAAATCTTCGCCCTTGTTTAGGCTTTTAATCGAAGCTTTACGTTTAGACAATTGAAGAAAGAATGTCAAATTGCTGTAGTGTAAACCAATTCCTATATTGGAATTCCTTTCAATTTAAAATCTACTTTCCAAAGTTATGGTTCATGTAAAAATTGGTCAAAAAACAACATGAATCCTTTAGTTCATGAACTTGGTTTTTGGTGGTTGTAAATTTAGTAAGTTAAGTTGTTAAATTTAATAAATATATTTTATTTTCTATTCATGAACCAAACTTTAGGTAAACATAAGCCGAAATCTGACGCGCTATGTGATGATCTAATCGAATGAACAATATTTTTAACTTTGTGATTTCTTCATCGTGATCTAAATCTGATTCTTGCAATTGTTCTAGTACGTTCTCAGTAGATCGCGTATATAAAGATATACGCCAACAATTAACGGAAATTTGTCATGGATAAGCGTTTCAATCCTTTATCGCACATTGAACAAATCCGTAAAAGACAGCATGTATTAGAAATGATTCGACTTAATCCAGATTGGCCTATATATGTAATTGCAAAACTCATTAGAAATGAATTACATCTAACACTAAACGAAATGTCTAAAATCACTAAAAAAATTGCGCCTCAAACTTTACAGAAGTTAGAACAAACAGATACCAATCCAACACTAGATACGCTGCTCAAACTATTAAATGCATTCGGCGTAAAAAAAGAATAAATATTCCAAAGTTCAGAAAAATATGCCGAATCATAAAGCTCAAAAAGTAATCATTGAACAATTGCTTATTACTTTAGATTATTAACCATAATTTCTAAATTATTTCGCATTAGTAAAGCTAAATTGATATCGATACCCTTCAGCATATTCTGCTCTAATTGCTCTACAATCAAATTACATTCTGCAATTTTACTCTGCCCACTTGCAGTCAGCTGAATTAAAATTCTTCGACCATGCGTTGGGTCAGAGTGCTTTTCAATCCAGCCCAAACTTAATAAATCCTGCAAAATTTTATTGGCTGATTGAGGTTTAATAAACGAGCGCTCTGCAAGTTTAGCATTCGACAAACTCCCCCTCGCTGCAAGTACAGACAACGCAGTATATTGAGGCAAAGTGATGTTGAGCTGTTTGAGTTGTTCGGTTAATAATTTACTAATTATCCGATCTACTCGAGCAATCATATAACTGAGTTTAGGTGATTGATTTTCATTTGGTTTGTTTAAATTGTTAGACATATCTATTCTGAGTTAAATATGATGAAGTATGATTTATTAAATCATACTTCAAATCAAATAATTAAGTGGAACTGCTTAATAATTGCGTTTGTTGCTTAGGTTTACCTACTAGCATTAATGCAGCTATTGCAGCAATGAAAATCATTGGAATACTGGCTCCTATGACCATTCCCGCGCTTGAACCAAAGGATAATAACATTCCTGCAAATAATGGTCCTGCAAATGAACCGATTCGACCTACCGCCACGGCAGCGCCTACCCCTGTCCCACGCATTTCTGTTGGATAGAATATTGCGGCTAAACCATAAAGTGCAGATTGCCCACCGACAATGAATAATCCACAGCCAATTGCTGAAAGTGAAAGTAACGCAACTGTTGGTGAAAAAGCGAGACAACATAATGCAGCCAAAATGCCCACATAAATAAATTTAACAACAAAACTCATTCGTAATTTATCAATTAAGAAGCCCATGAGAATTGAACCAAATATTCCACCAATGTTGTAACCGATTTGGACATAATTGGCTTCGTTTTTTGATAGTCCTTGCGCACCCATCAATAGCGGTAACCAATTCAATAATAAATATAAAACAACCAAGGTACAAAAGAAACTGATCCAAATTTGTACCGTAGAAAAACGACGTTCTTTGGCAAAAAGAACTTGCATAAACGGTACTGTCGCTTGATGGCCTTTAACCAAATAGGCATTCGATTCGGGTAAAAACTTAAGTAATAACGGAATCATCAACACAGGTGCCAAACCACCGATATAGAAAATATGCCGCCATTCACCATCACCTGCTAAGGCCATTGCCACAAATGAGGTCAACATACCGCCAAAAGGAATACCACTATACATAATACTGACCGCAGTTCCTTTATATTTATCCGATACTGCTTCTGAAGCTAAGGTAATCATCATGGGTAAAGCTCCCCCCATACCTAATCCAGTTAAAAAACGGATTAGAATGAGTAAGCTATACTCACTTGCAAAAGCAGTTAAAATCGACATGATTCCAAAAAGTAAAAGACTAAACATCAGTACTTTTTTTCGTCCAATTTTATCTGCAAAACGTCCACCTAATAATGCTCCGGGTAATGTCCCCAAAGTTGCCGCACTAAATGCCCATGCCATTTGAGCGTTGTCTAAACCAAATTCTGCTCGCATACGCGGTGCTGCTACGCCCATTGATTGAAGGTCAAAACCTTCAAAAACTGCGATCGCAAAACACAAAGCAAGCGTTAATGTGGCCTTCCCTGAATGGCTTACACTTTTTTCCATTCGTATTATCCTTGTCTTCAATTTTAATTAATACACATCCTGTATAGCTATTTTTCTTTGCAAAAAATAACGTTAAAAATATCACCTAAACTTATATAAAAAACAACAGTTATTTTTATAAAATTTTATTTAATTGTAATTAATGTATTAAATACATAGGCTTAAAAAATAAACGCAAAATAATTCAAAAAAGACTTGAATGTAAGTTTAACTGATATTAAATTAAAAACCATAAAGCAAACCTAGTCATCACGGAGAAACAATAATGACTTATGAAAATCGTTGGAAAACAGTGGATGTAAAAGTTGAAGCTGGTATTGCTTGGGTAACGTTAAACCGCCCAGAAAAGAAAAATGCAATGAGTCCTACGCTCAATAAAGAAATGATTGATGTTTTAGAAACATTAGAATTAGATCAAGAAGCAGGTGTCGTTGTACTCACTGGTGCAGGCGATTCTTGGACTGCAGGAATGGACTTAAAAGAATACTTCCGTGAAGTGGATTCACAACCTGAAATTTATAACGAACGTATTCGTCGTGATTCATGTCGTTGGCAGTGGCAATTGCTTCGCATGTACTCAAAACCGACCATCGCAATGGTCAATGGTTGGTGTTTTGGCGGAGGTTTTTCACCTTTAGTGGCTTGCGACTTAGCCATTGCTGCTGATGAAGCAACATTTGGTTTATCTGAAATTAACTGGGGTATTCCACCAGGCAATTTAGTCAGTAAAGCTATGGCAGACACCGTTGGCCATCGTACTGCACTTTATTACATCATGACGGGCAAAACTTTTAGCGGTCAAGAAGCTGAAAAAATGGGCTTGGTGAATAAAAGCGTCCCACTTGAACAATTAAAAGCTGAAGTTACAGAATTAGCCAACACGCTACTTGAGAAAAACCCTGTCGTACTACGTACTGCAAAAAATGGTTTTAAACGTTGCCGTGAACTTACTTGGGATCAGAATGAGGATTACTTGTACGCAAAACTGGATCAATGTCTGCACCGTGATACTGAAGGTGGCCGTCAAGAAGGTTTAAAACAATTCCTTGATGAAAAAGCCATTAAACCAGGTTTACAAAGCTACAAACGTACAGGCTAATTTATTCATTAATGGACATGTAAGGAAACATCCCCCATGCAAAATGTACAGTTACTGATTCACGGACAATCTGTAAATTCAAGTTCAGGACAAACTTTTGAGCGTATTAGTCCTATTGATGGAAGTGTCGCGTCAACAGCTGCGGCTGCAACGATTGAAGATGTAGATCGTGCGATTGAATCTGCACATCAGGCATTTGCAATCTGGTCTACATTATCGCCAACAGAACGTCGCTTAAGATTACTGAAAGCGGCTGATTTGATGGATCAAAAAACTGAACAGTTTATCCAGATTGGAATGCGCGAAACAGGTTCAACTGCCACATGGTATGGGTTTAATGTTCACCTTGCAGCCAATATGCTACGAGAAGCCGCTGGCATGACGACGCAAATCGATGGCAGTATTATTCCATCTGATGTGCCTGGTAATATGGCAATGGGCATTCGAACACCATGTGGTGTCATTGTTGGCATGGCACCTTGGAATGCCCCTGTCATTCTTGCAACACGCGCACTCGCCATGCCTTTGGCTTGTGGAAATACCGTGGTATTAAAAGCTTCGGAAGCTTGCCCTGCAACTCATCGCTTGATTGCGGAGGTATTACTTGAAGCTGGATTAGGCGAAGGCGTTGTAAATATCATTACCCATTCTGCAGCAGATGCACCAAAAATTGTAGAAAGACTCATTTCGCATCCACTGACAAAACGTATTAATTTTACGGGTTCGACACATGTCGGAAAAATTATTGCAGAAACTGCGGCAAAATATTTAAAACCCGTATTACTTGAACTTGGCGGTAAGGCACCTGTATTGGTACTGGATAAAGCCAATATCGAAGATGCTGTGAATGCCATTGCTTTTGGTGCTTTCTTTAATCAGGGACAAATCTGTATGTCAACCGAGCGTGTCTTGGTTGATGATAAAATTGCCGATCAATTTATTGAAAAATTAATTGAAAAAACCAAAACCATTCATGCCGGTAATCCGATGAATGAAAACTACCCGTTGGGTGTTTTAGAAAGCGAACGTGCTGCAAATCGTCTGCAAGGCTTACTAAAAGATGCACAAGACAAAGGTGCAAGTTTACCTCTCGGAATAAATATTCAGGGAACAATTATGCAACCAACAGTCATTGTTGATGTGACTAAAGACATGAAGATTTATAGTGAAGAATCTTTTGCACCTGTCTGTACTATTCAGCGCTTTAAAACGGATGCCGAAGCAATTCAACTTGCAAATGACAGTGAATTTGGTTTGTCTTCAGCTGTGTTTAGTCAAGATATTGTACAAGCCTTAGCGGTAGCTAAACAAATTGAATCAGGCATTTGCCACATCAACGGTGCAACGGTTCATGATGAAGCACAAATGCCATTTGGTGGTGTAAAACAAAGTGGATATGGTCATTTTGGTAGTAAAGTATCCGTTGCAGAATTTACTGAACTTCGCTGGATCACTATTCAAATGACACCGCGACACTATCCTATTTAAATATATAGCAGGATAAAGCATAGGGAATGCCTAGGCTTTATCCTGCTAAATGAAAAATAGTAATAAAAAATTTACATGGAGTAAGGCAATGGCGCAAATGAATGCTGCCCCACAGAACTATCCTGAGCGTTTAGTAAAACTTGGTGGGCATGAAATTAGTTTTCATTATGACAATGAAACGCTCTATATCTCTCCAAAAGAACAATTGAAAAATTATCCACAAAAACTGACAGATCGATTACTCCAGTATGCTGAATCGCATCCAGATCGAACCTTTGCTGCAAAACGAAATGCTCAAGGTGAATGGACGAGACTCAGTTATTCAGATACGGTACAAAAAGCATGGCATATTGCACAAGCTTTACATAACCGAAGTGATTTATCGGCCGAACGTCCACTGCTAATTTTGTCTGGGAATGATTTAGAGCACCTTTTACTGTCGATGGGTGCCATGCTCGCAGGTGTACCCTTCTCTGCTATTTCTCCTGCTTATTCACTGATTTCAAAAGATTTTGATAAGCTTAAACATGTTTTCAATGTTTTAACGCCGGGATTGGTTTTTGCAAATGATGGTAAAGCGTTCGCAAATGCAATTCAAAGCTGTGCCAAGCCTGATGTAGAAGTGATTACAAACTCTGGAATTCTGGGCAATACAGCATGCACACCATTGCAAAGTTTACTTGATACGCCAGTGCATAATGTTCAAGATCATTATGAACGTCTAGATGAGCATCAAATTGCCAAATTCTTATTTACTTCAGGCTCCACAAAATTACCCAAAGCAGTTCCAACGACACATTTAATGCTATGTGTAAATCAGCAAATGCTTTTACAAACATTTCCTGAATTTGAAGAGACCCCACCTATCTTATTAGACTGGTTATCTTGGCATCATACGTTTGGTGGAAGCCATAATGTGGGTATTGCCTTATATAACGGCGGAACCATTTATATTGATGATGGCAAACCTGTTTCAGGTAAGTTTGATGAAACCATCCGAAACTTAAAAGAAATTTCACCCACTGTATATTTAAATGTGCCAAAAGGCTGGGAAGAACTGACCGAAGCTTTAGAAAATGATCAAGCTCTTAGAGATTCATTTTTCAGCAAAGTCAAAATACTATTTTTTGCAGGCGCTGCACTTTCAGAAGTAGGCTGGAATCGACTAGATCATATTGCGCAACAACATTGTGGTGAACGGATTCGCATCATGTGTGGTTTAGGCATGACTGAAACAGCACCATCTTGCACCTTCTCTACAGGTCCCCATGTCATGGCCGGTTTTGTTGGTTTCCCTGCACCGGGCTGTGAAATTAAACTTGTACCCAATAACGATAAACTCGAATTCTGTGTTCGTGGATTACATGTAATGCAAGCTTATTGGCGTTTAACTGAAGAACAAAAAACTGAAGTATTTGATGATGAAGGATTTTATCGTACAGGTGATGCTGTTCGTTTAGTGGATGTCTCTGATCCAAGCCAAGGTTTAATGTACGATGGGCGAATTGCAGAAGATTTTAAATTAAATACAGGAACTTTTGTCAATGTGGGCACGCTACGCAATAAAGTTCTCATTCAAGGCAATCAACTCATTCATGATGTTTGCATCACAGGCTCAAATTTAAATGCCATTGGTTTTTTGATTTTCCCGAAATTAGAATCTTGTGCTACTTATGCTGGTTTATCCATTTCCCAACACTCTGCTCAAGACATTTTACAACACCCCAAAGTTCAGCAATGGTTTAAACAATTTCTCATTGAATTTAATAAAGATTCAACAGGAAGTTCAAATCGAGTCTCGATGATGTATTTGATGACTAAAGCACCACAGTTAGATCTGGGGGAAGTCACAGATAAAGGTAATCTGAATCAAGGCAATATTTTAAAAAGACGTAGCAATCTCGTAGATGCCTTATATAACAAAGTTAATGACCATCCACTGCTGATTAGAATTCCTACGTTAAATAACTAAGCTCTAACATTCCCAAATTTTAAAGTTAAACAACTCTTTTTCAGGGTTGTTCCTTTTTTTCGACTCTATTTTTTATAAAAAAGGTAAAACTATGCCATTAGATAGTGAATTTGAACTTTTTAGAGATAATTTTCGACGTTTTTTGCATGAATATGTTGCTCCTTATTATGAGCAATGGGAAGAACAAGGTTTAATCCCACGCGAAATATGGAACAAACTTGGTGAAAATGGATTTCTTTGCGTAGATGTACCAGAGCAATATGGTGGATATGGCGCACCTGTCCACTATTCACAGATGTTAGTACAAGAAACTGCTCAAGCTGGGTTTACTTCCCTCGCTGTTGCAATAGGTGGACAAAGTGAACTGGTTTCACCTTATATTCAAAATATAGGTTCAGAACAACAAAAAAGCTTTTGGTTGCCCAAAATGGTGACAGGTGAAGTCGTTAGTGCCATTGCCATGACAGAAGCCAATGCTGGATCGGATTTACAAGCCATTCGAACCCAAGCTCTTTTGCAAGATGACCACTATTTAGTCGATGGTTCTAAAACATTTATCTCTAATGGTCATCATGCAGATCTGATTGTATTGGTGGCAAAAACAAACCCTCAAGCTAGAGCGAAAGGTATTTCAATTTTATTGGTCGATGCCCACCTTGACGGCGTAAAAAAAGGTCGTGCTCTTAAAAAAATTGGCTTACATGCGCAAGACACTGCCGAGCTTTTTTTTGATCAAGTACGAGTTCCAGCCAATCAGCTTTTAGGTGAAACGGGTAAAGGGTTTGCTTATTTAATGCAAGAGTTACCACGTGAAAGACTCAGCATTTCCATGATGGCACTGGGTTCCATCTTAGGCGCAATTGAAATCACTAAAACCTATGTACTAGAACGTAAAGCTTTTGGTCAAGCCCTGAGTCAATTTCAAAATACCCGATTTGTCCTTGCACAGGCTCAAATCAAAGCAAAGGCTGCACAGGCTTTTGTGCAGCAATGTGCCGAATTATATAGTCGAGAGCAACTTACCGTCACTGAAGTTGCGGCACTGAAATGTTTTATTACCGATACGCAATGCGAAATTATGGATCAATTACTCCAGTTATTTGGTGGTTATGGCTATATGCAGGAATACCCAATTTCACGCTTTTTTGTCGATGCACGTGTGCAAAAAATTTACGGTGGAACCAACGAAATTATGAAAGAAATTGTGGCTCGTGAGCTATTAGGAAAATAGCACTTCATCAACTTCAGCCATTGAAAAATATTATTTTGAAAACAAAAAAATCGTTTCAGGAAGAAATACTATGCGGAAAATTTGGATCGCGTCATCCATGCTTTTATCTACACCAGTCTTTGCAAGCAATTTCATTGACAACAGCAGTATAGGACTCACCACGCGCAATTTTTATTTTGATCGGGATTACCAAGAACAATCCGCTTATCCAGCAGCAAAAGATTGGACTCAGGGTTTTATTTTAAAAGCAAATTCTGGCTATACCGAAGGGATGGTCGGTTTTGGTTTAGATATTTTGGCGACTGCTGGATTAAAACTCGATGCTGATGCAAAACATGCCGGCACTGGAAATTTACCGCGTGACACTCGTAGCAATGAACCTGCTGATAGTTATGGTGAAATTGGCGTAACAGCAAAAGCCAAAATGAATCAGACCGAAGTCAAAGTCGGAACACTCATGCCGATGAACCCCGTTTTAGTGGCTTCCCCTGCACGCCTATTACCTCAAACCTATCGGGGTGTTTCCATTCAATCCAAGGATATTCAACATTTAGATGTACAGGCGGCTTATCTAGATAAGGTTAATCATCGAGATTCGACCAATTATGAAAATATTAAAATTTCTGGAGTAAATAGACGTTTTAGCCCTGCAGAAACGGATGGTCTATATTACTTAGGTGGTTACTATGATTTAAATCAATCCTTTAAACTGACTTCATTTTATTTAGATGTAGAAGATTTATATCATCAAGCTATGTTTGGGTTACAACATAAGTATTTATTGAATGAAAGAACCAATCTGACCTCACAATTACGTTACTACAATAGTCGTGATGAAGGGCAAGCTAAAGCAGGTTTAGTTGATAATGATTTACTGCATGCACATTTTGAATTAAAACATGACAGCCATAAGTTGATGTTTAGTACATTCCAACATTATGGTGAAACTGCTTTCCCTTATCTGTCGGGCGGTGAAACAGGCTTACTGATTGATACATGGCCCGGTGACTTTTTAAATGCCAAAGAAAAAGTCTATAGCTTTCGCTACGAATATGATTTTAAAAAAACCATACCCGGTCTTCGTTTTATGACACGTTATACAACCGGTCATCATATTGATGCACCACATTTAGGTGGGACAGACTTAAAAGAAGACGAACTCGACTTTGACCTAGGTTATACCGTTCAAACGGGTTTACTTAAAAATTTAGGCTTACGTGCGCGTTATGCAATATACGATAACAACATGCTACCGACTGCCAATATTAAACCTGTCAATGAAACGCGCATTAATATCGATTACACATGGAAGTTTAAGTAATCATTCTAATCAGCCCTTTTAACGAGGGCTGATTATTTTTTTAAGGAAATTAAAATGTTCAATTTAAAAAAATTACCACCGATCCATTATCTGTTAAATGGTCATGATCTACACTGGGATAAAGATTTAGCTCAAATACATGTGAAGTATATTGCATTAGAAAGTTTTACCAATCCAAGAGGTACTGTTGAAGGTGGAATGATTTGTGCCATGCTGGATGATGCTATGGGAATTTTAGCTGCGCTCAATAAAGCAGAAAAACCTGCAGCTACGGTCAATCTCAATATCGATTTTTTGAGACCTTGCCATGTTGGTAACATAGAGACCAAAGCTTGGTTTATCAAACAAGGCAGTAAAATCTTAAATATTGAAAGTGAAGCTTGGCAACAGGGTAAATTAATTGCGAAATGCAGCTCTGCCTTTTTAGTCTTATAAACTAACTAAACTATAAAAATAAAATCAATAACTTATAAGTGTTAAAATAAAAATGAGCTGATAGTCACCACTATCAGCTCATCAGATTAGACGTTTTAACTTAAAGTATTATTGTTGATATACCTTTTTACCATCAAACATCGTCCATAGCACTTTTGTTTCAGCCAATTGTTCTGGTGAAACTGTAAAAATATCTCGATCAACTAAAATCATATCGGCTTTTTTCCCAGGTTCAAGCGTCCCTATTTGTTGATCTAAAGAAAGCGCTTTTGCAGCATTAATGGTATACGCTTTAAATGCCGAATCACGATCTATTGCCTCGCCTTTATTTAAATAGTCTCCATCCATACCTATACGTGTAATTGCCGTAGCCATTGCGATAAAAGGATTGGCTGTTGAAACAGGAGCATCACTCGCTCCAGCAATAATCGCTCCATTTTTCAACAATGAATGCGCAGGATACATCCCTTTATATGATGCTTCACTAATATAAGGTTTGACCAATTCCTTATTGAAACTATCTTCATACGCCCATGCTAACTGCATAGAAGCAATCACATTATTCTGCTTAAAACGGCTATAGTCTGAAGGATCTACCAGTTGTAGATGTGTAATAGAGTGCGGTACATGACTTTGACGCTTGGATCTTGCATATTCAAAAGCATTTAAGGATTCACGTACAGCTTTATCGCCAATCGCATGGATATGTACCAGCATATTTCGACGATCTGCTTCATCTACAACTGTTTTAAAAATTTGTGGATCAAACAACAAATTTCCACTCTTTTTAGTATTTGAATATTGTCCCAATAATGCAGCAGATTGCGCAGGATATTCCAACACCCCATCCGCAAATACTTTCACACCAATTAAATTAAAATTATTAATATTCTTATATTTACTATTGATGCTATCAAGCGTATCAAAAACTTTTGGGGTACTTTTTGAATTAATAACATGCAATCCTGAAACACGAGCGCTTAACTCGCCTTTTTCAGATAGTTCTTTATACATTGGAATCATCCCCAATGTATTTTCGGTATTTTTAATATTGAAAATACCCTGAAGAGGACTCGCATTTGCCGCGATATCCAACCAAGCAGTCAGTCCTAGGCTATTATAATAACCTACGGCTTCTTTTGATCCCTTATACATTAAATCATGTGATAGCGGAGGGATTTTTTCACTGACGACATCCCAACCTGAATCCACTAAAAAGCCTGTGGGTTCAAATTTCTGATTATGCGTAATATTTTGCTTATTTTCTGCTGAAAGCGCTTTGATAAATTTTGCGTCGACTCCCGCTTTTTTCAGTAAAGTTTGATTTGCCCAAGCCGTATGATGGTCACTACCAATTAATGCAATCGGCAGGTTTTTCCATTCATTGTGATTAAATACTTCAGATAACTGATCCGTTGAATTCCAGTATTCAGAAGATAAGCCATTTAAAATTAAGACATCCCCAGCCATCCCCGTACCATCTTGCTGAGCTTGTCTAAGCTGTTTTTCTACAGCTTTTACATCTATTTCACCGTCATCCAGTGTCGCCAATACCATTTCCACACCAGAAGCCAAAGCATGAATGTGACTGTCAATGAGTCCCGGCATTAATACTTTATTATCTAAATCATAAACTTTGGTATCTGCATCGGCTATTTTTTTGATTTCCGTATTACTGCCTACACTGACAATTTTTCCATCACTAGAAATTGCAATCGCTTGCTGTAAAGGCACATTGTCTTTTGCAGTATAAATTTTTCCATTTAAATAAATACTATCAATACCATTTTTCGCCCAAGCTGTGCTTGTTAATAATGCACCTATACTGAGTGCCAAAATACCACTTTTAAAATTCAACATCATGACCAAATTCCTTCATCATCTATTTCTAAATACACACAAAATTAAATAAAATTGAACTAAAAATTATAACTTAACCCTGCTACTACCATATTTTTTTGACTTTCGCTAAAACGATCTTTGCCGCCAATAATATATTGCATCCAGCCAAAAACCTGCTCTTTTTCATCTAAGGAATGAGCAATCTCTAAAGTCGCATGTCTAAATACAAAATCTTCTGTCGAATCCTTCACATATTTTCCATCTTCTTTAAAATATGAAAATCCAGCATATACATTCAAATAATAACTTGGCGCCAAAATATTTTCATAATTCAACTCCATATATGTATCACCTTTATTCATATAATAAACATCATTTAAATAGGTCTCAAAGCTAACTCCCATACTATCCTTATCCTCTCTAATTGGATATTTAAGCGATAAGCCAGCTTCTACACCACCCGTATGATCAGCTTCTGCATAATATAAGTATTTTAAATTTAGATCATAATTCAGTTTTTTATAATTATTTTCATAGCCAAGAATAAAATCATTTTCATAATGGCTAAATGCAGATGCTTTTTTTGAATTTAAAGACAATCTGTTATATTCACTTTCCAATGCTTTTACATATTCTTCTTCAGAAATATTCGGATCGATATTGCTATTAATATTACTTTCAGCCAATAAGTATAAGTTTTCATTATTTTGAATTTCACTAAATGAATATCCAAGTTTTGAATTAAAATATACAAAGTAAAAGTTCTTATAATCAAACTTTAAAGTCGTCTGAATAGTTGCATTATCATTTTCTGGATCACTGGTCGATCCTCGATTAATATAAGCTGAAACTGCCGATATATTTCCAGAAACTTTAAAGCCATTATTTTCTTCCTCATTCGCAAAGCAACTCATAGATACTATACATAGTGCTAGCTTAGATAATGTTTTTAAATACTTTACGTCCATGTTTTAAACATCCTTGTTTTATAAATTAAATTTCTTGGGTTTTATGACAAAATAGCTGTAATAAAACCCGTCTACACATCAAAACTATGATTTATTGACTTTCTTTTTTTGTATTAACTCGCTTCTTTTAAACTCTTGATTTCATAAGGTAGACCGACATAGTTTTCTGCTAACGTCGTTTGACCCGCTTCTGAACCTAATACATAGGCAAGCTCTGCTTGTTTAATTTTTAGATCAAAATCACTGTCAGATTCAAAGCGATGTAATAGATGCGTCATCCACCAAGAGAAACGTTCTGCTTTCCATACACGTTTTAAACATTTCTCTGAATATTGATTAATGCCTTCTTCAGAATTGCTCGAGTAGAATTCAATTAAGGCTTCTGAAAGATAGGCAATATCTGAAGCGGCTAGATTTAGACCTTTAGCCCCAGTTGGAGGAACGATATGTGCTGCATCACCCGCTAAAAATAACTTACCGAATCGCATAGGTTCAGTGACGAAACTTCGAAGTGGCGCAATACTTTTTTCAATTGAGGGACCCGTCACTAAATTATTTTTACTTTCTTCATCTAAACGATTTTTTAACTCATCCCAAAACTTTTCATCCGACCATTCTTCAACTTTGTCAGTGACTGGGACTTGAAGATAATAACGACTTCGCGTCATTGAACGCATACTGCATAAGGCAAACCCTCGATCTGACTGAACATAAATCAATTCATCTGACACAGGTGGAACATCTGCCAATACACCAAGCCATCCAAACGGATAAACTTTTTCAAAGGTTTTAATATTTTCTTTTGGAATGCTTGCACGACAAATTCCATGATATCCATCGCATCCAGCAATAAAATCACAATTTACCTGATAGGATTTCCCATCTTTATTAAAAGTAATATAAGGTTTTTCATAAAAATCATGCACTTTTACCTCATTAGCCTCATAAAATGACGTTAAATCGGCTTCATCACGGGCTTGCATCAAGTCTTTTGTAACTTCAGTTTGTCCATAAACTGTGACCTGTTTACCTTGCGTTAAATAAGACAAATCAATTCGGTGTTTACAACCATCAACCAGTATTTCAATCCCTGTATGTGGTAATCCAAATTCTTTTAATTGTTTATCTACGCCCGCTTTTTCAAGTAAATCTACAGAAACCTGTTCTAAAATCCCTGCTCGAATGCGCGCAGCGACATAATCTGCACTGCGTTGTTCAATGATGATGTGGTCGATCCCTGCTTTATATAAAAGTTGTCCAAGTAATAAACCTGCTGGTCCAGAACCAATAATTGCAACTTTTGTATTTAAAACTTCCATAAATTAACCTCCATATACTGATGGTTAAGTTAGTTTTTTTAATCATGCCAAGCTATAAGCTAGATGTAAAAGATACCGAAATGTGTTACTTTTGACCGCAAAGCGGACAAAAATATATAAGACAAGGAGTCTTTTATGAATAGCTATTCATTGGAACATATGGATAAAAATGAATTAATTAAAGAAGATGACTACATCATTTCATTTGCAAAAGGATTAAGCCTCTTAGAGGCTTTTGGAGTAGAACGTCAAAAGCTTAATGTGACTCAAATTGCAGAAAAAACAAAATTAAGTCGCACGGCGGCCCGAAGATATTTAAGGACGTTAAAATTTTTAGGTTATCTGGATAGTGATGAACATTTTTATTGGCTTACGCATAAAGTTTTACGCTTTTCGAGTGCCTTTCTGAACTCCTCTCATCTTTCAAAAATTGCACAACCTATTTTAAATTTATTATGTATACAAACAACATTAACTTTTTCATTAGTTGTACTTGATGAAAGCGAAGTGGTTCCTATTGCACGAAGTTATTTACCCCAACAAGAAAATTTACGAATCAGCCCTTACGGCATGCATTTGGGCAATCGCCTGCCTGCACATGCAACATCGACGGGAAAAGTATTATTAGCATCATTAAATGAACAAGAACAAATCATCTGGTTAGAAAAGTACGGATTAAAACGACTTACTTCTTATACAACGACAGATAAAGGGATTTTTTTAGATCTTTTAAAACAGATTTCAATACAAGATTATTGCCTCTCCAGTGATGAACACGAATTAGGAATTATGGCGCTTGCAGTACCTGTTATAGATTCAAACGGAGAATATATTGCAGCATTAAATTGTATTGTTCAAAAAAATAAAACTTCAACCGAATATTTAATTAACCAGATTTTACCTTTATTACAAAATACAGCATCTGAAATGAGAGGAATGTTATAGTTTTACTGGGCTTTTTTGACTTTTAAATGTTTATGCAACTAGGCATTTTCAGAGAAAATACCTAGTTATAAAATAAGAACAATGATTGAATACATTGACCAATCATAAATAAAATGCCTACTAGTAGGCATTCATAAGGATAAGTCTTTTTTAATACATTACTTATCTAAAGCATATGCAATCACATAATCGCCATGATCTGGAGATTGGCGTGCACCACCTGCTGAAATAATCACATATTGTTTTCCTGTTTTAGGCGAAACATAACTCATTGGTGTGCCTTGGCTACCAACAGGTAAGCGTGATTTCCAAAGTTCCTCACCATTTGAGGAGTTAAATGCTCTTAGGTAGTAATCTTGCGTTGCGGCAAAGAAGACTAAACCACCTTGGGTTGCCATTGGGCCGCCAATCGTTGGCATACCAATCGGTGCTTTCAAGCCCATTTTAATGCCCATCGGACCTGTATCTTGTACTGTGCCTAATGGAACTTGCCATGCAATTTGACGAGTCGTCATATCAATGGCTGTCATTGTTCCAAATGGTGGTTTTTGACACGGAATACCCAACACCGACATAAAGCGGTTTTTATTGACTTTATATGGCGTACCTTTCATTGGAACAGCACCCATACCTGTATTTACTTTCTCGCCACCATTTGCTTGAATTTTAAGGTCTTCTGGAGTCTGTTCAATGAGTTGAATCCATAAACCCAAACGCATGTCATTGACAAACATATAACGATGCGTCGGATCAAATGCTATGCTGCCCCAGTTCATTCCACCTAACGAGCCTGGGAAACTCAGTGAAACATCTGTGCCAGGTGCTGTAAATAAACCATCATAGCGCATTGATTTAAAGTTAATCCGACACATCAATTGATCAAATGGCGTTGCGCCCCACATATCTGATTCAGTTAATGTTTGATTGCCAATTTGTGGCATTTCAACTGAACGCGGTTGTGTCGCACTATATTGTTCATTCGGAATATCAGCAGGTTTGACAGGTTGTTCAACCACTTTGGTTAAAGATTTACCTGTTACACGGTCAAGTACAAAAAACTGACCTGATTTTGTCCCAATCACAACAGCAGGTTTCGTTGTTCCATCTTTCATTGGGAAATCAACCAAGCTTGGCTGCATGGGTAAATCAAAATCCCAAAGATCGTTATGTACGGTTTGATAGACCCACTTTTCTTTACCTGTTGTCGCATCTAATGCAAAACAGAAGTATTGTATTTATGATCAATCGGTTGACGGTTTCCACCCCATACATCGACAGATGAGCTGCCCATTGGCAAAAATACGGTATTCATTTGTGGATCATAAGACATTGCAGCCCAAGAGTTCGCAGAACTGCGCTTGTAAATTTCGCCAGCTTTTAACACATAGTTTGGATCTGGATTACGAGGATCAAACGCCCAACGTAATTTACCTGTAATGACATCGTATGCACGAATAACACCACCCGGCATATCTGCTGCAACGTTATCTGCAATACGGCTACCAATAACAAGCGTTGTACCTGCAATAGTCGGTGCTGATGTCACTTCAAAACGTGGCGCTGCTGTTCCATCACCAAGACCTTCCAGCAAGTTTACAGTTCCATTAACACCAAAGTCTTTACAGCGTTCACCTGTATCTGCATTCACTGCAATTAAACGACCATCTGGCGTATTGGTATAAACTCGACGTGGACAAACGGTATTACTGGCAACCGCAGTGACTGGAGTAGAACCGACTAAAGTAGGTTGTACCAAAGCTTGAGTAGAATCAAAATAGGCAACACCACGACAACGTTCCCATGCATCTGCTTTTGAATTGACCTCAGCTTTCCAAAGTTGCTTACCCGTGTCGCTATCTAGTGCAAAAATGTTGTTATGTGGCGTACAAATAAAAACTTTATCTCCCACTTGTAACGGCGTGACTTGATCTTCTGCACCATTCCCCGAACCTGTGGTTAAATCACCTGTTTGGAAACGCCAAACTTCTTTTAAGTCTTTCACGTTATTACGATTAATTTGATCTAATGCAGCAAAACGACTACCTCCAGCATCGCCGCCATAATGTTCCCAATTCACCTGCTTTTTAGCAGGATCTACAGGAACCAAAGGCAACTCCTGACCAGATGCAGCTACAGTTGGATGCGGTTGGAACATTTGATAAAAACCAATCAACATGCCAACCACTACAACACTTGCAATACCATAAGCTGGTACTGAAATACCACTTTGGTATTGATAACGACGAATGGATGGTAGCGTGAACATCAAAGCTGCAAATAAACCAGCAGGAAACATCAGACGAGAAAATAATGCCCAGAAATCCCAACCTGCATCAAATAATGACCAAATCAGTGTAGCGACAAAAACCAAAGCAAATAATGCAACACCGACTGCTTTCTTTTTAAAAATAAAAAATGCAGAAATAGTGATTAAAATACCTGTAATTAAGAAGTACCATGAGCCACCAAGGCTCACTAACTTTCCGCCACCAACGATATAAAATAAGCCCGTTAGTAATAAGGCTAAGCCAAGTATAAAACACCATATTTTGAATATGGGTTGAGACTTAGAATGAGGTTCAGACATACATCTTACTCCAAGTGTTGTGAGTTTAAATGATCACTCACTCTCCTTTGAGCATCATTTTCAATCACGGATAATGTGTGCTGTCGCAATAGATTTGCTTGAGCAATTTAAAAAATGTTTAAATCCAAAGTGCTTTATTGTTTATATTTTAATCACTTTGGATTTTGTGTACTGTTAAAAATTGACGCGCATACGTTAATCCTGCAACCCATGCATCATCGACTTCTTTGACACCTGCTGGTTGATGGATATATTGAAGATTTGGACGTAACATGACTGCTGGAGACCATTGATAGGTATAGTTTAATTCAACATTTAGTTCATCACGTTGCACAGGCATGTAGTTCCCTGCCAAGGCATCATATTCATCATAACCATTACTTTGATTGATCTCAATTTGACGGTCTCTTGCGCGTTCATTCACGACGTAATTTGCGAATCCCAAACCGACTGAGTCGTTCGGACGATTATCCAGAAGACCTTTATACCAAAGTGCTATTTGTTGCGTGCTTTGTACCGCTGTAGTGGCTTTATCGTTGACCACGGCATTCACACTGATAAATAAACCACGTTTAGGGTCATTGTCATATTGCGTTAATTGTTGTTGAGCATTCATCCAAAAACTGTGTTTTCCATCATGGACTTTACCTGCTGTTTTAACATCATTCGCTTCTGCGGTTGAATACAACCCACCAATTTTATATTCACCTTGTAAACCATCAAATGCAGCAATTTTCGGTTTCCAAATCAGTTCTACTGGAATGGTTGCACCTTTGACATTGTTCATATCAAGGTTAAAACCATCACTATCGGATTGGGTTTTGACGTTATCTGGATTGACTTCATAAACGCCAACTCCCAGTGTCCATTCTGGTGCAAATTGATATTTGACATTTGTGCCCCATAAACTGACCGGCCAGTTGTACCAAATCGATCCGATTGATTTGCCTAACTGACCGCCACAAAGCAGTAAATTTTGAAATTCACACTGTGAACTATTGAAGTCATCTGACATGCCCATACGTCCAATTTTGAACTGGACCGTATTGTCAGCAAAACCTGTTTTCACCCAAGCCTGCGTTAAACGCCAAATTTTGCCGCGACCATAAATTTCTTGTGTATTACCCAAAGCACTACTTCGCGGGTCTTTAATGCGTTCTAGCGTGAGTGAATTACCATCTCGCTTAGTCATCATGATTGCTGCTGTCGTGTTTTCCCAACCTGCAATTTTGTTGAGGTCAAAAGTCGCACCGAGCGTTAACTGCCCTGCATTTTCCAAGGTATTGTCATCGTTATAACCACCTGCCAAATTGGTTGCAGCCTGACTCATAATGGATGTAGTAAATTTATAACCTTGATCTTCAAGTTGCTTTCGTTCTCCATTCCAATCACCGAGTAACCACTGACGATCTTGTGACCAAAATTCATTTGCACTGGCAAATTGACTACCTAACAGAGCGACTGACAAAAGGCTTAATTTAAAAAAGTGTTCCATAACGAAATATCCCTTTTCTGCTTGGAAAACTCACACCATATGAGTTTTCCACGTTTTAATTGTTTTATTTAATTCGAACTGCTGAACTGAGTTCAGAGGTTGCACCATTAGCGATCGGTTATATTTGCCGTCAATGAGCCAACGTGTATAGGCGCTTTCCATGTTGTTTTTGCAACGCCATTGGCATCTGTTGAAACAGTAACTGAACCTAAATAGAACTCAGCTTCTTGCGATTTTGCATCGGTGTTACCAAAAAATTCAACTTGATAGCGTTGCTTTGGATTTCCCTGAATAGAGACAACAATTTGTCCTTTATTCACGCTTAACTGAGGTGCTTTTATCGCTTGATTTGGAACAGCATTACAGTCTTTTTCATTCGGCTGAGTACAGGTTTTTTGCAGTTTCGCCGCTTCAATGACTACACCACCACCGCGAGAACCGACAAAATCTGCATGCTCCAATGCTGGAACAGCAAAGACAATTGCACCTAAACGTTGATTCGGTACACAAGAACCACCAGCCTCACAACGCTTAATATCTTTGCCATTATTCCAAATTAAGTTTTTGGTTAATGTGGTACGCGCATTGGCATCTTTTTCTGAACGAATAGCCACACCTACACGATTACCATGCACTTTATTGCTATCAAAAATATTACCGTCACCAGTTAAATTAAATCCAATCGAGTTGTTGGTCAGTTCGTTATAGGCAATGTAATTACGTTTACCCCAGTTAATTTGCAAACCATCTGAATAATTTTCAAATTTATTACCCACAACGGCATTGTCATTGCCCCACAAAATTTCAATGCCTTGTGATGGCTCTGGATTGGCTTTAGTTGAAGTAAAAAGATTGTTTGCGACAAGGTTAAATGCTGCACCACGTGTCAACTCTAAACCATCACCGTTATCCACAAATATGTTATTCAGCACTTTGTTATTGTTGGTCGTGGTTGACGTTGGATTGCCCTTACCATCATCACCAGTCAACATGACCCCTGAACCGCCATAGTTATTACTAATACGGTTATGCTGAATCAGATTGTTGCTTGAACGGTTGACTAGAACACCAATACAGAAACGATGAATGTCCAAACCTTTTAAGGTCACGCCATTGACGTCTTGTAGAACCAAACCCGGTAAAGTCGTAGTACGTACATTGGTTCCATACTGTTCAGGGTTTGCACCCGGACAAGCTTTAGCACCTTCACCTTGAATATAATTTGAACCATCAATGGCAATAAACTCACCTGTTTTGTCCCATTGTGTGCCAATAATTTTGACTGATGATTTAATCGGTGGTAATGGCTGGTCCACTTTAATGATATACGGTGCTTTACCCACAGCTTGAATTAAGATTTCATTTTCTTGCGCTGTATTGGCATTGGATTGTTCTATTGCCCAACGTAATGAACCTTTGGCATTATCATCTTGATAACGGTCTACCACGTAGGTTTCTGCGACTGCAAATCCAGAACTCACTAATCCTAAAGTCAGTGCTGTTAAACGTAATGAAGCTAATGTCATGGTCATTTCCTTGTCCAAGATTATTGAGTCGGTTGAACCGTTTTTAAAAATTGTTTTAATTGAGCAACATCAATTTGACCAGGTGCAGAGGCTTCACCAATCATGCCAAAACTCATACTGCCGCCCATATTTGCTGTTGCAATACGGGAAATCGTACCTAAGCGTCCCATCGACATGGTCAGCAATGGCTTTTTACTTTTTTGGCTGACATTCAGCGTTGCATTCATCAAGGTAAATACGTCTTGTTTTGACTTCGGCATTACAGCAATTTTCAGTACATCTGCGCCCATCTGATCTTGTTTTAATAAGCGTTGTTCAATTTCTTGCTGACTAGGTGTTTTGTCAAAATCATGATTTGACATAATCACCAAGACATTTTTTTGATGTGCACGTTGAGTTAATTTTTCTACTCGGGCTTGATCACGAAACATTTCAATATCTAGCAACTGCATAAAGGGTTGCTTTAAATATTCGTTATAGATTTTTTCATATTCAGCGTCGGAAACCTTCAGTTTTCCACCTTCATTGGCTGTACGAATTGTGGCAATTAAAGGTTTATTTTTGAGAACTTGATTTAACTCTTTCCCAAGCTGCAATCACCGCTTTAGTGTCGGATGCAAAATCCAATAAATCAATGCGAAATTCCGCCATATCAGCATTTGGATTTTCAGCAATCATTTGCGCTTGTTCTAAGGCTTGTTGCTTGGTTTTTGCAGTAATGGGCACAATCGTTTTGACAGGAAATTCGCCAATATTCAAATTTTTAACGTGATAAATTGCAGGAGAAATTTCTTTATTTAAAGGTTCTGCATGTGCTGAAACAAAAGCCGTTGAAATAGAAGCGACTAAACATAGTTGTTTTGCAAATTGATTTAAATTCATCATTATTCTTCCCTGTGAGTCGGCAGCGCTAAAACCACGACTGCCGAATATCCTGAATATATTGATTAGATTAGATATCTAAGAAAACAGTTTCTTTGTCGCCTTGAATATAAATATCAAAACGATAAACGATCTGACCATCACGCTCTTCACGTTTGGCAATTAAGGTTTGACGACGCGGTTCCCATTCAATGCTGTTGAGTACAGGGTCTTTCGCATTCGCATCACTCTCATCTTCAAAATACACACGGGTATTTAAACCAGTGTTAATTCCACGAGCGAAAATAATCAAGTTAATGTGCGGTGCTTGAGTTGATGCCTTACGACCCGGAACAGTACCCGGTTTAATGGTGTCAAAATGCCAAATTCCAGTTTTAAAGTCAGCACCTGCACGTCCCCAACCATGGAAATTAACATCTGCTGCTTTGTCTTGGAAATCCGCTTGGCTTGGATAAACGCCGTTGGCATCTGCTTGCCAAATTTCGACTAAAACATCACGTAAAGGTACGCCAATACCATCAAAGACTTGACCTTCTAAACGAATGCGCTGACCTTGCGGATTATTTTTCACTAAATCGTTATTGAAGTTATTTTCAAAAACTTCAATGCCGGCTTGTTTAGGCAATAAGCCAATATGAACATAAGGCCCACCCGTTTGAGATGGGGTTTCATGTAACTCTTCAAAATTCCAAGCTTTCATTTTTTATACTCCATCCATTAATGTAGTTCGTTTTCGAAGTAAGTCGCGCGACGACCACGTAACGTGATGTCAAAACGGTAACAACGGCTATCTGCCTCAATAAAATTACTTTTATCTTCTAAAGCAATTAAGGCACGACGTTGTTCTTCTGATGGAATGGTTTTCAAGATTGGACATGAGTCAATCAGCGTGTCACCTTCAAAATAAAATTGTGAAATAAGGCGTTGTGCCCAACCATCAGCAATGAGTGAGAAGTGAATATGTGCCGGTCGCCATTCATTAATACGGTTACGCCAAGGATATGGGCCCGGTTTAATGGTACGGAAAATATAAAAACCATTTTCGTCGGTCATCATGCGCCCACAACCACCAAAGTTTGGATCGAGCGAACCAATAAATTGGTCATTCGGATGACGATAACGCCCTGAAGCATTGGCTTGCCAAACTTCGAGTAACGCATTTTTAACAGGGCGGCCAAACTGGTCACGGACATAACCATGCACGATCACACGTTCACCCACAGGCAAACCTTCTTTGGCACAGTTTAAAATTAAATCATTGTCTTTCGGTCCAAATTGGTCTGCCGAAAAATGTGGTGCAGTCACTTCCGAAATCGTTTCACCAATCGCAATCAATGCATTTTTCGGTGAACGTAATACACTGGTTTTATAGCCCGGTGCATATGCAGGTGGATGGTCATCACTATTACGCTGTGCGTAAGCTCCCCAAATAATTTGAGACATTTGATCTCTCCCTTAAATATCTGATTGGTCTTGCACAATTTTTTTAGGTGCAATACCCATTTCTTCAAAAATCTCTTCAGCCATGTGCATTGCTGCATTGGCAGCAGGCAAACCCGCATACAATGAAGAATGAAGAAACAATTCTTTTAAATCGTCTTTGGTCACACCATTGTTAAAACACGCACGAATATGCATGCGTAACTCATCATTTCGACCGAGTGCTAACAAAATGGCGATGGTGACTAAACTACGTGTATGGCGCGGCATACCTGGACGCGACCAAACTTCGCCCCAAGCAAAACGGCTAATAAAATTTTGAAAATCTTCATTAAAATCATTTAAATTTTCTAAAGATCGCCCGACGTGTTTTTCACCTAACACTTCAGTACGAACTTGTATGCCTTGTGTATAACGTTCTTCGTCATTCATGAGTGAATACTCGCTTAAGTTGCGTCGGTATGCGCAACAAATGATTTAATAAGAATGGCCAATGCCGCAGCTGTTGCTGGAATCAATAACATGCTGAGAATGGAACTAAATGACCAATTGTTTCCAAGTAATACTGCACCAATCCATGCACCAAAGACTGCGCCAAAACGACCAATACCTGACATCCATGCCACACCTGTTGCACGGCATTGGGTTGGATAAAAACGAGTGCTGAGTACTGGCATTGCAGATTGAGCACCATTTACTGCCATACCTGCACATAAGAATAAAGATGGCCAGTAAGGTTGGGCTAGCAAGACTTTGGCTGACAATAAAAGCGAAAATACCCGCAGCAAAATAGAAAGCAGCAATCACGCGGTTTGGATTAAAACGATCCATTGCCCAACCTACAAACAATGCGCTGAGCACACCACCGAACTGGAATAATCCGCCAATAAATGCAGCACGTTCCATGGTTGCGCCTGTTTCACGCATTAAGGTTGGTAACCAGCTCGTGAGTAAATAGATGATCACGAGACCCATAAAATAGGTAAACCAGAGTAAAAATGTACCTTTGGCATATTTTTGTGAAAACAACATGCCAAACACGCCTTTTTTCTTGGCAGTTTCTGTTTGTTCTTCAGGAACATGAAATTCAGTTGCATATGCAGCTTGCTCAGGTGCAATACGTGTCAGAATTTTTTTGACTTGGTCTGTTTTATTTCCTTTTAGAATCAGATAACGATAAGACTCTGGTAAAAAGAAAATCACCACAAACATGAGGATAAGCGGTGCCCATCCACCGACTAAAAATAGACTATGCCAGCCATAATTTGGAATGAGCCAACTGCTAAAGAAGCCGCCTACAGCCATACCCAAGTTGTAACCGCAAAACATACACGTCACGAGTAACGAACGCTTTCGAGCAGGACAATATTCAGAAAATAGCGTTGCGGCATTGGGCATTGCAGCACCTAGACCAATACCGGTTAAAAAGCGAAAAATAACCAAACTATCTAAATCCGTTGCATAGGCACAAGCTAAAGTAAAACCACCAAAAATTAGCATTGAAATCGCTAAAACGATTTTTCGCCCAAAACGGTCAGCCATTGGCCCTGAAAATAAAGCCCCAAAAATCATGCCGCCTAATGCAGCACTCATCACTGGACCCAATTGTGAACGGTCAATACCCCAATCTTGAGCAAGTGCAGGCGCAATAAAACCCATTGCAGCGGTATCAATACCGTCCACAAAAACAATCAGGAAACAAACCACTGCAATCAGCCATTGATACTTGCTTAATGGAGATTCGTTAATTAATGCTTGTGCATCAATTCCTGATTTTTGCGTATAACTATCCTGAGACGCCATGTTTGCCTCCTTAAGGCCAAATCCTTTTCGTTAATTACCTTATTGATGTTTCTGAATAAACTTCTCTAGCACTTGGCTAAATTCATCAGGACATTCAATATTCGATAAATGAGATGCGTCTAAAATCGCAATCTCTCCATTCGGTATCTGTTGTTTTATCTCTTCACCATCCTGAACTGTGGTGACTGGATCTTGCGTACCACAAATCAGTAAAGTTGGAATTTTAAGTTCTGACAATTCAGCACGAACATCTGCTTCAGCCAAAGCACGACAGGCATTCGCATAACCTTTTGCTGGTGTCAAAGCTAAACTTCGGATGGTTTGTTGCGCTAATGCATTATGTTGATAATCAAATTTGTCGCTAAACCAACGGCTATGTGTGGTTTTGACTAAATCATCTAAACCATTTTGTTCAACTTGATCTGCACGTGTGAACCATGCTTCTGCTTGACCAATTTTTGCAGCAGAGTTTGCAACCGTAATGGTTTTGAAGCGATCTGCTGCGTTTAATCCAAGCCACAGCGCAGTAATACCGCCCATTGAAATGCCACAAAAATGTGCTTTTTCTATATTTAAAGCATCCATAATATCAATCACATCTTCACCTAAATTGGCTAGGGTTGTGTCTTCAATGACATCACTTTGACCATGACCACGCGTGTCATAACGCACGACTTTATATTTATCTTTAAAATATGCTGCTTGTGGATCCCACATGCCTTTATCTGTACCTAAAGAATTCGAAAAAATAAGTACAGGTGCATGATCTAGCCCTTCGACTTGAATAGATAAGCTTTTCCCTTGCCGATTGGTAATCATATTGATCATTTTGCCGCTCCTTTTGCTTCTTTAAGTACAGCATCAATTTGTTCTTGAATATTGCCTAAATATGATTCTGGTTTAAAAATAACTTGTAATTCTTCATGGTTAAAATATTGCTGTACTTCATCAATTTCGCGAACAACATCGTATAAATGACGCTGTTCTGCTACCGCTTTTTTACATGCCTGCTCAATCAAATGATGAGCGTTCAACCGTCCCATTTTAGGGGCCAATGCCATCATGACGGCTTCAGCCATAATTAAGCCATTCGTACATTCGATATTGCGCTGCATATTTTCAGAATTGATTTCTAAGCCTTGTAAAACCTCAATCGTGCGTTCTAATGCACCTGCACAAAGCTGAAAAATTTCAGGCAAAGCCAACCATTCTGCATGCCAAGAACCCAAGCTACGTTCATGGTCTTGAACCATGCTTTGATAAATACTCGACATGAGTGCAGGTACGCGATTGGCTGCGGCCAATACGGATGCGGCGGCAACTGGATTACGTTTATGTGGCATCGTCGATGAACCACCACGACCTTTGGCTGTCGGTTCAAAGATTTCCGCAATTTCTGTTTGCATCATCAACGACCAATCGCGTGCCATTTTTCCAGTATTACCCACTACAATGGCTAAAAACCCTGCAATTTCAACAATACGATCACGTTCACCATGCCAAGTACATGTAGGCACAGATAAATTCAGTTGTTTTGAATACTCATTTACGACTGCCGAACCTTGATCAAGTAAGGATGCCAATGAACCTACTGCCCCACCAAGTTGAGCGGTAAGTACACGAGTTTTCATGGCCTTTAAGCGTTCTAAATCACGTTGAAAACAACTGGCCCAACGTGCTGCTTTATGACCCAAGGTAATGGGTAAAGCTTGTTGTAACCAAGTGCGCCCAATCATGACCTGAGCACGATATTTTTCAGCCAAGGTTAAAGAAATTTGATATGCCGTTTGCAGTTGAAGCTCAATAACGGTTAAAGCATCACGTGCTTGTAAAATACATGCAGTATCAATTATGTCCTGACTTGTTGCGCCCCAATGCACATAACGTGCTGCATCTGCATCGACGGTTTTTACGGCTGCTGTAAATTGCTTTACAAACGGAATCGCAATATTTCCAGCCAACCCAGCTGCTACGGCAAGGTTATTAAAATCAATTTCTTCTAGTACAGTTTGTGCTACCTGTTCAATACTGATTGCGGCAGACAAAGGAATAATACCAACGACTGCCTGAGCCTTTGCCAGTGCAACTTCAGCTTGAATCATATAAGCGACTAAAGCACGGTCACTAAAAACTTCAGTCACATCCTTTTGGTAAAACAGGCTGGCATATAGTTGGCTCATGATCGTTCTTCCTTAATTAAACCCGTTGAATAATCATCGCGATGCCTTGACCGACACCGATACACATTGAACAGAGTGCATATTGTCCGCCTGTTTGTTCAAGTTGGTTCA
This sequence comes from uncultured Gammaproteobacteria bacterium, assembly GCA_963812025.1. GTDB lineage: Bacteria > Pseudomonadota > Gammaproteobacteria > Pseudomonadales > Moraxellaceae > Acinetobacter. The sequence goes on from CAWETQ010000009.1 coordinate 39,756, forward strand.
GCGCAGTCGTCACCAAACGTGCACCCGATGCACCGAGTGGATGACCCAAGGCAATCGCTCCACCATTCGGATTCACTTTTTCTGAACCATCGGCAATGCCTAAATCACGCGTTACCGCCAAAGCTTGTGCTGCAAAGGCTTCATTCAGTTCAATCACATCCATTTGCTCAAGGGTTAAACCCGTTTGCGCCAGTAGTTTTTTGATCGCAGGTGCAGGCGCAAAGCCCATGATGCGCGGTTCAACACCGACTGTGGTTGCGCCAATAATTTTGGCACGGGCTTTCAAGCCGTATTTTGCAATGGCTTCATCCGAAGCAATCAACAAAGCTGCTGCACCATCATTAATGCCCGAGGCATTGCCTGCAGTCACCGTACCTTCAGCTTTCACCACAGGTTTTAGTTTGGTTAAGACTTCAAGTGTGGTGGCACGTGGATGTTCATCTTGAGAGATGACCACAGGCTCACCTTTACGCTGTGGAATCGTCACAGGGACAATTTCTTGATCAAAGAAACCACGGGCTTGTGCTGCTGCGGTGCGTTGTTGACTGGTCAATGCAAATTGATCTTGATCGGCACGGTTAATATTAAATTGTGCTGCCACGTTTTCAGCGGTTTGTGGCATGGTCTCGACGCCATACATTTCTTTTAGCTTGGGATTGATAAAACGCCAGCCCATGGTGGTGTCTTCCAGCTTTTGAGCACGACCAAAAGCAGTTTCAGATTTACCCATCACCAAAGGTGCACGGCTCATGCTTTCCACACCGCCAGCAATAATCAAATCTGCTTCACCGGCTTTAATGGCACGTGCTGCCATCGCCACAGCATCCAGTGATGAACCACAAAGACGATTGACTGTGGTGGCAGGCACTTGATAAGGCACACCCGCAAGTAGTGCAGACATACGACCGACATTACGGTTGTCTTCACCGGCTTGATTGGCACAGCCATAGATGATGTCATCGACCAATTCCCAATTCACCGATGGGTTACGTTGCATCAAGGCTTGAATTGGAATGGCACCCAAGTCATCGGCACGGATGGGAGATAAACCACCGGCATAACGACCAAATGGGGTACGGATCGCATCTACGATATAGGCATTTTTCATTTTAGTGATCTTCCAGAATACTTTAAGGCTTAAGCTTGAGTTGCAGTGGCATCAATCAGTTTTGCACCGGTCAAAGCCTGAAGTTCATCAAAAGTTAGACCATGCCACTTTCTCAATCACTTTCATGCCCTCTGGCGTGACATCAATCACACACAGATCAGTATAAATTCGGTCGACACATTTTAAACCAGTGGCTGGATAAGCCAGTTCAGCGACAATCTTCGGTTCGCCTTTTTTGGTCACGTGATCGGTGGTGACAAAGACTTTTTTTGAACCCACGGCTAAATCCATCGCGCCACCAACGGCAGGAATCGCATCAGCTGCGCCGGTGTGCCAGTTGGCCAAGTCACCATTTTCAGCCACTTGGAACGCGCCTAAAACACAAATATCGAGATGACCACCACGCATCATCGCGAATGAATCACCATGATGGAAGTAAGCACCGCCTTTAAGCAAAGTCACGAATTCTTTACCGGCATTAATCAATTCAGGATCTTCTTCACCTTTGGCAGGGGGTGGGCCAAACGCCAAAAGACCATTTTCAGAATGTAAAAAGACATCTTTGTCTGCTAGGTAAATAGTTAGAAATCTTGGTCGGTAAGCCAATGCCTAAATTGACATAAGCACCATCTGGAATGTCTTGCGCCACACGTTCTGCAATTTGATCGCGGGATAGTTTTGTATAGCTCATTGTTTAATCCTCACGTCATTAAGCAGATTGTTCAAGTGGTTTCGTGCCCACAGCAACCACATGCTGGACAAAAATACCTGGGGTAATAATATGTTCAGGATCTAAAGCACCGAGTTCAACCACTTCAGCCACTTGTGCAATGGTAATATCCGCGGCCATCGCCATGATTGGGCCAAAGTTACGTGCAGATTTGTTGTAGACCAAGTTGCCCCAACGGTCGCCTTGATGGGCTTTAATGAGGGCAAAGTCAGCACGGATGGGGTTTTCCAGTACGAAGTCTTTACCTTCGTAGTTTAAAGTCGGTTTGCCTTCAGCCAGCAAGGTACCAAAACCGGTTGGGGTATAAATCGGACCCAATCCCATACCTGCCGCTTGAATACGACAGGCCAAGTTACCTTGTGGCACTAGTTCTAATTCAATTTTGCCAGCACGGTATAATTCGTCAAAGACCCAAGAGTCGGACTGACGCGGGAAAGAACAAATGATTTTACGCACGGCTCCTGCTTTAAGCAGTTTAGCTAAGCCATAATCACCATTGCCGGCATTGTTATTGACAATGATCAGATCTTTAATGCCAAGTTCGATGAGACCATCAATCAGTTCTGCGGGTTGTCCTGCGGTACCGAAGCCGCCAATCATGATGGTGGAACCATCTTTGATTTGGGATAAGGATTCTGTCAGTGAAGCTGTGCTTTTATCAATCATTAGACAACCCTGTCTGTAAAATACATAAATAAAAAGGAAACCAATGTTCAGGATAAAAATAAAGAGACTATAGATAGATGAATTTCAAATAACTCAATCCTGAGTATTTTCATTAGGATTCCCTTGACCTATTTTTGATATTTTTTATAAATTGATCTACCACTAAAAAGTGTTTTTGTGCGATATACAGTATTATTGTTCGATGATCGAACACTTATTCTATTTTTTAGATTATATTAAGCCTATATTCGATTCATCTGATTTTTAAATAATGATTAAAATGGAAATAAGGTTCAATCATGCATGATGCTCAGACTGAAGATAAAAAGATCTTAAAAAACCCAGATAATCAAAAAATCATCCGCCATGAAGATTTTGTCGCAGGTATTAGTAAAGGTTTAGCTATTTTAGATTGTTTTGGCCCTGAAAGGCATCGTCTAAATATCAGCATGGCGGCAGAAAAAACGGGCATTACACGTGCCGCTGCTCGTCGTCACTTAATCACGCTTGAATATTTAGGCTATTTAGAATTTGATGGACATTATTATTATCTAACACCCAAAGTTTTAAAATTTTCAGGTGCTTACTTAAGTGGTTCTCAGCTTCCAAAAATTTGCCAACCTTTACTTAACTTACTCACCAATCAAACTTCTTTAATCTATTCAGTCATGGTTTTAGATGGCTACGAAGCCATTACTATTGCTCGAAGTGCCGCACACCAACAAACTGATCGGGTCAATCCTTATGGTTTACATTTAGGCAATCGATTACCTGCTCATGTGACTTCTGCTGGGAAAATACTCTTGGCCCATTTAGAGTTAAATGAGCAAAAAACTTGGTTAGAAAAATATCCTTTAAAACGATTGACCAAATATAGTTGTACAGACAATGAAGCCTTTATTAAAATTTTAGAGGAAATTAAAGAGCAAGATTGGTGTTATTCAAGCGAAGAACATGAGCTTGGTGTACATGCTCTTGCCGTGCCTATATATGGACCGAAAGGTAATGTCGTTGCAGCATTAAATATTGTTTCGCCCACGACAAAAACGACGAAAGAATATCTAGTTCAGCAGATTTTACCGCTCCTTCAAGAAACAGCACGAGAGCTTCGAATGGTTATTTAAATAATTTTGTTACATAAAACCAGTATGCATAACCGACTCATTACAATACTAATCTGAGTTCGACGAAATATTTTTAGCCTTAGCTATTTGGGAAAGTTGGCTTATTGGGATTTAAGCAATAAGCCACTACAGCAGCCATAATATTCACCATAAAGTTATTGACCGAACGATGACGTGAATGTTCAAGTTGATGCAAGTTTTTTAACTGATCATTCACTGTTTCGATCAATCCTCTCTTGCAAAGCAATTGTTTTTCTTCTTCACTCTGTATGGATCTATTTTTCATATTCTTGCGTGATGGGGTCAATAGTTTTAGCCCCCTTGCTGCTAAAGCTTCAGCTTTTAATTCGAAGATTATGGCAAACGACCAATTTAGTTGAATCAATAATACAGATCCCTGTATCTTTTCCTTTAACTTAAAATATTTGAAAAATCTAAACCCAGATTTATGAAATAAAATGACAATGGTCATCACTTCAGACAAGCTTAAAGCTGACTTTTTCAGTCTCGTTTTTTGATCAGAAATGAGAGCTTTCTCTAAAGATTCATTAAACTTTTTGCAGAAATCATCCAAAATACAAAATAATTCGGTAATATAATCCATGAAAAGCCTTGCTCTGAAATGTTTTATCTTGGTAACCAAGATGTTACAGATGCTAAGGCTTTTTTCCATTTATTTTTATGTCGAACTCAGGTTATTTATTTAATTCTAATATGAAGAATATACTTTCTGACAACAATCAAATAAGAGTAGTTTCTACTTTTTCTGAACTTGTAAATTCAAATTTTCAAGGAGATATGAATGCCATTTGCTGGTATAGAAATTTGGTTGGCGATTTTAAAGAAATTGTGGCTAAACTTGAGTTAAAAGAGAATATTACAGAAGTTTCCATTGAAGATCTTTTAGCGCTGCAACTTTCAGAAAAAGGGAGTCTCGCAAGGGAAATTATTTTAAAAGATATCCAACGATTAACTGATTTCGGAGCATCACCTTCTCTTAATTTACTTAAAAGTTACGAACGGGATGATGAGCTAGACTTCATTTCAACAGATGTATATTCGTATCATATTGATCGCTCACCCATCGAAACGGATACTTTTCTATGTACCTATCATGGTCCTGCAAGTGATATCCTGCCCCATGATCAGGTTGAGCAAAAGATTTTGATTCCAGAACATCAGGGAAAAACTCAAAGAACTACATGACGGCCCAGAAGCTGAATTTGAAACTTTCCTAGAAGAGTATTTCTTTGATCTGCATTATCAGCCTAAATCCAATACAAAACCTGTGAATTTAGGCTCAGGACATCTTTGGCGACTGGCAGTAGATCATCCAACGCAACAGGTCTTACCCTGTGTTCATAGAGCTCCTGTTGAAAAGGATGGTGAGTATAGACTGCTATTGATTTGTTAAATATTTATTCGATATATTCTACTTTCGCTCGCTTTACTTCAACAACCAGCATATTAAATGAAGACTCGAATTTTGTGGGGGGATTACCAACAAAGCCCGTAACCATTCGTAGAGTTAAACGAAATAAGACTTTCATCATTAAACAACATTGGATAGCTGTTTCTGAATAAGTTTGATTTCTATCTTGTTTGCATTTTGATTCGGCAGACCATTGAGTATTGGGATCAAACCAAATCGCGAGATTTCGTCTATTAATTAAATCTTGGTTGTACGTAGACCATTGCTTGTACGATAGATTTTAGGTGTTGGCTTATTCATTTGAGAATTATATTGCAGAATAAGATATTACGAACAGCTTTGTGCAACAAAGCCATAGCGAATTGGGATTATAAAAAATAGTCTGTATCACTCTGAATTTTAGGCGAAATATGCTGCTCAACCCACGTTAGCCATGCCCTTGTTTTAGCATCTATAAAATGACGTGATGGTAGTAAGGTATAAACACCAATATCAGGTGATCTCCAATCTGCTAAGACGCGACGTAATCGCCCAGTACGTATAGCCTCAATCACAGCAAAGGTTGGAAGCAATGCGATGCCCATGTCTTGCTGCACCATGTCCAATAAAAGTTCTGGTGTATCTGCAATCAATGGCCCTGTGATATCGATTTGATACGAACAACTATTTTCACTGACGAGATGCCATTGCGGTGTAATCGATGGGTTCACCAATCTTAAACATGCGTGTTTTTGTAGATCATCTAATGATTTCGGTTCGCCATATTTTTCTAAATAAGCTGGTGATGCGCAAAGTAATGAAAATATTGTCCCGATTCGACGAGCAACAAATCTTGAGTCAGCCAAAGATTCCGTGAGATATAAACTTACATCAATTCCTTTAGCTAAAAGGTCTGGCACATTTTGCGATGTACGGTATTCAACCGTAAGCTCTGGATAGGTTTGACAGAACTCGGCCAACATCGGAGACACATAATGATGACCAAAACTTGCCATACTTAAAACACGTAACCTGCCCTGTGGTTTGGTCGCCATTCCCATCGCTTGAGCTTCGGCTTCTTCCACCATTGCCAGCACTTGACGGCATTGCTCTGCATAAGTTGCACCAATATCGGTCAACGCATGCTGTCTTGTAGATCGTTGTAGTAATTTTGTTCCTAAGCGCCCTTCTAACTCGCTAATGAGTCGGGACACTTGCGCTGTTGTCAGTTCCATCTGCTCTGCGGCAGCGGTAAAGCTTCCACTATCAATGACTTTTAGGAAAGCATGCATTGCATGGAGTAATCCACCATCAAGATTCTTGCGCATAACGTAAATATGTTTTTCTTAATTACGCATTGTTGCACCAGTCTGGATCACCCACAATGACATTAGTGTACATACCTTGAACAGTTTTTATAGTTTGAAATGAACTGATCAATCTTTTTCTCAGTATGTCATTTACTCCAAATATTCAACCGGATGTTGAAATAAGAAAGTAGCTCGAACTACAAAATTCTAAGGAGACATAAATGAATATCGCGACAAAATTTACGCCAAATAAGATTCCAACAAAGGATGTATCACTTGAAGATAAATATCTCAGTGATGATGGTACTGCTTACATGACAGGTATTCAGGCAATGGTGCGTTTACCACTCGCGCAAACACGGCGGGATACTTTAAACGGTTATCATACTGCTGGTTTTATTTCTGGTTATCGTGGTTCCCCTGTCGGAAATTATGATAATTTTCTCTGGCAAGTTGAAGGCATACTCAAAGACCATCATGTTGTTTTTCAACCTGGCGTAAATGAAGATCTCGCTGCTACTGCAATTTGGGGTACCCAACAAGCCAATCTTGCAGGTCAAGGTAAATATGATGGTGTGACCGCTTGGTGGTATGGCAAAGGCCCGGGTGTAGATCGTTCTGGAGATGTTCTCCGTCATGCCAATCTTGCAGGAACATCAGAACGAGGCGGTGTGGTTGCCTTCTTTGGTGATGACCATTCTTGTAAATCTTCGAGTATTCCACACCAGTCAGAACACGTTATGATCGGTTGTGGTATTCCAATTTTTTACCCGACCTCAATACAACAAATTCTTGATTTAGGTGTGCATGCGGTCGCAATGTCACGCTTTGCTGGTGTATGGACTTCGATGAAGTTAGTCAGTGAAATCGTCGAAACCTCTGCTTCTGTTCATGTCGATTTAGATCGAGTCACTCCTGTTTTACCCAAAAATATTCAAATGCCTGAAGATGGTGTCAACATCCGTTGGCCTGATCACGGCATTCAACAAGAACAACGTCTTTATCAATATCGTTTACCCGCTGTATTGGCTTATGCACGTGAAAATAAACTGAATCAGGTGACATGGCATTGTGCTGATGCGCGTATTGGTATTGCAGCAAGTGGTAAAGGTTATTTAGATACGATTGAAGCGTTACGTATTCTAGGAATTGAAGGCGAAACAGCCCAACAGCTCGGACTTCGAGTATATCAAGTTGCTTTAATTTGGCCCTTAGAACCGCAAGGTCTGCGTGAATTTGCCGAAGGTTTAGAAGAACTGATCGTTGTAGAAGAAAAACGCCCGATTCTTGAAGCACAAATTAAAGATGAACTCTATGCACTTCCAGATGGCAAACGCCCTCGTATCATCGGTAAAGCGAGTGATGGAAAAGGTGAATGGAGTACATCGATTGATGAAGCGCCTTTGATTGGTCACTATGAGTTCCAACCTGAACCTATTGCAAAAATGTTGGCAGCTCGATTCTTAAAATTAGATCTTCCAGAAAGCTTAAAAACGCAAATTCAAAATAGAGTTGAGCTGTTACAAAAAGCAGAGCAAGCATCACGGCGTGTTCTGGATATTGCAGAACGTAAACCTTTCTTTTGTAGCGGCTGCCCTCACAATTCATCAACAAGCTTACCCGAAGGTAGTCGTGCATTAGGCGGGATCGGTTGTCATTATATTGCCGTGTTACAGAATCATGGCACAGAAACGTTCACGCAAATGGGTGGTGAAGGTGTGAGTTGGGCTGGCGCTTCTCATTTCACCAATGAAAAGCATATTTTTGCCAATCTAGGCGATGGAACCTATTTCCATTCAGGTTATCTGGCAATACGCCAAGCGATCGCTGCAAAACTAAATATGACCTACAAAATTCTCTATAACGATGCAGTTGCAATGACGGGTGGACAGCATGTCGATGGTCATCTCAGCGTGGCACAGTTAACCCGACAATTGGATGCTGAAGGAATCACAAAACAAGTCATCGTCACGGATGAACCTGAGTTAATTCATGCCGAAGAAGGTATTGCTGCTCACGTCGAGATTTACCACAGAAATGAGCTAGATGATGTGCAACGCAAATTACGTGAGATTTCTGGGGTTACGGCGTTAATTTATGTTCAAACCTGTGCCAGTGAAAAACGTCGTCGCCGTAAACGCAATGCATACCCTGATATTGCAGAGCGAGTTTTTATCAATAGTGAGATTTGTGAAGGTTGCGGTGACTGTTCTAAACAATCGAACTGTTTATCGATTGAACCCGTTGAAACAGCGTTAGGAACCAAACGTCAAATCAATCAAAGCAGTTGTAACAAAGACTTCTCTTGTGTGGAGGGTTTCTGTCCAAGTTTTGTGACAGTCCATACCCGCGATATGAAACGCCCAGAGATATTTGAAGGTATCGAGGCTGGCTGGCCAGAAAAGCCAATCATTCCTGAACTAGATCAACAACCCATCCGGATCATGGTCGGTGGTGTTGGCGGTACAGGTGTGGTTACAGCAGGTGCTTTACTTGGAATGGCGGCTCATTTGGAGGGTAAAGCTGCACGTATCATGGATATGGCTGGACTGGCTCAAAAAGGTGGTACGGTTTATTCCTACATACAACTCGCTACAGAAGATGAGCAAATCTCTGCAACCAAAATTCCTGCGGGTCAATGTGATGTTTTAATCGGTGCAGATGCCATTGTCGCAGGCAGTAATGCCGCACTTTCTCGTTTAAAAGCGGATGCTGTTGTCATCGTCAATGAAGATGGTTCCCCTACTTCTGATTTCCTTGAGTCTCGTGATTGGTATGCGCCAATTACAGATTTGATTCATCGACTTCGTGGTCGAACCACACAAGGAAAACTCACCTCTTTACCTGTAACACGTATTGCCACACAAGTTCTGGGTGATGCGATCTTTGCAAATCAGATATTACTTGGCATGGCTTGGCAATCAGGTCAGATTCCGTTGAAGCGTGAAAGTATTGAGCAGGCAATCCACTTGAATGGTACGGCTGCTGAAAAAAACCTTGAAGCTTTCCGTATCGGTTGTCATCTGATGAGTGACCCTGACTTAGCCAAACGCATTATTGCAACCATACCAACAACACGTAAACCAACCACGTTGGCTGAACTCATTGAAGATCGTTCTGCTCGTCTGGTCGAGTATTGGAATCAAGATTATGCAACTCAGTATCGAACTCTTGTGGAACAAGCTGCCAAAGTATTGCCCGAAGAATTAGCGGGAACAATTGCTACACAGCTCTATAGAGTCATGGCGTATAAAGATGAATACGAAGTTGCACGCTTACTCACAGGAAAAAGCTTTAAACAATCGATTGAAACGCAGTTTGGTCAAGGTCTACGTTTAACCTATCACTTAGCACCTCCTGCTTTGGGTGCTCATGGCGCCATACGCAAACGTGCTTTCGGATATTGGATGCGTATTCCGATGATGATTCTTGCTCGTCTACAATGGCTTAGAGAAACTTTCCTTGATCCATTTGCTTTACAGCAAGAGCGTCAAAAAGAACATGCTTGGCGTGATCGTTATATCGCATTTGTGAAAGCCATCAGTTCTGCACCTGAAAATTATGACTTATCTGTTGCTGAGCAAATCGCTCAATTACCAGCAGATGTACGAGGTTTTGGTCATGTCAAAATGCAAGCGATGGACACAGCGATACAACGTTGGGATGAGCTTTCATTGAGTCTTCGTAAAGAACATGAATAAAGGAAATAGATTTATATAAATAAGAGTCTGTATCACTCTGAATTTTAGGCGAAATATGCTGCTCAACCCATGTTAACCATGCTCTTGTTTTAGCATCAATAAAATGACGCGATGGTAGTAAGGTATAAACACCAATATCAGGTGATCTCCAATCTGCTAAGACGCGACGCAATCGCCCAGTACGTATAGCCTCAATCACAGCAAAGGTTGGAAGCAATGCGATGCCCATGTCTTGCTGCACCATGTCTAATAATAGTTCTGGTGTATCTGCAATCAATGGCCCTGTAATATCGATTTGATACGAACAACTATTTTCACTTACGAGATGCCATTGCGGTGTAATCGATGGGTTCACCAATCTTAAACATGCGTGTTTTTGTAGATCATCTAATGACTTCGGTTCGCCATATTTTTCTAAATAAGCTGGTGATGCGCAAAGTAATGAAAATATTGTCCCAATGCGACGAGCTACAAATCTTGAGTCAGCCAAAGATTCCGTGAGATATAAACTTACGTCAATTCCTTTAGCTAAAAGGTCTGGTACATTCTGCGAAGTACGGTATTCAACCGTAAGGTCTGGATAAGTTTGACAGAACTCGGCCATCATCGGAGACACATAATGATGACCAAAACTGGCCATACTCAAAACACGTAACCTGCCCTGCGGTTTGGTTGCCATTCCCATGGCTTGAGCTTCGGCTTCTTCCACCATTGCGAGCACTTGACGGCATTGCTCTGCATAAGTTGCACCAATATCGGTCAACGCATGCTGTCTCGTAGATCGTTGTAGTAATTTTGTTCCTAACCGCCCTTCTAACTCGCTAATGAGTCGGGACACTTGCGCTGTTGTCAGTTCCATCTGCTCTGCGGCAGCGGTAAAGCTTCCACTATCAATGACTTTTAGGAAAGCATGCATTGCATGGAGTAATCCACCATCAAGATTTTTGCGCATAACGTAAATATGTTTTTCTTAATTACGCATTGTTGCACCAGTCTGGATCACCCACAATGACATTAGTGTACATACATCGAACAGTTCTACGGTCTTAAATGAACTGATCAATCTTTTTCTCAGTATGTCATTTACTCCAAATATTCAACCGGATGTTGAAATAAGAAAGTAGCTCGAACTACAAAATTCTAAGGAGACATAAATGAATATCGCGACAAAATTTACGCCAAATAAGATTCCAACAAAAGATGTATCACTTGAAGATAAATATCTCAGTGATGACGGTACTGCTTACATGACAGGTATTCAGGCAATGGTGCGTTTACCACTCGCGCAAACACGGCGGGATACTTTAAACGGTTATCATACTGCTGGTTTTATTTCTGGTTATCGTGGTTCTCCTGTCGGAAATTATGATAATTTTCTCTGGCAAGTTGAAGGCATACTCAAAGACCATCATGTTGTTTTTCAACCTGGCGTAAATGAAGATCTCGCTGCTACTGCAATTTGGGGTACCCAACAAGCCAATCTTGCAGGTCAAGGTAAATATGATGGTGTGACCGCTTGGTGGTATGGTAAAGGCCCCGGTGTAGATCGTTCTGGGGATGTTCTCCGCCATGCCAATCTTGCAGGAACAGCAGAACGAGGTGGTGTGGTTGCCTTCTTTGGGGATGATCACTCTTGTAAATCTTCGAGTATTCCACACCAGTCAGAACACGTCATGATTGGTTGTGGCATTCCAATTTTTTACCCGACCTCAATACAACACATTCTGGATTTAGGTGCACATGCGGTCGCCATGTCACGCTTTGCTGGTGTATGGACTTCGATGAAGTTAGTCAGTGAAATCGTTGAAACCTCTGCTTCTGTTCATGTAGATTTAGATCGAGTCACTCCCGTTTTACCCAAAAATGTTCAAATGCCTATAGATGGTGTCAACATTCGTTGGCCTGATCATGGCATTCAACAAGAAGAACGTCTTTATCAATATCGCTTACCCGCTGTATTGGCTTATGCACGTGAAAATGAATTGAATCAGGTAACATGGGATTGTCCTGATGCGCGTATTGGTATTGCAGCCAGTGGTAAAGGTTACTTAGATACGATTGAAGCATTACGTATTCTTGGAATTGAAGGTGAAACAGCCCAACAGCTCGGACTGAGGGTGTATCAAGTTGCTTTAATTTGGCCCTTAGAACCGCAAGGTTTGCGTGAATTTGCCGAAGGATTAGAAGAACTGATCGTTGTAGAAGAAAAACGCCCTATTCTTGAAGCACAAATTAAAGATGAACTCTATGCGCTTCCTGATGGCAAACGCCCTCGTATCATCGGTAAAGCGAGTGATGGAAAAGGTGAATGGAGTACATCGATTGATGAAGCGCCTTTGATTGGTCACTATGAGTTCCAACCTGAACCGATTGCAAAAATGTTGGCAGCTCGATTCTTAAAATTAGATCTTCCAGAAAGCTTAAAAACACAAATTCAAAATAGAGTTGAGCTGTTACAAAAAGCAGAGCAAGCGTCACGGCGTGTTCTGGATATTGCAGAACGTAAACCTTTCTTTTGTAGCGGCTGCCCTCACAATTCATCAACAGCCTTACCCGAAGGTAGCCGTGCATTAGGTGGGATCGGTTGTCATTTTATTGCTGTCTCACTTGATCGTGGTACAGAAACGTTCTCGCAAATGGGTGGTGAAGGTGTGAGTTGGGCTGGCGCTTCTCATTTCACCAATGAAAAGCATATTTTTGCCAATCTAGGCGATGGAACTTATTTCCATTCAGGTTATCTTGCTATACGCCAAGCGATCGCTGCAAAACTCAATATGACCTACAAAATTCTTTATAACGATGCAGTTGCAATGACGGGAGGACAGCATGTTGATGGTCATCTGAGCGTGGCACAGTTAACACGCCAACTTGATGCTGAAGGAATCACAAAACAAGTGATCGTCACCGATGAACCTGAGTTGATTCATGCCGAAGAAGGTATTGCGTCTCACGTCGAGATTTACCACAGAAATGAACTAGATGATGTGCAACGCAAATTACGTGAGATTTCTGGCGTTACGGCGTTAATTTATGTTCAAACCTGTGCCAGTGAAAAACGTCGTCGTCGTAAACGCAATGCTTACCCTGATATTGCAGAGCGAGTTTTTATCAATAGTGAAATTTGTGAAGGTTGCGGTGACTGTTCTAAAAAATCGAACTGTTTATCGATTGAACCTGTTGAAACAGCGTTAGGAACCAAACGTCAAATCAATCAAAGCAGTTGTAACAAAGACTTCTCTTGTGTCGATGGTTTCTGTCCAAGTTTTGTGACAGTCCATACCCGCGATATGAAACGCCCAGAAATATTCAAAGGTATAGAAGCTGGCTGGCCTGAAAAGCCTATCCTTCCTGAACTTGATCAACAACCCATCCGGATTATGGTCGGTGGTGTTGGCGGTACAGGTGTGGTTACAGCAGGTGCTTTACTTGGAATGGCTGCTCATTTGGAGGGTAAAGCTGCACGTATCATGGACATGGCTGGACTTGCTCAAAAAGGTGGTACGGTTTATTCCTACATACAACTCGCGACAGAAGATGAGCAAATCTCTGCAACTAAAATTCCTGCGGGTCAATGTGATCTTTTAATCGGTGCAGATGCCATTGTCGCAGGGAGTAATGCCGCACTTTCTCGTTTAAAGGCTGATGCTGTTGTCATCGTCAATGAAGATAGTTCCCCTACTTCTGATTTCCTTGAGTCTCGTGATTGGTATGCGCCAATTACGGATTTGATTCATCGACTTCGTGGTCGAACAACACAAGGAAAACTCACATCCTTACCTGCAACACGTATTGCTACACAAGTGCTGGGTGATGCGATCTTTACAAATCAAATCTTACTTGGTATGGCTTGGCAAGCAGGTCAAATTCCGTTGAAACGTGAAAGTATTGAGAAGGCCATCCGTCTGAATGGCACTGCTGCTGAAAAAAACCTTGAAGCTTTTCGCATCGGTTGTCATCTGATGAGTGACCCTGACTTAGCAAAACGCATTATTGCAACCATACCTACGAAGCGTAAACCAACCACGTTGGCCGAACTCGTTGAAGATCGTTCTGCACGTCTGGTCGAGTATTGGAATCAAGATTATGCAACGCAGTATCGAACTCTTGTGGAGCAAGCTGCCAAAGTATTGCCCGAAGAACTCGCGGGAACCATTGCGACACAGCTGTATAGAGTCATGGCGTATAAAGATGAATACGAAGTTGCACGCTTACTCACAGGAAAAAGCTTTAAACAAACGATTGAAACACAGTTTGGTCAAGGTTTGCGTTTAACCTATCACTTAGCCCCTCCTGCTTTGGGTGCTCATGGCACCATACGCAAACGTGCTTTCGGATATTGGATGCGTATTCCGATGATGATTCTTGCTCGTCTACAGTGGCTTAGAGAAACTTTCCTTGATCCATTTGCTTTACAGCGAGAACGTCAAAAAGAACATGCTTGGCGTGATCGTTATATCGCATTTGTCAAAGCCATTAGTTCTGCACCTGAAAGCTATGACTTATCTGTTGCTGAGCAAATTGCTAAATTACCAGCAGATGTACGAGGTTTTGGTCATGTCAAAATGCAAGCGATGGAAACAACGATACAACGCTGGGATAAGCTTTCATTGAATCTTCGTAAAGAACATGAATAAAGGAAATAGATTTATATAAATAAGTAGCTG
>CAWETQ010000010.1:0-30121 GCA_963812025.1 uncultured Gammaproteobacteria bacterium
ACGATGCGCAAGCCTATAATGTTGATTATGGACATACACTGAACCTCGAAATTGACAGCCATTGCGACCTGATTGGTTCAGATATGGAACTTGCCAGTGCGTTTAGCAACCTCATTACCAATGCCATTAAATACACCCCCAAAGGGGGCACCATTACCATGGGTTGGCACGATGACGGAGTGCAAGGTTATTTTACCGTTGAAGATACTGGCATTGGCATCGACCCCAAACATTTACCCCGTTTAACCGAACGTTTCTATCGTGTCGATAGCGCACGTAGCCGTCAAACTGGGGGAACAGGTTTAGGTCTGGCGATTGTGAAACATGTGCTCATGCAACACGGCGCGCACTTAGAAATTGAATCGAAAGAAAATCAAGGTTCAATTTTTAAAGTGGTGTTCCCGAAAGAACGTCTCTACCATATGAGCTAATGATATCAGTAGCTTAATCGTGCCTGTTTTAAATTCGCTATCCATCAATCAGTTAAGCTAAAGTTTGTTCTTTAGCGCGTGCACGTTGAAAAGCGGGACGTTGGGCAATACGTTGTAAATATGCCTTGATATTTGGATAAGAACCCGTTGTTCTGGATTGTATCGCGTCTAATGGAAACCACATTTGAATATCCGCAAAAGAAAATGTGCCTGCAAAATATTCATGCTTGGATAAATAATCTTCCAAATATTCAATATGATCTTTTAAACGAGGGCGAATAAATCCAGCTTTGACACCTGTGGTGATTTTTTCTGCTATCGGCTTAATCAGCCATGGCACATGTTTGGGTACATTATTCATCACCAACTGCATCACCAATAACGGCATTAACGAACCTTCCGCATAATGCATCCAATAACGATACTGCTGCTGTTCTGCTTTACCCTGCGGTTTAAACTGTTGTTGCGCATCATAGCTTTCTTGTAAATATTCTAAAATCACCGCAGATTCAGCAATGGTTTGATCAACATCGGTTAATACCGGTGACTTAGCCAAAGGATGAACCAATTTTAATTCAGGTGGTGCTGCAAAAGTCGGTAAGCGCTGATAAAACTGCACTTGATAATCAAGTTCCAATTCCTCTAAAGCCCATAAAATTCGAAAGGAACGCGACTGATCCAAGTGGTGTAATGTAATCATTTTTTGACCTCTATTTTTATGCTTTGACTATACGCATCGCTCTAAAAGAATGACACCCTGCTTTACACAAAATGTCATAACTATCGGGTCATTAAACAAGTACCGTATTGATTTCTAAGCTACGTAACAATGTTTTGGTCACAGGGGTTTTACTGCTGATCTCTAAAATTTTTTGCTTCAGTTCCTCCGATAGCGGCTGTGCAAAAGATAAACGACGTTCAATCCATTCTTTGCCTTCTTTATTGGCATTAAAATCAACTTCAACAGAAAATTCGCCTAGCTCGATCCCTTTATGGTTGGCGTACATGCGTAGCGTAATCATGGTACAAGAAATCAAACCTGAACAAATCAAATCATAAGGTGCAGGCCCTTGATCTTGCCCACCAAAAGATTCAGGTTTATCGGTGATAAATTGGTGTGTACCACTTCTCACCTCACCCGACCAAGGTGCAGCGAGCGTTCGTACTTCTGCATTTGCAATAATGGCCATAATCCTAAATCCTCCATTTTATTTTTATCGCGATGCACGCATTTTATCTGGGAATGTTGGGGCTTCTAATCTTGGACCTGGATAATCAGCAATATTGCCAAAGCGTTCGTCTTGATTGATCCATTGATCTCGTGCAAGGCTCAGTTCTTCCTGTGTACGTCCGACAAAATTCCACCACAGTAATATCGGTGACTCAAAGGGTTCGCCGCCTAACAATAAAATACGGCTGCCAGCATGCAACTGAATTTCAATTTCAGTCAGACCGGGTTCTAACACCACCATATTGTCTTCAGTCAGTTCGTGACCATTGACCATAGCCGTCCCATCCAAAGCCATAAAACCATGTTCAAATTTTGGGTTGAGTGGAATTCGAGTGGTGGTCGATTCTTTTGCTGTTAAATCGACCCCAAGTAATTCGGTATGCACCGCGACAGGAGATTTGGTTTTAAAAAATTCACCGACCAAAACGGTGAATTCCACCTGATCTTTTACGACCACAGGTAGTTCTGGATAATGGTCAAAACGCGGTGCCATATTGATTTTATCATCAGGCAATGCAATCCAAAGCTGAGCAGCATGCATATGGGTTTCAGTTTCTGGTGCAACTTCAGTATGCGAAATACCATACCCTGCCGTCATCAAATTAACCTGCTTCGGGCGAATTAACTGTTTGGTGCCTAAGCTATCGGTATGCATCATGGTGCCTTCAATCATCCACGTAAAGGTTTGTAAACCCATATGTGGATGCGGGCCAACATCTAAGCCATCACCTTGCGGAAAAGTGACTGGACCGGCATGATCTAGAAAACACCACGCACCAATTAAGCGTTTGTGGCGACTCGGCAATGCACGTTTAATGATGGTTCCCTGCCCAATTTCCGCGCTACGCAAAGGGAATTCCTGAATAAATTGATTCACGTATTTTTCACAATCGTCTGAGTTGGAAAGTTCTGTATAGTTGCTATTGGTCATATTCCTATCCTAAGTCTTACGGACTAAACCGTGCTTTTAATGTCTTCATCTATTCTTATCATCATATAGACTCTTACGAACTCAGCCTATAAGTCACTTAATACGCTGAATACTATGTATAGAACAATATCATTTTTGAAACTTTTCTTGATGAAGAACAATTTTCTCATCTACTCAATTCGAGATTAATCTCTTATTCATATGAATTTTATATATATCTAAATTTGTCACAATTGTACTGACCGTTCATTATTTCTTTTGTATACAAGATTTATTCTTCAGCATATGATTCTATACATACAATCCCCATACAGGGTCAATTTGATGTTTAGGAGAGATCAAAAAAACTCTCGTGACAAAAATGATAAAAATAGTCATCATTTTGAAACACCTAGAGAAAAAAAATTCGACCATGAAGCTGCTTATATTTTACCCGAGCAGGTATGTACTGTTGAAAATCGAAAAATGGTCGAACAAGCCTTAAATGCTACAATCACCCGTATTCCAACACAATTTCAACAATATTACTTAAATTATCAAAATAAACACCAACGAAATTTTCTAAAATACGTCAATTACATTGGTCAACTTATCTTCTTAAGCTATTTTTTTGTAGATTGGTTTTTATTGCCTGAAATCGTCGTGATTTCTGCTATAGCGCGGCTCAGTCTGGTACTAGGCGCAATACTCATCAACATCTTCTTTTTCCGTTACTGTAAAAATATTAATATCTTAGACAGTTTACTGCCTTTTTATGTCGCGCTATCTGCGATCGCTTGGTTAGGACTGTTATCTTTATCACAGAGTCCGCTCGTTCACACCTATATCTATGCCTCGGTTATTTTTATTTTATTGGGCAATTTATGTATACAGGTCTCTTTTCGATATTCCATATTTACCTCTTTACTCACCAGTGCGATCATTTTGGGCGGGGCATTTAACTTAGTCAGTTTTCAGGAAGCGATTTTATTTTCATTAATCTATACCCCTGTTTTATTACTCAGTATGTATATCAGTTGGAATAATACTTTAAATTCAAAGCGCAATTTTTTACGTGTTTTATTAAATGATTGGAATTATTACGCTTTATGTCGACTCGCGCATACGGATGAATTAACTCAACTCAATAACCGTAGACAATTTATGCAGATCGCTGAAAAAACCATTCAGAAATGGCCTAAATATAATTTAGCCTGTCTCATCATGTTTGATATCGATTTTTTCAAAAAAATTAATGATACCTACGGACATGATGTCGGCGATGAAGTTCTTCGGGTACTGGCTGAAATTTCTCGCCGTGAAATGCGCTACACCGATGTACTTGCTCGTTTTGGAGGTGAAGAATTTATTGCATTACTACCGAATACTACGCTGGAGGATGCGGTTACCATTGCAGATCGCTTATGCAAAAAAATTGAAAGCCATCAAATTTGTGTTCAAGATAAATTCTTTTTCAACTTTACCGTGTCAATTGGTATATCCCAACTGCAACCCTATCAAAAAGATTTAAATTTACTGATTAAAAATGCAGATATTGCACTCTATGAAGCCAAAAAAAATGGACGCAATCAAGTCGCCATTTATAGCTATAAATAATTAAAAATTTTCTTCATCAAAACGATCCTGATCAATTTTGTAGATATGGAAACTACGCTCGATCTGAACACCTAAGCCAAATTCAATCATCAATGACGTGAGCTTCTCGCCATCAATTAACACAATTCCCGATTTTTTAGCAGATTCAATGCCTTCCTGACTGAAATACTAGAATGTTGTAACAGCTAATCTAAGCATAAAAAAAAGAGCGCCTAAGCGCTCTTTTTTCTAATAATTTCTTTCACTGCCGCGAGCATCTTGCACTTCATTTTAAAGTACACTTTAAAACTCGTTCATGGCGTAAAACTGGCATGAAGCGCTGCTTCTTGAAAGCCCGTTCTGGCGCGGACACAGCCCTTGCCGTAATTTAGGCGGACAGCAATGCTGTCCGAAAGCCCTTTCTGCCGCGCGCAGAGCACTTGGCGTAAAATCGGCAAAATGCGTTGCATTTTGAAAGCCCGATTTTACTCCCACTCAATCGTAGCAGGTGGCTTAGAAGACACGTCATATACCACACGAGACACATCTTTAATTTCATTCATGATACGTGTTGAAATCTTATCAACCAAATCATAAGGAAGATGTGCAAAACGTGCTGTCATAAAGTCAACCGTTTCAACTGCACGAAGCGCAATTACCCATGCGTAACGACGACCATCACCAACCACACCAACAGATTTCACTGGTTGGAATACAGCAAATGCTTGCGCAGTTTTGTCATACCAACCGCTGGCACGCAGCTCTTGCATAAAGATGTCATCAGCAAGACGAAGAATGTCAGCATATTCTTTTTTCACTTCACCCAAAATACGCACGCCCAAACCTGGACCTGGGAATGGATGACGATACAGCATCTCAAACGGTAAACCTAAAGTGGTGCCTAAACGACGCACTTCATCTTTAAACAAGTCACGAATTGGCTCAACCAATTCAAAGGCTAAATCTTCTGGTAAACCACCCACGTTGTGGTGTGATTTAATCACGTGTGCTTTACCATTTTTAGTTGCAGCAGATTCGATCACGTCAGGGTAAATCGTCCCTTGTGCAAGGAAATTTACGCCATCAAGAGCACGTGCTTCTTCAGCAAATACACCAATGAATTCACGACCAATGATTTTACGTTTTTTCTCAGGATCAACTTCACCTTTAAGCGCAGTTAAGAAACGCTCTTCAGCATCGGCACGAATCACACGGATACCCATGTTTTTCGCAAACATTTCCATCACTTGCTCGCCTTCGTTCAAACGAAGTAAACCGTTGTCTACAAATACGCAAGTGAGCTGATCGCCAATCGCACGGTGTAAAAGTGCCGCAACTACAGATGAATCTACGCCGCCTGAAAGACCTAAAAGCACTTTTTGATCGCCAATTTGTTGACGTAATTGTTCAACACGGAGGTCAATAATATTTTCAGAATTCCAAAGATTACGACATCCACAAATACCGTGAACAAAGTTAGAAATTAACTCTGCACCTTTTGCGGTATGCGTTACTTCTGGATGGAACTGTACACCGTAGAAACGACGTTTTTCATCGCTTACTGCTGCAAATGGACAGCTTGGCGTGCTTGCAGTCACCGAAAAACCTTCAGGAATCGCAGCTAACTTTATCGCCATGGCTCATCCAAACATTGAGTTTGTTGTCGCCACTTTCAGGATCAGCATCGTTTAAATCACCCAGAAGTTGATCACGAACTAAAATATCAACTGCTGCATAACCAAACTCATGCACTGTACCCGGCTCTACTTTACCGCCAAGTTGCTCTGACATGGTTTGTAAACCATAGCAAATCCCTAATACAGGTACACCTAAGTTGAACACAACTTCTGGCGCACGTGGACTACCTTCTTCATGCACACTTTCAGGCCCACCAGACAAGATGATACCGTTCGGATTAAACGCACGAATGTCTTCTTCAGACATGTCATAGGCATACATTTCAGAATAAACACCAGCTTCACGTACACGACGTGCAATAAGCTGACTATATTGAGAACCGAAATCCAAAATCAGGATACGATCTTCAGTAATTTGGGTATTGGTAGTCATGGGTAAACCACTATGCAGGCAAACAAATATAAGCGCTACATTCTATCATTTTTATCTGTTAGACGCACACCATTCATCCAAGGCGCATATTCAATTGATTGCATTATATTTCAGTGCTAAAAAAGCACCCATTTTCGGGCGCTTTTTACTAGTCAATCACTTTTGTTATTTTAACCACTTCAATATCAGTTGGTTTATAACGATGTTTATCCACTTCACCAATAGCCGTGACTTTATCCCCCGCCTGAATACCAGCCGATTTCCAAATGTCATCATCTATTTCAAGTAAAATTAAGCCTGTGCCATCATTAAACTCATAATGTTCTTGGTTTAAATGCTTCAGCAATGTGCCGGTTAAAGTGACAGCAGTTTCGTCTTTTAAGTTTTTAATATCGGCTACTTTCACCTGATGGCTTGCCGCTTCTTGAATGATGATATGATCATCCTTGCCCGCCCATGTGCTTACTGTTGTACAGATGGAACTGGCGAATAGAACAACCATCAAAATTTTCTGCATATTTATTTTCCTATTCTAAAGTGCGCTAAAATTTGATCTAAACAAAATTTCAGCCCGCTGTACGCTGACTTTTTGTAACTTCAGAACCCTTGAATTAAAATAAAATCATCCAGTATGCGATTTAAAAGCAGTAGATTATTTTTCAATATGATGATCTAGGCTAAATTTACCCGCACCATGTAACATCAAGAACAATAGACCGCCCGCCATCGCCATATTCTTCATAAAATTGATCGCGTCTTCAGCACCGTTATGGAACAAAAATGCAGTAATTAAACTAAATACAGCTAAACCCAATGCGGCAAAGCGTGCTTGAAAGCCAAATAACAACGCCAGACCTCCACCAAACTCAATCAAAATAGTTAAAGGCAACAGTGCCCCGGGCACACCCATCGACTCCATATAGCCAACGGTTGCACTATAAGCTGTGATCTTTCCCCAGCCTGCAACAAGAAAAATATAAGCCATCAGAACACGCGCAATCAGACTGACCAAAGCATCGGTTTGTGAGCCTTGAAATAGATTTTTTACTATAACATTCGGATTTAACATGAGGTGACCTATTCAATATTTTTGTGATGATGGTTTTATACTAGGCTGGTTTTTTTGCTGAATAAAGCAGCTATTTGTAGATACATCGTTGCAAATATAGAATGATTAACCCGGAATTTATTTACTATTTTATACTGACTTTCATACCTTAGACTGCTAGGATTTCAGCACATTTTCGCTGTCTGTGACCCCATGGAACTGATTGATTTTATATTACATGTTGATGACCATTTACTCGAATTTATCACCAATTATGGCATCTGGATTTATGCCATTCTGTTCTTAATTATTTTTGTAGAAACTGGTTTGGTGGTGATGCCATTTTTACCAGGTGATAGCTTATTGTTTGCCGCAGGCGCATTAGCGGCTTCAACCGGTGTGATGGATCCCTTTGTTTTGGTGATTCTGCTGTTTACTGCTGCCGTGCTCGGTGACACGCTGAATTATCATGTGGGTAAATTTATCGGGCCACGTGTATTTGAAATGGAATCACGTTTTATTAATCAAAAGCATTTACATTACACGCAAAAATTCTTTCAGAAACACGGCGGTAAAACCATTATTTTTGCACGCTTTGTTCCTTTCGCCCGCACTTTCGCTCCATTCGTAGCTGGTGCTGGTCATATGAACTACAAACTCTTTCTCAGTTTCAACGTAATTGGTGCAATTTGCTGGGTCGGTTCGTTTATTACGCTAGGCTATTTATTTGGCAACATGCCGATTGTGAAAGACAATTTCACCCATCTTATTTTTGGCATTATTATTCTGAGTGTGCTTCCCGGCATTATTGGTTTTATTCGCCAGAAGCTGAAAAAGACTGATTAAATACATGTATTAAAAAGGTCTGAGCGTTAAAAAAAACGAGCCACCACGGGCAACATACAGAGCAGCAACAACATGGCCGATCCTTTATATAAAAGATCGGCTTTTATTTGCTTTAATTGACCGGCCAAAATTGCACGTCCAAAAGACATCCAAAACATGACTGTTGGCACAAGCACCAAACCAAAGACCGCAAAAACCAAAATAAAATTGCTCGGATTATGCCAAGTTTCAGGCGGTAATATGCCCGCAGAAAATAATAAGGCTTTCGGATTTTTTAAGGTAGAAAAGAACAGTTGGCGAGGCTGAATAGATTGATAACGTTGACTATGCTTTTCTAAATGTGATGTTTTCCATAAATGAAAAGCCAGCCAAAAAACATAAAGAGCGCTGAGCAAATGTAATAAATTGATTAAATGTGGCCATGTAGGACTACATAAATGGATGATTAATGCCCATAAATTAATGGCATAAAAATACCCCAATAACTCTGCTGGAATAAAAAGGCTGGTTTTTGCCACCCCTTTTTGATGTGCCGAGCTTGCAAGTAATGCGTTGGTCGGACCGGGAATCATCAGAACCGCAATCACTGCCAATACAAAAAGCCAACTCTCCATCATACATACCTAACATCACCGTTCAACAGTGGCACACCTTATATGAAAGTCATAAAAAGTGACAAGTATTTCGATCAGAAAACATGACTTCAAGTGTTGAAATATCAGGTTATAAATAATTAACCATTTGATATTTAAAATATAATCTTGAAACATTTTGCTAACATTTTATCACTCTGCTGCTTCTCAAACTGCAACAACAGAGTGATGACTGCCATCATTATTGCGCTTTATTACGAATAATAATCGGACAATTTTTGAATTTAGCCGCTTGAACCACGGCTTCTTGCTCGCCTAAAAGACGTGCTAATTCAGTCTTTTTCGTATTAGAAGACTGTCCCATGTTGACTGAAACACTTGGACCAATGCCCCAACCGCCACGACTGCCCCAACCACCACCCAGTCCAACACCAACACCTACGCCAGTACGCTTAGCGGGTTGCACGCCGTTATCGATATATTGCTGAATACGGTTATATTCACTTTGTAATTGTTGACAGTTCAAAGCTTGATACTGCGTGGGTGAGATATAAGTCGGTTTTACTGTAGTCGCACACGCAGCTAATAAAACGCTACTCGCGATTAACAGGCTGACATAAAATTTTTTCATAGGAACTCTCAAATCTTATTTTGCTCAATTTCATTGAACAATGATTGATAGGCTTGCGTCAATTTATGATCAGTAGCCAAATGAATTAAAGGCAGATTTTTATAATGAGATTCTTTCATCAAAATTGACGGCGGCAACATACTGGCTAAAACAGGTAAACCTTCATCTTTAAGTTGTTGTACCACTTCACGTGGTAATTTTGCCTGTGCTTGAAATTGATTCACCACAATGCCTTCAATTTCCAAACGATCATTATGATCATCTTGGGTTTCGATGACATTTTCAATCAAGGTTTGTAAAGCACGTTTTGAAAAAACATCACAATCAAAAGGAATCAAGACGCGATCCGCAGCAATTAAAGCAGATAGTGTAAAAAAGTTAAATGCGGGCGGCGTATCAATATAAATACGCTCATATTCTCCATCCAACTGCTGCAAAGCATCGCGTAATTTATAAATTTTATGTTTCGATTCTAAGGCATAAGCCAGCGCACCCAAGGTTGGACTTGCAGGAATCACATCTAAATTTTTAAAAGGAGATGCGTGCACATAACTTTGTAAACCTTTGCTACGATTTTTTAAAATAGAACCAATCGCGTTGCTCAAAAGTCCTTTGCTTGAAGTTGTACCCAGCATTTCTTCAAAATAGTTTTCAATATTCGGTTCCAAAGCAGGTTTATCCGCCGAATATGTTGCATCATCACCCAATAAATACTGGCTAGAATTGGCTTGCGGATCAAGGTCGATTAACAAAGTCTTAAAACCTTGATATGCGCTGATTGCTGCCAAATTCACAGTAATACTGGATTTCCCCACCCCACCTTTTTGATTAAAAACCACACGTGTCCGCATTATTCACCTCTATGATTTATATTTATGTATTGTTTGCAGTTTAACCTAGACAGATTGCTGCACAAATAATAATGTCTAACAATTAGCCGAAATTGGGCTTCACTATCACCAAACCGATAATCGCAATCAATGCCACCACGGCAATGGCTAAACCTGCACGGCGTTGTACCAGTAAAATACTGTCATCTTTTTTATAGGCTTTGATTAAAGAGGAAAATAAAACCAAAAACAGGACGACCTTGGCATAAAACCATGATTGCACCTCAAAGTTTTTAATGACTAATGAACTCAAACCCGTCAAAACAATGAAAGTCATTGAAAGATGTTGTAATGCCACAAAAAGTTTACGTGCTACAGGATTTGGTTGATTGCCCTGAACGCCTACAAATAAAGTAAAAGCGCGTGCGATCACCACACCAATCAGCACGGTCACACTAATCATATGCACAATTTTAACTGTCAGCTGCATGTCCATTTTTCAACACTCCTTATTGAGATTTGGGTGCATGGGCACATTCAGGACTAGCTGTCGATTGCCCTTGCCATTCCGAAGCAATAAAAGCATGAATCGCCAAAGCATGAATACTCCCCGGACTAAGTAAGTCGCCTGCGGCAGCATAAATTTTTTGATGGCGCTGTACCAAACGTAAGCCTTCAAAAGCATCACTGACCACAACCACTTTAAAATGTGACTCTTTACCAGGGAAATAACCACCATGACCGGATGATTCATTCACCACTTCTAAATGGATTGGTGACAAACTTTGTAATCGTTGAATTAATTGCTGTTCTAAATTCAAAATAATACTCCCAAAAGGCTCAAGCTCTCACTTTAGTATAACGTGTTCTGATTCAATCTTTTGCCTGTCATTCTAGAAATCATCCATCATTTTTCAGACCAGATTTTCCTTACGGCTATCAGCTTTGCTGATAAAATAATCTATTTTAGGCAAACTGGTTTTATTTTATGCAATTGATACAAGTTTTTTCACAAAGTGATTGACCATATTTTCACATAATGTATTATACACGGCATGCGGGAATAGCTCAGTTGGTAGAGCATAACCTTGCCAAGGTTGGGGTCGAGAGTTCGAGTCTCTTTTCCCGCTCCAAATTTTTTAGTGTAAGTTTTTATTAAAAACTGCTCAATAAGCGGGAATAGCTCAGTTGGTAGAGCATAACCTTGCCAAGGTTGGGGTCGAGAGTTCGAGTCTCTTTTCCCGCTCCAAATTCAAAAAAGCCCTCATCTTTCGATGAGGGCTTTTTTTATGTTTAAAGATATTTTTGATTCAGCAGATCTCATGCAGGTTGATTCTTTCTTGGCGCAATATAATTTAGCGTTGTCAACTCTTTAACCTCCTCTACCAGATTAACAATTTGATGCATCAAATCAAAATTTAGACAATATTCTTAAAATCCATAAAGATCTTTAAAAAATCATTCATTCTATTCAATCAAATGAAAAAATTTAAAATGATTATTTAGATGAAGTTTTTAATTTAAAATATTTTTATATTCAATAATTTAAAATAAAATCTTAAACATTATCTTTTCTAAAATCTCAGTCTCAACAATTTTTTTAACTTATCAAAAGTAATTTTCTAAGCTCATAAGCTAAGAAATTATAAAAACTATTTTATTAAAAAATAGCTGATTTTTTCTTGAATAAATAAGTAACAAATACATTTCCAAAAATAATAAAAGTATCTAACATCTGTACAATATATTTTTATAGAATACAAAAACATGCGCATACTTGTACTTAGTGCAACTGGTCAACCAGAAGCCAATTTAGAATCTGCTCGTTACTTTATAGAAAACAAAAGTAGTATCGATAAAATTACCATCCTAAGTTCTGAATATATGAATAAAGAAGGTAAAACTAAACTCCTTGTACAAAGCCTTCAAAATATTCAAGATATTGAAGTTGAAATTCTAGATATCAAACAAGGTCATGAAGAGTCTAATATGTTCGCTATACAGCAAATGATATTAGACTGGGCGAACAGTCATGCTGTTAAAGATAGCTTTATTTTTAATATTACAGGTGGCACTAAACTGATTAGTATTGCATTAGACCGCGCATCAATGTTGCTAGGCCCTAAACGTGCTGAATGTTTTTATCAAAGTCGTGACCATAAAGTTGTCTGGTATCAACGTCAAAGCGATAAAATTGTTTATCCTATAAATAATAATTTAAATTTACAGCAACGTGTGGTTTCACGGGGTTATCAAATTACCAAACAACAACTCATTACTGATATTTCAATTGAAGAATTACGTTATGCGCAAAAGCTCATTGAGCTTATGCATAGTGATTTTAATAAAGGGCGTAGTTTGTGTTCATTTATCAATTTACTTGCATCGGTTTCAGATGAGCGCAAATCATTAACTCTGCCATTTGAGCAAATGAAAAGTGAGCAAAGTGAAGTATTGGCAGAACTTGCTCAAGTAACTCACAACCACTTTTTTAAATTTGATACAGACACAAAAACCATTGAATTTGAAAGTGAGCATGCACGAGACTTTATGAAAGGTGGATGGCTTGAGGTCTATACTGGCTTTGAATGCTTTAAGGCATTAATGTCACTTAATCCACAAGCGGAACTGGCGGTGAATGTTGAGCTGAAAAAAAAGGAAACGCCGAATGAAATGGATGTGATGTTTATTCACCATGCTCATCTATATTGCATTGAATGTAAAACTGCAAAAACCATGGCCCATGAAAATGCCAAAGATGTGTTATATAAACTTTCTGCGCTACATGATTTAGGTGGGGTCAACCAGAAACGTGCGGTTGTATCACTCTATAGTTTAAAAGATTATAATCTGACACGCGCTCAAAATTCTGATATTAAAATATTCCAAGAAAAAGATTTACTGAACTTGTCAGAACAAATTTTGACTTGGTTACGACCAGAAGTTACGCCCTAAAAAAGCCATATAAGCTTACAAAAACCAGATAAAAGAATAATGTATGTAATTATTCTTTTATCTTTATTGTTTAGGTTATTTATGACCATATATTTTGTGACTCGTCATTCTGGTGCTTTAGCTTGGGCAGAACAAAATCATTTGTATTTTGATCTGCATCTTGAGCATTTGGTTGATTTGCAACAACTCAAAGCGAATGATGTAATCATTGGGACACTACCTATTAATATGGTTTTCCAGCTCAATCGAAAAGGAATTCGCTATATTCATTTGTCTTTAGAAATTCCGCCCCAACTTCGTGGTGTTGAATTAAATGTTGAGCAATTGCATGCTTGTAAAGCCACATTAGAAGAATTTGTAGTGGAAAAGGAAGAATTGAAAATGTCCGATTTATTTTCGCCCCCATCCTTATAATTTTAAACGCTCACAACTCGCTTAAAATTGGGGCATAATATAAAAAATTGTAGGAAAATTTTGTGTTTAATAGCCGAAATACTATATTTACTAAGATTTTCATTCAAAGTATTGAAAAATATACTTATAAGCAAAATTGTGAAACATTTTGTCATACAGCAACTTCACTTATACATAATTTGAAATATTTAAGCTCTTTAACTTATTGCTTTACAAAAAGAAAAATTGAGCATACTGTCTGAAAAGACTTCCCTGTTGATAAGGGATTAAGACGGTTTTGTTTCAGGTAAATCTTTACCTTCACCAGTCTGAAAAGACTTCCCTGTTGATAAGGGATTAAGACGGTACATTTACTGGATTTTGTGTACCTGTACCTGGGTCTGAAAAGACTTCCCTGTTGATAAGGGATTAAGACGCTTCTAGTGTTGCTATATATACAGCATCACGGTCTGAAAAGACTTCCCTGTTGATAAGGGATTAAGACGTAACGGTAAGCATAGCTTCCCATTTTGCTAACGTCTGAAAAGACTTCCCTGTTGATAAGGGATTAAGACTATTTAATTGAGAGTAGGTGAATATTCACTTTAGTCTGAAAAGACTTCCCTGTTGATAAGGGATTAAGACTCTAGAAGTGAATGCAAAGCCACTATGTTTATAAGTCTGAAAAGACTTCCCTGTTGATAAGGGATTAAGACAAGATTAGAAGCTTCTCGTAAAAGATGTACAAAGTCTGAAAAGACTTCCCTGTTGATAAGGGATTAAGACTTGTACCATTGTATATCTTCATACTCCATATGAGTCTGAAAAGACTTCCCTGTTGATAAGGGATTAAGACCTGGTTTTGAGCAACAACAAACTCTAAGATAGCGTCTGAAAAGACTTCCCTGTTGATAAGGGATTAAGACTGATAGTTTAACCTCATGAGGCTCGTGATTATGCGTCTGAAAAGACTTCCCTGTTGATAAGGGATTAAGACCATTAAAGTTTTTATAACCAATTCCGTCTGATAATGTCTGAAAAGACTTCCCTGTTGATAAGGGATTAAGACTGTTTGATTACTGCTAAGTGACCAACTTCACGTGGTCTGAAAAGACTTCCCTGTTGATAAGGGATTAAGACGCATGTGCTTTTGCTTTAAACACATCAGCTTCCGTCTGAAAAGACTTCCCTGTTGATAAGGGATTAAGACAGCAGGGTATAATTCAATGTTCTTGAGATCTGCGTCTGAAAAGACTTCCCTGTTGATAAGGGATTAAGACCTACAGCAGCCATGTTATATTCATACTCTACAGTGTCTGAAAAGACTTCCCTGTTGATAAGGGATTAAGACAATTAACAAGTTGATCATACGCATTCATTTTACGTCTGAAAAGACTTCCCTGTTGATAAGGGATTAAGACAGTACCTTAACCTTTTCTTCCTGTGTAGCCAGAGTCTGAAAAGACTTCCCTGTTGATAAGGGATTAAGACTTGGACATATCTACTTCACATGTTCCATCTTCAAGTCTGAAAAGACTTCCCTGTTGATAAGGGATTAAGACTGTTAATTTACGATTCCTACGAGTTTTCTTAAGAGTCTGAAAAGACTTCCCTGTTGATAAGGGATTAAGACTTGGACATATCTACTTCACATGTTCCATCTTCAAGTCTGAAAAGACTTCCCTGTTGATAAGGGATTAAGACTGTTAATTTACGATTCCTACGAGTTTTCTTAAGAGTCTGAAAAGACTTCCCTGTTGATAAGGGATTAAGACTTGTTGACAATTTACTGTTTGCTTTTAATACAATGTCTGAAAAGACTTCCCTGTTGATAAGGGATTAAGACTATATCCTTTTTTTTTAACAAGATGAACAACAGTCTGAAAAGACTTCCCTGTTGATAAGGGATTAAGACCTTTTTACCCTCTTCTATTAAATCTAAACCGTGTCTGAAAAGACTTCCCTGTTGATAAGGGATTAAGACTCTACTTGATCAACCAGGTCACCGTGAACCTAGTCTGAAAAGACTTCCCTGTTGATAAGGGATTAAGACTATTTAATATGCGACATTAGGCAGCACTCACTATGTCTGAAAAGACTTCCCTGTTGATAAGGGATTAAGACACTTCATCTAACGCATCGAGTATTGGCCAACCGTCTGAAAAGACTTCCCTGTTGATAAGGGATTAAGACGTTTACAAAGCTATTAAGAAGCTTTCTGCAGATGTCTGAAAAGACTTCCCTGTTGATAAGGGATTAAGACGACATGATTAACATTACGTCACCTATCTCTAGTGGTCTGAAAAGACTTCCTGAGCAACTTTTAAAGCACTGCTTTAAAATGTTGTGCAAGATAAGGGATTAAGACACTTAGAATACGTTACATGCAACGCGCTCGTGGTCTGAAAAGACTTCCCTGTTGATAAGGGATTAAGACGACGCAAAATCTCGTCGTACGACACAGACTCATGTCTGAAAAGACTTCCCTGTTGATAAGGGATTAAGACAGAGAAGAAGTTACCAACTGATTTAGCAACTGAGTCTGAAAAGACTTCCCTGTTGATAAGGGATTAAGACTTAACAATGTTTACATGCAACACTTTGCCTTGTCTGAAAAGACTTCCCTGTTGATAAGGGATTAAGACCCACAATCTTCCATAACAGGAAGCAATGCAGCGTCTGAAAAGACTTCCCTGTTGATAAGGGATTAAGACTTGTTGCGGTACTGTACCAAAGGCTTGGTTATGTCTGAAAAGGCTTCCTGAGCAACTTTTAAAGCACTGCTTTAAAATGTTGTGCAAGATAAGGGATTAAGACTGTTCAATGTAGAAGTAGAGCCATGTTTTCATTGTCTAAAAAGACGTCCTGAGCTTCGTACAAAGTACTAATTTGTAAAAGTGCAGGTGAAGAGATAACTAAAGCAGCCTATTCAGGATTACACTTAAATAGGCTGCTTTTCTTTAAGAAAAATAATCGCATTTTCTACAAGCTTACATTTTCTAAAAATTAATTAAACTGCCTTTACACTTTGCTTATCTAATAAAGAATGAGAGCAAAGCTCATGGCAACATACGAATTAATCACATCAAATGACTTAATTGATAATCCATCACCACGCTGTGCATGTATGGTCATTCTAGATACATCAGGTTCCATGGATGGCGCAGCTATACGTGAACTTAACAGTGGGATTCAACACTTTATTGCTTCTGTCCAGCAAGATGAAGTCGCAGCCTATTCTGTTGAAATTGGCGTGATTACAGCTGGGGCAAACATCACAGAGGCTTTACCTTTTACCACAGCAAACAACATTGATGGCATTACGCAATTTTATGCCAGTGGTTCAACCCCATTGGGCCGTGCAACAGAACTTGCATTACAACGTCTTGAAGAACGCAAAAAAGAATATAAACGTTCAGGCATTGCTTATTATCAGCCATGGCTCGTCATAATCAGTGACGGTGTACCAACGGACAGCTATAGCGCTGCAGCACAGCAAGCCAAAGCATTATCAGAACAACGTAAATTGGTGGTCTTACCCATTGGAGTTGAGGGTGCAGATTTAAACATTCTTGGACAATTTAGTTCACGTGGTGCAAAAAAACTACAAGGACTTAAATTCAATGAATTTTTTGAATGGTTGTCTGCCAGTATGAGCCGTGTGTCCGCTTCTGCCTCGACCTCATCAAGTGTGAAATTACCCACTACGGATGGATGGGACTCAATCTAATGTTCTGGAAAAATATCTTCAATCAACTCACTCAGACTCACTCCTCGACTGGGCGTGTAGTCAAGCCAAAGAAAGCCGATATCAGACAGGAACATACGATGCCTAATGTATTCGATAGACATGGTGCACAACAGCTACTTTCTCCTTTATTGGCAAAAGGAGGTGAAGGTGAAATTTACCCTTTGCAACAACAAGCTCATATTTTAGTAAAACGTTATTCTGCTGAGGTTTTAAACAAAGAGCAGGCTTACCTTGAAAAGAAAATAGAAGCAATGCGTGCTGTGCGACCATTATTCAAAGACCGTAATATGAGCTGGCCTGCAATTTCCGTGTGTGATGAAAATCAACAATGGATCGGTTATGCCATGCCCAAAATTGAAGGGCTGACCATGCGTGTTTTAGCTCACGCGATTGCTTATAAAAAATATGCACCTGATTTAAATCGTCATGACCTAGTTAAAATGCTGATTTACTTCCTTGACAATATTCGGCATTTACACAATCACGGCATCATGATTGGTGACTATAACCTTAGCAACTTCATGTGGAACCCCAATGATTTTAAAGTCGGATTTATTGACTGCGATAGTTATCAAATCCAAATCAATGGTCAAACCTTTCCATGTTTGGTTGGCAGCCCAGATTTAACTGCGCCCGAGCACCACGGTAAAGCATTTAGAGATATTTTCCGCACAAAGGAATCTGAATATTTTTCCATTGCCATCGTGCTATTTATGTGTCTCATGCTGGGTCGTCATCCTTACGACATCATTGGTGGTGATGATCCCGTGCAAAACTTACAATCTGGAAAGTTTGCTTATGGTCTGGGTAATCGTGGTGTGCCTAAAGGTCAGTGGTACAACATTTGGAGTCATATGCCCTATCGGGTAAAAAGTTTGTTTATCCAAACATTTACTGACGGTGCAAAAGATCCGAAAAAGCGTGTTGATATTGAAGCATGGTTAGATGCGTTACAGGTCTACGAACGTGAATTAGCTAAAGGCTATCATGCAATGGAAATTATCCCACCTGAGCCTAAAAAATCGATCAAAAGATAGAAGTCATACTATGGCGAAAAATAATTCAATTTATCGGGACTTAATTATGAAAAAAGATTATTCAGCTATAGTGATTGCTAAAACACAAAAGCGTTCTACTGCATCTATGAATGAAAGTACGAAAACAAAAAGCGTCGATATTAAACTCGATCCTATAGACGTTACTTATCAATTTACAGATGAGTTTCGATTTTGGCGTCACCCTTGGACATTACAATTTTTATGTAACCAATATCTGTGCGATTTTTTATCTGCGTATCAGCAATCAAACTCCCAAAAAGTGAAGTGTTATGCTCATGTCACAAAAGACACAGCCAAAGTTTATGCCGAAGCCTTGGTAGGAATACAACATCGTCAAAGCAATATTCAACTGCCTTGTCAGGATGCTACCAAAGCAACCATTAAACCACGTCCAATTCTGATACTTTGTGATGGTGCAGGCAGCGCGGCCGTTTCAGACTTAGGTGCAAATGCTCTGATTACTCAATTGACCCGATTGTGTCAAAGTTTAGATCCTTTGCTAGCATCTTATTTAGATGTACCGCAACATCAGGACTTTTCAACTCTGGTACGAATCATAATCCGTCACGCTATGGGTGCATTACAAGACTGTGCAGATTTACATAGACGTTCTATACGGGATTTTCGTAGTACGCTAAATTTAGTCATTGTAGGTACAGAACACACTCTATGGCTTAAAGTGGGCGATGGTGAAATTGTGCAGGAACGTATTTTTCAAATGGCCACTGAGCATGTACAAGCCGAATACCAATGTTTAGGCAAACATAATAAAGGCGAGTTTGCAAATCAGACCCAATTTATAGATGATCAATTGCAATTCTCCGATATTCATTGGGGTATTTTAAATAGCAAAGTCACAACAGGATTAGCTTTAATGAGTGACGGTTCTGCTGAAAAACTTATCAGTTCGCAACGTGATCAAGTTGCAGGACAAATAACACAATGGTTACAACAACTTCGTACTGATCAATTTAAAATTGTAGAGTTGTATAAACGTTTTTATTCTGAGGAGTTTTTGAATCGCTCAACAGGGGATGACCGTTCAATTGCTTTATATAGTAAAAGCTACATCTTTGATTAAGAGCTACTTTATAAAAGGTATAGAAAAGTAAAGTATTACGAAAATACGGTACACTATACCTTTCATAGTATTGTGCCTTAAGTTATTGCTTTACAAAATTAAAAATATAGAGATGTCTAAAAATACTTCCTGAGCTTCTTACAAAGCAGCTTTGTAAGAAGCATAAATAAGCTATTAAAATAAGTCTAAGTTAAAAAATATTTAACTTCTTCAAATACAGTAAGATTAC
The DNA here is from genome assembly GCA_963812025.1 of uncultured Gammaproteobacteria bacterium. Classification (GTDB taxonomy): domain Bacteria; phylum Pseudomonadota; class Gammaproteobacteria; order Pseudomonadales; family Moraxellaceae; genus Acinetobacter. The sequence goes on from CAWETQ010000010.1 coordinate 19,654, forward strand.
TAATATTACTCTAATCACATTTTTAATTTCATGCACTTAAAGCCAATATTTAACTTCCTTAACGTAACCCGAATCGCGGATAAGAAATAGACTTGAAAAATAGAAGAACTAGAGCCATCAGTTGAGTTACCACACCAAACTCACAACTCTAATCCTTATGTTCAATAGTACCGAATTATTCTGCGTAATTGATGATTTCTTCTTAAAATTTGAAGCAACTTACTGGAAATTCCTCAAACAATGTAATCACTGTTTAAGAATTCGAGCTGCACAACTGGCCATCTCAGAAATTATCTTTATTGCTATTTGGTATAAGTGTTCTCACTTCAATAATTTCAAAGCATTTTTTACATTCTTAAAACAGGATAAAAGCCATTTATTTAAAAGCTTACCCTGTTATCAACGTATGATTCACTTGATCAATATGCATCAATTGGCACTCCATGCTTTACATGTGGCTTTAATGAAAGACCAGTCTAGCCAATATTTATGGATTGATTCAACCACTTTACCTGTCTGTAAAAATCAACGTATTCAACGTCATAAATCGTTAGCCAAGATTGCTTCTCGTGGTAAAAGCTCGATGGGTTGGTTTTATGGCTGTAAATTACATCTTGTGATGAATCAATCTGGTGAAATCGCTTGTACTGCCTTATCTAATGGACATATTGCTGATATTAAAATGGTTGAACAGTTGGTTGATGGTTTACAAGCCACGCTCTATGCAGATCGTGGCTATATTAGCCAAGATTTAAAAAGTAAGTTAAAAGAACAAGATATTGATTTAGTTACCTATCATCGAAAGAACATGAAGTCAGTTCAATTAACTGCATCAGATGAATATCACTTAAGGCAACGCAATAAAATAGAAACGCTATTCAGTTTATTGAAGGGACAATACAATTTGGTGACGAGTAAAGCGCGTAGTGTTCTTGGTTTTCTAAGTGGGATTTACGCATCTTTATGTGCCTATCAATTAAATCATCGGAATAAGCCAACAATTCAGATTATGGAGTCATTGGCTTAAACAGGATCGGGGTTAACGTAATAAATACTGTCCTAAACCAAAAGCGCTACCTTTGCCCACGTGCAACCACTGTCCCCAATATAAATATTGAAAAAGCACATCTGAAATATTTTCAAGTTCAATAGTCCCCAATAAACCGTCCATATTCATTTTTTGTTTTTGGCGACTGGACCAACGTGACCATTCCACCCATTCCAAATCTGCTTTTCCATGAACCTTTTGTATATCGGTGTATAATTGTGCAATCATTTCAGCTGACAATGATGCCGAACCATAGGCTTCAATTAAGGTGATATAACGCCGCACAACACTACGGCAAAATAAGATCGGATCGAAATTATCTACATTTAAAAAATGTCCATGATGCTGAATACGAGCATGTGAGATTAATTGGATGCGGACTTTATTTTTAGGCAGTAAATCTAACAATGGCTGATCACACTTTTCAAATAAAAGCAGTTGAGATTGAATACCACCTACAGGTGATTTAACCCCTAATCCCACTGCTAATGCTCTTTGCCAAGCAAGTTGAATAATCATCTGTTGGCTATGCGCTAACTCCCCCACTAAGCTCATAAAAAAGTGTGCCTGCTGATTTTTTTCAATCTGTTCAGGCAATGAATGTGCTTCAATCACGAAAGGTGGGGGTATGTCCTGTAACCTTGACTGTAGTTGTAATTGTTGGCGATCTGGATCGAATAGGCGACGATACAAACAAATTTGTGCGGGTTGGCAACAGCACGTACCTTTATTTTGTGTAGCAGTTAAGCAACTGATATTTTTTAAAGCGTGACCAAATGCCCCTCGCAAAGTTGAACCAGCATAGCTAGGCAAATTAATTTTTTCTAGAGCTTGAAATTTTACAGTAAAACGTGAAATTGGAAAATTTATCATAATAATTAGAAAGACATCAATTTTTGTTTCAAGTTAGAAATTGCATTCTGTCCTGCGACAATGTGAATCCCATGCTCAGCTGCCCTAGTTTTTGCTGCATCTGGCAAATCATATAAAGAAATAAAAATAGGCTTAGTATTCAAACCACCAATATCACTTAAGGCACTGAGTTTATAAATAGCATCAGATGCTTTACTTGTAGGATTTTTCTCACTTTTCCAATTTACTGTTTTACATTCAATCATCACTAATTTTTGTTGTTGCATTGCCATAACATCTATTTCTTGATTGGTTTTGGCTTTGATACGTTGGGTACTTTTTGAAATTTCAACGCTTAAAGAAACATCTCGAAAATCGCCACCTTTTAACAAATCAGCAGTAAGGACTTCTAACCAACCACCTGCTAAAAATGCTCGGTCTTGTTCACTTTCCCAAGTCAGTGTTTGACCTTTTAATTTAAACAGACCTGTTTCATGACTTAAGTGCTGTAAAAAAGCCTCATCATCATAGCCCAATGAAAAATGTTTCAGATCTTGTAATTTAGGCTTAGCTGTATGTGCATTAATTTTGCTAATTAACTTACATATTTCGGCATAGCGACCTGCTTTACAGAGTTCATAAAACAATATATTGGCATAATCTTTATATGCTGTAGTTACATCAGCTATTTTTAGTTTTTTAGCAATATCAAATTGATAGCTTTTTAAATAACGTTCTAAACCTATCTTCTCTCCGATATTTGAAATAACACTTTCATCATCTAACCAGACAATTTGATTCGGAGCTCTATTTTGATAAAAACAACGGAAGCCATAGCTACTAAATAATTGATAAGCAGCAATACTCATTAGTTTATTACCACCGGTTAAATTGACCATAATTTCATCATTCTGATGCTTTAATAGCCAATCTTCGTATTGCAGTGTGAGTGCTTGAAGACTATCTTCATTTTCAATATTTAAGCGTTCAACTTTTTTACCGATGCTTTTTAATTCTGTAATTAAACTATCACCCTGTTGAGTCATTCCTTGAGTAACAATTACATAGATCATATCAGGGTTAATCTGTTCCGCCTCTAACGGTAAAACATTTACTAGGTTTTGCCCTGTAGCTGTACATAATAAAATTTTCATATTTTCCCTAAAGTCTCTCACGTAATTCTTTTAAGCGGTCTTTCCATTTTGGATTATCTTTTAATGGTTTACCTAACCAAAGTTTTCCGTGTTCAGTCAGTAAATCAATCGCCTTTTGAATATGTGAAGGCTCTTCACTGTCTTTAGCAATATTGAATAGATTTACAAAACCAACGTCTTGATTCGGCCCTTTCTTATGCCAACTGGCATCTTTATTTAACAGTTGTTTAAGTTCAAATACTGCCTTTTCCAACGGCGACATATTTTGAGTTTGCGCTTCTTGTTGAGATTTTTGGATTTTCTGCTGTTGCTGTTCTAATGCACGAGTATCTATTTTTAGTACGCCATAACCAACCGCATTTTTAGCGCCAAAGCCAAACCACTCAGTCGTACACTTAAAACATTGCTGCATCATTTCTTGCCAGCAATCTGTTAAATCACCTAATAAAAGCGGGTTAGCGGTGACATGAAAATTGAAATCAGCCCCTGCCCCAACCGCTAAAAAAGGCACAGGTACAGGCTGACCTGAATCGTGTGGATTATCATTGCCCTGCAAATAATGACTCTGGTGTGGCGTTAAAATATCTACTGCGAGTTTTATTTTATTTTGAAATTCTTTTGGCGCAATAATTACATCCCAAAAAGTCAAAGCCCCTCGTCTAAAATCATCCGACTGTTCACCGCCTTGTGAAACTTCTGAACCGAATAAGATTTCGACTGTCGTCGGATTAAAACCATAATCTCCCTCACCGAAAGCATTTTCTGCTAAAAGGCGAGCTGTTTGACGTAATACCCCTTTCACGCCACTGCCTGCCAAATATGGCAAACCATACGGCTGTAAAAAAGCAAAGCCATTTTCTAAGGGATGCTCCATGCCCATGCCTGTCATAAATGGGCTAAGGCTTTTAGCTGCAATAGAGAATTTAGCTTGTGGGTGGGCAGCATCAATTAAAATTTGTTGTCTTTCAACCAGTGCTTTGGTTTGCTCTTGAGCAGCTTTTGAATAGGTTAAAATCTTCTCTAGTGCTTGATTTTTTTGGGTTTCATCCATTTTCCAATCATTCTGCCAAATTGGGAAAAAAGTATAAAAACCAGCAGCAGGCGAAAGATGATCATAAAAACCAATTTGGTTATCTTTCATATAACGTGGTGTTGCGGCAATACCCATTGTCATTACTCCACTTTATTCAATGCACTAGCAAAATGACGAATCCAACGCATCAACGCCAAAGTTTCTTCGGTAATTTGGCGATATTGTGGGCTAGATTTTTGCACCAATTCATTCATAGCATCTTTGAAGTTATTGACTGAAATCAAATTTTTTTGCTTTAACCAAGCCAAAATATGCCCCAGTAACAATTCATGTTCTTTACCTTCCGCTAATGAGGCAGCCCCACCCGATTTTTCGCCATAAAATGCCAAAGTTGGTAATAACCCATTTTGCATAATAAGCGTACCCGCACCTTTTGATAATTTAGTATAAGCATCAAAAGTATTAGCTGATTTTTGCTTTAATGGTGATAACCATTTCCAAACAGTTTCCGCTCGTTTTTGGTCTAAAGTTTGCACTACCTTTTTTTGTACAGTGACATTTGGCATAGTCATTCTCCTGCCACATGAACTAAGACTTGCCCACGTCCTGTGGTTGCATCACCACCGACCTGCAACAAACGACCATTTAAACCTTTATCGCCGTTGAGTACCCAATTCAATACCCCATCCGCTAAAGTTGAGCCTTGTTTACTGCGTTCATTGGATGCCATGACCATTTGAATCATCACACTTTCAGGCGGTAGATTTTCGGTATAAAACAATCCTCCCCCCTCGGCAACACCTGTTTCAGGGTTAATGCGGACGTGCGGTTCTACACTGGTGGCATTTTTTACAAAATAACCAAAGTCGTCATCACTCATTAGTACCAAATCGGTTTTGATTTTGCCTTTAAAGAAAGATTGATTATCTGCTAAAGCATAGTTTGATAAGGTTTCTGCAATCTTTTTTAACTCATCACTTGATTTAGCATTTAACTCATACCCTTCAACAAACAGCTTATTATCGGTTAATATTTCAGTTGAAGTCACAATTGCATGATTAGTTTCAGGTGCTTTGATATCCTGCCAAGTCGCCAATCCAACTTGATCCAGCAAGCGTTTTACCCGTGCCAACGCCAATGGACTGGTGGCATAGACATAACCTGATTTATTGGCACGCACTGGAAACAAGACTAATTGCGCATCACTAAAACTTACCGCACCTGCATAGTCTGAATTTGATTTCGAATCCGCACCAAAATAACGATTGAGTTCATCACGTTCATCTACACGATGGCTATAAAACTGGTGACGCACAGCTCCTTTTACGCCTGAACCCGCAAAAATTGGATGTCCTGTATGGACTTCACGTTGAATCGGATTATCAATTAAGCCAATTGCTTGGCCTGCACCTAAATGGACCGGGCTAATGGCATATAAAAACAATGCTTTATTTGCTGTAAACATGTATGACACTTCCTTGAAAATAATAAATTTTATGAAAAATTAATACTCAAACCAACTGGCTAAGATACATGCGTTGTAACCCTCGGCTTGGCGTTGTGCATCAGTATCATTCAATAACAACGCTTGTAAGGCATTTTGTAAGCTTATGGCATCGCCATCAAACTGCACATTGTCCAACCAATATACACTCCCCAATGGCGTAACACGTTCGGCAGGTTTGGGTTGCCATTTTGCCAAGTCCCAACCAGATATCACTTGATGGCGTGGTACGCTGGCGGTGACCACTCGTGCCGAACCACCCTGAAAATGAATCACGTCATTTTCATCTTGTGTTGGCAATTTCCAACCTTGTGAGAAAATCGCAGGACTGCTAAGTAACAATTTTATTTTGCCGTTTTTGGGCTGTGCAATTTTTAGTGCGGATAATGCTTGTGTTGAAAATGCTGCACCACGTCCATCCCCCCCTAAACGCAATGTGCCTTGCTTTGGAAAATCAGGTGCACCCTGAATTTCAGCGTATAAATACACATCAGTATTTAAAGTAATGGCTTCGGTGGTATAAATTTGCCCATCACTGGCAGTTCTTTTATCTGCATCCAAAGCAATGCCTAAGCGTAAATCTTGTTTCCACAATTCACTGGTTTTAACTAATTGTTGAATAGTGGGTTGTTTGCCTGTTAAGTAATCCTGAAAACCTTGCTCATTCAGCCAATAACCAGTTTCAGGTTTTCCTGCTGGGGCTTTTAATAATGGTACTTGCTGTCCAGCAGCCAAATTACTCAACAAACCTGTGTCTAATGCTTGAGGTTTCAACAGATAAATATTAGGGTGTGGTGCATCCTTGGTCTTTTTCTGAACAACAAGATCACTCGGCAAAGCATGCAAACGCTCACACCCCTTGGAAGTTTTTCGCACTAAACCTTGCTGCTGCAAACGGAAACCTTGTGGCTGTGTCGGGGTTCCCAACTGGTTTCTAATGAGTTCTGGTAAATCTTCTAGTTTGGCGTGATTGAACTTACTTAAATCAATGTTTTCTTCTGCCAACCAAAATGAACGTAAAGCCCCTGCCATGACCGATGGATTGGCAGGCATGCTGCTAGTGGCATGTTGCCCTGCATCGCCAAAACTCTGATTCCCTCGCAGCATTAAAATATCGAATGGCTTTATCACTCGGATTTGTGAATCCATTTTGCTCATGCGACATTCTCCTGTGATTTTTTGCTTATTTTGACTTGTGCATGACGTTGTTCACGTCCCAAGAACTCAATTACCCCCAATGCGTCCGCCAAATTTTGATCAATGTTTACTGGACAATTGATAATTTCACCTTGTGCGTCCCACACTGCTCCTGCAATTTTTAATAGGTCTTTTGCAACGTGTGCTGGTTGTTTTAATGGCTCATCATCACGACCTAAGCCTTGTTGTTTAAGTTGATACGCAATTAAGATATGCAACTGCTCGACATGGCTGATTTTTTGACTATCTGTCGCTTGTTCTGGCAATGGCGATAATTGTGGTAACCAATCTTGTACCACATACGCCAATGAACGTGATAGATCACTGTCTTTAAAAATATCGATCAAGCGCAATATTAAACCCATTCGACTATCCTCAAGCTGAAATGGATGCTCGGTTTCTTTCGTCAATGAACCCTCTAAGGTTTCGGTGTCTAAATGTGCATTAAACGCATTGACACTGCCCCATGCTTGCCCATCGAGCAACCATTTACCACCAAAATTGACCGAACCGCCTGCACGCTTGATGACTTTAATCGCAAAAGCATCTCGGCTTTCGCCTTTAGCATTGATGCTGTTTTTTGCTTGTTTTTCCATTTTGCGTACTTCATTGAGCACGTGTTGCAAGGGTGCTGTTGCATGGGCAACGACCGCCCCAACACTGGCAGTGGCTTTATGCCCCATGGTGCGATAAAGCTGATGATTTAAAAATGCATGACCGCCACCGAGTTTTAATTGCCCTAAGTTCAACATATGTGTTGCTTGAGCGGTATCTTTGGCAGCATACACACCACTATACGCAAGGCGTAAACTGTAAATACAAGGCAATAAATCTTTGACTGCCACCATTGCCATTACGTCATCACCGCCTGCATAAAACAGTTTGCCTAAATAACATTCTTCAACAATATAACGCGCCAAATGCAAAGCAAAACTATTTAATGCACCCGATACTGCCAAATGCCGTGCAGGTGAAACAGCTCGATAACTGTTTAAATAATTTGAAAATTCTTTTTCCGCATTGGTCGACCAGTTTTGATTTAATTTAGGATGAAAAGTATCTTTATAGCGCACACCAAATTTATCTTCTTCACCTTCATTGCCTCCTGTGAGCCATGCGCCCATATTATCGCCATCCATAAAGAAAATGGCATAGTACGATTCTGGACGGATGCCTAAAGCATTTTCGGCTTTTTTAATAAAGTCAGATGTTTGTTTTTCAGTACGATAATCATCCATTAAAACAGGCAAACGTTTTAAAATGCTTTGTTTAAAATGAAAGTCTGCATCTTTTCGATTCAGCTGATTTAAAATTCGACGTGGTAAAATAACCTGTTCTTTTTCATCGACTGCACATACTTCACCCAACAACTCATGTCCCAAAATTTCAGGTTGCTGTTTGGCTAACTCATCTAAAAATGGTGCTAAACTCATGGCATGGGTTGAAATCACATAACGGCGTGCAGCCCAGTCTTGATCATGCAACAATTGCCCTACATCACGAGCAAAGTAAGTACACCATAGGCGTTTAATCATGCCTAAAGCACCTAAATGCTCACCCTCTTTAATGCCGTACTTTCCTGCAACACGCATCCATAAGGTTTTTTGGTTCGCTTCGTTATGCTCTGCATTCTTTTTACGTTGATTATTCGTCCATGCCAATTGTTTACGATCAGTAGTGAGCCATTCGACCTCACCTGTTAAGGTATCTCGAAAACCTTGCTGTTTGAGTTGTTTAAACTGTCGCGCCTGTTTCACACTGGCAGTTAAACGCTCCAATAGCTCATAAATGGCAGGAAATAAAAAGCCTGCATTCGGTTGCCAAAATGCATGACCTTCGGCCACCAAATCTTTAGACAAAATATCTTTCCAAATTGGCGTATCTAAAAAGCTATTACCTTCTGAAATAAAATTACTTTGAATTTGTTTGAGTTTAGTTTGGCTGACTGTCACTTTGCCTTGTTCATCTTGTTCAATCACATCAAACGGTACAGCCGCCCAATACACTTCTGGAAAACCTTGCAACTGCTCTTGCAACTGTTGCCAACAAGGTAAAGATTTATCTGTTTTATCCTCTTTTGCTTCCTGTAATAGTTCAGCAAGCATATCTTTGCCCAACGTATCCACCCAATTACGGACATGTTGTTCAATTTTTTCCGCCAAGTTTTTTACTTTGGACTTCGGTACAAGAGCTGTAAATTTATTTGGTAATGCTGCGGCAAATAATGGATTGGTATCATCATTTTTGCGTGTCCATTCGGCTTTGATTTGCTCAAATAAATTGAGTTCCAAACCTTGCTCCTGATATAGCCACGCGTCGACCATCGCCACACCACGCAACTGCGGTACAAGCACGCTGTCTAAACCCAATTCATTGACTAAAACCTTAATACCTTCCCAGGTTAAACGTGAAAGTAAATGTGAGCCTGCCCACAAATCTGAAGTTGAACGGGCTTGTGCAATAAAGTCCTGCACGGGTCCAAATTGCATGGAAAATAACACGGGACTGTCATCATCTACAAAACAACCTGCAAATGCCGAAGTTAAGTCTAAATGCGCCCAAATGGTATGGTCTGGAATACGAGTTTCAGCAGGTAGTTGTGACCACAATGCACCCCTATCACCATCAACCAGTTTACCTTCTGCACCAAACCGCCAATTATTTAAATAGGATTTTTTATAATCAATTGAACCATCTACATTTTTGACAATCAGCTGACTAAAATGATTTTGACTATCTAATTTGAGTTTATTTAGATCTGTACTACCTAAGCCATCGACGCTAAACCGCTCACCTGATAATGGATGAATGATCGTAGTCGGTGCATCTAGAAAATTAATGTTCCATTGACCACTTTTCGGCAAACTTGGACGATCTGCCCCTGCTGCGAAGTGATCGGCTTTTTGAACTATTGCATTCAGTTGTTGAACTTGTTCTGCACTAAACAGTTGGTCTTTTAAAATTTTAACTGTACCGCCTTCATGCCCCTCTAAAGTATTCATTAAAATTAAGGCTTTTTCCGCAGGGTCATGGATCCGAGCCATAAGTTTCGTTTGCCAAAATAAATCATTATTGTTTGTCATTTTTTATCCTGCAATACGTTTAAAGCTTTGGTTTTGATCTAATTCATTACTGATTCGAGTTAAAAGCCCCAATAAATCTCGATTATCATTACACCATTTATGTGCTAGTAACGTGATTTGACCCCGATACTGTGTACCGTCTTTTAAGACCTTTAAGATATATTGGCTTGGATTTCGCTCTTGATTTCCTTTTACTGGTGCATTGATCAAAGGACGTAACCCCTGTTGTTTGGCAATATAGTTATGTCCATCTTTGCGAAATATTTTTAGACGTTTCATGACATCGTCAGTATTATTTAAAGGTGGTGTTTGCCAAATCATTAAACCTTGATCATCTTTTGTAATCGCCTTTTTCCAATCACTTTGTAAGCACTGACCGATAGACTGACCGTATTGTTTTAAATCGTGTGGTTGAATGTCACCTGTAATATGTAAGCTTCCCCAAGCATTATTTGAACGACTACCCAACGCACCGAACTGGGCAACCAAAAACATAGTCTGATCTATTTCTTTGGAAAATTGCTGAGTTTGAGTATCATTTTGACTGTACACTAAAACTTTAAATTTAACTTTTGCACCGCTATTTAAAGCTGCCTT
>CAWETQ010000011.1:0-40500 GCA_963812025.1 uncultured Gammaproteobacteria bacterium
CTATGCCTCGGTTATTTTTATTTTATTGGGCAATTTATGTATACAGGTCTCTTTTCGATATTCCATATTTACCTCTTTACTCACCAGTGCGATCATTTTGGGCGGGGCATTTAACTTAGTCAGTTTTCAGGAAGCCATTTTATTTTCATTAATCTATACCCCTGTTTTATTACTCAGTATGTATATCAGTTGGAATAATACTTTAAATTCAAAGCGCAATTTTTTACGTGTTTTATTAAATGATTGGAATTATTACGCTTTATGTCGACTTGCGCATACGGATGAATTAACTCAACTCAATAACCGTAGACAATTTATGCAGATCGCTGAAAAAACCATTCAGAAATGGCCTAAATATAATTTAGCCTGTCTCATCATGTTTGATATCGATTTTTTCAAAAAAATTAATGATACCTACGGACATGATGTCGGCGATGAAGTTCTTCGGGTACTGGCTGAAATTTCTCGCCGTGAAATGCGCTACACCGATGTACTTGCTCGTTTTGGAGGTGAAGAATTTATTGCATTACTACCGAATACTACACTGGAGGATGCGGTTACCATTGCAGATCGCTTATGCAAAAAAATTGAAAGCCATCAAATTTGTGTTCAAGATAAATTCTTTTTCAACTTTACCGTGTCAATTGGTATATCCCAACTGCAACCCTATCAAAAAGATTTAAATTTACTGATTAAAAATGCAGATATTGCACTCTATGAAGCCAAAAAAAATGGACGCAATCAAGTCGCCATTTATACCTATAAATAATTAAAAATTTTCTTCATCAAAACGATCCTGATCAATTTTGTAGATATGGAAGCTACGCTCGATCTGAACACCTAAGCCAAACTCAATCATCAATGACGTGAGCTTCTCGCCATCAATTAACACAATTCCCGATTTTTTAGCAGATTCAATCGCTTCTTTACTAAAACTAGAAGTTGTAATAAATACACCTTTTTTCGCAACTTGATCCGCCAAAGCACCTTTGAATTGCTGGATATCAGGGCGACCAACCGTACTTTCCCAACGTTTGGCTTGAATATAAATTTTGTCTAAACCCAAACGATCTTCACTGATTACACCATCAATACCGCCATCGTTGGTTTTACCAATCGCTTGAGCTGCATCTTGATGTGAACCGCCATAACCCATAGCAACCAGTAAATCGACAACTAATCTTTCAAAGAACTGAGGAGAATTGCTTTTAATTAAATTTAATAACTCAACTTTCAAATCATCTTTTAATATTTTTGATTGTTGGGAAATAATTTCCGGAGGTGTTAATTCTTCAGAATTTGAACTGTCTTTTTGTGTATTTTCATTTTTTTGTTCTTTTTCAATTTTTGAATTTATTTTTCTAAATTCACTAAAAGTATCAAATCGAGATAAATATTTTTTATCTATTTTTTCAACTCCTTTTAAGTCTAAATCTCTCCCTACATTAGACAAATTAAAATGTGCTCTTTTAGGATAGTCTATTAATCCCGCTTTCTTTAGATAAGTCTTCGCCCACTGTAAACGATAAAAAATGATATTTCGCCCATCTTCCATTGTTTCATTTCGCTCTTCTTCTGAGCATTTTAACTCTTGAAGTAATGCTTCATAAGCGTCTTTTAAACTATAAGTCACATTATGTGATTGCATAATACGGAGTAGTGGTAGCATCAAATCATAATGTGTGTACATATTAACTCTAATAAAGTATTAATTTTTAAATATTATATATAAAAAAGAGCGCCTAAGCGCTCTCCTTTAAAATCATTTCCGAAGGAAATTACTCCCATTCAATCGTAGCAGGTGGCTTAGAAGACACGTCATAAACTACACGTGACACATCTTTAATTTCATTCATGATACGAGTTGAAATCTTATCAACCAAATCATAAGGAAGATGTGCAAAACGTGCTGTCATAAAGTCAACCGTTTCAACTGCACGAAGTGCAATCACCCATGCATAACGACGACCATCACCAACCACACCAACAGATTTCACTGGTTGGAATACAGCAAATGCTTGCGCAGTTTTGTCATACCAACCGCTGGCACGCAGCTCTTGCATGAAGATATCATCTGCAAGACGAAGAATGTCAGCATATTCTTTTTTCACTTCACCCAAAATACGCACGCCCAAACCTGGACCTGGGAATGGATGACGATATAGCATCTCAAACGGTAAACCTAAAGTGGTGCCTAAACGACGTACTTCATCTTTAAACAAGTCACGAATTGGCTCAACCAATTCAAAGGCTAAATCTTCTGGTAAACCACCCACGTTATGGTGTGATTTAATCACGTGTGCTTTACCATTTTTAGTTGCCGCAGATTCAATCACGTCAGGGTAAATCGTCCCTTGTGCAAGGAAATTTACGCCATCAAGAGCACGTGCTTCTTCAGCAAATACACCAATGAATTCACGACCAATGATTTTACGTTTTTTCTCAGGATCAACTTCACCTTTCAGCGCAGTTAAGAAACGCTCTTCAGCATCGGCACGAATCACACGGATACCCATGTTTTTCGCAAACATGTCCATCACTTGCTCGCCTTCGTTCAAACGAAGTAAACCGTTATCTACAAATACGCAAGTGAGCTGATCGCCAATCGCGCGGTGTAAAAGTGCTGCAACAACTGATGAATCAACGCCACCTGAAAGACCTAAAAGAACTTTTTGATCGCCAATTTGTTGACGTAATTGTTCAACACGGAGGTCAATAATATTTTCAGAATTCCAAAGATTACGACATCCACAAATACCGTGAACAAAGTTAGAAATTAACTCTGCACCTTTTGCGGTATGCGTTACTTCTGGATGGAACTGTACACCGTAGAAACGACGTTTTTCATCGCTTACTGCTGCAAATGGACAGCTTGGCGTGCTTGCAGTCACCGAAAAACCTTCAGGAATCGCAGAAACTTTATCGCCATGGCTCATCCAAACATTGAGTTTGTTGTCGCCACTTTCAGGATCAGCATCGTTTAAATCACCAAGAAGTTGATCACGAACTAAAATATCAACTGCTGCATAACCAAACTCATGCACTGTACCCGGCTCTACTTTACCGCCAAGTTGCTCTGACATGGTTTGTAAACCATAGCAAATCCCTAATACAGGTACACCTAAGTTGAACACAACTTCTGGCGCACGTGGACTACCTTCTTCATGCACACTTTCAGGCCCACCAGACAAGATGATACCGTTCGGATTAAACGCACGAATGTCTTCTTCAGACATGTCATAGGCATACATTTCAGAATAAACACCAGCTTCACGTACACGACGTGCAATAAGCTGACTATATTGAGAACCGAAATCCAAAATCAGGATACGATCTTCAGTAATTTGGGTATTGGTAGTCATGGATAAACCACTATGCAGGCAAACGAATATAAGCGCGACATTCTATCATTTTTATCTGCTAGACGCACACCATTCATCCAAGGTGCACATTCAATTGATTGCATTATATTTCAGTGCTAAAAAAGCACCCATTTTCGGGCGCTCTATAGTAGTCAATCAACTTTTGTTATTTTAACCACTTCAATATCGGTTGGTTTATAACGATGTTTATCCACTTCACCAATAGCCGTGACTTTATCCCCCGCCTGAATACCAGCCGATTTCCAAATATCATCATCTATTTCAAGTAAAATTAAGCCTGTGCCATCATTAAACTCATAATGTTCTTGGTTTAAATGCTTAAGCAATGTGCCCGTTAAAGTGACAGCAGTTTCGTCTTTTAAGTTTTTAATATCGGCTACTTTCACCTGATGGCTTGCCGCTTCTTGAATGATGATATGATCATCCTTACCCGCCCAAGTGCTTACCGTTGTACAAATAGAACTGGTGAATAGAATAACCATCAAAATTTTCTGCATATTTATTTTCCTATTCTAAAGTGCGCTAAAATTTTATCTAAACAAAATTTCGAGCCCTCTGTACGCTGACTTTTTGTAATTTCAAAGCCCTTGAATCCAGATAAAATCATCCAGTATGCGATTAAAAATCAGTCGATTATTTTTCAATATGATGATCTAGGCTAAATTTACCCGCACCATGTAACATCAAGAACAATAGCCCGCCCGTCATCGCCATATTTTTCATAAAATTGATCGCGTCTTCAGCACCGTTATGGAACAAAAATGCAGTAATTAAACTAAATACAGCTAAACCCAATGCGGCAAAGCGTGCTTGAAAGCCAAATAACAACGCCAGACCACCACCAAACTCAATCAAAATAGTTAAAGGCAACAATGCCCCGGGTACACCCATCGACTCCATATAGCCAACGGTTGCACTATAAGCCGTAATTTTTCCCCAGCCTGCAACAATAAAAATATAAGCCATCAGTACACGTGCAATCAGACTGACCAAAGCATCGGTTTGTGGGCCTTGAAGCAGATTTTTGAGTACAACATTCGGATTTAACATGAGATGACCTATTCAATATTTTTGTGATGATGGATTCATACTAGGCTGATTTTTTTGCTGAATAAAGCAGCTATTTGTAGATACATCGTTGCAAATATAGAATGATTAAAGCGGAATTTATTTACTTTTTTATACTGACTTTCATACCTTAGACTGCTAGGATTTCAGCACATTTTCGCTGTCTGTGACCCCATGGAACTGATTGATTTTATATTACATGTTGATGACCATTTACTCGAATTTATCACCAATTATGGCATCTGGATTTATGCCATTCTGTTCTTAATTATTTTTGTAGAAACAGGTTTAGTGGTGATGCCATTTTTACCGGGTGATAGCTTATTGTTTGCCGCAGGTGCATTAGCGGCTTCAACGGGTGTGATGGATCCCTTTGTTTTGGTGATTCTGCTGTTTACTGCTGCCGTACTCGGTGACACGCTGAATTATCATGTGGGTAAATTTATCGGGCCACGTGTATTTGAAATGGAATCACGTTTTATTAATCAAAAGCATTTACATTACACGCAAAAATTCTTTCAGAAACACGGCGGTAAAACCATTATTTTTGCGCGTTTTGTTCCTTTTGCTCGCACTTTCGCTCCATTCGTGGCAGGTGCTGGCAACATGAATTACAAATTCTTTCTCAGTTTTAATGTGATTGGTGCAATCTGCTGGGTCGGTTCATTTATTACGCTAGGCTATTTATTTGGCAACATGCCGATTGTCAAAGACAATTTCACCCATCTTATTTTTGGCATTATTATTCTAAGTGTGCTTCCCGGCATTATTGGTTTTATTCGCCAGAAGCTGAAAAAGACCCATTAAATACGTGTATTAAAAAGGTCTGAGCGTTAAAAAAAACGAGCCACCACGGGCAACATACAGAGCAGCAACAACATGGCCGATCCTTTATATAAAAGATCGGCTTTTATTTGCTGTAATTGACCTGCCAAAATCGCACGTCCAAAAGACATCCAAAACATGACTGTTGGTACAAGCACCAAACCAAAGACCGCAAAAACCAAAATAAAATTGCTCGGATTATGCCAAGTTTCAGGCGGTAATATGCCCGCAGCAAACAATAAGGCTTTCGGATTTTTTAAGGTAGAAAAGAACAGTTGGCGAGGCTGAATAGATTGATAGCGTTGACTATGCTTTTCTAAATGTGATGTTTTCCATAAATGAAAAGCCAGCCAAAAAACATAAAGAGCACTGAGTAAATGTAATAAATTGATTAAATGTGGCCATGTTGGACTACATAAATGGATAATTAATGCCCATAAATTAATGGCATAAAAATAACCCAATAACTCTGCTGGAATAAAAAGGCTGGTTTTTGCCACCCCTTTTTGATGTGCCGAGCTTGCAAGTAATGCGTTGGTCGGACCGGGAATCATCAGAACCGCAATCACTGCCAATACAAAAAGCCAACTCTCCATCATACATACCTAACATCACCGTTCAACAGTGGCACACCTTATATGAAAGTCATAAAAAGTGACAAGTATTTCGATCAGAAAACATGACTTCAAGTGTTTAAATATCAGCTTATAAATAATTAACTATTTGATATTTAAAATATAATCTTGAAACATTTTGCTAACATTTTATCACTCTGCTGCTTCTCAAACTGCAACAACAGAGTGATGATTGCGATCATTATTGCGTTTTATTACGAATAATAATGGGACAATTTTTGAATTTAGCCGCTTGAACCACGGCTTCTTGCTCGCCCAAAAGACGTGCTAATTCAGTTTTTTTCGTATTTGAAGACTGTCCCATGTTGACTGAAACACTTGGACCAATGCCCCAACCGCCACGACTGCCCCAACCACCACCTAATCCAACACCGACACCTACGCCAGTACGCTTAGCAGGTTGCACACCGTTATCGACATATTGCTGAATACGGTTATATTCACTTTGTAATTGTTGACAGTTCAAAGCTTGATACTGTGTAGGTGAGATATAAGTTGGTTTTACTGTGGTCGCACATGCGCCTAATAAAACGCTACTCGCCATTACATAGGCTGACATAAAATTTTTTCATAGGAAATCTCAAATCTTATTTTGCTCAATTTCATTGAACAATGATTGATAGGCTTGCGTCAATTTATGATCAGTAGCCAAATGAATTAAAGGCAGATTTTTATAATGAGATTCTTTCATCAAAATTGACGGCGGCAACATACTGGCTAAAACAGGTAAACCTTCATCTTTAAGTTGTTGTACCACTTCACGTGGTAATTTTGCTTGTGCTTGAAATTGATTCACCACAATACCTTCAATTTCCAAACGATCATTATGATCATCTTGTGTTTCGATGACATTTTCAATCAAGGTTTGTAAAGCACGTTTTGAAAAAACATCACAATCAAAAGGAATCAAGACGCGATCCGCAGCAATTAAAGCCGATAGTGTAAAAAAGTTAAATGCGGGCGGCGTATCAATATAAATACGCTCATATTCTCCATCCAACTGCTGCAAAGCATCGCGCAATTTATAAATTTTATGTTTCGATTCTAAGGCATAAGCCAGCGCACCCAAGGTTGGACTTGCAGGAATCACATCTAAATTTTTAAAAGGAGATGCGTGCACATAACTTTGTAAACCTTTGCTACGATTTTTTAAAATAGAACCAATCGCGTTGCTCAAAAGTCCTTTGCTTGAAGTCGTACCCAGCATTTCTTCAAAATAGTTTTCAATATTCGGTTCCAAAGCAGGTTTATCCGCCGAATACGTTGCATCATCACCCAATAAATACTGGCTAGAATTGGCTTGCGGATCAAGGTCGATTAACAAAGTCTTAAAACCTTGATATGCACTGATTGCTGCCAAATTCACAGTAATACTGGATTTCCCCACCCCACCTTTTTGATTAAAAACCACACGTGTCCGCATTATTCACCTCTATGCTTTATATTTATGTATTGTTTGCAGTTTAACCTAGACAGATTGCTGCACAAATAATAATGTCTAACAATTAGCCGAAATTGGGTTTCACTATCACCAAACCGATAATCGCAATCAATGCCACCACGGCAATGGCTAAACCTGCACGACGTTGTACCAGTAAAATACGGTCATCTTTTTTATAGGCTTTGATTAAAGAGGAAAATAAAACCAAAAACAGCACGACCTTGGCATAAAACCATGATTGCACATCAAAGTTTTTAATGACTAAAGAACTCAAACCCGTCAAAACAATGAAAGTCATTGAAAGATGTTGTAATGCCACAAAAAGTTTACGTGCTACAGGATTCGGTTGATTGCCCTGAACGCCTACAAATAAAGTAAAAGCGCGTGCGATCACCACAGCGATCAGCACGGTCACACTAATCATATGCACAATTTTAACTGTCAGCTGCATGTCCATTTTTCAACACTCCTTATTGAGATTTGGGTGCATGGGCACATTCAGGACTAGCTGTCGCTTGCCCTTGCCATTCCGAAGCAATAAAAGCATGAATCGCCAAAGCATGAATACTCCCCGGACTAAGTAAGTCGCCTGCGGCAGCATAAATTTTTTGATGGCGCTGTACCAAACGTAAGCCTTCAAAAGCATCACTGACCACAACCACTTTAAAATGTGACTCTTTACCTGGGAAATAACCACCATGACCGGATGATTCATTCACCACTTCTAAATGGATTGGTGACAAACTTTGTAATCGTTGAATTAATTGCTGTTCTAAATTCAAAATAATACTCCCAAAAGGCTCAAGCTCTCACTTTAGTATAACGTGTTCTGATTCAATCTTTTGCCTGTCATTCTAGAAATCATCCATCATTTTTCAGACCAAATTTTCCTTACGAGCTATCAGCTTTGCTGATAAAATAATCTATTTCGGGCAAACTGGTTTTATTTTATGCAATTGATACAAGTTTTTTCACAAAGTGATTGACCATATTTTCACATAATGTATTATACACGGCATGCGGGAATAGCTCAGTTGGTAGAGCATAACCTTGCCAAGGTTGGGGTCGAGAGTTCGAGTCTCTTTTCCCGCTCCAAATTTTTTAGTGTAAGTTTTTATTAAAAACTGCTCAATAAGCGGGAATAGCTCAGTTGGTAGAGCATAACCTTGCCAAGGTTGGGGTCGAGAGTTCGAGTCTCTTTTCCCGCTCCAAATTCAAAAAAGCCCTAGTCGAAAGACTGGGGCTTTTTTTATGTTGATTTTATTTAATTTTTTATCAGTGATCATATTTATGATCACTGTAGTTGTTCTTTTTTTATATTCTCTCAAAAAATAATTGTGACCACGATGTGACCAAAATGTGCCCATCTTTTATAAATGATCTTAAATTACATTAAATTCTCTTAATTTATTTATAAAAAATTTAATCATTTTCTGTCACTTTCTTAAAGCCAAATTTTCAGAATAAATTTGTGACCATCGTCATTTTTTTGTGACCATTTGTGACCAAACTAATCATCAACAACATGATCTTTATCATTTTTTTCAAAAACAAATAAATCCCCTACTTGGATATCCAAATAATCACAAATGCGATCAATTGTATCTAAGTCTATTCGGGTCAATTCCCCATTATAAAGTTTATGCAGTGTAGTTTTATTAATCCCAGTACCACGAATTAAATCAGCTACCCGCATTTTTCTTTCTGCCAATAAAACTGGCAATTTACAAATAACCATTAATTATTCCACTAATCCGATGAAAATTTAATTGCATTCAATTAAATTTAAGGTTATTTTACGTCTATGGATGAAAAATTACTTACATCCAATGAATTATTACAGGAATACAATTATGACATATACCTACCTCACAGCCCAACAACTGGCTGAAAAAATTCAGTACGACGCTCGGACTATTCGTAACCAACTTAAAGATAGCGTCTTTATTGAAGGCGTTCACTACATCCGTCCTTTCGGCGGTCGCAAAATTCTTTTTGTTTGGGAACGTATCGAAACGGAAATGCTGAAGTTCACTGGGTTAAGCATGGAAGCATTGCAATAAGGAGTTTATCGCATGGCAACAATTCGTGAACGAAGTGGCAAACTGATTGCTGACTTCCGCTATATGGGAATACGTTGTAGAGAGACAACCAATCTTGAAGATAACGTATATAACCGACGTCTACTCAAAAAACGTCTTGAGCAACTGGAAGCTGAAATTACTTTAGGCACTTTTGAATACGAAAAGTACTTTCCAAAAAGCAAACGTATTGAAGATTTTAAAGAAAAAAGAAGCCAACAAATTGCAGTTCAAACCAATGTGCCATTATTCAAAGATTTTGCGGATATTTGGTTCAAACAAAAACAGATTGAATGGAGAAGTTCCTATCAGGAAAAAGTTCAAATTGTGATGAAAAAATACTTAATGCCTGCTTTTGGGAATCAGGTAATGACAAAAATTAAAAAATCAGACTTGCTGAATTTCCGTGCCTCTCTCGCCAAAGTGACTCACGGAAATGATCAAACAAGTCTAAAAGCATCGAGGATAAACCAAATCATGACGCCTTTACGTATGATACTCAATGATGCGGCAGAACGATATGAGTTTGAGTCGCCTTATAAAAATATTAACAATCTGAAAGAAAGTAAGATTGAAGTCACTCCATTTTCATTGACTGAAGTTCAAGCTATTTTGACGCATGTCAGAGAGGACTATAAACCTTATTACACGATCCGTTTCTTAACGGGTATGCGTACCAGTGAAATTGATGGCCTACAGTGGAAGAATATTGATTTGCAACGTAAAGAAATTCATATTCGTGAAGCACTGGTCAATGGAAAATTGGGTGGTACAAAGACCTATGGTTCTGATCGCACTATTCAAATGAGTGATCGTGTCTATCAAGCATTTCGACAACAAAAAAGCTTAAATAATGGTAAATCGATATTTGTGTTCTGTAATCGTGAGGGTGGACCTTTAGATTATCGTTTGGTCAACAAACGCGTCTGGCATCCTCTTTTACGCTATCTCGGATTAAAGCCTCGTCGAGCTTATCAAACGCGGCATACAGCAGCGACGCTCTGGCTTTCGGCCGGTGAAAATCCAGAATGGATTGCGAAACAATTGGGGCACTCAACCACTGAAATGCTATTCCGTGTCTATAGTCGCTATATCCCTAATGTAACACGCAGAGATGGTAGTGCTTTTGAGGCAATGCTAGACAGGCTAAATCAAAAGGAGGCTGTACATGAAGAGTAAAGCTTTCTTTGGTGGCGTAGTCGTAAGCCACGAAGCAGATACGGTCGCTCGTGAATTAATTCATGAGTTACATATTCCAAAACTTCACAATCTGGCTTTTTTGCTAAAAATCAACAAATGCTTCGATGATCATCAGGCTTTAAGGCTTTGGATTCAACGGCTGTTGGATGATGGGCAGACCCAAGCAGATGACTTAGCAAGACAGGCCCGGATTCAGTTAATGAATTTAATCTCTTAATAAAAACAAGCATACAAGGTCATTTCCAATAAATGACCTTAGCTCTTTTATACCTATAAAAAGGTGAATACATGAATAAAGATATTTCAATCTGGATGCCACTCTATATTGGTGACTTACAGGCAAAATTTGCACGGATGACTGCAGAACAAGTCGGTGCAACCGTACTGTTAATGATGGATTTCTGGAAAAATGGCGCTATTCCTCATGATTTAGCCACAGTCTGCAGCATCACGAAATTACCGCAGCAGAGCAAAGCTAAAACTTTGTTGAATATGCTGATGGCATTGGAAGTGTTTGAAGTCGAATCTGAACATATTCGTTCAAATTTTTTAACTAGTTTAAAAAGCCAAGCCTTACAAAATCAGCAGATGAAATCTGATAAAGCCAAAAATGCAGCTCAAGCGCGATGGAATAAATCTTCAAGCAATGCTCAAGCATCAAACAAGCAAAAGCAATCAGATGCTCAAGCATCCTCTGAGCATTCCTTGAGTATTGCTCCCACTAAGCCCAAGCAATGCCCTTCATCTTCAACTTCAACTTCAACTTCAACTTCAACTTCAAATTTTGAAGAAAAAAATAGTGATTTTTTAGAAAAATCAAAATGGATTTAGGAGGATTACCATGAATGCTCTGTTTAAAACGCTCCAGATTGACGCAGAAGACACAGAAATACTTTGCCCATCCCATCATACCCCTATGATAGAAATTGCAGGTCACAGGCTCTGTAGATTATGTGCAAAAGAAACCGTTCGTCAGTCACATGCAGCCTATGAAGATGAATTGCAGCAGCGCTTACTACAGCAGAAAATTAATAATTCCGGACTAAATAAGCGCTACATGGACTGCGGCTTTAAGAATTTTTTGATTGAATGTCCTGCACAAGAAAATGCGGTAAAGCAATGCAAGAACTTTGCACAGCAGATTATTTGCAAACATAGTCCGAATCTGCTGATGATCGGTACACCGGGAACGGGGAAGACCCATCTGAGTGCAGCCACCATTCGCAACATTCTACATAACAGCACGCAATCTGCACGTTACGTTACCAGTGCAGAAATTGCACAAAAAATGATGGACACTTGGTCAGATTCATCAAAGTCAGAAAAAGAATTAATTCATCATTTTTCGAGTTTTGATTTACTGGTGATTGATGAATATGGCTTACATGATCGGCATGAGAAACGACTGGAAATGGTACATAAGGTTTTATATAGTCGTTATGACAATATGAAAGCGACCGTCATTATTTCCAACTTCAATATTGAAAAAATGGAAATAGATTTAGGGATGCGTCTATGGTCACGGTTACATGAAAATGACCTGATTGTTGTGCCATGTAATTGGAGAGATCAGCGACTTTCTTAATTTTCTAAATTATATTTCATCTTAGGCTTACATAATAAATGTAAACCTAAGATAAAAAATTCAATTAAATTCAAAATTTTGAATAGTAACGGACTTACCTTCAGATAAGTTATCACTATTAGCTTCAATTTCATCAACCATCCAAACCTTATTCTGTACATCTTGAATAAAGCTATTCATTTCTTGCGTAGGTTTAATTCCCATAGAGTTTAATTTAGCCTGTAGTGAAGTGAGCATATTAAAACGCTCTATTTCCCAGCTTGAGGCAAAACATCTCCAAAAAGTCCACCCAGCGCGTTCTAAAGCTCTCTGACGAATCATATCATCATGCCATTGTTCAGGTCCATGATAGCTATCTCCATCACACTCCACTGCTAATCTTTGATCGCCATCAGACTCGATAACTAAATCAAGGCGATAACTTCCTACTTTAACTTGAGGAATAACCATATAACCAAGGTCATGCAAAGTGGTAAAAACTGACTTTTCGAATTCTGATTCACATAGCTCTAACCTTTCATCAAATGATGCTTTAGGATCTTCTTGCAAATCATAAAAATGACTAAGTAAATTTAATCTTAAATCTTTAGATGAGATATGTTCTCTATTCACTGAGTGAACTAAATACATACGCTCACGTGCACGACTTGCTGCCACATTGAAACGTTGCTCATGCTCTAAGCGACTTAAAGCAAAACAATTGTGAGGATCAGCAACCATTGATAAAAAAATAATATCTCTTTCAGCACCCTGAAATGAAGATGCTTCACCACAGGCAAATTGTATTTGTGTAAGAGCGGCTGCACCAAACATATTTAATGCTTCTGATTGAATAAAATCTGCTTGAGCTGAACCTAAAAGTGAAATAACTCCAATGGTTCTATTTACATACCTAGAATCATTTAGTAATAATTTCATTTCCTCAATAATAGCCTGTGCTTCTACTCGATTAATATGTTTATTATTTCGACTCTCTCTATGACCTTGTGGTGTATAAATAGATATTAAAGATGGACTCAGTTGTTCAGATTTTTTAGATAATCTCATTGGTTTAATTCGATTATCATAAAAGTTTTTATTGCTATAACGAATAATTGCAGGATGACAACGAAAGTGTTCGAGTAACATTACACTAGACTCATAAATCGATGAGGCCATATCGTATAAAGACATATCCGGCGTAAGGTAAGCGGCATGTGGTTGACCATAGAGATACTTATTACGTAACACATCAATTTGTGTACTTGCTAAACCAACATTACTTGGAGAAACCTGTTTATTATCACCAACAACTAATAGTTTTTTAGCACGCATTAATACAGGTAATACGTCGATTGAAGACTGTGAAGCCTCATCTACAATCACTAAATCAAACAAACCCAATTCTGCTGGCATCGTTTCAGAAACTTGTAAATGAGACATTACCCAACATGGGATAGCTTCCGCAGCTTCTTTTAAAGCAAGCTGTGCATCTTTCCTATAGCGCGGTGCATTTTTTCCTGTTCCTTTACCTATTTTCTGCACGGCAATCTTATACCGTTGTAATGCTACCAATATTTTTTCTGATGCATTCTCTTTCAGAGCCAGCCAGGTTTTCTTGGCAGCTAATTGTGAATAATTAGTAGATAAGTTCTTTTCATAGATCCTACGTTGCTCGTATAAGTGTTCAATTTTACTTGTATCGCTAATGACAGCTACATAGCTTTCAAGACGTTTCCACTCCCAAGCTGCAACTAAATTATTTTGCAAAACAGGATCTTCAAGTTCATTAATATAAAATTTTTCTAAGATATCCTTACTTAGAGTTAAGGCATTAGTATTTGCTAGGCTATAACTTGCTAATTTTACACGTTCAAAATCTACTTTTAGCTCTTTCAAACGTACAAGATCTTTATTCAATTCTATATATTCATTTAGCTGTCTATCTTCAATATTTTTTGTCGTATCGACTAAACATACAATTTCATTTAACTTTGCAGCAAGTGGGTTATCGAATTTAGATAAATATAACTTTTGATCTTGTAATTGTTGTTCATAAACTTTCAATTTATAAATTTTAGACTTTTTCTCAATTAACTGAATTAAATCATCAATATTTCGACCACTACTATAGAAGTCAAATGATTTTAATCGCTTAAAAATTTTAAAATAATTTACATTAAATTCATCAAGATAAGATTTTTTCAGATCTAAACACTTCTGTGTCTTATTAATTAATTGTGTAAATTCTTTTAAAATAGCATCAATACCACGGGTATTTGATTCAATTAAGGGAATATCTAATTGAGCCGCAATACTGTTCCATTTACTCATAAATGTATTAAGTATTAGCTTTTTATCTACATATTCTTTAATGATTTTCCACTCATCAGCTGTATCAGGATATTTCCCTGATACTTTGAAGTTTTTGAAACTATTTTGTAGCTCGGTAGTTCCAAAGTGATACCAAGTGAAAGGTTTTCCTGTTTCAGCAGCTCTTTGAATTGCTTCGTATTCTTTAGAATTAACTTGTAATTCTAGGTTTAACTCTATTGGTTCAGTCAATAATTTTTTACGATATTCTAAAAGTGGTTGAACTTCCTGAATAAGATTAGTATAGATTTCTAGTTCCATAGTTTTATCTTCAGAATTAATTTTTCTGAAAAATTCTAAAATCCATGTTTCTGCTTTTTCTAATACATTATTAAGCTCATCAAAATAAAGCTTTAACCATTCTTTAAAGTTTTCAGTTTCTAATTCAGAAATCTCATCTTTAAAACTATGTTGAGTATTAAGCTCCAAAAAAATTTGAATATTTTCTTTTTCTTTTAGAAATTCACATAAGTTTTTTAAGTTGGACGAATCAATAATTTTTTCTAGTTCAGGAAGCTCTCCATATTTTAAAAATGGTAAATCACTTCCTATTCGCTTTCTCGATTCACGCAAATGCATCAATTCAATATTTGAAAATGGGAACTGGTCCTCTTCACCTAATGTTAGATGATCAGGAAACCATGAATATAGATGTCTATCCTCTAGGACAGTTGTGGCAATGTCCATTGGCAGTTTTTTATTACCATCAACTTCAATATTTTGGTAATGTTTTTGAGCAAAATTATAGATTTCTCTATCTATTATTCCCATTTCATAATGATTATGATCAATTTGCTGTTTAAGTGATTCTATTGTTTTTCTAACTTCAGAAACATTCATTTGAGAAAGTTCTTGAACAATATGATCAATTGAAGACTCAAGTTGATTTTTACTCTCTTTACTAGATCCAATACGACTAATTACCAAAGCTTTTAAATCGTCTGGAATCTTTTCATGAACTGTCTTTAAGACATGCGGCTGCTGCGCAGTTACTAAAACTTTCTTACCATTTGCTAAATAATGGCAAATAATATTAGCAATACTATGTGTTTTACCTGTACCAGGGGGACCTTGAACTACGACACCACTACTCGTTAATAGATTTTGTACAATAGTAATCTGTTCTTTATTATAGGCTAATGGAAAATATAATTCCTCTACTTTAGAACCAAAGCCTTCTACCCCTGCACGCCCCCTAAAAGAATATGAATCTTTTTCTTTAACTACATTCTCTAAACTTGTAACTAATGATAATGGTTGCTCTGGAATTTCCAGCTCAGGATCATTTAACTTTAATTTTAATTCATTAATATCATCACTTAATATAGAGTTTTTTCTAGGCCGACTAAAAAGTAATGAGGCTAAATTAACAACTAAATCTTTAGATGGCTTAAGTTTTTCACTAACATTTACGACTGAGCCACTAGAAGATATATTTGATACGAATGCCTGTATCAAATCAGTATAGCTTTCAGCATTAAAAATTTGTAGAAAACGACCATTATTAAGATTTTCTTTTAAAGCTAACTTAACTTGTCCTGAAGAAGCGATACCATCTTCTAATAGAATTGCATCCATTTCTATATTGGCACGAGCATCTTTAGGCCCTACACGAATTAAACCATTCTTATCAATTTCCATTTCTAATGGGATGGTAATTAAAGGATATGAATAGCTTTTCTTTGACGTTGGTAATATCCAGTTTGCTATTCCAAAGCCCGCAACTATTTCCTCTCCCTCATTTGTTCCACCTAAATTAATAGATGTATTCCAAGAAAATATTTGATCATAGGCTTTTATTGACTTAGTAATTTCAATATTTTTAATATTCCACTCATCCCAGACTTTAGAATAGCGAATAAATTCTTTAAAATTTTCTCTCACTTGATTGAGTTTATTTAGTAAATTTTCAATCTGCGAAAATGCGGGTGAAAATTTATAATTAGCTCTTTTAAAATAAATTATTTTTTTTATATTATCTAAGTTTATGACTGGTTTTGTATCTCTTTGAACGGCTATGTAGCGAAAGAATCTTTTTTCTAAGCTAGGTAAATCTAAAGGCTTTAATCTCTCAATTTCAAACCACCAATCATCTTCTGATAAAATATTTACACCTTCTAAAGCTTGTATATCAAATGAATAAAGACTTCCGCTATTCATCTCATACGGTATTTTTTGTGTATCTTCAGCTTGATGAGAAACATAATCTAACAATTGTATAAGCTTATTTTTTGCATCAATATTTTTATCAAAACTGTCATTCATAAAGTATTTTTAACATTGAATCTTAATTAAATTAATTATAGCCAAAGATCAACAGTAATTTTCATCTTGATTAGAAATATCTCGACTTTTGTCAAAAAATTTACCAATTAAGACTATAAATTTATAATTTTAAATTAATTTATTTGAGAGGATTATCACAGTACTTTAGTTTTTTAGATTTTTTACAACAAAGCCGCTTATAACTATCATTTTTCAAATACTTCTTATTCGCGATTTGGGTTAAATAAGTTAAAAAATGAAGTAGATCAGCTTATCCAAGCAAAAAATCCTATTTAGAAACTAAAAGGATTATGTCCCGTTCTGAAATAGATTGACGGTATTTTCTTTAAAACCGAGTTATGTCATTAGCTCGGTTTTTACTTTTTCATACATTTGGTTTGGTGTAAGCATATTCAAACTCAAATGCGGACGATAACAATTATAAATGAAAATAGATTCCAGCAATCAAATTGAATCTTAAACCGAGCCTTTCCCCCTCTATTTCGATAGCGCTCTGAAAGTATTTTGAAGGTCTTGAGTACACCAAATATGGACGACTAGATTGGCTTTTGATCAATATGCTTTTTTGAGTCTGATGAGCTCTCGTTATGATAGATTTACTTCTATCCAAACCTATCTAACGTCGATAGATCAAAAGTTTCATCAAATATATGTCAGCTGAATGTTCTCTTTTTAAGGTTGCTAAGGCATAAAAGAAACATTTTTCACATAAATGTAATTCATATCTTTCCCCATCATGCTTGGAACCATAACCCCAATTTGCAAAAAGCACTCCAAACTCCAGCTGAGTTGATTACATACATCACAAAGAACATCTGTGACTACTTCTACTTTTTGAATTTGTTTAATTTCCATATAATTACCTCTAAATTTTAAAATAAATCATGGCTACTATATGAGCATTAACCCTCATTTCAAAAAGCTCTTTAAATCACAATATATTGTATATCAATTGTAAACAACCACAAAATATGGGGTAGATCAATATTGTTTAATGTTTCAAAAAGTTATATGAATATTCTCTTGATTATTATTTTTACAATTACAGAGGCCCCTCATTCATATGAGAACAGACTTTAATTTCAATAAAGAGTTTGGTACACCTAAGATATTGACTGGCAAAGATTTCAATAAAATTAATATCAATGTGCATCCCATTTTCTCTGGAATTTATCTGTGTTTTGAAGAAATATTTAAATCATTAAAAACTGATTTAACTTTATTTTCTTCACACCCCGAACTCCGCGTTTGGAAAGATCCAAACATTACAGGCTATACAGTCGCAAATAATTTTCAATGGTATCTACATTGGTCAAAGACCATGCCTAAAAATATCAAATTACTCGTATATTCTTTTCCTCAACATGTTGAAAAAGCGGAGCTATTAAAAAAAGAGGTAAGTACAGAGTTTTTAAGCTTTCTTTCTTCTTTTAATTATGAGCTGAATAGACTAAATCCTGAAAAATTATTAACACTCATCAATACCTACATTTCAACGGAAACTCTGCTTAATTTAAATAAAAAACATTTCCAAAAACCCCACCGGCAAATAGGCTTAGAACTTCTTGCAAAACAGCTTTCCTGCACACGGAATCAACTTAATCACCGCAACAAAGTTATAGATTTACAAAGGGATGCTGTACTTAATGAATTAGAAAAAACTAGCGAAATTGTTCAGCGACTTTTGAATGACTCAAACTTTATTTTATCTCCAGATCAACTATGGAAATAATAATGCCAGAATATAATAAATTAAATCAAAGTACTACTGAGCCTCGGCTGGCATCATTAAAACAGACGCTTGAAAAATTATTTGGGGATGAACAGCTCGAACGTTCAGTGCATATTCAATATGTTGCTGATTTGTTGGCTTCACAGCCTGCAGATCAATATTTAGATGGCCTTAATCTGGACCTCTTAGATTTTGATATAGAAACTCATAGTACTTTTTTTCAACCAGCTGTTTTATCTTTTACACGAAAACAGAAAATTAGTGAAATACCTGTTACTTCATACGTAAATTCTATCACTCAACTAAACACCACTCAGACCAATGCTTTGCTTTGGAATGTCTTAGTATTAAAAGCCGCGATTTATTTGATTGCCCTTCCAGAGATTAAACCTGATCTTTTTCAAGAAAACTACACAGAGCACTTCAATACTGTCAAACGCTTATTTCAACGATTCCGTACAGCCAATAGAGTTCTGAATACTGATAAAGAATATCGAAATGCTGCTGATTACACGCATTTTTGGAACAAGCATCTTCAATTCCCTAAACATTCTTTACAAGAATTTATTAAATATCTGAATGACTCAAGTGATAAAGAACAATCCAATAATTTTGAGCAAAATCTGCTAAATGATATCCGTATCACGTTTACTTATGTTTTAAAAAATAAGGCCAAAATTGCCAGAATAAGTATTGAAACCAAACTGCAATATCAATATTTAGATGAAGACCAGTTGATTGAAGAAACTTCAGAAATTCTGAAGGGTTCAAAATCAAAAGCGCTGAATATTGAAAAACAATTAGATGATCAAAGTGCACGCCAAATATATGTAGACCCAGCTGTTGTTACACCGATTGCGGCTTATTCAGAATCCAGCCAGAACTATGTTCTGCCATTGGTCGCAAAACATATTCAAAGAAAAGAGCATTTACTAACGTCCAGCAGTCTCTTTCCTAATTCCGCAAGTATCAGTACCCTGCTCAATAGACTATATAATGACTACGCTCAACAACATAAAACCAGTAAATCTTCTCTAATTCTTATGCTGGCATTTTTAACAGGGAATAAAGTACAAGAATGGCTTCGTCTGCAAAGTAAACGTGTCAAAAATTTAAATGCACGGCAAAAGATCCTACAAAAAAGTGGGCAATATTTTTTGAGTAGTAAATTTTCAATTTTTGAAAACAAAGATTTTGCGTACCCAAATGCTTTATTGAATAACACTGTCTATTTAGAGATACCGATCCCTAACCAATTTATTCATTCCCTACAAGTAGGTGATACAATCACTGAAAATGAACTTCAACAACATTTAAAACAGTTAAGAACAGAACTTTGTATTCCTAAATTGTCATTAATAAAAATAAGCTCTCTTTTACATCAAACCGTTTTGCAACGAACCGGAAATAAGCAGCTTGCAGACCTCATTACAGGAGTTGATGCAAATCAGTCTTCTTCTATTTCTTATTGTCATCAAAGTATTCAAACTTTACAAAAGCAGTATATATCGACCTTAAAAGAGCTTTGTGCATCGTTATCATCTGAATATGAAAATATCACTGAAACATCAACAAATTTTGGCAGCCGTAAAGCACCTAATCAAAATGTGATTAAAGAAATCTTTGCAATATTAAAACTCCGAGTTTTTACACAACCAGAAAATGATTGGATTGCAGTATTCAATCACTACAGCGTGTGGATGTGGCATTTTTTATTACTTTTTACAGCTGCACGACCTGTATCAGAGTTCCCAGGCTTTTTAAAAAGCTTCAATCTGAAAAGACAAATTTTAATAGTCTCTGATAAAGAGATTGGTGGGCGCCAAGGTTATGGCCGTCTAATTCCGCTTAGTAATTTTGTAGTAGATGAGCTGAATAAATATATTCAATTTCTTCATTATTTTAAAAGACAGATTGGTCCAACACATACTGACATTCAGCAACAAATTCAGCAGATTCTGGAGAATAAACGCCCTCTCTTAAATATTTTGTATAATGATCAATGGCAAGCATTAAGTCCATCGATTGTAAAAAATTTCCATCCTGAACTAGGTCTAGAACATGCTAATTGGCACCGACACGCTGCCCGTGCCTTTCTAAGCCAAAGCAATGAAATTGGTGAGCCTGCAGTTTTGGCTTTATTCGGTCATGAGCAGATGCAACAAGAAGCCGCACATACATATTCGAGCTTATCAATTTCACAATATTCAAAAATTACTCATGTTCTTGAACCAATGAAAGAGCATTTTAAAATTACGGGTATTGAACTTAATGTCCTCATCCAATAAAAAAACTAAAAAGCTATACGCTGAAGAACGTAGAAAACAAAATCGTCTTGAGCAAGAAAAAGTGATTCAAGATGACGTTAAAAATGAATTAGCCCAATATTTTCAAGAAAAAGAATTTGAAAATAAAGCGAATTTAGAGTCATTCTATCCAGAAATTTATAAATTTATTAAACGTAAAGCGACAAGTATTATATGGAAAAAATATGCGCATGAATTTTTTCGAGACTATATCAAGACAATCAATCTAAAACGTAAAGACCCCCTACCAATCCCTAGCCTACTTTTTACCATGCAAAGAGATCAACCTGTGCTCAGTATGGATTGGATTGAAAATGGTCACGCCATTGATGAAATTATCGAAAAGCTTTGGGATTATTGGATGTTGGCTCAAGGTAGCCAAGCATTTTCTGATGATGAGATTATTGGAAATATTCTGATTTCTGCAATACTTTACGCAGGCTTAAATCAAAAATCCTCATTACAGGCTTTACTGGAACACCTAAAAAACCCTGAAAAAATCAATTGTTTAGAGTATCTCAATATTATATTTTTAGAACCGTACTCACCATCATATGGTGATTTGTTTATTGATGAAAAAACAATACGAAAATCACGAAATTTTGTTCCAGATCAAATTACTCGCTTATGGTTAATCCACTTCAACACACGGCAGATTCGTACGGTCAATCAATCTGTTGAATATTATCTCAAGATTATTTTTGATAAAATAAAGCACCCATTTACCCATAAATCTTATAAATTATTACGTGATTATGCAAATTTCAATTGGATGCAATTACCCAAGGTAGACATTGACCCTGCTCTCTCTCAATGCCTGATTGAAAATATTGCTACATGTGGATTATCAGAAGTTGAATTTGAAAGATTTTTTCAACCTAAATTTAAATATCAGCAGAATACTCTTAGCGATGTAGATGTAGGTAAATCATCATCTGTTTTAGATCACTCCTATTTTGATGATTCTCAGCAAGCCTTAGATAATGTCATCAAAATTCATAAAGATCTGTTAAAAATTATTCGTACGATGCAAACCGATAGAAATAATGACATCCTGGTTATCGAATATTGTATTGAAAATTTTGACAAATTTAATGAATACAGTAAGCGCATGATGTTATGGCTCATTAGCCTATACAAACCTGCTCAAGAACAAATTCAGCCATTAGCTGACCTGTTTGATTTTTCCTTAATTCAGTTTCAAAAAACATTTCAAGAGAATAAACCTTTAGCTGATAGTTCTATTTATACCTACTACACTCGTATTGCTGAACCTTGGCTGATGCATTCCCTGCAATATTTAGATATAGGAGATGATCTAAATGCTGTCCTAAATAAAGTTTATGAACAAATTATCACTAATACCCGGCTCGCAGATGAAGATGATCAGCCCGAGTTTAAAAAATCAAAAGATCAAACCATCAAAATGCTGAAGCGCTTCCATACATTTCAGCAAAAGGTATTCAATGCAGAATCTTTTGAATTAGAGTCAATTGCCACACAGACTCGGCCAAGAGCCCGTATTATTGGTCCTTTAACCTTCCGAGCTTTCATTAACAAGTTCGATCATCTATATCTGCAATCATTTATAGATGAGCATCATTATAAGATGTTAAAAATCATCTATATCTTAGCCTACCGTACTGGCATGCGTATTAACGAAATTCTAGGACTGCGTGTACGTGATATAGAGGGTCTTACTAACCTCTCATTATGGATTCAACCATACGGTTCTAAAAAACAGGGAAATCTGCACAAACTAAAAACGGACAGCGCTGAACGTATTGTACCCGTATATTGCTTGCTGAAAGATGATGAATACCGACTTTTCCAGAGTTATGCGGTAGAACAACGGTTACTTAATCAGCCAAACTTGTACCTATTCCGCAACTGGAATAAAAATACCAAACTCAATAAGCATACGGTGACCACACCATTTAAGATGATGATGAATGAGCTTTTTAAGCATCATGACTATTCGTTCCATTCATTTAGACATACAGCAGCAAACCACTTATCCCTTCTTTTAAATTGCAGCTATGATCCTCTAGTCAAAAGTTTCACCGATTACACAGAAGAGGAGTATCATGCTATTCGAGCAGAACTGCTCCAAAACCCTCACGGACAAAATCATTGGTTTATCATTGCCCATTTACTTGGCCACATTGATCCCAGTGAAACCTTTAAAAGCTATATACATCTGAGCTATCTTATTGCTGGGCAAAAACTGCTTAAGCATCTTCCAGAGATGGATTATCAACTCGCAAAAAAAATTATGGGATATCGCTGCAATGATCCTGCTTTTGCTTTTTTAAGCAAAACTGAAGATAAAGCTCAATTTAATTTTAATAGACATTCATCACAGTTATGCCAGCTGTTGCTGAATGATCAAACCAGCTGGCTCAGCAGCAATATAACAGATATTCTAAATAAGGCTTCCAGTCTTAATGCAAAGCCCCACAACTTTTTTGATTATTTTGCAGGAACAAAAGAATCAAAAATTTCATTCGATTTATTTTTTAAATGCTTAAGCTTATTGGAAGTTTATAATGAACCTTATCAAGTATCTCAGGAAATGAGCCTACCGCCCGAACTCGTTGCATACTGGTACGAGAATGCTAAAGATTTAGGTCAGCTTAAATCTCAGAAAGGATGGTCTCGCTTATTTGATGAAAATAATTCCAATAGTCTAAAACCCACGCTGGTTGATACTGCCGAAGACTTAGATGCAATTCAATATTTCTTTAAACAATTACAAAATTTATTTGAAAGAAATCCAAATCAGATCACACAAGTACTTGAGATATTTTTAAGCCGTGTCACGACATCCCATACAGGTATTCATTATCGTTGGCGAAAAATCGACGACTTAGAGCTGTTTTATGCCAATGTAAAAGAGCTTTTCCCTCAAAAATATTGGCACCTATTAGGGCAAAACTTAGAAGAACTTTTAAATGCCAAGAAACAGCCTTTATTATTTAAATTAGCTAAATTAAACACAGAGCTTCACCCCAAAACGCAAGAAGACTATATCCGTTTACAGCTGTACTCGGCAAAACAAGGTAAAGCGCTTGCAGCCTTTAAATTTTGTCTACATTTAGCATGTATTGGCAGACCAAAAACTCTTGCCCTTCAAATATGAAATATAAGCAAATGAGAGAAAATCCGCTTTAAAATGCCAACTTACACCACAACAAGAAGCATGGCTGATCAAATTCCCTGCTCAGCAAGAACATCCAGAAGTTTGTGAATTGAAACAATTTATGCTGAATATTTACGTCACTGTCATATTGAGACACCTGACACAGAATACTTTAAACTTCCACATGGACTAACAGCCTTTGCGTCAAAACGATTTGATCACCAAAATGATTGCGTATCCCAATGCAAAGTTTAGCGGCATTTACTGCTGCTGATTTTAAATCGCCTAGCCGTTTAGACTACAGCAACTTTTTACGTGCTACCCACTTTTGTACCAATGATATTCGGGGAAAAGAAATTGCATTTAAATGATTCATTTTCAATGTTTTTTTAATAATCGAGATAATCATTGTAAAAACTTTTCATTCCTTATGTCCAAAAATGGACAATGGAAACTTACCCCCTGCTTATGATGTCACTTTTTCCATTGTTGAATCAAACACATGCACACCCCGAAATATCAGGCTGCTTTAGGAACTGGCATTTTGTCCAGAGCCATCATTTCCAGAGATTTTTCTTGAATAAATAAGTAACAAATACATTTCCAAAAATAATAAAAGTATCTAACATCTGTACAATATATTTTTATAGAATACAAAAACATGCGCATACTTGTACTTAGTGCAACTGGTCAACCAGAAGCCAATTTAGAATCTGCTCGTTACTTTATAGAAAACAAAAGTAGTATCGATAAAATTACCATCCTAAGTTCTGAATATATGAATAAAGAAGGTAAAACTAAACTCCTTGTACAAAGCCTTCAAAATATTCAAGATATTGAAGTTGAAATTCTAGATATCAAACAAGGCCATGAAGAGTCTAATATGTTCGCTATACAGCAAATGATATTAGACTGGGCGAACAGTCATGCTGTTAAAGATAGCTTTATTTTTAATATTACAGGTGGCACTAAACTGATTAGCATTGCATTAGACCGCGCATCAATGTTGCTAGGCCCTAAACGTGCTGAATGTTTTTATCAAAGCCGTGACCATAAAGTTGTCTGGTATCAACGTCAAGGCGATAAAATTGTTTATCCTATAAATAATAATTTAAATTTACAGCAACGTGTAGTTTCACGGGGTTATCAAATTACCAAACAACAGCTCATTACTGATATTTCAATTGAAGAATTACGTTACGCGCAAAAGCTCATTGAGCTTATGCATAGTGATTTTAATAAAGGGCGTAGTTTGTGTTCATTTATCAATTTACTTGCATCGGTTTCAGATGAGCGAAAATCATTAACTCTGCCATTTGAGCAAATGAAAAGTGAGCAAAGTGAAGTATTGGCAGAACTTGCTCAAGTAACTCACAACCACTTTTTTAAATTTGATACAGACACAAAAACCATTGAATTTGAAAGTGAGCATGCACGAGACTTTATGAAAGGTGGATGGCTTGAGGTCTATACTGGCTTTGAATGCTTTAAGGCATTAATGTCACTTAATCCACAAGCGGAACTGGCGGTGAATGTTGAGCTGAAAAAAAAGGAAACGCCGAATGAAATGGATGTGATGTTTATTCACCATGCTCATCTATATTGTATTGAATGTAAAACTGCAAAAACCATGGCCCATGAAAATGCCAAAGATGTGTTATATAAACTTTCTGCGCTACATGATTTAGGTGGGGTCAACCAGAAACGTGCGGTTGTATCACTCTATAGTTTAAAAGATTATAATCTGACACGCGCTCAAAATTCTGATATTAAAATATTCCAAGAAAAAGATTTACTGAACTTGTCAGAACAAATTTTGACTTGGTTACGACCAGAAGTTACGCCCTAAAAAAGCCATATAAGCTTACAAAAACCAGATAAAAGAATAATGTATGTAATTATTCTTTTATCTTTATTGTTTAGGTTATTTATGACCATATATTTTGTGACTCGTCATTCTGGTGCTTTAGCTTGGGCAGAACAAAATCATTTGTATTTTGATCTGCATCTTGAGCATTTGGTTGATTTGCAACAACTCAAAGCAAATGATGTAATCATTGGGACACTACCTATTAATATGGTTTTCCAGCTCAATCGAAAAGGAATTCGCTATATTCATTTGTCTTTAGAAATTCCGCCGCAACTTCGTGGTGTTGAATTAAATGTTGAGCAATTGCATGCTTGTAAAGCCACACTAGAAGAATTTGTAGTGGAAAAGGAAGAATTGAAAATGTCCGATTTATTTTCGCCCCCATCCTTATAATTTTAAACGCTCACAACTCGCTTAAAATTGGGGCATAATATAAAAAATTGTAGGAAAATTTTGTGTTTAATAGCCGAAATACTATATTTACTAAGATTTTCATTCAAAGTATTGAAAAATATACTTATAAGCAAAATTGTGAACATTTTGTCATACAGCAACTTCACTTATACATAATTTGAAATATTTAAGCTCTTTAACTTATTGCTTTACAAAAAGAAAAATTGAGCATACTGTCTGAAAAGACTTCCCTGTTGATAAGGGATTAAGACGCTAAACACGCACAAGCTCATCGTACCACAACTGTCTGAAAAGACTTCCCTGTTGATAAGGGATTAAGACAATAGCTGTAAGTTGATAAGCTTTCTCAGCAGTGTCTGAAAAGACTTCCCTGTTGATAAGGGATTAAGACAGTCACATTTGCTGTTAAAACACCGTATTTATCGTCTGAAAAGACTTCCCTGTTGATAAGGGATTAAGACTATTGAAGCTGCAATGTATGCACGTCTTGGACGGTCTGAAAAGACTTCCCTGTTGATAAGGGATTAAGACTTTAATAATGGCGCTGTTTAGGTTTACTACTGCGTCTGAAAAGACTTCCCTGTTGATAAGGGATTAAGACTTGTCTGTCCAAGTGATTGGTCGGTAATGTTTAGTCTGAAAAGACTTCCCTGTTGATAAGGGATTAAGACTCTCAATAAGTTCTTCTGTAGATAGTCCTACAGTCTGAAAAGACTTCCCTGTTGATAAGGGATTAAGACGCACTTTGTCGACCTGGGGTAGCATACTTATCTGTCTGAAAAGACTTCCCTGTTGATAAGGGATTAAGACGGTTTAACTACCATACTTACTAACTTATCACTGTCTGAAAAGACTTCCCTGTTGATAAGGGATTAAGACAGGGGAAGGGGATTTAGAACTCTACGCTTATCGTCTGAAAAGACTTCCCTGTTGATAAGGGATTAAGACAGATGTTTCATAGATAGTACGCTGTTTATTCAATGTCTGAAAAGACTTCCCTGTTGATAAGGGATTAAGACGAAGAGAAACCTTTTTAATCGGCAATTCCTATTGTCTGAAAAGACTTCCCTGTTGATAAGGGATTAAGACAGAGTTCAATTGAACCAATAACCACAATTGAATTGTCTGAAAAGACTTCCCTGTTGATAAGGGATTAAGACTCCACTAATCGCCCTACTGTTTGCACACCTAAAGTCTGAAAAGACTTCCCTGTTGATAAGGGATTAAGACCAATTTTTGTAAACGAGCCAATAATTTAGCATGTCTGAAAAGACTTCCCTGTTGATAAGGGATTAAGACAAACTCTCGAATTCTTCTTCGGTTCTGTTGATAGTCTGAAAAGACTTCCCTGTTGATAAGGGATTAAGACCCTAACCATGAGTCACGACCTACTGTTTTAAGCGTCTGAAAAGACTTCCCTGTTGATAAGGGATTAAGACCATTGGTGAGGTTGCTATTGGTGCACGCGTTGCTGTCTGAAAAGACTTCCCTGTTGATAAGGGATTAAGACCTCTACAGATACAGCAGTAGCGATTGCAGTTGGAGTCTGAAAAGACTTCCCTGTTGATAAGGGATTAAGACGATGCCAGGACAACAGTTCCAACCACAACCTGGAGTCTGAAAAGACTTCCCTGTTGATAAGGGATTAAGACTTCACTGACAACGTTGGTAGAGCAACGGTAATACGTCTGAAAAGACTTCCCTGTTGATAAGGGATTAAGACTTCATTTTTACCAGTTTTGGGGATTTGTCAGATGTCTGAAAAGACTTCCCTGTTGATAAGGGATTAAGACTCAGTCCATTTCCCCGTCTGCTTGTCACGCATATGTCTGAAAAGACTTCCCTGTTGATAAGGGATTAAGACAAGGTAACCTTATCCCACATATCAGTAACGCGGAGTCTGAAAAGACTTCCCTGTTGATAAGGGATTAAGACAAGTATTAGCAATGTAGTTGTCATTAGCAAACCGTCTGAAAAGACTTCCCTGTTGATAAGGGATTAAGACGTTTTGAGAGAAGCTCATAGCATCCCAAAGAGAGGTCTGAAAAGACTTCCCTGTTGATAAGGGATTAAGACCCATTAATAGTTTCGACCAAAAGAAGATCTATGTCTGAAAAGACTTCCCTGTTGATAAGGGATTAAGACGTCATGACAAACAACGTTACCAACTAATGGAAAGGTCTGAAAAGGCTTCCTGAGCAACTTTTAAAGCACTGCTTTAAAATGTTGTGCAAGATAAGGGATTAAGACGAGTTCGTACAATGGTTTGACTAAGCAATTTGCGTCTGAAAAGACTTCCCTGTTGATAAGGGATTAAGACGTTTTGAGAGAAGCTCATAGCATCCCAAAGAGAGGTCTGAAAAGACTTCCCTGTTGATAAGGGATTAAGACCCATTAATAGTTTCGACCAAAAGAAGATCTATGTCTGAAAAGACTTCCCTGTTGATAAGGGATTAAGACGTCATGACAAACAACGTTACCAACTAATGGAAAGGTCTGAAAAGGCTTCCTGAGCAACTTTTAAAGCACTGCTTTAAAATGTTGTGCAAGATAAGGGATTAAGACGAGTTCGTACAATGGTTTGACTAAGCAATTTGCGTCTGAAAAGACTTCCCTGCTGATAAGGGATTAAGACATATTGTTAGCGCCGAATCGCCATCTGCTAATTGTCTGAAAAGACTTCCCTGTTGATAAGGGATTAAGACTCATCTGCTGTCCACCACGCATGACAACCCCAATGTCTGAAAAGACTTCCTGAGCAACTTTTAAAGCACTGCTTTAAAATGTTGTGCAAGATAAGGGATTAAGACATCCGGCGTTCATTAAGGAAACCGCATTCTTGTGTCTGAAAAGACTTCCCTGTTGATAAGGGATTAAGACTAAGCAAAACCCTGCTCGTTGTTTGCGAATATGGTCTGAAAAGACTTCCCTGTTGATAAGGGATTAAGACATCCTATTTTTTTCCATAAACCGATCCGCTGAAGTCTGAAAAGACTTCCTGAGCAACTTTTAAAGCACTGCTTTAAAATGTTGTGCAAGATAAGGGATTAAGACTGTTGAATGTAGAAGTAGAGCCATGTTTTCATTGTCTAAAAAGGCATCCTGAGCTTCGTATGAAGTACTAATTTGTAAAAGTGCAGGTGAAGAGATAACTAAAGCAGCCTATTCAGGATTACACTTAAATAGGCTATTTTTCTTTAAAAAAAATAATTGTATTTTCCACAAGCTTACATTCTCTAAAAATTAATTAAACTGCCTTTACACTTTGCTTATCTAATAAAGAATGAGAGCAAAGCTCATGGCAACATACGAATTAATCACATCAAATGACTTAATTGATAATCCATCACCACGCTGTGCATGTATGGTCATTCTAGATACATCAGGTTCCATGGATGGCGCAGCTATACGTGAACTTAACAGTGGGATTCAACACTTTATTGCTTCTGTCCAGCAAGATGAAGTCGCGGCCTATTCTGTTGAAATTGGCGTGATTACAGCTGGGGCAAACATCACAGAGGCTTTACCTTTTACCACAGCAAACAACATTGATGGCATTACGCAATTTTATGCCAGTGGTTCAACCCCATTGGGCCGTGCAACAGAACTTGCATTACAACGTCTTGAAGAACGCAAAAAAGAATATAAACGTTCAGGCATTGCTTATTATCAGCCATGGCTCGTCATAATCAGTGACGGTGTACCAACGGACAGCTATAGCGCTGCAGCACAACAAGCCAAAGCATTATCAGAACAACGTAAATTGGTGGTCTTACCCATTGGAGTTGAGGGTGCAGATTTAAATATTCTTGGACAATTTAGTTCACGTGGTGCAAAAAAACTACAAGGACTTAAATTCAATGAATTTTTTGAATGGTTGTCTGCCAGTATGAGTCGTGTGTCCGCTTCTGCCTCGACCTCCTCAAGTGTGAAATTACCCACTACGGATGGATGGGACTCAATCTAATGTTCTGGAAAAATATCTTCAATCAACTCACTCAGACTCACTCCTCGACTGGGCGTGTAGTCAAGCCAAAGACAGCCGATATCAGACAGGAACATACGATGCCTAATGTATTCGATAGACATGGTGCACAACAGCTACTTTCTCCTTTATTGGCAAAAGGAGGTGAAGGTGAAATTTACCCTTTGCAACAACAAGCTCATATTTTAGTAAAACGTTATTCTGCTGAGGTTTTAAACAAAGAGCAGGCTTACCTTGAAAAGAAAATAGAAGCAATGCGTGCTGTGCGACCATTATTCAAAGACCGTAATATGAGCTGGCCTGCAATTTCCGTGTGTGATGAAAATCAACAATGGATCGGTTATGCCATGCCCAAAATTGAAGGGCTGACCATGCGTGTTTTAGCTCACGCGATTGCTTATAAAAAATATGCACCTGATTTAAATCGTCATGACCTAGTTAAAATGCTGATTTACTTCCTTGACAATATTCGGCATTTACACAATCACGGCATCATGATTGGTGACTATAACCTTAGCAACTTCATGTGGAACCCCAATGATTTTAAAGTCGGATTTATTGACTGCGATAGTTATCAAATCCAAATCAATGGTCAAACCTTTCCATGTTTGGTTGGCAGCCCAGATTTAACTGCACCCGAGCACCACGGTAAAGCATTTAGAGATATTTTCCGCACAAAGGAATCTGAATATTTTTCCATTGCCATCGTGCTATTTATGTGTCTCATGCTGGGTCGTCATCCTTACGACATCATTGGTGGTGATGATCCCGTGCAAAACTTACAATCTGGAAAGTTTGCTTATGGTCTGGGTAATCGTGGTGTGCCTAAAGGTCAGTGGTACAACATTTGGAGTCATATGCCCTATCGGGTAAAAAGTTTGTTTATCCAAACATTTACTGACGGTGCAAAAGATCCGAAAAAGCGTGTTGATATTGAAGCATGGTTAGATGCTTTACAGGTCTACGAACGTGAATTAGCTAAAGGCTATCATGCAATGGAAATTATCCCACCTGAGCCTAAAAAATCGATCAAAAGATAGAAGTCATACTATGGCGAAAAATAATTCAATTTATCGGGACTTAATTATGAAAAAAGATTATTCAGCTGTAGTGACTGCTAAAACACAAAAGCGTTCTACTGCATCTATGACTGAAAGTACGAAAACAAAAAGCATCGATATTAAACTCGATCCTATAGAAGTTACTTATCAATTTACAGATGAGTTTCGATTTTGGCGTCACCCTTGGACATTACAATTTTTATGTAAACAATATCTATGCGATTTTTTATCTGCGTATCAGCAATCAAACTCCCAAAAAGTGAAGTGTTATGCTCATGTCACAAAAGACACAGCCAAAGTTTATGCCGAAGCCTTGGTAGGAATACAACATCGTCAAAGCAATATTCAACTGCCTTGTCAGGATGCTACCAAAGCAACCATTAAACCACGTCCAATT
This sequence comes from uncultured Gammaproteobacteria bacterium, assembly GCA_963812025.1. Taxonomy (GTDB): domain Bacteria; phylum Pseudomonadota; class Gammaproteobacteria; order Pseudomonadales; family Moraxellaceae; genus Acinetobacter. The sequence goes on from CAWETQ010000011.1 coordinate 31,764, forward strand.
CTGATACTTTGTGATGGTGCAGGCAGCGCGGCCGTTTCAGACTTAGGTGCAAATGCTCTGATTACTCAATTGACCCGATTGTGTCAAAGTTTAGATCCTTTGCTAGCATCTTATTTAGATGTACCGCAACATCAGGACTTTTCAACTCTGGTACGAATCATAATCCGTCACGCTATGGGTGCATTACAAGACTGTGCAGATTTACATAGACGTTCTATACGGGATTTTCGTAGTACGCTAAATTTAGTCATTGTAGGTACAGAACACACTCTATGGCTTAAAGTGGGCGATGGTGAAATTGTGCAGGAACGTATTTTTCAAATGGCCACTGAGCATGTACAAGCCGAATACCAATGTTTAGGCAAACATAATAAAGGCGAGTTTGCAAATCAGACCCAATTTATAGATGATCAATTGCAATTCTCCGATATTCATTGGGGTATTTTAAATAGCAAAGTCACAACAGGATTAGCTTTAATGAGTGACGGTTCTGCTGAAAAACTTATCAGTTCGCAACGTGATCAAGTTGCAGGACAAATAACACAATGGTTACAACAACTTCGTACTGATCAATTTAAAATTGTAGAGTTGTATAAACGTTTTTATTCTGAGGAGTTTTTGAATCGCTCAACAGGGGATGACCGTTCAATTGCTTTATATAGTAAAAGCTACATCTTTGATTAAGAGCTACTTTATAAAAGGTATAGAAAAGTAAAGTATTACGAAAATACGGTACACTATACCTTTCATAGTATTGTGCCTTAAGTTATTGCTTTACAAAATTAAAAATATAGAGATGTCTAAAAATACTTCCTGAGCTTCTTACAAAGCAGCTTTGTAAGAAGCATAAATAAGCTATTAAAATAAGTCTAAGTTAAAAAATATTTAACTTCTTCAAATACAGTAAGATTACTAATATTACTCTAATCACATTTTTAATTTCATGCACTTAAAGCCAATATTTAACTTCCTTAACGTAATAAATACTGTCCTAAACCAAAAGCGCTACCTTTGCCCACGTGCAACCACTGTCCCCAATATAAATATTGAAAAAGCACATCTGAAATATTTTCAAGTTCAATAGTCCCCAATAAACCGTCCATATTCATTTTTTGTTTTTGGCGACTGGACCAACGTGACCATTCCACCCATTCCAAATCTGCTTTTCCATGAACCTTTTGTATATCGGTGTATAATTGTGCAATCATTTCAGCTGACAATGATGCCGAACCATAGGCTTCAATTAAGGTGATATAACGCCGCACAACACTACGGCAAAATAAGATCGGATCGAAATTATCTACATTTAAAAAATATCCATGATGCTGAATACGAGCATGTGAGATTAATTGGATGCGGACTTTATTTTTAGGCAGTAAATCTAACAATGGCTGATCACACTTTTCAAATAAAAGCAGTTGAGATTGAATACCACCTACAGGTGATTTAACCCCTAATCCCACTGCTAATGCTCTTTGCCAAGCAAGTTGAATAATCATCTGTTGGCTATGCGCTAACTCCCCCACTAAGCTCATAAAAAAGTGTGCCTGCTGATTTTTTTCAATCTGTTCAGGCAATGAATGTGCTTCAATCACGAAAGGTGGGGGTATGTCCTGTAACCTTGACTGTAGTTGTAATTGTTGGCGATCTGGATCGAATAGGCGACGATACAAACAAATTTGTGCGGGTTGGCAACAGCACGTACCTTTATTTTGTGTAGCAGTTAAGCAACTGATATTTTTTAAAGCGTGACCAAATGCCCCTCGCAAAGTTGAACCAGCATAGCTAGGCAAATTAATTTTTTCTAGAGCTTGAAATTTTACAGTAAAACGTGAAATTGGAAAATTTATCATAATAATTAGAAAGACATCAATTTTTGTTTCAAGTTAGAAATTGCATTCTGTCCTGCGACAATGTGAATCCCATGCTCAGCTGCCCTAGTTTTTGCTGCATCTGGCAAATCATATAAAGAAATAAAAATAGGCTTAGTATTCAAACCACCAATATCACTTAAGGCACTGAGTTTATAAATAGCATCAGATGCTTTACTTGTAGGATTTTTCTCACTTTTCCAATTTACTGTTTTACATTCAATCATCACTAATTTTTGTTGTTGCATTGCCATAACATCTATTTCTTGATTGGTTTTGGCTTTGATACGTTGGGTACTTTTTGAAATTTCAACGCTTAAAGAAACATCTCGAAAATCGCCACCTTTTAACAAATCAGCAGTAAGGACTTCTAACCAACCACCTGCTAAAAATGCTCGGTCTTGTTCACTTTCCCAAGTCAGTGTTTGACCTTTTAATTTAAACAGACCTGTTTCATGACTTAAGTGCTGTAAAAAAGCCTCATCATCATAGCCCAATGAAAAATGTTTCAGATCTTGTAATTTAGGCTTAGCTGTATGTGCATTAATTTTGCTAATTAACTTACATATTTCGGCATAGCGACCTGCTTTACAGAGTTCATAAAACAATATATTGGCATAATCTTTATATGCTGTAGTTACATCAGCTATTTTTAGTTTTTTAGCAATATCAAATTGATAGCTTTTTAAATAACGTTCTAAACCTATCTTCTCTCCGATATTTGAAATAACACTTTCATCATCTAACCAGACAATTTGATTCGGAGCTCTATTTTGATAAAAACAACGGAAGCCATAGCTACTAAATAATTGATAAGCAGCAATACTCATTAGTTTATTACCACCGGTTAAATTGACCATAATTTCATCATTCTGATGCTTTAATAGCCAATCTTCGTATTGCAGTGTGAGTGCTTGAAGACTATCTTCATTTTCAATATTTAAGCGTTCAACTTTTTTACCGATGCTTTTTAATTCTGTAATTAAACTATCACCCTGTTGAGTCATTCCTTGAGTAACAATTACATAGATCATATCAGGGTTAATCTGTTCCGCCTCTAACGGTAAAACATTTACTAGGTTTTGCCCTGTAGCTGTACATAATAAAATTTTCATATTTTCCCTAAAGTCTCTCACGTAATTCTTTTAAGCGGTCTTTCCATTTTGGATTATCTTTTAATGGTTTACCTAACCAAAGTTTTCCGTGTTCAGTCAGTAAATCAATCGCCTTTTGAATATGTGAAGGCTCTTCACTGTCTTTAGCAATATTGAATAGATTTACAAAACCAACGTCTTGATTCGGCCCTTTCTTATGCCAACTGGCATCTTTATTTAACAGTTGTTTAAGTTCAAATACTGCCTTTTCCAACGGCGACATATTTTGAGTTTGCGCTTCTTGTTGAGATTTTTGGATTTTCTGCTGTTGCTGTTCTAATGCACGAGTATCTATTTTTAGTACGCCATAACCAACCGCATTTTTAGCGCCAAAGCCAAACCACTCAGTCGTACACTTAAAACATTGCTGCATCATTTCTTGCCAGCAATCTGTTAAATCACCTAATAAAAGCGGGTTAGCGGTGACATGAAAATTGAAATCAGCCCCTGCCCCAACCGCTAAAAAAGGCACAGGTACAGGCTGACCTGAATCGTGTGGATTATCATTGCCCTGCAAATAATGACTCTGGTGTGGCGTTAAAATATCTACTGCGAGTTTTATTTTATTTTGAAATTCTTTTGGCGCAATAATTACATCCCAAAAAGTCAAAGCCCCTCGTCTAAAATCATCCGACTGTTCACCGCCTTGTGAAACTTCTGAACCGAATAAGATTTCGACTGTCGTCGGATTAAAACCATAATCTCCCTCACCGAAAGCATTTTCTGCTAAAAGGCGAGCTGTTTGACGTAATACCCCTTTCACGCCACTGCCTGCCAAATATGGCAAACCATACGGCTGTAAAAAAGCAAAGCCATTTTCTAAGGGATGCTCCATGCCCATGCCTGTCATAAATGGGCTAAGGCTTTTAGCTGCAATAGAGAATTTAGCTTGTGGGTGGGCAGCATCAATTAAAATTTGTTGTCTTTCAACCAGTGCTTTGGTTTGCTCTTGAGCAGCTTTTGAATAGGTTAAAATCTTTTCTAGTGCTTGATTTTTTTGGGTTTCATCCATTTTCCAATCATTCTGCCAAATTGGGAAAAAAGTATAAAAACCAGCAGCAGGTGAAAGATGATCATAAAAACCAATTTGGTTATCTTTCATATAACGTGGTGTTGCGGCAATACCCATTGTCATTACTCCACTTTATTCAATGCACTAGCAAAATGACGAATCCAACGCATCAACGCCAAAGTTTCTTCGGTAATTTGGCGATATTGTGGGCTAGATTTTTGCACCAATTCATTCATAGCATCTTTGAAGTTATTGACTGAAATCAAATTTTTTTGCTTTAACCAAGCCAAAATATGCCCCAGTAACAATTCATGTTCTTTACCTTCCGCTAATGAGGCAGCCCCACCCGATTTTTCGCCATAAAATGCCAAAGTTGGTAATAACCCATTTTGCATAATAAGCGTACCCGCACCTTTTGATAATTTAGTATAAGCATCAAAAGTATTAGCTGATTTTTGCTTTAATGGTGATAACCATTTCCAAACTGTTTCCGCTCGTTTTTGGTCTAAAGTTTGCACTACCTTTTTTTGTACAGTGACATTTGGCATAGTCATTCTCCTGCCACATGAACTAAGACTTGCCCACGTCCTGTGGTTGCATCACCACCGACCTGCAACAAACGACCATTTAAACCTTTATCGCCGTTGAGTACCCAATTCAATACCCCATCCGCTAAAGTTGAGCCTTGTTTACTGCGTTCATTTGATGCCATGACCATTTGAATCATCACACTTTCAGGCGGTAGATTTTCGGTATAAAACAATCCTCCCCCCTCGGCAACACCTGTTTCAGGGTTAATGCGGACGTGCGGTTCTACACTGGTGGCATTTTTTACAAAATAACCAAAGTCGTCATCACTCATTAGTACCAAATCGGTTTTGATTTTGCCTTTAAAGAAAGATTGATTATCTGCTAAAGCATAGTTTGATAAGGTTTCTGCAATCTTTTTTAACTCATCACTTGATTTAGCATTTAACTCATACCCTTCAACAAACAGCTTATTATCGGTTAATATTTCAGTTGAAGTCACAATTGCATGATTAGTTTCAGGTGCTTTGATATCCTGCCAAGTCGCCAATCCAACTTGATCCAGCAAGCGTTTTACCCGTGCCAACGCCAATGGACTGGTGGCATAGACATAACCTGATTTATTGGCACGCACTGGAAACAAGACTAATTGCGCATCACTAAAACTTACCGCACCTGCATAGTCTGAATTTGATTTCGAATCCGCACCAAAATAACGATTGAGTTCATCACGTTCATCTACACGATGGCTATAAAACTGGTGACGCACAGCTCCTTTTACGCCTGAACCCGCAAAAATTGGATGTCCTGTATGGACTTCACGTTGAATCGGATTATCAATTAAGCCAATTGCTTGGCCTGCACCTAAATGGACCGGGCTAATGGCATATAAAAACAATGCTTTATTTGCTGTAAACATGTATGACACTTCCTTGAAAATAATAAATTTTATGAAAAATTAATACTCAAACCAACTGGCTAAGATACATGCGTTGTAACCCTCGGCTTGGCGTTGTGCATCAGTATCATTCAATAACAACGCTTGTAAGGCATTTTGTAAGCTTATGGCATCGCCATCAAACTGCACATTGTCCAACCAATATACACTCCCCAATGGCGTAACACGTTCGGCAGGTTTGGGTTGCCATTTTGCCAAGTCCCAACCAGATATCACTTGATGGCGTGGTACGCTGGCGGTGACCACTCGTGCCGAACCACCCTGAAAATGAATCACGTCATTTTCATCTTGTGTTGGCAATTTCCAACCTTGTGAGAAAATCGCAGGACTGCTAAGTAACAATTTTATTTTGCCGTTTTTGGGCTGTGCAATTTTTAGTGCGGATAATGCTTGTGTTGAAAATGCTGCACCACGTCCATCCCCCCCTAAACGCAATGTGCCTTGCTTTGGAAAATCAGGTGCACCCTGAATTTCAGCGTATAAATACACATCAGTATTTAAAGTAATGGCTTCGGTGGTATAAATTTGCCCATCACTGGCAGTTCTTTTATCTGCATCCAAAGCAATGCCTAAGCGTAAATCTTGTTTCCACAATTCACTGGTTTTAACTAATTGTTGAATAGTGGGTTGTTTGCCTGTTAAGTAATCCTGAAAACCTTGCTCATTCAGCCAATAACCAGTTTCAGGTTTTCCTGCTGGGGCTTTTAATAATGGTACTTGCTGTCCAGCAGCCAAATTACTCAACAAACCTGTGTCTAATGCTTGAGGTTTCAACAGATAAATATTAGGGTGTGGTGCATCCTTGGTCTTTTTCTGAACAACAAGATCACTCGGCAAAGCATGCAAACGCTCACACCCCTTGGAAGTTTTTCGCACTAAACCTTGCTGCTGCAAACGGAAACCTTGTGGCTGTGTCGGGGTTCCCAACTGGTTTCTAATGAGTTCTGTTAAATCTTCTAGTTTGGCGTGATTGAACTTACTTAAATCAATGTTTTCTTCTGCCAAACCAAAATGAACGTAAAGCCCCTGCCATGACAGATGGATTGGCAGGCATGCTGCTAGTGGCATGTTGCCTGCATCGCCAAAACTCTGATTCCCTCGCAGCATTAAAATTTCGAATGGCTTTATCACTCGGATTTGTGAATCCATTTTGCTCATGCGACATTCTCCTGTATTTTTGCTTATTTCGTTGTGCATGACGTGTTCACGTCCCAAGAATCAATTACCCCCAATGCGTCCGCCAAATTTTGATCAATGTTTACTGGACAATAAATAATTTCACCTTGTGCGTCCCACACTGCTCCTGCAATTTTTAATAGGTCTTTTGCGACGTGTGCTGGTTGTTCAAGTGGCTCATCATCACGACCTAAGCCTTGTTGTTTAAGTTGATACGCAATTAAGATATGCAACTGCTCGACATGGCTAATTTTTAACGCTACTTTGTCGCTCTGTTCTGGCAATGGCGATAATTGTGGTAACCAATTGTACCACATACGCCAATGAACGTGATAAATCACTGTCTTGAAAAATATCTATCAAGCGCAATATTAAACCCATTCGACTATCCTCAAGCTGAAATGGATGCTCGGTTTCTTTCGTAAATAACCCTCTAAGCTTTCGGTGTCTAAATGTGCATTAAACGCATTGACACTGCCGATGTTTTCCCATCGAGCAACCATTTACCACCAAAATTGACCAAACCGCCTGCACGCTTGATGACTTTAATCGCAAAAGCATCTCGGCTTTCGCCTTTAGCATTGATGCTGTTTTTTGCTTGTTTTTCCATTTTGCGTACTTCATTGAGCACGTGTTGCAAGGGTGCTGTTCATGGGTAACGACCGCCCCAACACTGGCAGTGGCTTTATGCCCCATGGTGCGATAAAGCTGATGATTCAAAAATGCATGACCGCCACCGAGTTTTAATTGCCCTAAGTTCAACATATGTGTTGCTTGAGCGGTATCTTTGGCAGCATACACACCACTATACGCAAGGCGTAAACTGTAAATACAAGGCAATAAATCTTTGACTGCCACCATTGCCATTACGTCATCACCGCCTGCATAAAACAGTTTGCCTAAATAACATTCTTCAACAATATAACGCGCCAAATGCAAAGCAAAACTATTTAATGCACCCGATACTGCCAAATGCCGTGCAGGTGAAACAGCTCGATAACTGTTTAAATAATTTGAAAATTCTTTTTCCGCATTGGTCGACCAGTTTTGATTTAATTTAGGATGAAAAGTATCTTTATAGCGCACACCAAATTTATCTTCTTCGCCTTCATTGCCTCCTGTGAGCCATGCGCCCATATTATCGCCATCCATAAAGAAAATGGCATAGTACGATTCTTGGATGGATGCCTAAAGCATTTTCGGCTTTTTTAGTAAAGTCAGATGTTTGTTTTTCAGTACGATAATCATCCATTAAAACAGGCAAACGTTTTAAAATGCTTTGTTTAAAATGAAAGTCTGCATCTTTTCGATTCAGCTGATTTAAAATTCGACGTGGTAAAATAACCTGTTCTTTTTCATCGACTGCACATACTTCACCCAACAACTCATGTCCCAAAATTTCAGGTTGCTGTTTGGCTAACTCATCTAAAAATGGTGCTAAACTCATGGCATGGGTTGAAATCACATAACGGCGTGCAGCCCAGTCTTGATCATGCAACAATTGCCCTACATCACGAGCAAAGTAAGTACACCATAGGCGTTTAATCATGCCTAAAGCACCTAAATGCTCACCCTCTTTAATGCCGTACTTTCCTGCAACACGCATCCATAAGGTTTTTTGGTTCGCTTCGTTATGCTCTGCATTCTTTTTACGTTGATTATTCGTCCATGCCAATTGTTTACGATCAGTAGTGAGCCATTCGACCTCACCTGTTAAGGTATCTCGAAAACCTTGCTGTTTGAGTTGTTTAAACTGTCGCGCCTGTTTCACACTGGCAGTTAAACGCTCCAATAGCTCATAAATGGCAGGAAATAAAAAGCCTGCATTCGGTTGCCAAAATGCATGACCTTCGGCCACCAAATCTTTAGACAAAATATCTTTCCAAATTGGCGTATCTAAAAAGCTATTACCTTCTGAAATAAAATTACTTTGAATTTGTTTGAGTTTAGTTTGGCTGACTGTCACTTTGCCTTGTTCATCTTGTTCAATCACATCAAACGGTACAGCCGCCCAATACACTTCTGGAAAACCTTGCAA
>CAWETQ010000012.1:0-46503 GCA_963812025.1 uncultured Gammaproteobacteria bacterium
TAAATCCGATTTTCCTGCGCCAATGGCTTGCGCTGCAAAAATTGAAGCAGCAATCGAAATAGACAGGGCAGGGAATTGAATATAATTCAACACCTGATTGACGGCACCATAAGCTGCCGTTGCGTTTGAACCATAATGATTGACTAAGCCGACAATCACCAAACCCGCAACTGAAGTAGTGACCATTTGGATGCCTGTTGGAATTCCTAAACGCAGCACAATTTTACTCAGTTCGGGATGATGGCGAATATGACTCAACAGCAGACGGTTAGGTTTAAGCGGATGATCTTTTTTATTTAAGTACACAAACAAAAAGACCAGTACGGCAAAGTAACCAACAATGGTGGCAATCGCAGGTGCAATAATGCCCATTTTCGGAAAGCCAAAATAACCCGCAATCAGCACAGGGGTAATCAATAAACCAATTAAAATGGTCATCCCTGAGACAATTAGTGGTGTGGTGCTGTCACCGACACCGCGTAAAATAGAAGTATAAATAATATAGAGAAACAGTAATGGGCTTCCTGCCAGCATCCACTGCACATAGGGCAATGACAGATGCATCACATCTGGATCCGTGCCTAAAGCCAGCAAAATATGTTTGGCAAACACCACACCTAACAACGCAATAATACTGCCGCCAATTAAAGTCATAAACAGCGTCGAACCAACGACACAGCGGACTTTTTCAATATTTTGTGCGCCCCACGCTTGTCCGACCAAGACCGTTGCACCCGCGGAGAGTCCAATCACAAAAGCCATCAGGAAAAATAAAATGGGAAAGAACACCGCCACGGCAGCGATGGCATTGACGCCCATCATTTGTCCGACAAAAATGGTATTAATCGTCCCTGACAGGTTTTGCAGAATATTAGTCGCAATCAAGGGCATGAGAAAAATAAAAAATGTTTTCCATAAATTGTGTTGATTAACCATCGGCTGGTTTTTAGGCATTGAACGTCCTGTCAGTATATTTTTATCATTTTGCAGATTTAAACTTACACTACCTGAGTTGGTTAAAAAAAGCCTTAGCTTTTAGGTAACTAAGGCGCAAATTTATCCAGTAATAATAGCATTTAAACTGCCGACAAAATGGCAGAGGCTTGTTCTAGCGTTTCATCTTTTTTCGCAAAACAAAAACGGATTAAACGTAAATTTTCGGGTGCTTGTTGATAAAAAACCGAAATCGGAATGGCGACAATGCCATGCTGTTCGGCCAGAAAGGTACACATCTCAACATCATTTAAATCGGGACGAATCGCACTGTAATTTAAATTCTGAAAATAGGTGCCTTGCGAGGGGGTAAATTGAAAGCGTGAATTTTTTAGACCTGAATTAAACAGATCGCGTTTTTGCTGATAGAAGCCTGCTAATTCTTCAATATGTTCAGGATGCTGCTGCATAAAGGTTGCCAATGCCATTTGCACAGGCGTGACCGCACAAAAACTGGCAAATTGATAAACCTGTCGAAACATTTTCATCAGCTCAGGGGCAGCCATGCAATACCCTGTTTTCCAGCCCGTGACATGGAAGGTTTTACCAAATGAACCCACCACAATACTGCGATCACGTAATTCAGCAAAGGACAGTGCCGAATAATGTTTTTGACCATCAAAAATGAGATGTTCATAGACTTCATCGGACAGCAGCACAATATTTTTATCACCAATCAATTCAATTAAAGTTAACCAGTCTTGATGTGACCAAATCGCACCCGTTGGGTTATGCGGAGTATTGACAATGATCATTCGGGTTTTGTCATTGATCGCATCTTTAACTTGATTCCAGTCCACCGAAAAATCTGCTGGCGTTAAAGCAATATGGACGGCTTTTCCGCCAACCAGTTGCACACTTGGCGCATAACTGTCATAGCTGGGGTCAAAAATAATCACTTCATCATCGGTAGAGATGAGTGCTTGAATGGCTGCAAAAATGGCAATGGTTGCCCCAGAGGTAATGGTAATTTCAGTCAAGGGATCAATGATAAGTTGATCGCGCTTTAAAAACTGCTGTGCCAATTGTTCACGCAGTGCAATCAGCCCATCGCCTGAAGCATATTGATTAAATCCATCCAAAGTGGCTTGGCTGAGGGCTTGGAGTAGCGCAGGTGGGGCGGCAAAGTCTGGAAAACCTTGCGATAGGTTTAAAGCATTTAAGCGCTGTGCCATAGCAGTCATCACGCTGAAAATGGTGACCCCTTGTGCAGGTAGTTTGGAATGGAGCTGAAGCATGACCCGAACTCTTTTAATGTATTTTGATCATTTTGAGTGTAACAGTAACCTCGTAGTAGAAAAATAAACCTGTAAATTTAATATCTTAATTTTAAATTTGATGCATAAATTTAACCGAATTTCTATTTTTGCTAAAATTAATCAAAAATTAACTAGACTAAAAAAACAACATTTTCTAGAATGCAGCCACTAATTAAAATAATACCCTTACAACAATAAATTATGATGCTAAAAACAATCCATGCTGTTATGGACGCTATGGGCTTAAGTTTGCAAAAGCGCGCCCTGCATATCCATTTTTCCAATGAATTACTCAATCCTCAAGTCTTGATCCAAAGAATTGAAGGGCACCATCGCATCAATCAGGGGCTTAAAGCTGAACTGATTTGCTTGTCGAGTAATGCATATATTCCACTCAAACAATTTATTGGCACGCAAGTGGCAGTCGATCAAGTCACGGATTTAGGTGAACTGTACCGAATCACAGGCATCATTACGGGGGCGAGCCAAGGGCAAAGTGATGGTGCCTTAACTTTATATAAATTGACCCTTGAAGATGCCACCACACTGTGGCACAAACGCCGTAATAGTCGCGTGTTTATGAACAAAACTGTGCCTGAGATTAGTGAAATCTTATTTAAAGAATGGCAAAGTAAGAGTGCATTATTCGCAGCAAGCTTAAGTTTAAATGTGCAGGGCTTAAGCCAAGAATATGACGTGCGTCCTTTTGTCATGCAAGCCAATGAAACCGATTATGCGTTTTTAACACGACTCTGGCGCAGTGAAGGGATCAATTGGCTGGTTGATGAAGCTGAGCATATGGTGATGACTTCAGCAGCAGCGATTCAAGCACAAAAATTACGTTTAATCGATGATCATCAACAATATAGTGCTTTAAATCGAAGATCCATTCGTTTTCATCGCAGTCATGCCACAGAACGTTTAGATAGCATCACCAGTTTTACTGCACAGCGTTATTTACAATCAACGTCGATACAGACGCAGCGTTGGCAAGCCAATCGCCTATCTCAGGATCAAAGCCATAGTCAGCTGACCCATCATCAGCATAGTGATGTACAAGACAATGAAAGCTTAAGTTTGGAACAGGCTTGGAGCATCAGCCCGGCGTGGACAACTGATTTAACGGGGGCAGATCAAAGCACGGCTTCAGGCAGTCAGCAATTAGACAAACTCAATCAAAGACTGTCGCAATATCAGAACTTACAATCCAAATATTTCACTGCCAAGAGCAGTGTACGTGATGCACAAGTGGGTTATTGGTTTGAATTGATCGATCATCCTGAAATTGATTCACATTCAGGTTCAGACAAAGAGTTTTTGATTTTAGGCAAAACTTTTTATAACCAAAACAATTTGCCCAAAGATATTTTACAGCAATTCGATAGCCTATTAAGTTTAAGCCATTGGCAGCATCAAGGGGATGAACGACAAGCCAATGAGCTGTATGTGGTGCGCCGTACAATTGCCGTTGTGCCTGAATATCATCCTTTACAGCATCGTCCAGCAGCCTATCCACAACGTGCCAAAGTGGTTGGGCCTGAAGGTGAAACGATTTATGTCGATGCTTGGGGACGGATTAAAGTTCGCTTTATGTTTACTCGTGCCGATGACCATGCACATGATGGTGGTGCGGGAAGCAATGACAATGATGCCGATTCGGCTTGGGTGGATGTGTTGACCCCTTGGGCCGGTGAAGGCTATGGGGCGAGATTTCATCCACGTATTGGTGAAATTGTGGTGATCGATTTCTTTGAAGGTGATGTTGATCGACCTTTTGTGGTGGGGCGTATCCATGAAGCTGAACGACACCAGACCATGTTTGATATTAAAGGACAGTTACCCGATACCAAAAAACTCAGTGGTATCCGTTCACAAGAGGTTAGTGGTTCGGGGTTTAACCAGCTGCGTTTTGATGATACGACGGGACAAATCAGTACCCAATTGCAGAGTAGTCATGGCGCGAGTCAGCTTAATTTGGGTCATTTAAGTCATCCTAAAACTGCCGAGACCAGTGTTGGTCGAGGAGAAGGCTTTGAACTCAGAACGGATCAGTACGGTGCTGTTCGAGCAGGCAAAGGGATGTTAATCAGCACCTATGCTCAGGAACAAGCCATTGCAGATCATTTAGAAGCAGCACAAGCGCAGTCTTTACTTACTCAAGGTCACGAAAGCATGAAAATGCTCAGTGAAATTGCGGTTAAACAGCAAACCGATGCACTTAATGTCATTGGTCGCTTACCGAAATTGATTCAATCTTTGGAACTCAAAAGTACCAGTCAAGCCTTGAATACCACATTGAATTTATTTAAAGAGAGTGTAAGTCGTGATCCATTGAATGCTTTAAAAGATTGTGCTGGCTTTATTCAGGATATGGGGCAGTTTGCCGAACAGGGCAAAGGCATTGTGGATGAATTTAATCATTTCTTCACCGATGCAAAAGAAGCGGTCGAAAACTTAAAAGAATTTATTGAAAATGTCGAAGAACATGGTTCTGACCTGATCAAAGGCAAGCTTGCGAGTATTAAAGACCAGATTGAATCGAACCCTTTGGGCAGTTTACAAGAAGTGAGCAAAGTGCTGGCGAATGTGGATATCAAAGATTTCGATATCATGAGTACTTGTGGCACGTTCAGTAAAGGCAACAAATTAGATATAACACCAAATAAGGCATTCAGTTCATTACAAGGCTTTATGGAAGGTTATAGCCAAGGTTTAGAAAGCAGTCGTGATACTGGAAAACAACAACAAGGAAAATTGTTTAGACAAGCACTGCTGTTATTGGCTTCACCGAATGGTATTGCTTTAACCACACCTGAAGACATTATTTTACAAGCGTCGCAAGATATTGCAACGAGTGCACAAGGTTCAATGAATTTAAGTGCGCAGAAAAATATTGTGGCACATGCTCAAGAGAAGATTAGTTTATTTGCAGCGCAGAAAGGGCTCCGAGCCTTTGCTGCGAAAGGCAAGGTCGAAATTCAAGCTCAGGATGATGCGATTGAAGTGATTGCACGCAAAGTCATCAAGCTGATTTCGACTGAAGAAAAAATTGAGATAACCAGTCCTAAAGAAATTGTACTGACTGCTGGTGGTTCTCAAATCAAAATTAATGCTCAGGGTATTTTTACCACGACGGGTGGGAAGTTTGAGAGTAAAGCAGGGCAGCATAGTTTTGTGGGGGGAGCAACGGTAAATGCAGAGTTACCGAAGATGCCTGAGAGTGGGATGTACAGTATGAGATTTGATTTAAGTCAAATATTTGATACTAATATTTTGAAAAATATGAAGTATAAATTAATTAACCACTCTAAAAATATTGAAGCTGAATATGAGTTTGAGCAAGAAAGTAGTATGCGTGTTTATAGCGATTCTGTTGATAATGTAGAACTTGCTTTAGTGCCAGGAGCATATTTAACAGAAATTAAAGAAATAATATCTGAGCAAGAAATTGATTCTTTAGATGAAGAAGAAATTACTGGATGTGGTTGCGTGGAGGAGCATGATCATGATTGAAATATCGAAAAAAAAGATACTAGAATTTCTAGGATTTAATATTAAGAATTTGATTATTTTAGTTCTTACATTTAGTGGAGTTATTATTAGTTCAAATGTTTATGCAAAAGATGTATTTAATGTTGAATTGAAATGTAAAGGTCATGATCAAGAGTATTGTGATATTGTAAAATATTCTGATAATAAGACTACTTTTATCTTAAGAAATATGAGAGTAACCTCAGGTTGATAAAGTAAATGAAAATATTTTTCATGCTTATGGCAGCTGTGGTTCACCATGTCAATATCACTTTTTTATAAGTAAAATGAAGGAAGACCAAACTAAAGAGTTTATTACTTTAGATAAAAAAAATAATTGTTTAATTGAAAGTGATTCTAAACATAATGTTATCTATGCTAGAAAACTATTTAATAAAAATAAAAAAACTATAGTTAATTTAAAAAATAAAGAATTTAATACTGTTCCAGTAGATATTGCTGTATATAACTCTTTTCAAGAAAAATCGTATTTTGATGATAAAGGGCAATTACATTTGGTAGCAATGTTAGCAGATATAGATGAAAATGGGGATAGTTTATACTTCAATAAAATAATTAAAAAAGCTTGTGAGTAATAAAATGAATTACTAGTGAAGACTTTAAAATATTTGTTGCGACTATTAATGGTGAAGCTGAAAATTGCGGTGAAACCTCATGGAAAGTTATTGCACATACAACAAAAAATAGAATTGGTTTTGCAAACTGGAAATCATGGAGCAATATCACACAAATAGTTACGAAAACAGGATACGATGCATACACTCAAAAAAATACACCATATAAAAGAGCAAAAAAAGCTTTAGATTCTGGTGATATTTCACCTAAATTAATGAGTTTAATTAGAGCAGTAGAACCAATATTTAATGGGACAGAACCTGATTTTACAGGTGGGGTGGTTTATTATTATAGCCCTAAGGCTCAGGCACAATTGCATAAATCTGATCCATCTAATTATCCTTCTTTAGTTCCTGATTTTGTGGTGAGTAAATCGAATCCTACTCATCAAGTTAAAATACCAGGTACTGAAAAAGATGATATGCGTTGGTACAAGGTGATAACCTCAATATTTGATGTGTCGTTTGTAGATAATGCTGGTAATCCTTTAGTCGGTGCAACAGTTGATGTAATATATAATGATAGAAAACCAGTGCCATTATTTAAGGATTTGATTACAAGCCCAAAAGGAAGGATAAAAAAAATTAAGGTCTGTAATTATATGGGTGCTAGATTTAAGGTCGATGGTGTTTTAGTAAAAGATAAGAATAATAAAGAAGTATCTTTATTGGGGGATGGTAAAAATTATGCTTCAGTTATTGTGGTAAATAATGGAAAAGGAGGAGTTAAATCGAAAACAGATGTACATAATCAAGCTCTACCTCCAATAGCACCATTAATTCCAAGTAAGACTCCTTCTAATGATAGAGAGATAAAAAAAATTGAAAAAGAAAGCACTGATGTACAATTTAATATAAAAATAATAGATAGTGAGAATAAACCGATACCCAATATGTCGTATTTCCTAAAATATAAGGGTAATGATAAAAAACATTCTGTTGATGCTGATGGTATTGGAAAAAATATTATTGCAGAAAGTGGACAAACTCTCTCAGTGGAAATTAGCGGTAAAGATGCAAGACAAATCATAAAATCATTTACAGCAACAGAAGGGGTTTCAGAACAGATTGTGAAATTCGAATTATATCGTTTTGAAATATTATTTCGTCATAAAAAATCAAAAAAAGCCATTAGTCATCTAAATTTAATTCAAACTTATCGTGGAAAGAAGAGTAATAAGCAGACCAATGGTGAAGGCAAAATATTAGTGAATGCTATGCCTGGTTTTGAGATAAATTATAAGCTAAGAGATGGTCGTAATTTATTAACGATTAAAGTTGATAAGAATAAAGATATAAGAATTATTGATGTTGATTCTGAGGCAGTAGAACAGGCAGCGAAGAATCTAAAAGAAAGGAGTGAAATTACCACAACAAGAGAATCAGGCATCCAATACAACATCTAAACCTAAGCAAGAAGTTCAAACTGAAGATAAAACAGCAAAAAGAGATCAAACAACAAAAACAAGTAATGATGGGCACCCTAAAACTATTGTTAATGATAATGAAGAAGTTGAGTTTACAGTGCTTGACTTATGCGAGAAAACAAATCAATTATTTAGTGGTGGTAGTTATATTATTGAGTATAAAGGAAAGAAAAAGACACATCTTAGTGGTGCGCATGGATTAGGTAAAAAAATACATAAAGCGCAATTAGGGCAAATAATAAAAATTTGATTTTCACATAATAATTTATAGCTCAGGTTGATTTACAAAAGAATATGCAGCCTATAGTAATTAAAATCCCTAAGCCAGATATTTCTGAAATGAGAGTTAGTGGAATAGATTGGTGTAAATTATTTTTCAAAGCAGTAGTTTAAATGATTTAGTAGAACCATTTAAAACTAATGCCAAAAAATTTATTAATGGGATGAAGAGGGCTGATATTACGGTAATCATTAATACTACTTGGCGACCTGATCAACGGAGTTATTTAATGTATTACTCAACAGCTATTGCAAGAGGACAAATTGCAGTAGATAAAGTCCCACAATTTCCTGGAGTTGATATAGATTGGACGCATAATGGTAATAAAGAAGCAGCTGTAAGAGCAGCAAAATTAATGTACAAAAAATATGATATTGGGGATAACTCTGTTGGTAAGCCAGGCTCTTCAAATCATAATAAAAAAATGGCAGATGATATGAAGATTATAATTATAATGGTAAGGTTGTTATCATTGGCGGAGAGAGCACAGAAATTACAAGTTGGGCAGTGCTAACTCAATTGGGTAGAAAGCATAATGTAATTTGGTATGGAGTTAAAGATAAACCTCATTGGTCACACACAGGTAAGTAGTTGAAATGAAGTATAAAGTATTAATTTTTTTATGTATTTTAGGTTTGAATGCATGTGATGCTAAAAATAATGAAGAGAAGAGTCCATTGAAACCTCTGGTTAATCAAGAAGAAAAGATTATTCAAAAAAATAGTATTAATTTAAAGAGAATACAAGAAGAGTTAGATAATAAAATTTATTTATTATTAAACTCTAAAGAGGGTTGTCTTGTAAGTGAAAAACCACTTAGTAGTAATATATTGATTATATATAAAGATGATGAAAAATTTAGATACGAGCTTGTCAAACCTATATTGAAAAAGAATAATACTGATTGTGTTTCAAATTTAGCATTTGTAACAGATGAGCCTAACTATTTTTATGATATTAATAAGATAAGTGAACAAAAAATTAGAGGTTATGGGTTTGAATTAAATAAAACTCAATTAATTTATAAAAATGAAAAAATTAGAGGTATAGATTTGTTGGGTGATAGAATACCTGATATTGTAACTGAATGCTTTTCAAAAGAGGGTTCTCATTTAAATATATGGGGTGGGTCATAATAGTCAGGAGAAACTATTGCATCGCTATACTTTTTTAGATATGGATTTGGAAGCTACTTGTTCTGATGATAAT
Organism: uncultured Gammaproteobacteria bacterium; assembly: GCA_963812025.1. Lineage (GTDB taxonomy): Bacteria > Pseudomonadota > Gammaproteobacteria > Pseudomonadales > Moraxellaceae > Acinetobacter. The sequence goes on from CAWETQ010000012.1 coordinate 9,335, forward strand.
AAAATATTTGGTTTAGGTACTTTAGATTTAAAAGATTAAGCAAAAAAGTAGCCACTTTCGTGGCTACTTTTTAAATCAGCCCACCAAAACTTCTTCTAACAATTCTTCACTTGGTGCAAAGTAATACGCTCCATCCATTGGGGTGACAAAATGAAGCAGTCGATCATGAATACCATCACCGCTTGTCCCAAACATACGGAATAACATTGCATCAATAATGCTTAAATTTTGGGTGTAAGCAATAAAAAATAAACCTTGATCACCTTTACCATCACCATAAGGCAGTGAATGACGAAGAATCTCCATTTCTTCTCCCGCATCATCTTCAACCACTGTACGGGCAACATGAGCATTTTCAGGTTTGACCTCATCATCAAGTTCGATAGACTCTAATTTAGTACGACCAATCACTTGTTCTTGTGTATCAACTTTGAGTTGTTTCCATTTTTCTAAGTTATGTGCATAACGTTGAGCAAATACAAATGATCCATCGGAAAAAACACCATGATCTTCACCCAGTAAAGCAACCTCAGCACGGTCATCTGAGAATTGAGGGTTTTCAGTACCATCAATAAAACCCGTCAAGTCACGACCATCAAAATTGCGGAAGCAGACACGTTCATCCAGTACTTCAACTTTATTTTGAATGCCTTCAAAAAAAGCTTGGCTGAGTGCAAAGCAAAGATCAGTACGCTGCGCTGCAATGTGGATGAGCACATCGGCAGGTGCTACAGGCATTTCAAAAGAACCCTGAATGGGTGTTAATTGTTTAAAACCTTCAGGTGTTTGCTTATAAAGTTGTGCCCACAGCTCAGGACCAAAAGCGACTCCAGTTTTAATTTCGGCATGAGGAAATTGTGTAATTAAACGATCTCGGGTGCTAAATAAATCTTCAAGTTTTTCTTTTAATTCTTTAATGCTTAAGTCTTTTAAACGCAGAACAATAAATCGAGCATGATCTGAAGGTAAGGGCAAAATTACAGATTGGGCGGTCATTTATGATTCCTAAAATTTTTATAAAATATGTGATTAGCTTTATTGTGCCTGATCATCAATGGAGTGAATAGTCCAAATTTTTATTTTTAGTGGGTAGGTATTTGCGCATTTAAAAGATGAAACATCATATAACTTGAAGGCTTTTTTTGCTCTGTTGAATATGTTTTGCCAGATTTTATTGGCTTATCTATTGTTTCGTTGCGCGGCTTTTCTATTAAGTAGACTGCATCAATAGCATTGGACTTGCAAAAAACCGCTCCGTTAAGCAAAAAAGTATGCTCCACCAGAGTCATCTGGATAGAAGCATTCTTTTTTCTGTGGCGGAAGGGGAGAGCTAAAAAATATGATTTAAGCGATCTTTTTTATTTTCTGAAAAATAAAAATCCCAGTAAATAAAATAGCCATCGTTAGAACGATACTTAAACCCGTGGAAATATTTAAACCAGCACTCGACCATAAACCAACCGTCACCCCAATTTGTGCCATCACAAAAGCCCAAACCACCATCTGTTTTGGGGAGTGTGCCAGTAAACGTGCCGTTAAGGCGGGAATAACCAGAAGTGCACCCATCAATAATGAACCGACAGCACGTAAAGCCAATACGGTAAACAATGCCAACAGCAACATAAACACCAGACGTTGCCATTTCGCATTCACCCCTTCGCTCACAGCAATATCAGGGTCAATCGCGATTTGAATTTGCGCTTGCCAGTTTTTATAGAGCACAGCTAAAGCAGCAATAATCACTAAGGCAAACATGGGTAAATCTGACCATGAAATTTGTAGCAAATCGCCAAATAAATAGCTGAGTAATTCAGGTCTTAAGCTTGGAATCTGTTGAATAAACAATAAACCTGAGCAGAGTAGGGTCGCTGAACAGAGCGCAAGCAAAGCATCATTCGGGAGGCGAGGGTCATGGAGTACCCATAAAATCGCCACCAATAAAAAGGCTAAAAAAGTCACACCCAGCCAAAGCGGTAAACTTAAAGCACCTGCAATCGCTACACCGAGTAAAGTTCCGTGCGCCATGGTGTCGGCAAAAAAAGACATACGTCGCCATAACATTAAACAGCCCAGTGGTGCAGTGAGAAACACCAATAAAGTTCCCATTGTCCATGCAGGTAACAAGAGTTGTAACCATTCCATCATGGCTTAGGCTTCCGGTTCAGGGTGAATGTGTGGTCGTGAATCATGTTGACATGGGATGGCACTATCACCATGTGCACAATGGTCATGATGATGTTGATAGAACACGCGATTGGTGCCAAAAATAGCTTGATATTCTGGGTGTTGTTGTACGTTTTCAGGTAAGCCGCTACAGCAAATATGCTTATTTAAACAGACCACACGATGTGTGCCTTGCATCACCCATTGCAAATCATGCGAAACCATGAGTACAGCACAACCATATTTTTGTGGCAGGCTGCGCACATAATCATACAGCTCGGCTTCAGATTGAATATCCAAACCTTGCATCGGTTCATCAAGCACTAAAATGTGGGGTTGACGCAGTAAAGCCCGTGCCAATAACACCCGTTGGCGCTCGCCACCAGAGAGTTGTTGCACTTTAGAATTTTGTAATTTCGTAATGCCGGTATCGCGAATAATTTCTGCTTTTTTTGTCACATCACATTTTTCTAAAGCCAATAAATCCTGTACGCGCAGCGGTAAGCTATGCGATGGATTAAACTTTTGCGGCACATAAGAAAACTTTAGTTTTTGATGGCTATGAATTTTTCCTGAATTGGCTTTCACAATGCCTAACAGTACTTTGATTAAGGTCGATTTCCCTGCGCCATTGGGGCCAATCAGCGTGACAATTTCTTGCTCATGTAGGGTAAAATCGACATTTTTTAAAATGTCGATTTCATCAATCCGCACACTGATTTTGTCTAAGGCAATCAGTGGCTGAGCCGTGACTATTTGTTGCGACACTGCTGACATATCCCAGAAATTTCAATAATACTGTGATGTGCAGTAAATTGATCAGATGTAGAAAGCTCATCTAATTGTTGAAGTAAGTTTTGAGCAGATGCTTCTTTAACATTTTTGCAATCTGTACAAATTAAAAATGCAGCCTGATGTCCTTCACGCGGATGGCAACACGGAATATAGGCATTAATCGAGGTTAAACGGTGGATTAAACCCTTTTCTAATAAAAAATCTAAAGTACGATATACCGTCGGTGGGGCAGCAGGGCGGTCAGATTCACTTTTTATTTTTGCCAACAAGTCGTATGCACCCATTGGGCCTGTCGCATTTAAAATCAGTTCGAGGACTTCTTTACGTAAGGGCGTTAAGCGTGCGCCAACAATTGCACAGAGGTTTTCTGCTTCAGCAAGACGTGTTTCGACATTATGATGGTCATGTACGCCATGTAATGCATTGTGATGTTCGTGTGAACATAAGCTCATAGCAAAACCTCAAGAGCGAAATTGATAAAAACAAAATGACATTAAATATTAACATGAAGCGCCAGCTGTTTCGATTAGACGTATGTATTTCTGCCCATTTGTTATATTATAACACCTATTGAATATTTGGTGATCTTCTTCATGTCCCGTTTTTTTGCATTTTGTGCACTTGCTTTATTCAGTAGCCTAGGCTGGTCACACAGTTTAGTGGTTTCGACGCATCCGATTTATCTGATTGCGCAAGAAATCACGCAAGGTATTGAAAAGCCTGTACTGTTGTTGGCAGATCAAACTGGACACGATGTCACTTTAACGCCTGCCCATCGCAAAGCCATTCAAGATGCCTCTTTGGTGATTTGGCTGGGTAAAGCCCATGAAGCACCGCTGGATAAGTTATTGTCAGATAATCCTAAAGCGATTTCTATCTTAGATTCAGACATTGTTCAAACGCTACCGCAGCGTAATACTCGGGGTGTTGCTTTAAACAATACCGTAGATACCCATGTTTGGCTTGATCCAAACAATGCGGTACGAATTGGTTTTTTCATTGCAGCACTACGCTCACAACAAGTCCCTGAACAGAAAGAGGCTTATTGGGCGAATGCGAAACGTTTTGCCCAAGAAATGTTGATAACTGCACAACACTATAATAGCAACTCATCTTTGAAGACTTACTGGTCATATCATGATGCTTATCAATATTTAGAGCGCGCTTTAAATTTAAAATTTGCTGGAGCGTTGACCGATGATCCCCATGTTGCACCGACCCTTGCACAAATTAAATACTTAAATGATAGTCGTCCAAATCGAAATATGTGCCTATTGGCAGAGGGGCATACCAGTAAAAATCAGTATCAGAAGCTGACGCCTATTACCTTTCAGGCGGTCGATGAAAGCATGAGCGGGGCAGGGGATTTTGTGCTGGCATGGAAAGCACTGGCTTCGAAAACCTATAACTGTGTGCAAAATGCACGAAAATAAGGTAAAAAATAAACAGAAATTGATTATATCAAAAGCAGTCTAGGCATGATCAAAAGCAGTCTAGACATTGAAAAAAACACGACTAAGGTCGGGAAAAGATTGCATGTTCAGGGGTGTAACTCTATAATGCCTGCGATTAAAAACGATCATCAGCTAAACTTGTCAAGCATGAATGCTGTGAGTGAATAAATAATGAGCCGAACTAGTCGCATGGTTGACCGACGATTAGCGAAAGCTTTAGTCATCTTACAAGCAGGCATGATCCCTGTTTCAGCCTTGATAGCGTGGGTCTTGAAAGACTCAACTGCTGCCTTAAGCGCCGCACTTGGTGCGTTGGTTTGTTGGCTTGCCAGTTGTTATTTTTCTTGGCAATCGTTTCGAGCCGCAGGTGCACGAGCCTCAAAACAAGTTCTTTCGAACATGTATCGGGGTTTAATGGGCAAGTTTGCAATTATGATCGTTGGTTTCATTTTAATTTTAAACACTGTCAAGCCGTTGTCAGCGGCAGCATTGTTTTGTGGTTTTATTCTCGTTCAAGCCATGTCGTGGGTCGCTCCATTTTGGGTGTCACGGCAACAAAAACGAGTATAGGCGCAACAAAAAATTGAAAAGTTTTTTAGGAGATGAACGAGATATCAAGCAGCACGCGATGTTCGTTCACTCTATTTAGTATTTGACATTGACCAGGTGTGATTTATGGCTGCTGAAGAACATGCCCTTACTTCGACCGAGTATATCAAGCATCACTTGACCAACTTGACCTATGGCAAAATGCCGGATGGTTCATGGAAGTTGGCTGAGACTGCTGATGAAGCTCAACAGATGGGGTTCACTGCTATTCATTTGGATTCAATGGGTTGGTCAATTACGCTGGGTGTGATTTTCTGTTTGTTGTTCTGGTGTGTAGCGAAAGCTGCTAACTCTGGTGTTCCGACCAAGTTCCAGTCTGCAATTGAAATGATTATCGAGTTCGTTGACTCAAGTGTCCGCGACACATTCCATGGCAAATCACGCTTAATTGCACCACTTGCACTGACCATTTTCGTGTGGATTTTCCTCATGAACGCAATGGACTTAATTCCTGTTGACTTTATCCCGTATACAGCTCAACTGATTGGTGCAAATGTATTTGGTATGGATCCTCACCACGTTTACTTCAAAATCGTTCCATCTACTGATCCAAACATTACCCTTGGTATGTCTTTGTCAGTTTTTGTTCTGATCTTGTTCTATAGTATTCGTGAGAAAGGAATCGGCGGTTTTGTCGGTGAATTGGCACTGAACCCATTTAATCCAAGTAACCCAGTTGCAAAAGCGTTGCTTATTCCAGTAAACCTTATTTTGGAATTAGTAACTTTCCTTGCACGTCCAGTTTCATTGGCTCTACGACTTTTCGGTAACATGTATGCAGGTGAGTTAATCTTCATCCTGATCGCATTATTACCGTTCTGGATCCAATGGGCGTTGTCTGTGCCTTGGGCGATTTTCCACATTCTTGTTATTACGCTACAAGCATTCATTTTCATGATGCTGACTATCGTATACTTGAGCATGGCAAGCGAAAAACATTAATGGTATTGCCTAACTATCACGAGATGGTTAGGTACAGTTTTTTAAACTTAATTAGGTGAAAACCTAACCTCTGAGGAATTTTTCATGGAACCAACTATTATTCCAGGTTTAGTTGCTATTGCTGCTGCAATCCTAATCGCTTTTGGTGCTTTAGGTACTGCAATTGGTTTTGGTCTTTTAGGTGGCCGCTTCCTTGAAGCTGTTGCTCGTCAACCAGAATTGGCTCCACAACTTCAAACTCGTATGTTCTTAATCGCAGGTCTACTTGATGCTGTGCCTATGATCGGTGTTGGTATTGGCTTGTTCTTCATCTTTGCTAATCCATTTGTAGGTTAATCAGCTTAATTCCTAAATTAAACTATTGAGGAATAGCAATGAATATTAACCTCACATTGATTGGTCAAGCAATTTCATTTGCGATGTTTGTCGCATTTTGTATGAAGTTTGTATGGCCACCACTAATCAATGCGATTAGTGAGCGTCAGCGTCGTATTGCTGATGGCCTAAATGCTGCTGAAAAAGCAAAAGCTGACCTTGCAGATGCGCAAGCACAAGTGAAGCAAGAGCTAGATGCAGCAAAAGCACAAGCGGCTCAACTGATCGAACAAGCGAACCGTCGTGGTGCACAATTGATCGAAGAAGCGCGTACCCAAGCATCTGCTGAAGGTGAGCGTATTCGTCAACAGGCGAAAGAAACTGTTGATACTGAAATCAATGCTGCTCGCGAAGAATTACGTCAACAAGTGGCTACTTTAGCAATTACTGGCGCAGAAAAAATTCTAAACCAGCAAGTTGACGCAGAAGCTCACAATGCCATGCTAACTCAGCTGGCTGCTAAACTTTAAGCGAGGCGAAATATGGCTGAACTCTTGACGTTGGCACGCCCGTACGCCAAAGCAGCATTTGCTTTCGCTTCTGAGCAAAGTGCAACTGACAATTGGTCGAATGCGTTACAAGTGCTCAGTGCTGCGGTGCAAGACGAAGCATTTTCCGCTTATTTGAATCGCCCTGAGCTTACTCCTGCTGAGCAGGTGAGTATTTTTGCAAAAGTTTTAGGTGATAACCAAACACAAGCAGTGTCAAACTTTTTGACACTACTTGCGGACAATGCTCGTTTAGCGTTGTTGCCTGAAATTGAAGCAGAATACGAACTACTCAAATCACAGAATAACAATACTGTGGATGTTGTGATTGAATCAGCATTCCCGATGACTTCTGTACAGGAACAATTATTGACTCATGCGTTAGAGAAAAAACTTAACGCTGCAGTAAATGTTTCTGTTGAAGTCAACCCAGCGTTAATCGCGGGTGTTGTTATTCGTGCAGGCGACCAAGTGATAGATGATTCTGCGCTTAACAAGCTTGAAAAAATGCGGACTCGTCTTCTTGCATAACTGCTTGAAGAAGACTGAACTAATAAAAGATTGAGGTATAGCGCAATGCAACAACTGAATCCATCCGAGATCAGTGCGCTCATTAAACAGCGTATCGGCGATCTGGACACCAGCGCGACTGCTAAAAACGAAGGGACCATTGTTATGGTTTCCGACGGTATTGTGCGCATTCACGGTCTTGCTGATGCAATGTACGGTGAGATGATCGAATTCGACGGCGGCTTATACGGTATGGCACTGAACCTAGAACAGGATTCAGTGGGCGTCGTTGTTTTAGGTAACTACTTAAGCCTTCAAGAAGGTCAAAAAGCGCGTTGCACAGGTCGTGTATTAGAAGTTCCGGTTGGTCCAGAACTTTTAGGCCGTGTAGTAGATGCTTTGGGTAACCCAATTGATGGTAAAGGCCCTATTGATGCAAAACTCACTGATGCTGTTGAAAAAGTAGCACCAGGTGTAATTTGGCGTCAATCAGTGGATCAACCTGTACAAACTGGTTATAAATCAGTAGATACAATGATCCCTGTAGGCCGTGGTCAACGTGAGTTGATCATTGGTGACCGTCAAACTGGTAAAACAGCAATGGCGATCGATGCGATCATCGCTCAGAAACATTCTGGCATTAAATGTGTATACGTAGCTATTGGTCAAAAACAATCGACTATCGCTAACGTTGTACGCAAGCTAGAAGAAACTGGTGCTATGGCGTATACCACTGTTGTAGCTGCTGGTGCAGCTGATCCAGCAGCAATGCTGTATTTGGCTCCATATTCTGGCTGTACAATGGGCGAATACTACCGTGACCGCGGTGAAGATGCGTTAATCATTTATGATGACTTGTCTAAACAAGCTGTTGCGTATCGTCAAATTTCATTGCTTTTACGTCGTCCACCAGGTCGTGAAGCGTATCCAGGAGACGTGTTCTATCTACATTCACGTCTACTTGAACGTGCTTCGCGTGTATCTGCTGACTACGTTGAGAAATTCACTAACGGTGAAGTTAAAGGCCAAACTGGTTCATTAACTGCATTGCCGATTATTGAAACTCAAGCGGGTGACGTATCTGCATTCGTACCGACTAACGTAATTTCGATTACTGATGGTCAGATCTTCTTAGAAACATCATTATTCAACGCAGGTATTCGTCCTGCTGTGAACGCGGGTATCTCTGTATCTCGTGTTGGTGGTTCTGCGCAAACGAAGATTATCAAAAAATTGTCTGGTGGTATCCGTACTGCTTTGGCGCAATACCGTGAATTGGCAGCATTTGCTCAGTTTGCTTCTGATCTTGATGAAGCAACACGTAAGCAACTTGAACATGGTCAACGTGTAACTGAATTAATGAAGCAAAAACAATATGCTCCATATTCAATCGCTGACCAAGCTGTTTCAATTTATGCATCTAACGAAGGTTATATGACTGACGTTGAAGTGAAGAAAATTGTAGACTTTGATGCTGCATTAATTTCTTACTTCCGTTCAGAAAATGCTGCGTTGATGCAAAAAATCGATGAGTCTGGTGATTACAACAAAGACATCGAAGCTGCAATTAAAGCAGGTATTGAAAGCTTTAAAGCGACTCAAACTTACTAATTTTAGCAGTTGCTAAAAGCTAGTTAAGTTTGGTTCACGGATCAACCTTCGGAGGCTTGAAAAAGCCTTCGAATACTAGGTTAAGCGTATGGCAAATTTAAAAGAAATTCGCGCCAAAGTAGCCAGTATCAAAAGCACGCAAAAGATTACTCGCGCGATGCAAATGGTGGCTGCTTCTAAAATGCGTCGTGCGCAAGAGCGCATGGCTCAAGGCCGTCCGTATGCCGAAAATATGCACCGTGTAATTGCTCATTTGGTACAAGCGAACCCTGAATACAAACACCGTTATATGGTTGAACGTCCTGTAAAGCGCGTTGGCTATATCATTGTTTCTTCAGATCGTGGTTTGGCAGGTGGCTTGAACATTAACTTGTTCAAGAAAGTTGTTAAACACGTACAGCAACAACAAGAGCAGTCAATTGAAGTTCAATTTGCTTTAATTGGTCAAAAAGCGGTTTCGTTTTTTAAAAACTACGGCGGTCAAGTGCTTGGTGCGACTACGAATGTAGGCGATGCTCCAAGTCTTGAACAGTTATCTGGCTCTGTACAGGTGATGTTGGATGCATTTGATAAAGGCGAGTTAGATCGTATTTATCTTGTATCGAATGGCTTTGTGAATGCCATGACTCAAAATCAAAAGATTGAGCAACTCGTTCCTTTGGCTGCGGCTGAAGAAAGCGATAATCTGAACCGTTCATACGGTTGGGATTACTTATATGAGCCTGAAGCTGAAGAGCTTTTAAATGGCTTATTGGTTCGCTATATCGAGTCTGTGGTGTATCAAGGTGTGATTGAAAATATCGCATGTGAGCAATCTGCACGTATGGTCGCTATGAAAGCAGCGACTGATAATGCGGGTGACATCATTAAGAGCCTACAACTTATTTATAACAAGCTGCGTCAAGCCGCGATTACTCAGGAAATTTCTGAGATCGTTGGTGGTGCCGCTGCCGTTTAACATTATTTTGAATTGAGGAGACAGCAATGAATAGCGGTCGTATCATTCAGATCATCGGCGCGGTTATCGACGTCGAGTTTGAACGTAATAGCGTTCCTAAGATCTATGACGCTCTGCAAGTTGTTGGTACTGAAACTACTTTAGAAGTTCAGCAACAGCTTGGTGATGGCGTAGTTCGTACAATCGCAATGGGATCTACTGAAGGTCTTAAGCGCGGTTTAACCGTTACGAATACTGAAGCACCAATTTCTGTACCAGTGGGTACAGCATGTCTTGGTCGTATCATGGACGTTTTAGGACGCCCTATCGACGAAGCTGGTCCAGTTGCAACTGAAGTGCGTTTGCCGATTCACCGTCAACCACCTTCATATGCAGAACAAGCTGCTTCTACTGACCTTTTAGAAACGGGTATTAAAGTAATCGATTTACTTTGCCCGTTTGCTAAAGGTGGTAAAGTTGGTCTGTTCGGTGGTGCCGGTGTTGGTAAAACTGTAAACATGATGGAATTGATCAACAACATCGCGAAAGCTCACTCAGGTTTATCTGTGTTTGCTGGTGTTGGTGAGCGTACTCGTGAAGGTAATGACTTCTATCACGAAATGAAAGATTCTAACGTTCTAGACAAAGTAGCAATGGTCTACGGTCAGATGAATGAGCCACCGGGTAACCGTTTACGCGTAGCGTTGACTGGTTTGACTATGGCTGAATATTTCCGTGATGAGAAAGACGAAAACGGTAAAGGCCGTGACGTATTGTTGTTCGTTGACAACATTTACCGTTACACATTGGCTGGTACCGAAGTGTCTGCACTTCTAGGTCGTATGCCATCTGCAGTAGGTTATCAGCCTACACTTGCAGAGGAAATGGGTCTTCTTCAAGAGCGTATTACATCAACTAAATCTGGTTCGATCACTTCGATCCAAGCGGTTTATGTACCTGCCGATGACTTAACAGATCCATCGCCTGCTACAACGTTTGCTCACTTAGATGCAACTGTTGTATTGAGCCGTGATATCGCGTCTTCTGGTATTTACCCAGCGATCGATCCACTAGATTCAACTTCACGTCAGCTAGATCCTTTAGTTGTTGGTGTTGAGCATTATGAAATTGCACGTTCTGTACAGAACATTTTGCAACGTTATAAAGAGCTTAAAGACATCATCGCAATTTTGGGTATGGATGAATTGGCTGAAGAAGATAAATTGGTTGTTTACCGTGCGCGTAAAATCCAACGTTTCTTCTCTCAACCGTTCCACGTAGCTGAAGTATTTACTGGTGCTCCTGGTAAATTAGTATCTCTTAAAGAAACGATTCGTGGCTTTAAAGGTCTTCTAGCTGGTGAATACGACCACATTCCAGAACAAGCGTTCTATATGGTTGGTGGTATTGACGAAGTTATTGCTAAAGCCGAGAAACTTTAATTAGCAACTCTAATTTAGGAGATTCTCATGGCGACTATGCAATGTGACGTTGTAAGTGTTAAAGAGTCTTTGTACTCTGGCACTGTAACTATGCTAATTGCTAAAGGTGCCGGCGGTGAGTTGGGTATTATGCCTGGCCATGCTCCGCTAGTAACTTTGCTTAAGCCGGGCGCGATTCGCGTTCTGCTAGAAAACGGTACAGAAGAGTTAATCTATGTATCTGGTGGTGTTCTAGAAGTTCAACCGCATGTTGTTACTGTTCTTGCAGATACTGCAGTTCGTGCTGACAACTTAGATGAAGCTGTAATTCTTGAAGCGCGTAAAAACGCTGAAACATTGCTTGCGAATCAAAAAAGCGATTTGGACTCTGCTGCTGCATTGGCTGCTCTTGCAGAAACTGCTGCACAGTTGGAAACCATCCGCAAAATCAAAAACCGCGCTCAATAAGAGACGGTTCGAGATTGAAGAAGCCACCGAAAGGTGGCTTTTTTTATTATGAATAACATTTTTATAAAAAAATTGTTATATTTTACCGCTTGATATATTTAATTTATAAAACAGGGGTATCAAATGACAATTAAATTAGTTTTTCCATTACTTGTTGCATCACTATTTGTTGGATGTGCATCAGTGCCTAAAGTAGATCAACAGCTGTCTCAAAATAAGAAGGAATTAACAGCACCTCAAGAAGGTAAGGCAGGCTTGTATGTTTATCGTTCTAATAATATTGTGGGTTCAGCATTAAAAAAAGATGTTTGGGTTGACGGGGAATGCTTGGGTGAAACGGCGAGAGGTGTATTTTTTTATAAAGAAGTAGACGGAAATCAGAATCACACCGTTTCAACTGAATCAGAATTTTCTCCAAATCATTTGAAAATTGAGGCACAAAGCGGCAAAAATTATTTTATTCAGCAATATATTAAGCCAGGTGTTTTTGTGGGTGGCGCAAATTTAAAATTAGTCGATGATGTTCAGGGTAAAAAGGCAATTACTGAGTACAGTCTAGCTTCTGCTGGTAAATGTAGTAAACCAACGATTCAAATTTAAAATTAAGGTTTAATGGCAAGGGCATTTATGGAATTAAATCCATTAAGAAAAATGCCCTTGCTTTATTGTAAAGACTAAAATTTTGATATGACTAAATTTTGTTAGAATGCAGACATATTCAAAAAAGTAAAAAATTAGATCTAAAGTTGAATTTGTTTAAGGCTTGCATTGAGTTAAGCTTTTAGAAAATTGAATAAAGATTATCAATGAACCTCATCGAACACGAATCCCATTTTTGGGAGCTTTACCAAGATCAAAGTCAATTTTATTTAGCGATTGCGGTTGATGTCAGTTCAGTCGTGTCATGTTGGGACTTGGTTTTAACTGAAACTGAAATTCAGAATTATGAAAATATGGGGCGTGACCATATTGATCAACTCGCCAAAAAGTTGCTTGCAGATGTTTATCGTGGTGATTTTTCTTATTTAAATTGTCATTTAGCACCTGCTGAAGCCACCGAAGCGATGCAACTTGCTTTTAAAACGTGGCGTTTACAACAATCAGCCTAAATTAAGTTTCCAGCAATTGAATAGAAAACTCAGCATTGCCAATAATTTTAACCTGAAATATTTGATTAAAGCCTTCGTCCAAACTTGGTTGCTGTAGTTTTTTATGGGTTGCACGAACGCCAACTTCAGGAATATTGGCTTTGCCAAGACGTTGATTGTTTCTTTCCAAGGTGCTTTTTAGATCTGTTTCAAAATAATAAGAAATCACTTCAAAACCTGCATCGATTGCACGCCCGATATAGCGTGCACGATCTTCGCGGGTTGGGTTGGTGTTATCAATCAGCATTTTAGTTTTACTGGCTAAGCAGGCTTCAAAAATCATATTTTCCCGATGTCGGGTTTTCAGCATATCCAAATTAATCCGCAAATGCGTATTATAAAAAGACTGCTGATAAAATGTAGATTTACCAGAAGCCTGAACACCTGTAAAAATGATTAGTTGCATGGTATTTGCTATCAATGTAAGTGAGATCAGTGATTAAAGCATGTCAGCTGCTATAGGTTAAAGTGATTCAGTGCTTATGGTCTGTTTGAGGAAATTGCAAAAATTCATTATATTCGACCAATTCAGCGCGACTAAATTGGTCTCAACATTTGAGAATTAACTTTCTTGAGCTTGCCCATCCTGTCCTTGTGGAATCAACATGCCTGCCAATTTGATCATTTCAGTTTGTATACTGCCCATTTGTTGTTCAATTTTCTTGAAATCGACCTGATTCAAATCGAGGTCTCCATTTAAAAATGGAGTCGCCAAGACTTGTTGATTGGCTTGCAGAATATTTTGACGAATTGAATCAATTTCTTGGCTTTTTAAGTTCAAGCTGTTGAGCGCCTGATTAAATCCGGTCAGTTGTTGTTGCAGGGTTTGGGCAGTCGCTTGTAGTTGCTGTTGATCTTGGTCATTGATTGCTGTTTGCAATTCACTTTGAGTTTGCTTGAGTTGTGCAACATAATCACCCGCTTTCAGTTGCATATCCGCAACATCACGTACGATATAAAACATATTGCCTGTTTTTAAATCGGCTGTAGCTGTTGTTTCAGTCGGCTGATTCATCGCGATATCAGTCGATTGAGTTGTTTCAATATCTTCAGACTGGGGTTCAGCAGCTTGTTCACAACCCATCAATAAAATGCCAGTACTCAATATCACAGAAGGTAAAACTGCATTTTGGATGAATTTTTTCATAAACCAATTCATATCTTGTCTAGATTGGAATAAATATAAAACTGAAATGTGTGGAAAAAACTGATTGTTGCAAAGCAATAACAAATTTATTTTAAATTTTAAAAGTATCCAGACTTTTTAAAATCTTACGATCTCGCCTGCAACTGTTTTAATAACATGAAGTTTTATGGGATTGAAATCTTATTTTTAATCATAAATATAAGCATTTATAGCCTGTATAAATGCTTACATGACTGTTGCAAATTACTTCGCGAGTTCCGCATTGATGGCATCAACAATACGTGCATCATCTGCGGTAATATCGGGTGCGAAACGTGCCACCACTTCACCATTTTTATTGATGAGGAATTTTTCAAAGTTCCAAAGCACTTCTGGTTTTGGATTTGGAGTTAAACCATAATCCACCAAGTCTTTCCACCAAGGGCCTTCACCGATACGTTCTGGAATCGCTTGAGTCAAAGTTTGATACAGCGGATGTTTGTCTTCACCCGCCACTGAAATTTTAGAAAACAGTGGAAAAGCAACTTGATAATTCAATGAACAAAATTCTTGAATTTCTTCATCAGAACCCGGTTCTTGGGCTAAAAAATTATTGGCAGGGAAACCTAAAATCTCAAGCCCTTGCTCTTTCTTGTCTTGGTATAGTTTTTCTAAGCCTTCATATTGTGGGGTTAGACCACATTTGGATGCAACATTTACAATCAGCAAAACCTTACCTTGATATTGGTTCAGTGTGGTTTCATTGCCTTGAATTGTTTTGACGGGGATGTCATAAACAGAATTGCTCATTCGCTTGTCCTTAAATACTTGAGATTATTACTGCTTTGTTGTAACGGTTATTCTGTATATCGACAAGCATTTATTGCGATTTGTGCATAAATATTTCTGTGATAAAAGAATGAAAAAACAGCTCAATAGCGCTATTTTCCATGATCAGCTCTAGAGTGTGGTGCAGCATGGGCTTTGCTTTGAATTTTTGTTGCTAAGTGGCTACAAGTTGCCAAAATAGTGATTTAGCGTTGTAAAAAATTAGACATCTCGTAATTGGGCAGGTGTTTGTTCGGTATAGCGTTTAAAGAACTCAATAAAACTGGAACTATGCTGATAACCCAGTTCATAGGCGAGTTTTTTCACGCTTTTACCTTGGCGAATTTGCGTAATCGCATATAAAATTTTAGCGCGATTGCGCCATTCCGATAAGCTTAATTGTAATTCCTGTTGGCTTAAACGCAGCAAATGCCGTTCACTCATCGAGGCATTGTTGAGCAGTTGTTGTAAGCTTTTATGAAAGAGTTCTGGATTGGATAACTGTTGTAAAAGTGGCTTGAGTGAAACATGGTTACTCTGAGGTAAATAATGTTCATAGGCTGGAGCGGCTTTCAGTTGATCGACCAATACCTGTAACAAATGCCGATAACCTGTTGTTGTACCTACTTTTTGTTTTTGTTCTAAAATTTCATGTACCAGATGGCGCAGAAAGGGGCGAATACTTAAGGTTTTGGTGCAAGATGCAAAATCTCCACACAGTGATGGATGGATGCGAATGCAGACATAGTGGGTGATTTGTTCATCTAAAGCGATGGAGGTATGCGCTGTTTGCGGAGGGCAGCCATAAACCATAATTTGGCGGGGAGAGATAAATCTGTTGTTCAATTTCATATTCTAAAATACCATTCAGACTAAAATTAAAATCGCCCCATAGCGAACTATGTGGTGCCACAATTTCATCTTTTTGATAAAAAAAATCATTCACTTCTATATATTGTTCAATCGGCATTAGCATGCGAATGTCCTCATTTTTGATTTTTTTATCCGTCTGTATGTCCATTTTTTAGCGAGTAGACATTTTATTTAACGACAGAACAAAACGATCGCTGTGTCTGTAGCTCGATATTGATGTCTGAAATTCGATATTCTAATTATTTCAGACTTCAGTGAAAATGAATACTGAGAATATGGATACATTGGGAGAAGACATGACACAGCAAAACAAAACAGTCTGGTGGGCGTTGGCTTTACCGCTGCTGGCGGTTTTAATCTGGTCAATGAATGTTGCCGTCACGCGATATGTGGTGGACTATATTTCTCCAGTCAGTATCAGTTTTTATCGTTGGTTTGTGGCTTTTCTCATCTTGACGCCATTTATGTTAGGTAAAGTTTGGCGTGAGCGTCAGTTGGTTTTACAGCATTGGAAGCAACTCGCAGTATTGGGTGCTTTTGGTATGGTGCTGTATCAGGGCTTGGGTTATACCGCAGCACATTATACCACTGCGACCAATATGGGCATTATTAATGCTTTTATTCCTGTATTTACCATTTTTGTTGCCATGTTCATGCTGAAGGATATTCCCAACCGTTTTGCAGTGGTGGGGAGTCTGTTATCTTTTCTGGGTTTAATCTATGTGATGGCGCAGGGCGATTTGCTCAGCCTGATTCAGTCTGGTGGGCATCTTGGCGATGCCATGATGGTGCTTGCCGTATTTTTCTATGCGTTTTATAGCGTATTTTTGAAAAAGTGGAAACTTCAAATTCCATTGATGATCAGTTTATATGTACAGATTTTTTTCGCTTTGCTTTACCACTTACCATTTGTTCTATGGTTAGGTTTAGATGCCATTGATCAACAAAATGTGGCCAGTGTGCTGTATGCCGGTGTTTTCCCATCCTTAGTTGCACCATTGCTTTGGATGTTGGCAGTACAAATGATTGGGCCAAATCGAACCAGTATTTTTATGAACTTGATGCCGGTTTTTACCGCAATTATTGCCAATATGTGGTTAGGTGAGGCGTGGACTAAATATCACAGTATCGGCGGTGTAATCATTTTATTGGGCATTTTATTGGCGCAAAAGAAAGATATGTCGGTAAAAGTCGCCAAATTAAAGCTGTAATTAACAGGATTGATTAAAAAACAGACAAACGAATTTATTTTTTAATTTGCTTTTTATTGAATTAGATCGTGAATAATCATTTTAAAGTGATTATTTGCATAAAAGCTTATTAAAAAATAGTGAGATAATTTAAATTGTTAAGACAATGTGATGAATCTATCAACTTATTTAAATTTATTATAGGATGCATAATATATTTGTATATTAAAACAATTTATTAGATAATACTGCTGTCGTAAATATTTAAGTTATGATTAAGAGTTGCTTAATTTTTACACCCAGATTTAAAGACCCTCTGGATGTGTTTATGCACATCCTTTTTTATGCTCAACCATGTATATGTGGTTGAGCTTTTTTTTGCCTCAATTTTATCAACTTAGATATCATGCTTAAGCACGAATAATCTCGCCTGTTTCAGCATCGATAATTCGGCTGGCTTCTTGGCTAAGCCCCAAATCTCCATTTAAATAATTGATTTGATTTGAAAAATACTGGTTGGCTTGTTGCAATGACAGGGCAGGTTTTTCACCGGCAGGATTGGCACTGGTCGATACAATAAAACCATGAAATGCATTGCATAGCGCTACACATAAAGAATGGGTGGTGACGCGCACAGCCACTTTAGAATGCTTGCCTTTAATCCATGTTGGAATATTGTCACCCGCAGGCAATAACCATGTGGTTGCTCTTTCCGTCGGTGAACGATGACTCCAAGAGTCGATAACTTTTTGACGCATTTCTGCGCTGAGCGGTTCTAATAGGTGTTCGACTTGGGCGATCTGTGCCGCCAATAAAATCACGCCTTTTTCAATCGGACGTTGTTTTAAACGTAAAATTTCTAAAAAAGCGAGTTCATTAAAAGGATCACAGCCTAAGCCCCAAACGGCCTCTGTCGGATATGCTAAAACATGTCCTTGTTTTAAACATTCAGCAGCTTCGGCAACAGAGGTGGTAATCATTCGATTTTATCTCGTCAAATTTGTTAGAGAGGCTATTGTGAACTTTATTTGCTCAGGCGACAACGTAGATACAAACCTGCCTGCTGCATACATAAGCCCAGTAACTCTAATTCCATCAGCTGACTGGTCAATGTGCCCACATCTAATGGTAGTTTAACAATCAGATCATCTATTTTTAGCCCAACCCAATCCAGTTGGCTATACAGCGGTGTTAAGTGGGCGGGTAATTCGATTGGTGCTTCAGCTTCAGGAACACTTTTTGATTGTTCAATCTGTTGTTGATGTTGCCATTGTGTTGGCAGTGCTAGGTCTTCAAGCACTTGCTCTGGATGATCCACTAAAATTGTGCCTTCACGAATCAGTTGGTGACAGCCTTGATGGTGTTCACTATAAATATGTCCGGGAATGGCAAAAACCAATTTACCTTGTTCAGCTGCAAGTTTTGCGGTAATCAGTGAACCACTTTTCAATGCAGCTTCAGCGACAATAACCCCTAAGCTTAAAGCACTGACAATTCGATTTCGTCGTGGAAAATGGTGCTGTAAAGGTGGGGTTCCGGGTAAAAATTCCGTAATGACGGCACCCGAATGGGCAATAATTTGTTGTCGTAATGCTTGATGCTGTGTGGGATAAGTTTGCTCTAAACCTGTGCCCATCACTGCAATGGTTTTATGATGCCGTAAAGCGCCCTGATGTGCCGCCTCATCAATCCCTTGCGCTAAGCCACTGCTAATATAAAAGCCTTTTTCACTTAAATAATAAGCAAAGTCATAAGCGACTTGTCGTCCGTGGCTGCTGGGTTTACGGCTGCCCACAATGGCAATTTGAGGCTTGTGATAAGGCTTTAGCATCACCTTGACCCAATAAAATCGGTGGTTTATCTGCATAAGGATGTAGTTGGGAAGGGTAGTCTGGATGATCCAGCGTTAGAACAAAATCGCTATTTTTTTGAATGTCTTGTAATAGGGTTTGGAATTTTTCTTGCCCTGTTGCGGTTTGAAATTCACTCAGCCGTTGTAAGTGACTTTTATGCAGTGCCAGTGCCGACCACTGAGGAAAATTTTGAGCATCAACAGCGTGATGAATACTGCCAAAGTGCTGTTCGAGTTTGTAAAAACTCGATAGCGAATGTTGAACCAAATACCATAACGTAATGGTTTCAATTTGCGTTGCTGACAAATGGTTCAACATAGTATGACCTTAAATCAATTAGTCATCCATCAGCGGTGGTTGAATACCAGCGCCGATCTTAATGGGTAAGTCACTATCGAGAACGTAAGCATAGCTTAAATTCTCAAAGCTTTTGAACACCATGACATTACCAATGCGTTGTCCCGGTAATTGAATACGTTCTTTGGTTTTTGGATCGGTGACCACTTCACCTTTTTGGTTGACGCTGAACACATGACCGACTTGAACGCCTTGTACGCTACCACGATCAATCGTCACCACACTGTGTTTTGCAGCAGTACCAATGGAACCCATCACGCGAACCACTTGACCACCCGCAGCGACATCTTCGGCATTGGTTGGATAGAACAATGTCGGTAACATTGGATCATATTCAGGCAGAACACGGTCACCACGACGTACTTCAGAATTATAGGTGTCGGTCAGTTCAAGGGTGGTAATGTCATTTTCACCACGAACAGCTGTTCCTGCTGCAACTTGGATCAGTTCAAGACCCGCATTGTATTTTTTACCATGTTCATCAGTAAACATATACGGTTCACCTTCACGGTAAACTGCATAGCGTTGACCTACTTCTAGACCATTTCCGCGGGCATAAACAGTTTGACCTTTTGCCGCAAGGACACGTTGGTCGGCAGTGCCTACAATGTATGGTGTCGATTGAATCGATTCAGGCGCAACAATATTGGTACGTTCTAACCAGTGTTGAATGTATTCCAATGGGATCACAGGAATGGCACTATTTAAAGATTCCATGCGAACTTGCGGTTGTAGCTTAGAGCCACCTGTATAGCGACGGATAATGCCTTCACAACCATCACCTTCATCTTTACCGATGATCGGACGACCATTATAGGTACACATCAATAAACGGTCACCGGGGAAAATCCAATGTGGGTTTTTCACGTGTTTATTGCTTGCCCAAATTTCAGGCCAACGTACTGGGTTTTTCAAAAATCGTTTTGAAATATCCCACAAAGTATCGCCTTTTTTCACCACATAAACTTGTGGTGCACCTGCTTTTAACGCGGGTGGATTGACATTGCGAGCTGGTGCCGCTTCAGCAACATTGACGACTCCAACCCCAACACTTACACAAACAGCAAGTGCCAATAATTGTTTTTTAAACCCCAAGGCACTAAAAGTTGGCATGCCCTTAAAAACCTTTTTCATTATCATAATTCCTAAAATTATGTATGCAGTTGCGTTATAATAACGATATTACACACATTTTTTTGATGAAGCATTGCTTCATTTTGTTTTTTGATCAATGGCATAAGTGAGGACACCGTATGGCCTTATTACCTATTTTAAGTTTCCCGGATCCCCGTCTTCGTACCATTGCTAAACCAGTCGAAGAAGTCACTGATAAAATTCGTCAGCTTGCAGCAGATATGTTTGAAACCATGTATGAAGCCCCAGGTATTGGTTTGGCTGCGACACAAGTTGATCATCATATTCAGCTGATTGTCATGGATTTATCTGAACATAAAGATCAACCCATGGTGTTTATTAACCCGAAGGTTACGCCATTAACTGAAGAAACTCAGCCTTATGAAGAGGGCTGTCTATCTGTGCCTCAAATATACGATAAAGTTGCGCGTCCGTCACGCGTAAAAATTGAGGCAATTAACCTTGAAGGTCAATCATTTGAGATGGAAGCAGACGAACTTCTCGCTGTTTGTATTCAACATGAAATGGATCACTTAAATGGTAAATTGTTTGTCGATTATTTATCACCATTAAAGCGTCAACGTGCACGTGAAAAAGTGGAAAAAGTGGTGCGTCAGCGCCAAAAAGAGCAAGTTGCTGTGAAGCGTTAAGTTATTGCTTTGCGAAAAAATATCTCAAACAAAGCCCAATTTTGATTGGGCTTTGTTATACTTGTGGCGCGAAAAATTGCAGGATTCACTTTTTGCTGTTACGTAGTGGTTTGCTGCTCTCTTGTATAGCAGTGTTTTTACAGATTGCTGTTTTTTTACAGCCTTTACTTCCGAAGCAGTATCAGATTGCTCCGGTCTGTGAAACCATCACGCGTGCATTATTGCTTCAACCTGCTACTGCTCATCAGTCCCATCAGCAATCTTCTCATCATGCTCATCACACTGTTGATCAGGACAGTCAACTGCATAGCCAAGATGCAGGACATCATCACGATGCCAATCATCAATGTCAGTACTGTACGGTTTATGGCAATTTGGTTTTGCCCCCTGAACTGAACGTCAAAGAAGTGTTAGATCGGATACAGATTCGTTTAGTTGCCTTTCAAAAAGCATTTTTACATGTTTATTTTGTTCTGCAACGCCTCTATTTACTCCCTCAAGGGCGAGCCCCACCACACTTTGCTTAAATCAAAACTTAACTTTTAGGGTCTTTAAGACGCTAGACCTTGTGCTGCTTTATTCGCAGCCCATATTTATGATTTAAGAGAGATAAAAATGGCTCAGCCTAAATTCTTTTTACAGCCTTTGTCGGCTGCAATTTGTGTTGCTTGTTATTCGGGGCAGCATTTGCTGCGGAACAAGTCCATGTAGCACAACGTTTAGCACCTATCGTTGTGACAGCTCAGACTGCACATGATGCCAATGGTCTGATTATTCGCGCTGATCCTAAACAGCCGATTCAACCGATTCCTGCCACCGATGGCGCAGATTATTTACAAAGTATTCCGGGCTTTAGCTCAATTAAAAATGGTGGAACCAATGGCGATGTCACGTTTCGTGGCATGTTTGGTTCACGGATTAAAATCTTAACCGATGGTTCTGAAAGTCTAGGCGCATGTCCAGCACGTATGGATGCACCAACGTCTTATATTCAGCCTGAAAGTTATGATCAAATTTCTGTGGTTAAAGGCCCGCAAACCGTGCAATACGCCAATACCGGTTCAGCGGCAACGGTTATTTTTGAACGAAAAAAACCAGAACTCACTGCTGCAAAACCTTATCAAGGTCAAGCCAGTGTGTTGATGGGTTCCTTTGGACGCTTGGATCACAATGTAGAAACAACGCTTGGGGATGAAAAGAAATATATTCGTTTAAATGCCAATCGTTCTGAATCGAATAGTTATCAAGATGGTGATGGCAATAAAGTGCCTTCTGCTTGGGAGCGTTGGAATGCAGATGTCGCACTGGGTTGGACACCAGATGAAAATACGTGGCTGGAGCTGACGGGTGGAAAGTCGGATGGTGAGGCTTTGTATGCAGGTCGTGATATGGATGGTTCACGATTTGCCCGTGAAAGTTTGGGACTGCGTTTTGAAAAGAAAAACCTGAGCGATGTGATTCAGAAAGTCGAAGGGCAGGTGAACTATAGTTATAACGACCATGTCATGGATAACTTTAGATTAAGAACGCCCCCGATGACACACGACATGATGACGCATCAAATGGTAGCGAATCCATCAGAGATGCAAGTCACCCGCCGTACTTTGAATACCCGTTTCGCCATGACCAGTGAATGGGACAAACTGAATTTAATGACGGGTATCGACTCTCAGCAGAATCATCATGCAGGAAGCATGAAATCCTTGATGATGGATATGCCATTGACCACCAATATGAAATTTCAGTCCTATGGTGCATTTGCTGAACTCGGTTATCAATTCAGTGAAAACTCAAAACTGGTGACAGGTGCACGGGTTGATCAAGTGAAAATTGATGCGCTTAAGCTCAATGATGACCGTTCAGAAACTTTACCGAGTGGCTTTATTCGTCTGGAAAATCAACATCCTGAACATGATGCCAAAAGCTATATTGGTTTAGGTTATGTTGAACGTGTGCCTGATTATTGGGAGTTGTTCAGTACTGCGCATGGTAATTCAGGCATGTCAAAACCCACGTTTAATGATTTGGATACTGAAAAAACCTTGCAGTTAGATATGGGTTATCAACATCAACATGGTGCTTTTAATTCATGGGTTTCAGCTTATGCAGGTTTGATTAATGACTATATTTTAATGAGTTATCATAATCATCCGACATCAGGCGGGCATGATCATGGCTCAAGCTTCAGTGCAGGGGCAAAAAATGTCGATGCCACTATTGCAGGGGCGGAAGCAGGATTCGGCTATCAATTTAGCGATGCCATTCAGGCGGATGTGAGTGCCATGTATGCATGGGGCGAAAACACCACAGACAACAAAGCATTACCGCAAATCGCACCGTTAGAAGGACGCTTTAATCTGCGCTATGTTCAAGATAAATATACCTTCGGGATGTTGTGGCGTGTAGTGGCGAAACAAGATCGTATTAGCTTAAACCAAGGTAATATCGTGGGCTATGACATGAATGAGAGCAAAGCGTTTAGCACACTGGCGTTAAATGCTTCTTATAATCTAATAGCAGATACAGATGTCGCTGTTGGTATAGATAATGTTTTAGATAAAACTTACACCGAACATTTAAATAAAGCCGGAAGTTCAGGTTTTGGTTTTGCCAGTAATGAACAATTCAATAATACCGGTCGTAATTATTGGGCACGCATTAGTATGAAGTTCTAAGCTCTTGATGTGCAAAAAACCGAGTTTAAATGCTCGGTTTTTTGTTTTTGAACGATAGAAAAGTATCAGCAAAGAAATTAGCGCTATTGATGCATACTGGCCAATTGTTTGGCTTTGCTTTGATATAAAGCCAAACCTAATTTTTGAATATTGCGACCACGATGTTGCAGGCGTTGACTCAATTTGGGTGAATATTTGGCACTGGTATACAGCACAACATTTCGGGCTATTAAGTAATAAGCAAACCACGCTGCTGAGCGATGCTTTAAACCCAGTTTTTGCATTTTTTTACGACCAATAAAAAATTGCGTCACTTCTAAATGCTGACGATATGCCCATTTTTGTTGTAAAGGTTTTAAATAACGATACTGACGTTCAAAAGGCTCTTTCGATAGACTGGAACCTAATTCAAAACTAGAGTGATCCGATTGCGGATGGGCATGCTGCATCCAATAAAGCAGCTTCCAGCCATCAGACTCTTTATTAACCAGCCATTTTTCATCTACCCCCATTAACCAGCCGATATATTTCCAAAAATGCAGAAAGCTATCGACTTCATCTTGGTTGGGGAAAATCCCCAGTGCACGAATGCCAATCAGAACCACACCACTAAACGCAATATTGGTCATGGCTAGATCGAACTGATTGATCGGCGTGCCCCATGTTTCAGCATCCCAACGTTCCGACTTTTTCAGTTGATGACGGACTAGGGCATGAATAAAACGCACATAGATAGTTGAAGTGAAACCAGCATTAAAGCGCTCTAAACCACGCGTTTCAGTAATGTCGATCCACCATTTTGTGGTTTCAGCTAAGCGTGTGCCGGCCTGTTTTTTCAGTGCACCTGTCAGTACTAGCGGCTGATTAAATCCGGGATATAAATAACCAGTCATTAATGATAAATCACGCAGAATGAAACCATTGTTGATGCCTAAACGATGGGTGAAGTTGAGTGCCTGTTCAATTTTACCTTGATCGACCCAATCGGGCAGCGTTTGCACCGTATTAAAAAACGCGATGAGTTCGGGAATGGGTTCAGCTAATTGATCCAATCCTTTAAATAATGCCGTTTCAAAATATTGTCGGTGTAATTTAGGATTTTGCATCATCCAAATGATGACTTGATCCATGGCGGTATCGCCCTTTTGTAAAGCTTGATTCAAAGATAAATATTCTGCATAAGTGGGCTGTAAATGTTGTCCTGTGAGCAAACTCAGCATTTGAGTTTTCCAGTTACGACTGAACATTGTTTCAAATGGCGCTAATCGTTTGAGAATCGTGATCGTTGACATTGCAGGATTATCCTGATTATTGTTTAATCAAACTCTAATATGAATATTTATTCGCATTCAATTCGCATTTCTAATGTGAGTCAAAGTATGAGAAAAAAACCACAACAACAACGAGCAAAACTGATTGTTGATCATATCTTGCAAGCCGCCCAAATCTGTATTGTCGAGCAGGGCTTAATGCAAATTACCACACCCAAAATTGCAGAAAAGGCAGGCGTCAGTGTTGGCTCGCTATATCAATATTTTGAAAATAAAGAAGAAATTATTCAGGAACTCTTGCGCCGTAAAAGTGAAAATTTAGGCTTGGCATTAAAACAGATGGTGGTTACACAAACGCAATTAAGCATTCAGGAGATCATTCCTTTAAGTATCCAATTTGGCTTTGATGTGATGCGAGCGGAAAGTGGCTTCTTTATTGAAGTATTAAAACATTGGCATGGCTATAACAATTCAGAAGCAGCACAGATTTTAGAAAAGCACTTTTTTGAACTGGGAATGTATCTATTTAATCGCTTTTATCGGCATTGGGATTTTGAAACGCTTAAACATAAATCATTTGTGATCATTAATAGCACCTTATTTACCATGATGCGCTATGTGAGTAATAATAGTTTTCTTATTTCAGAACAACAACTTAGAGATGAATTATCGAATATGATCTTGGCTTATTTAGCACAAAAATAGCTTTTAAAAAGAATATTAAAATAAATTATTTAATAAAATCAAATATTTAATGTTTTTATGGTTTGAAAAATGAACGGCTAGTTCATTTGATTCAGAAAAGGGGTTGCGTCAGGATTTTTTTCACCTATAATGCGTATCCATCGGCGGTGATGTTAATTAAAACCTCTGATAAATCAATAAGTTGATTGAGTTGTTAAGATTTCGAACGAAATTTTAGAATAAGATTTAAACTTGGGTTTGTCGGAAAAAAGATTAACAAAACCAGTTGACTTTCTCTGGAAAGAGAGTAGTATAGCCGACCTAGCTTGTTGATGACGAATCAGCAAGAAGATCATTAAGAGATTATGAAGAACAACTTGTGTGGATTTTTACTGGTTGATTGATCGAAATTATTTTCATTGATTGATGGTAGAAATTACTCGAAGTTTATTTGAGAAATATTTGTCAGAAAATTGATGAGCCAAGATTGGTGCCCTTTAAGGCACTAAGCAATATTAAACTGAAGAGTTTGATCATGGCTCAGATTGAACGCTGGCGGCAGGCTTAACACATGCAAGTCGAGCGGGGAAAAGTAGCTTGCTACTTAACTTAGCGGCGGACGGGTGAGTAATACTTAGGAATCTGCCTATTAGTGGGGGACAACATTTCGAAAGGAATGCTAATACCGCATACGCCCTACGGGGGAAAGCAGGGGATCTTCGTGACCTTGCGCTAATAGATGAGCCTAAGTCAGATTAGCTAGTTGGTGGGGTAAAGGCCTACCAAGGCGACGATCTGTAACGGGTCTGAGAGGATGATCCGTCACACTGGGACTGAGACACGGCCCAGACTCCTACGGGAGGCAGCAGTGGGGAATATTGGACAATGGGGGGAACCCTGATCCAGCCATGCCGCGTGTGTGAAGAAGGCCTTTTGGTTGTAAAGCACTTTAAGCGAGGAGGAGGCTCCCTAGATTAATACTCTAGGAGAGTGGACGTTACTCGCAGAATAAGCACCGGCTAACTCTGTGCCAGCAGCCGCGGTAATACAGAGGGTGCAAGCGTTAATCGGATTTACTGGGCGTAAAGCGTGCGTAGGTGGTCTTTTAAGTCGGATGTGAAATCCCTGAGCTTAACTTAGGAATTGCATTCGATACTGGGAGACTAGAGTATGGGAGAGGATGGTAGAATTCCAGGTGTAGCGGTGAAATGCGTAGAGATCTGGAGGAATACCGATGGCGAAGGCAGCCATCTGGCCTAATACTGACACTGAGGTACGAAAGCATGGGGAGCAAACAGGATTAGATACCCTGGTAGTCCATGCCGTAAACGATGTCTACTAGCCGTTGGGGTCTTTGAGACTTTAGTGGCGCAGCTAACGCGATAAGTAGACCGCCTGGGGAGTACGGTCGCAAGACTAAAACTCAAATGAATTGACGGGGGCCCGCACAAGCGGTGGAGCATGTGGTTTAATTCGATGCAACGCGAAGAACCTTACCTGGTCTTGACATAGTAAGAACTTTCCAGAGATGGATTGGTGCCTTCGGGAGCTTACATACAGGTGCTGCATGGCTGTCGTCAGCTCGTGTCGTGAGATGTTGGGTTAAGTCCCGCAACGAGCGCAACCCTTTTCCTTATTTGCCAGCGGGTTAAGCCGGGAACTTTAAGGATACTGCCAGTGACAAACTGGAGGAAGGCGGGGACGACGTCAAGTCATCATGGCCCTTACGACCAGGGCTACACACGTGCTACAATGGTCGGTACAAAGGGTTGCTACCTAGCGATAGGATGCTAATCTCAAAAAGCCGATCGTAGTCCGGATTGGAGTCTGCAACTCGACTCCATGAAGTCGGAATCGCTAGTAATCGCGGATCAGAATGCCGCGGTGAATACGTTCCCGGGCCTTGTACACACCGCCCGTCACACCATGGGAGTTTGTTGCACCAGAAGTAGGTAGTCTAACCGCAAGGAGGACGCTTACCACGGTGTGGCCGACGACTGGGGTGAAGTCGTAACAAGGTAGCCGTAGGGGAACCTGCGGCTGGATCACCTCCTTAACGAAAGATTGACGATCGGTAAGAATCCACAACAAGTTGTTCTTCATGAAGATGTATCTGAGGGTCTGTAGCTCAGTTGGTTAGAGCACACGCTTGATAAGCGTGGGGTCACAAGTTCAAATCTTGTCAGACCCACCAATCTAACGAACGAAGATGAAGAGATTCATTTAGAGAGACAGAGAAACAGATATATCGAATCTAATGATAAGCTGGGGACTTAGCTTAGTTGGTAGAGCGCCTGCTTTGCACGCAGGAGGTCAACGGTTCGACTCCGTTAGTCTCCACCATATATTGAGCTGAGAAATTATAGAATTTAGTGAATACAATAAGTGCTTCGGTATTTATTTGATGTTTATTAAGTTCTGTGATTTATCACAGTGTAAGCATGACCTGACGAAGGCATGTTTATTCATTAACAGATTGTAAATTTGAGTTGAAATAAATTGTTTAAACTCAGAACTGAATTGAAGTTCAAGTGTAGTGCGTAAGTATTGCAGTTGGATGAAAATAAAGAACTGAGCACTAGCGATTAACTGAATCAAGCGTTTTGGAAAACGAACTAGATTGAAGCTGTACTGTGGTTAAATCCACGGACAACAAACTGTAAGGCTTAGGCCTGTCAAAGACACGTACTTGTAAGTGTCAGCGACTGTTTGGGGTTGTATAGTCAAGTAATTAAGTGCATGTGGTGGATGCCTTGGCAGTCAGAGGCGATGAAAGACGTAATAGCCTGCGAAAAGCTCCGGGGAGGCGGCAAATATCCTGTGATCCGGAGATTTCTGAATGGGGAAACCCACTTACCATAAGGTAGGTATCGCATGATGAATACATAGTCATGCGAAGCGAACGAGGGGAAGTGAAACATCTCAGTACCCTTAGGAAAAGAAATCAATTGAGATTCCCTTAGTAGCGGCGAGCGAACGGGGAAAAGCCCATTAAGTTATCTAAGTTCTAGTGGAATGCTCTGGGAAGTGCAACCGTAGTGGGTGATAGTCCTGTACACGAAAGGGCTTAGATAATGATGTCGAGTAGGGCGGGGCACGTGAAACCTTGTCTGAATATGGGGGGACCATCCTCCAAGGCTAAATACTCCTGACTGACCGATAGTGAACCAGTACCGTGAGGGAAAGGCGAAAAGAACCCCTGTGAGGGGAGTGAAATAGATCCTGAAACCGCATGCATACAAGCAGTGGGAGCGGACTTGTTCCGTGACTGCGTACCTTTTGTATAATGGGTCAGCGACTTATGTTCAGTAGCAAGGTTAACCGAATAGGGGAGCCGTAGAGAAATCGAGTCTTAATAGGGCGTTTAGTTGCTGGGCATAGACCCGAAACCGGGTGATCTATCCATGAGCAGGTTGAAGGTTGGGTAACACTAACTGGAGGACCGAACCCACCGTCGTTGAAAAGCCGGGGGATGACTTGTGGATAGGGGTGAAAGGCTAATCAAACTCGGTGATAGCTGGTTCTCCCCGAAAGCTATTTAGGTAGCGCCTCGGACGAATACCATTGGGGGTAGAGCACTGTTTCGGCTAGGGGGTCATCCCGACTTACCAAACCGATGCAAACTCCGAATACCAATGAGTACTATCCGGGAGACAGACTGCGGGTGCTAACGTCCGTAGTCAAGAGGAAAACAATCCAGACCGCCAGCTAAGGCCCCAAAATTATAGTTAAGTGGGAAACGATGTGGGAAGGCATAGACAGCTAGGAGGTTGGCTTAGAAGCAGCCATCCTTTAAAGAAAGCGTAATAGCTCACTAGTCGAGTCGGCCTGCGCGGAAGATGTAACGGGGCTAAAACTATATGCCGAAGCTGCGGATTTGCAATTTATTGCAAGTGGTAGGGGAGCGTTCTGTAAGCCGATGAAGGTGGATTGAGAAGTCTGCTGGAGGTATCAGAAGTGCGAATGCTGACGTGAGTAACGACAATGCGAGTGAAAAACTCGCACGCTGAAAGACCAAGGGTTCCAGTCCAACGTTAATCGGGGCTGGGTGAGTCGACCCCTAAGGCGAGGCCGAGAGGCGTAGTCGATGGGAAATTGGTTAATATTCCAATACTTCTGTGTAATGCGATGAGAGGACGGAGAAGGTTAAGTCAGCCTGGCGTTGGTTGTCCAGGTGAAAGGTTGTAGGCATGTATCTTAGGCAAATCCGGGGTACTCTATGCTGAGAACTGATAGCAAGCTGTACTTGTACAGTGAAGTGGCTGATACCATGCTTCCAGGAAAAGTCTCTAAGCTTCAGTTACACAGGAATCGTACCCGAAACCGACACAGGTGGTCAGGTCGAGTAGACCAAAGCGCTTGAGAGAACTCTGCTGAAGGAACTAGGCAAAATGGTACCGTAACTTCGGGAGAAGGTACGCTGTCGACGGTGATGGGATTTACTCCCTGAGCGGTTGACAGCCACAGAAACCAGGCCCCTGCAACTGTTTATTAAAAACATAGCACTCTGCAAACACGAAAGTGGACGTATAGGGTGTGATGCCTGCCCGGTGCTGGAAGGTTAATTGATGGGGTTAGCGTAAGCGAAGCTCTTGATCGAAGCCCCAGTAAACGGCGGCCGTAACTATAACGGTCCTAAGGTAGCGAAATTCCTTGTCGGGTAAGTTCCGACCTGCACGAATGGCATAATGATGGGGGCGCTGTCTCCAGCAGAGACTCAGTGAAATCGAATTCGCCGTGAAGATGCGGTGTACCCGCGGCTAGACGGAAAGACCCCGTGAACCTTTACTGCAGCTTGACATTGAACTTTGATCTTACTTGTGTAGGATAGGTGGGAGGCTTTGAAACTCGGACGCTAGTTCGAGTGGAGCCAATCTTGAAATACCACCCTGGTAATATTGAGGTTCTAACTCTGCTCCATTATCTGGAGCGAGGACCATGTCTGGTGGGTAGTTTGACTGGGGCGGTCTCCTCCTAAAGAGTAACGGAGGAGTACGAAGGTGCGCTCAGCGTGGTCGGAAATCACGCGTAGAGTATAAAGGCAAAAGCGCGCTTAACTGCGAGACCCACAAGTCGAGCAGGTACGAAAGTAGGTCTTAGTGATCCGGTGGTTCTGTATGGAAGGGCCATCGCTCAACGGATAAAAGGTACTCTGGGGATAACAGGCTGATACCGCCCAAGAGTTCATATCGACGGCGGTGTTTGGCACCTCGATGTCGGCTCATCTCATCCTGGGGCTGAAGCAGGTCCCAAGGGTATGGCTGTTCGCCATTTAAAGAGGTACGCGAGCTGGGTTTAGAACGTCGTGAGACAGTTCGGTCCCTATCTACCGTGGGCGTTGGAAATTTGAGAGGATCTGCTCCTAGTACGAGAGGACCAGAGTGGACGAACCTCTGGTGTACCGGTTGTAACGCCAGTTGCATCGCCGGGTAGCTATGTTCGGAAGGGATAACCGCTGAAAGCATCTAAGCGGGAAGCCTACCTCAAGATAAGATTTCCCAAGGACTTTATGTCCTCTAAAGAGCCGTTGAAGACTACGACGTTGATAGGTTGGATGTGGAAGTGCAGTGATGCATGAAGCTGACCAATACTAATTGCTCGTGAGGCTTGACTATACAACACCCAAACAGTTGTATTGCTCATCTATTTCGATACAAAATACTTGATTTAGTCTAAAAGCTAGTTACAATATCAACTCAAATTTAGCATAATCTGTTAATAAATTATTTGACGAAAGCTTGGCATACCAATAAGACCTAAGCGAGTAAGCATAAACAGTTGTGCTGGCGACAATAGCAAGAGTGAACCACCTGATCCCTTCCCGAACTCAGAAGTGAAACCTCTTCGCGCTGATGGTAGTGTGGGGTTACCCATGTGAGAGTAAGTCATCGCCAGCTCATTATTCCTAAAAACACCCCAACTTAATTGTGTAGGGGTGTTTTTTTATGCGCGGAAAATAAGTCAAATTAAAAGAAAATAAGTCAAAATAAAAGGCTCTAAAATGAGCCTTTGGGTAGAAGATCATTAAGAGATTATGAAGAACAACTTGTGTGGATTTTTACTGGTTGATTGATCGAAATTATTTTCATTGATTGATGGTAGAAATTACTCGAAGTTTATTTGAGAAATATTTGTCAGAAAATTGATGAGCCAAGATTGGTGCCCTTTAAGGCACTAAGCAATATTAAACTGAAGAGTTTGATCATGGCTCAGATTGAACGCTGGCGGCAGGCTTAACACATGCAAGTCGAGCGGGGAAAAGTAGCTTGCTACTTAACTTAGCGGCGGACGGGTGAGTAATACTTAGGAATCTGCCTATTAGTGGGGGACAACATTTCGAAAGGAATGCTAATACCGCATACGCCCTACGGGGGAAAGCAGGGGATCTTCGGACCTTGCGCTAATAGATGAGCCTAAGTCAGATTAGCTAGTTGGTGGGGTAAAGGCCTACCAAGGCGACGATCTGTAACGGGTCTGAGAGGATGATCCGTCACACTGGGACTGAGACACGGCCCAGACTCCTACGGGAGGCAGCAGTGGGGAATATTGGACAATGGGGGGAACCCTGATCCAGCCATGCCGCGTGTGTGAAGAAGGCCTTTTGGTTGTAAAGCACTTTAAGCGAGGAGGAGGCTCCCTAGATTAATACTCTAGGAGAGTGGACGTTACTCGCAGAATAAGCACCGGCTAACTCTGTGCCAGCAGCCGCGGTAATACAGAGGGTGCAAGCGTTAATCGGATTTACTGGGCGTAAAGCGTGCGTAGGTGGTCTTTTAAGTCGGATGTGAAATCCCTGAGCTTAACTTAGGAATTGCATTCGATACTGGGAGACTAGAGTATGGGAGAGGATGGTAGAATTCCAGGTGTAGCGGTGAAATGCGTAGAGATCTGGAGGAATACCGATGGCGAAGGCAGCCATCTGGCCTAATACTGACACTGAGGTACGAAAGCATGGGGAGCAAACAGGATTAGATACCCTGGTAGTCCATGCCGTAAACGATGTCTACTAGCCGTTGGGGTCTTTGAGACTTTAGTGGCGCAGCTAACGCGATAAGTAGACCGCCTGGGGAGTACGGTCGCAAGACTAAAACTCAAATGAATTGACGGGGGCCCGCACAAGCGGTGGAGCATGTGGTTTAATTCGATGCAACGCGAAGAACCTTACCTGGTCTTGACATAGTAAGAACTTTCCAGAGATGGATTGGTGCCTTCGGGAGCTTACATACAGGTGCTGCATGGCTGTCGTCAGCTCGTGTCGTGAGATGTTGGGTTAAGTCCCGCAACGAGCGCAACCCTTTTCCTTATTTGCCAGCGGGTTAAGCCGGGAACTTTAAGGATACTGCCAGTGACAAACTGGAGGAAGGCGGGGACGACGTCAAGTCATCATGGCCCTTACGACCAGGGCTACACACGTGCTACAATGGTCGGTACAAAGGGTTGCTACCTAGCGATAGGATGCTAATCTCAAAAAGCCGATCGTAGTCCGGATTGGAGTCTGCAACTCGACTCCATGAAGTCGGAATCGCTAGTAATCGCGGATCAGAATGCCGCGGTGAATACGTTCCCGGGCCTTGTACACACCGCCCGTCACACCATGGGAGTTTGTTGCACCAGAAGTAGGTAGTCTAACCGCAAGGAGGACGCTTACCACGGTGTGGCCGACGACTGGGGTGAAGTCGTAACAAGGTAGCCGTAGGGGAACCTGCGGCTGGATCACCTCCTTAACGAAAGATTGACGATCGGTAAGAATCCACAACAAGTTGTTCTTCATGAAGATGTATCTGAGGGTCTGTAGCTCAGTTGGTTAGAGCACACGCTTGATAAGCGTGGGGTCACAAGTTCAAATCTTGTCAGACCCACCAATCTAACGAACTAAAATGAAGAGATTCATTTAGAGAGACAGAGAAACAGATATATCGAATCTAATGATAAGCTGGGGACTTAGCTTAGTTGGTAGAGCGCCTGCTTTGCACGCAGGAGGTCAACGGTTCGACTCCGTTAGTCTCCACCATATATTGAGCTGAGAAATTATAGAATTTAGTGAATACAATAAGTGCTTCGGTATTTATTTGATGTTTATTAAGTTCTGTGATTTATCACAGTGTAAGCATGACCTGACGAAGGCATGTTTATTCATTAACAGATTGTAAATTTGAGTTGAAATAAATTGTTTAAACTCAGAACTGAATTGAAGTTCAAGTGTAGTGCGTAAGTATTGCAGTTGGATGAAAATAAAGAACTGAGCACTAGCGATTAACTGAATCAAGCGTTTTGGAAAACGAACTAGATTGAAGCTGTACTGTGGTTAAATCCACGGACAACAAACTGTAAGGCTTAGGCCTGTCAAAGACACGTACTTGTAAGTGTCAGCGACTGTTTGGGGTTGTATAGTCAAGTAATTAAGTGCATGTGGTGGATGCCTTGGCAGTCAGAGGCGATGAAAGACGTAATAGCCTGCGAAAAGCTCCGGGGAGGCGGCAAATATCCTGTGATCCGGAGATTTCTGAATGGGGAAACCCACTTACCATAAGGTAGGTATCGCATGATGAATACATAGTCATGCGAAGCGAACGAGGGGAAGTGAAACATCTCAGTACCCTTAGGAAAAGAAATCAATTGAGATTCCCTTAGTAGCGGCGAGCGAACGGGGAAAAGCCCATTAAGTTATCTAAGTTCTAGTGGAATGCTCTGGGAAGTGCAACCGTAGTGGGTGATAGTCCTGTACACGAAAGGGCTTAGATAATGATGTCGAGTAGGGCGGGGCACGTGAAACCTTGTCTGAATATGGGGGGACCATCCTCCAAGGCTAAATACTCCTGACTGACCGATAGTGAACCAGTACCGTGAGGGAAAGGCGAAAAGAACCCCTGTGAGGGGAGTGAAATAGATCCTGAAACCGCATGCATACAAGCAGTGGGAGCGGACTTGTTCCGTGACTGCGTACCTTTTGTATAATGGGTCAGCGACTTATGTTCAGTAGCAAGGTTAACCGAATAGGGGAGCCGTAGAGAAATCGAGTCTTAATAGGGCGTTTAGTTGCTGGGCATAGACCCGAAACCGGGTGATCTATCCATGAGCAGGTTGAAGGTTGGGTAACACTAACTGGAGGACCGAACCCACCGTCGTTGAAAAGCCGGGGGATGACTTGTGGATAGGGGTGAAAGGCTAATCAAACTCGGTGATAGCTGGTTCTCCCCGAAAGCTATTTAGGTAGCGCCTCGGACGAATACCATTGGGGGTAGAGCACTGTTTCGGCTAGGGGGTCATCCCGACTTACCAAACCGATGCAAACTCCGAATACCAATGAGTACTATCCGGGAGACAGACTGCGGGTGCTAACGTCCGTAGTCAAGAGGAAAACAATCCAGACCGCCAGCTAAGGCCCCAAAATTATAGTTAAGTGGGAAACGATGTGGGAAGGCATAGACAGCTAGGAGGTTGGCTTAGAAGCAGCCATCCTTTAAAGAAAGCGTAATAGCTCACTAGTCGAGTCGGCCTGCGCGGAAGATGTAACGGGGCTAAAACTATATGCCGAAGCTGCGGATTTGCAATTTATTGCAAGTGGTAGGGGAGCGTTCTGTAAGCCGATGAAGGTGGATTGAGAAGTCTGCTGGAGGTATCAGAAGTGCGAATGCTGACGTGAGTAACGACAATGCGAGTGAAAAACTCGCACGCTGAAAGACCAAGGGTTCCAGTCCAACGTTAATCGGGGCTGGGTGAGTCGACCCCTAAGGCGAGGCCGAGAGGCGTAGTCGATGGGAAATTGGTTAATATTCCAATACTTCTGTGTAATGCGATGAGAGGACGGAGAAGGTTAAGTCAGCCTGGCGTTGGTTGTCCAGGTGAAAGGTTGTAGGCATGTATCTTAGGCAAATCCGGGGTACTCTATGCTGAGAACTGATAGCAAGCTGTACTTGTACAGTGAAGTGGCTGATACCATGCTTCCAGGAAAAGTCTCTAAGCTTCAGTTACACAGGAATCGTACCCGAAACCGACACAGGTGGTCAGGTCGAGTAGACCAAAGCGCTTGAGAGAACTCTGCTGAAGGAACTAGGCAAAATGGTACCGTAACTTCGGGAGAAGGTACGCTGTCGACGGTGATGGGATTTACTCCCTGAGCGGTTGACAGCCACAGAAACCAGGCCCCTGCAACTGTTTATTAAAAACATAGCACTCTGCAAACACGAAAGTGGACGTATAGGGTGTGATGCCTGCCCGGTGCTGGAAGGTTAATTGATGGGGTTAGCGTAAGCGAAGCTCTTGATCGAAGCCCCAGTAAACGGCGGCCGTAACTATAACGGTCCTAAGGTAGCGAAATTCCTTGTCGGGTAAGTTCCGACCTGCACGAATGGCATAATGATGGGGGCGCTGTCTCCAGCAGAGACTCAGTGAAATCGAATTCGCCGTGAAGATGCGGTGTACCCGCGGCTAGACGGAAAGACCCCGTGAACCTTTACTGCAGCTTGACATTGAACTTTGATCTTACTTGTGTAGGATAGGTGGGAGGCTTTGAAACTCGGACGCTAGTTCGAGTGGAGCCAATCTTGAAATACCACCCTGGTAATATTGAGGTTCTAACTCTGCTCCATTATCTGGAGCGAGGACCATGTCTGGTGGGTAGTTTGACTGGGGCGGTCTCCTCCTAAAGAGTAACGGAGGAGTACGAAGGTGCGCTCAGCGTGGTCGGAAATCACGCGTAGAGTATAAAGGCAAAAGCGCGCTTAACTGCGAGACCCACAAGTCGAGCAGGTACGAAAGTAGGTCTTAGTGATCCGGTGGTTCTGTATGGAAGGGCCATCGCTCAACGGATAAAAGGTACTCTGGGGATAACAGGCTGATACCGCCCAAGAGTTCATATCGACGGCGGTGTTTGGCACCTCGATGTCGGCTCATCTCATCCTGGGGCTGAAGCAGGTCCCAAGGGTATGGCTGTTCGCCATTTAAAGAGGTACGCGAGCTGGGTTTAGAACGTCGTGAGACAGTTCGGTCCCTATCTACCGTGGGCGTTGGAAATTTGAGAGGATCTGCTCCTAGTACGAGAGGACCAGAGTGGACGAACCTCTGGTGTACCGGTTGTAACGCCAGTTGCATCGCCGGGTAGCTATGTTCGGAAGGGATAACCGCTGAAAGCATCTAAGCGGGAAGCCTACCTCAAGATAAGATTTCCCAAGGACTTTATGTCCTCTAAAGAGCCGTTGAAGACTACGACGTTGATAGGTTGGATGTGGAAGTGCAGTGATGCATGAAGCTGACCAATACTAATTGCTCGTGAGGCTTGACTATACAACACCCAAACAGTTGTATTGCTCATCTATTTCGATACAAAATACTTGATTTAGTCTAAAAGCTAGTTACAATATCAACTCAAATTTAGCATAATCTGTTAATAAATCATTTGACGAAAGCTAGGCATACAATAAGACCTAAGCGAGTAAGCATAAACAGTTGTGCTGGCGACAATAGCAAGAGTGAACCACCTGATCCCTTCCCGAACTCAGAAGTGAAACCTCTTCGCGCTGATGGTAGTGTGGGGTTACCCATGTGAGAGTAAGTCATCGCCAGCTCATTATTCCTGAAAACACCCCAACCTAACAGTTGGGGTGTTTT
>CAWETQ010000013.1:0-105411 GCA_963812025.1 uncultured Gammaproteobacteria bacterium
GAAGATCATTAAGAGATTATGAAGAACAACTTGTGTGGATTTTTACTGGTTGATTGATCGAAATTATTTTCATTGATTGATGGTAGAAATTACTCGAAGTTTATTTGAGAAATATTTGTCAGAAAATTGATGAGCCAAGATTGGTGCCCTTTAAGGCACTAAGCAATATTAAACTGAAGAGTTTGATCATGGCTCAGATTGAACGCTGGCGGCAGGCTTAACACATGCAAGTCGAGCGGGGAAAAGTAGCTTGCTACTTAACTTAGCGGCGGACGGGTGAGTAATACTTAGGAATCTGCCTATTAGTGGGGGACAACATTTCGAAAGGAATGCTAATACCGCATACGCCCTACGGGGGAAAGCAGGGGATCAGCAATGACCTTGCGCTAATAGATGAGCCTAAGTCAGATTAGCTAGTTGGTGGGGTAAAGGCCTACCAAGGCGACGATCTGTAACGGGTCTGAGAGGATGATCCGTCACACTGGGACTGAGACACGGCCCAGACTCCTACGGGAGGCAGCAGTGGGGAATATTGGACAATGGGGGGAACCCTGATCCAGCCATGCCGCGTGTGTGAAGAAGGCCTTTTGGTTGTAAAGCACTTTAAGCGAGGAGGAGGCTCCCTAGATTAATACTCTAGGAGAGTGGACGTTACTCGCAGAATAAGCACCGGCTAACTCTGTGCCAGCAGCCGCGGTAATACAGAGGGTGCAAGCGTTAATCGGATTTACTGGGCGTAAAGCGTGCGTAGGTGGTCTTTTAAGTCGGATGTGAAATCCCTGAGCTTAACTTAGGAATTGCATTCGATACTGGGAGACTAGAGTATGGGAGAGGATGGTAGAATTCCAGGTGTAGCGGTGAAATGCGTAGAGATCTGGAGGAATACCGATGGCGAAGGCAGCCATCTGGCCTAATACTGACACTGAGGTACGAAAGCATGGGGAGCAAACAGGATTAGATACCCTGGTAGTCCATGCCGTAAACGATGTCTACTAGCCGTTGGGGTCTTTGAGACTTTAGTGGCGCAGCTAACGCGATAAGTAGACCGCCTGGGGAGTACGGTCGCAAGACTAAAACTCAAATGAATTGACGGGGGCCCGCACAAGCGGTGGAGCATGTGGTTTAATTCGATGCAACGCGAAGAACCTTACCTGGTCTTGACATAGTAAGAACTTTCCAGAGATGGATTGGTGCCTTCGGGAGCTTACATACAGGTGCTGCATGGCTGTCGTCAGCTCGTGTCGTGAGATGTTGGGTTAAGTCCCGCAACGAGCGCAACCCTTTTCCTTATTTGCCAGCGGGTTAAGCCGGGAACTTTAAGGATACTGCCAGTGACAAACTGGAGGAAGGCGGGGACGACGTCAAGTCATCATGGCCCTTACGACCAGGGCTACACACGTGCTACAATGGTCGGTACAAAGGGTTGCTACCTAGCGATAGGATGCTAATCTCAAAAAGCCGATCGTAGTCCGGATTGGAGTCTGCAACTCGACTCCATGAAGTCGGAATCGCTAGTAATCGCGGATCAGAATGCCGCGGTGAATACGTTCCCGGGCCTTGTACACACCGCCCGTCACACCATGGGAGTTTGTTGCACCAGAAGTAGGTAGTCTAACCGCAAGGAGGACGCTTACCACGGTGTGGCCGACGACTGGGGTGAAGTCGTAACAAGGTAGCCGTAGGGGAACCTGCGGCTGGATCACCTCCTTAACGAAAGATTGACGATCGGTAAGAATCCACAACAAGTTGTTCTTCATGAAGATGTATCTGAGGGTCTGTAGCTCAGTTGGTTAGAGCACACGCTTGATAAGCGTGGGGTCACAAGTTCAAATCTTGTCAGACCCACCAATCTAACGAACTAAAATGAAGAGATTCATTTAGAGAGACAGAGAAACAGATATATCGAATCTAATGATAAGCTGGGGACTTAGCTTAGTTGGTAGAGCGCCTGCTTTGCACGCAGGAGGTCAACGGTTCGACTCCGTTAGTCTCCACCATATATTGAGCTGAGAAATTATAGAATTTAGTGAATACAATAAGTGCTTCGGTATTTATTTGATGTTTATTAAGTTCTGTGATTTATCACAGTTACCTACGATCTGACGAAGACGTAGTTAATCATTAACAGATTATAAATTTGAGTTGAAATAAATTGTTTAAACTCAGAACTGAATTGAAGTTCAAGTGTAGTGCGTAAGTATTGCAGTTGGATGAATATAAAGAACTGAGCACTAGCGATTAACTGAATCAAGCGTTTTGGAAAACGAACTAGATTGAAGCTGTACTGTGGTTAAATCCACGGACAACAAACTGTATGAGAAAGTCGAAAGGCTGAATCTGTTGTTACATCACTTGTAGGGTGTTAACGACTGTTTGGGGTTGTATAGTCAAGTAATTAAGTGCATGTGGTGGATGCCTTGGCAGTCAGAGGCGATGAAAGACGTAATAGCCTGCGAAAAGCTCCGGGGAGGCGGCAAATATCCTGTGATCCGGAGATTTCTGAATGGGGAAACCCACTTACCATAAGGTAGGTATCGCATGATGAATACATAGTCATGCGAAGCGAACGAGGGGAAGTGAAACATCTCAGTACCCTTAGGAAAAGAAATCAATTGAGATTCCCTTAGTAGCGGCGAGCGAACGGGGAAAAGCCCATTAAGTTATCTAAGTTCTAGTGGAATGCTCTGGGAAGTGCAACCGTAGTGGGTGATAGTCCTGTACACGAAAGGGCTTAGATAATGATGTCGAGTAGGGCGGGGCACGTGAAACCTTGTCTGAATATGGGGGGACCATCCTCCAAGGCTAAATACTCCTGACTGACCGATAGTGAACCAGTACCGTGAGGGAAAGGCGAAAAGAACCCCTGTGAGGGGAGTGAAATAGATCCTGAAACCGCATGCATACAAGCAGTGGGAGCGGACTTGTTCCGTGACTGCGTACCTTTTGTATAATGGGTCAGCGACTTATGTTCAGTAGCAAGGTTAACCGAATAGGGGAGCCGTAGAGAAATCGAGTCTTAATAGGGCGTTTAGTTGCTGGGCATAGACCCGAAACCGGGTGATCTATCCATGAGCAGGTTGAAGGTTGGGTAACACTAACTGGAGGACCGAACCCACCGTCGTTGAAAAGCCGGGGGATGACTTGTGGATAGGGGTGAAAGGCTAATCAAACTCGGTGATAGCTGGTTCTCCCCGAAAGCTATTTAGGTAGCGCCTCGGACGAATACCATTGGGGGTAGAGCACTGTTTCGGCTAGGGGGTCATCCCGACTTACCAAACCGATGCAAACTCCGAATACCAATGAGTACTATCCGGGAGACAGACTGCGGGTGCTAACGTCCGTAGTCAAGAGGAAAACAATCCAGACCGCCAGCTAAGGCCCCAAAATTATAGTTAAGTGGGAAACGATGTGGGAAGGCATAGACAGCTAGGAGGTTGGCTTAGAAGCAGCCATCCTTTAAAGAAAGCGTAATAGCTCACTAGTCGAGTCGGCCTGCGCGGAAGATGTAACGGGGCTAAAACTATATGCCGAAGCTGCGGATTTGCAATTTATTGCAAGTGGTAGGGGAGCGTTCTGTAAGCCGATGAAGGTGGATTGAGAAGTCTGCTGGAGGTATCAGAAGTGCGAATGCTGACGTGAGTAACGACAATGCGAGTGAAAAACTCGCACGCTGAAAGACCAAGGGTTCCAGTCCAACGTTAATCGGGGCTGGGTGAGTCGACCCCTAAGGCGAGGCCGAGAGGCGTAGTCGATGGGAAATTGGTTAATATTCCAATACTTCTGTGTAATGCGATGAGAGGACGGAGAAGGTTAAGTCAGCCTGGCGTTGGTTGTCCAGGTGAAAGGTTGTAGGCATGTATCTTAGGCAAATCCGGGGTACTCTATGCTGAGAACTGATAGCAAGCTGTACTTGTACAGTGAAGTGGCTGATACCATGCTTCCAGGAAAAGTCTCTAAGCTTCAGTTACACAGGAATCGTACCCGAAACCGACACAGGTGGTCAGGTCGAGTAGACCAAAGCGCTTGAGAGAACTCTGCTGAAGGAACTAGGCAAAATGGTACCGTAACTTCGGGAGAAGGTACGCTGTCGACGGTGATGGGATTTACTCCCTGAGCGGTTGACAGCCACAGAAACCAGGCCCCTGCAACTGTTTATTAAAAACATAGCACTCTGCAAACACGAAAGTGGACGTATAGGGTGTGATGCCTGCCCGGTGCTGGAAGGTTAATTGATGGGGTTAGCGTAAGCGAAGCTCTTGATCGAAGCCCCAGTAAACGGCGGCCGTAACTATAACGGTCCTAAGGTAGCGAAATTCCTTGTCGGGTAAGTTCCGACCTGCACGAATGGCATAATGATGGGGGCGCTGTCTCCAGCAGAGACTCAGTGAAATCGAATTCGCCGTGAAGATGCGGTGTACCCGCGGCTAGACGGAAAGACCCCGTGAACCTTTACTGCAGCTTGACATTGAACTTTGATCTTACTTGTGTAGGATAGGTGGGAGGCTTTGAAACTCGGACGCTAGTTCGAGTGGAGCCAATCTTGAAATACCACCCTGGTAATATTGAGGTTCTAACTCTGCTCCATTATCTGGAGCGAGGACCATGTCTGGTGGGTAGTTTGACTGGGGCGGTCTCCTCCTAAAGAGTAACGGAGGAGTACGAAGGTGCGCTCAGCGTGGTCGGAAATCACGCGTAGAGTATAAAGGCAAAAGCGCGCTTAACTGCGAGACCCACAAGTCGAGCAGGTACGAAAGTAGGTCTTAGTGATCCGGTGGTTCTGTATGGAAGGGCCATCGCTCAACGGATAAAAGGTACTCTGGGGATAACAGGCTGATACCGCCCAAGAGTTCATATCGACGGCGGTGTTTGGCACCTCGATGTCGGCTCATCTCATCCTGGGGCTGAAGCAGGTCCCAAGGGTATGGCTGTTCGCCATTTAAAGAGGTACGCGAGCTGGGTTTAGAACGTCGTGAGACAGTTCGGTCCCTATCTACCGTGGGCGTTGGAAATTTGAGAGGATCTGCTCCTAGTACGAGAGGACCAGAGTGGACGAACCTCTGGTGTACCGGTTGTAACGCCAGTTGCATCGCCGGGTAGCTATGTTCGGAAGGGATAACCGCTGAAAGCATCTAAGCGGGAAGCCTACCTCAAGATAAGATTTCCCAAGGACTTTATGTCCTCTAAAGAGCCGTTGAAGACTACGACGTTGATAGGTTGGATGTGGAAGTGCAGTGATGCATGAAGCTGACCAATACTAATTGCTCGTGAGGCTTGACTATACAACACCCAAACAGTTGTATTGCTCATCTATTTCGATACAAAATACTTGATTTAGTCTAAAAGCTAGTTACAATATCAACTCAAATTTAGCATAATCTGTTAATAAATTATTTGACGAAAGCTTGGCATCCAATAAGACCTAAGCGAGTAAGCATAAACAGTTGTGCTGGCGACAATAGCAAGAGTGAACCACCTGATCCCTTCCCGAACTCAGAAGTGAAACCTCTTCGCGCTGATGGTAGTGTGGGGTTACCCATGTGAGAGTAAGTCATCGCCAGCTCATTATTCCTGAAAACACCCCCAACATCCGTTGGGGGTGTTTTTTTATGCGCGGAATAATGGGAAATATAGCTAATAATAAGTTTTAAGCTACCATATGATAATTCTAGTTTATTAAAAGGGCTTATTAATGGCAGTTTTATCCTGATTTATGTCTAAGAGTTGTAGATACCTACAAAAAACTAAAAATAAACGTCAAGTTTATCTGACTTTCAATATTGCTTGAATGATCCTAGATTAGTTAAAGCTTAAAGTATGAACTAAAACTCTTGAACAACGGAATTGGAAGTATAGTTCTGACACGCTTATTCAAGATTGGGATGCGTTTAGAGCCTTCATAGAGTAATCTAAATTAGATACCGTCAAACAACTTGTGCTTCTATGTGAGCAGTACTTCGGTGAATCAATTATTTATGAACGCTTGTGCAGAGTAATGCGTCAAATAGCTTGGACAAATAAAAAAGAGTTTCACTTATTAACAAAAAATCGAATTCAACAGTGTTCTTTGCATGGTTAACTCAAATTCGATGTCAAGAAGTGGGTTTAGATTATTTAATATATCTGGATGAAATGGGTATAGACAGCCGCGATCAATATGCATATGGATGATCAAAACAGGGAAAACGTTGTAAAGCTAAACATTCAGGCAGAGCAGGGGGGAATATAAGACAGATTTTAGAAGTATATGGTCATGTTTTAATGTATTTACCACCTTATTTTCCTGAGCTTAAGCCGATAGAAAAATGTTGGGCCGTACTCAAACAAAAAATAAGATTACTGTTATCTC
Source organism: uncultured Gammaproteobacteria bacterium (assembly GCA_963812025.1). GTDB lineage: Bacteria > Pseudomonadota > Gammaproteobacteria > Pseudomonadales > Moraxellaceae > Acinetobacter. Next base: position 6,347 of record CAWETQ010000013.1, read on the forward strand.
AGGATATGACCCTTTGGGATACTTTGGAAATCACTTGTCGCTCTTAAATTGTTTTTGGTTATAGTCGCTAATGTATTAAAGATGAATGTTCTTAAAACCAAAGCTTCTGTCGAGAGGTTTTTATTTTTGCATGTTATGCATATATCGAGTATGAAAAAAGCCCCGACATCCTGTCGAGGCTTTTTCGTATTTGTTTAAAGGTATCACTCCTGTTCTACCTCAGCATCCTGCTGTTTGTACTTTTATAATTTTTGTTTTTTAGAAACATCCTGTTTCTGTATAAGTTAAATATAATGAAAATCACCGTACTTGAACAGCGGTCATTTTCCGCATTTCATGTCAGCTTAAGCTTACAATAATGCTTTAAAAATGTGCTTCTATGCCCAAATAAGGACCTTTGAATTTCAATTTGGCTTCTTGGTTGGAGCCTTCTTCGAGCTGAATATCTAAAATGCGATAACCCACTTTAGCACCGATATCTACAAGCAGTGTATCTACAAAGTTATATTTGAGTTCAGCCTGCGCATCGGTAATTTTATCATCCTCTAATGAGGAAAAACTGGCTTCAGCTCCAGCACTTAATCCTGTAAATGGCAGTTTTACGCCAGCTTGTGCATAAATCATGGGTACAGTGCCGCTGATATCTTGAGTTTGGGTATAATTTTGACGAAGATTACCCTCTAAACGCTTGGCACCAAAGCCAATATCAGCAGACACAATATTATCCAGTATTTCGTAATATAGAATGAAATCTGAATAATCGAGATCGACCTGATGGCTTTTTAGCCCTGCAAAACTTTGCTCACTTTCAGCTTGTAGTTTGGCATGTTTAATTTTCACATTGGGCAAAAAGGGCACTGGATGTTCCACTGCAATGGAAAATGACATGCTGTGATCATCTTCAAGTTCTGCCTGTGCTCCTACAGAGGTTGGATGCTGTAAATCAGCATTATAGTGCCAGTAATCAACACTACCTTTGACTGCAATTAAATCAGCGTGTGCAGCGTTAAATGTACTCAGTCCGAGTACAAAACAAAATAATTTGAGTGCTTGCATGAAAATCCTAAAATGAGGTCGATTATTTTTGCAAAATAATGTTGTGCTTAAAATAGAGTCAGTGAATCTGATCAAATCATATAGTGAATGAAAGCAAATTGCATTGCTGTTATTTTTAAAAATAGGTCGCGTGAGATTGATGATATGCCATTTTTTTATGGGATGATGTTCTGTCACATGCTGCGATAAAAAGTTCAGCTTTGGCTTGTGAAAAGTGCCATAGTTCAGTCGTGATGGACAAAAAAGCTATTTTTTTGATCAATTAGTAATATATAGATTATAAAATTAAATAATTTCCGTAAAAACTACAGAAAAAAGCTCAAAAAATGGGTATTGTTCAAGCATTGAAAGGCAAAAAGAAGCAAAAGACTTTAAGCAAGATTTTGTAATGACTGCCTGTTTGCAATTTAGAACAGAATGCTCAAAAGGCGTAGAACTAACTTCAGACATAAAAAGATTAATTTTTGAATGGTACTTTTTTTTGCTTGCGATATAACCAAACAACAAGCAGCATTTAAAGGTGCCGAAGTTTAGGTGTTCTATGACAGATACTCGTGAAAACTGGACGTCACGATCGGGCTTTATTATTGCAGCGATCGGATCCGCAGTTGGTTTAGGTAATATTTGGCGCTTTCCATATGTCGCTTATGAAAATGGCGGTGGGGCGTTCTTAATTCCTTATTTGATTGCATTAATTACTGCAGGTTTACCGCTTTTATTTCTAGATTATGCAGTCGGACATAAAAGTAATCGTTCCCCTCCAAAAGCGTATCGTGCCATTTTTAAAGGCGGCGAAACACTGGGATGGTGGCAAGTTTGTGTTTGTATCATCATTGGTTTGTACTATGCCAGCGTTTTGACTTGGGCTGGGAGTTATATCTACTTCTCGATTGGTCAAATGTGGGGCAGTGACCCAGAAGCATTTTTCTTTAAAACGTATTTACAGACTTCAGAAGCAACAGGTTTTGACCCGCGTTTTGTGAGCCATATTTTCTGGCCATTGGCTGGTATTTGGGCGTTAACTTTAATCATTTTATATGGTGGTGTGAAAAAAGGCGTTGAACTTTCCAACAAGATTTGCATGCCATTGTTATTTGTTTTATTCGTACTTTTGGTGATTCAAGCACTTCGATTACCGGGTGCAGCGCAGGGTTTAAACGCCTTCTTTACCCCAAACTGGTCTGCGATGATGGACTATAAAGTTTGGTTGGCAGCTTATGGTCATACCTTCTTCTCGCTTTCAGTGGGCTTCGGGATCATGGTGACCTACGCATCTTATTTAAAACCAAAGACCAATTTAACCGGTTCAGGTTTAATTGTTGGTTTTGCCAATGCTTCAACTGAAATTTTAGCCGGTATTGGTATTTTTGCTGCGCTTGGCTTTATGGCACATGCGGCAAATAGCAATGTTCAAGATGTGGTGAGCGGTGGTATTGGTCTGGCGTTTATTGCCTTTCCTAAAATCATTTCTAGCTTGGGTGCGGGTGCTGATTTATTCGGAATCTTATTCTTTACCTCATTATTTGTTGCGGGTATTTCATCGATGGTGAGTATTTTGGAAGTTCCAATTGCAGCCATGATGGATAAGTTGAAATGGAGCCGTAAAAAAGCTGTAACGATTGTGGGCGGTGGTAGTGCGCTTGTTTCTATCGTGCTATTTTCAAGTGTGAATTCGATTAAATTGGTTGATATTATTGACCATTTTATCAATAACATTGGCATCATTGGCGGTGCATTGCTTTCAATTATTAGCATAGCGTGGTTCAAGCGTTCAGCTTTGATTGAGATCAGAAATCATGTCAATGCCATTTCAACCGTGCAATTAGGCAAAGGCTGGGATTTCACTCTAACCGTGATTACCTCTTTGATTTTGTTGGTTACTTTAGGCATGACCATTTATAACTTGCTGTTAAAAGGCTATGGAGATTATAGTTTAAGTCTGCAGTGGTTATTTGGATGGGGCTGTGTGATTTTCTGTGCAGTCATTGCCTTTATTTTGGCTCGTGTCAAAGACCGCTAGGAGAGAAAAAGATGAATACTTCAGCAATCGTAATGATGATTATCTCGATGGTGTTTTTGTGGGGCGGTTTGATTTTGTCCATTCTTCACTTGATGAAAAACCCTGAAGAACTTGATGATGTTCTTGAAGATGTCAAAGATCAACATACGCTCTAAGTAAAATAATTCAGTCCATACTGATCAAGTGTAAAAATGAAAGTCATTATCTTTATGGTAATGACTTTCTTGTTTCTAAAATGGAGCAGAGCAATGCACACCATTTTGCCGCATCAAGTCTTGATCGCATTTGCATCATTTTATAGGACAAGGTAGGAAATTTATTTAGACTGTGATGCTAAAATCAGTTCAATGGTTGGAATGAATTAAGGCTGTGCTTATTTTAAAATAAGATCTTTGAATGTGTTTTGAGTGGTACGTTGTTTAGAATTTGCATAAATAAAAAGGTGGCTTTAAGCCACCTTTTTATATTCTTCATATCTTCAATGGTTATGCAGTTTTTTGGATACGGCAATAGAAGAAGCCATCGCCATGCCCTGTTTGTGGTAACAATTGACGACCATGAATCTGCTCAATACCCCAATCGGCATCAATTTTAATTTCTTTAGCATCGGTATGATTGGCAAAGAATTCGACCATTTGCTGTTCATTTTCCACTTTTAAAATCGAGCAGGTGATGTACAGTAACGTGCCGCCAACTTTGAGTTGTTGCCACATATTTTCAAGAATTTGCTTTTGTAGCTGCACTGTTTTGGCAATATCACCCGACTGACGCAGTAAGCGAATATCGGGATGGCGACGGATGACACCAATCGCTGAACAGGGTGCATCCAGTACGATACAATCCGCAAGTTCAGGCGACGTCCATTTCACAGCATCGGCCGTGATAATCTCAACATGCTTTTCGCTTAAAGCCAAACGTTCTAAATTTTCAGACACACGTTTTAAACGTTTTTCGTCTTGGTCGAGCGCGATCAGTTTTTTCGGCTGATATTTCTCTAAAATATGTGCGGTTTTACCACCGGGTGCTGCACAGGCATCAATCACGAATTTGCCATTCAAGTCTGGCAACAATGTTGCGCATAATTGAGCATGTTCATCTTGTACTGAAAAACCACCCGCTTCAAAACCCGGAAGGCTAGGCACATGAATACTTTCATCCAGCACAATACCGACATTTGAAAGTTCACACGCATGTGCTTCAATGCCTTCATCTTCTAAAATTTCAAGATATTCGTCACGGCTAACTTGTAAGGTATTGACGCGTAAAGTTAGTGGTGCAACTTGCTTTAGTTCATAGCTTAAAGCTTCGAACTCATCACCCCAATCTTTCTTTAAGCGTTTAAACAACCAACTTGGTAAGCCATGCGCTTGTTCAAGCACATCATAAAACTGTTCTGTTTCGCGTGTCGCACGGCGTAAAATGGCATTTACCACACCACTTAAGCTTTCCATACCCAATTGTTTTGCTGCTTCTACTGTTTCAGAAATAGCGGCATGAGCTGCAACGCGGGTACAAAGCAATTGGTATAAACCAACGTATAAGCAGGTTTCAATGACTTGGTTTTCCAGTGGTTTAGACAACAGTGGTAAAGTCACTTGTTTGAGCGCATGCCATTGGCGTAAACAGCCAAGAACTAATTCATGGTACAAGGCACGGTCTTTATCAGAAACGATAGACATATGTTGCTGAAGAACCGATGCCAGTGATTGACCATTTTGGACAGCCAATAACGTTTTAACAACCTGAGCACGTAAGTTTAAAGTCTTACCAGAGGCATGGGGAGATTGTCTCATTATAAAATTTGTCCAATAGTCAGTTTTTGGGTTTGTAAAATTTGTACGGCATTAAGCGGTTTACCACCCGGCCATTGTAAAGCAGTTAGCGTGATGACGGTATGATTTGCACAGGCAACATGTACGCCATGTTTATCAATGGCAATGATTTCACCGACTTGAGCATTTTCTGTCGTTGCATGCGATAAGACCGAATTCCATACCCGTAGATTGTTTTGCTCATCCAGTACAATAAATGCCACAGGCCAAGGATTAAAAGCACGGATATTACGGTCAATCTGTACTGCGTCTAAAGACCAATCAATTTGCGCTTCAGCTTTGGATAATTTGTGCGCATAGACGGTGAGTGCTTCGTCTTGCACTTCACGTGTTGCTAAATAGTGTTGTAATTTTTCTGTCGATTCTAACACTGCCACAATGGCGGTTGCACCTTGAATGGCTAACTTGTCATGTAGGCTGGCAGAAGTATCGGTGGCTTCAATGGGGCATAGGGTTTTATACATCATATCGCCTGTGTCTAAACCCGCTGCCATTTTCATGATGGTTACACCTGTTTCAACATCACCTGTTGAAATAGCACGTTGAATCGGTGCAGCTCCACGCCAGCGTGGAAGCAGTGAACCATGAATATTGAGACAGCCATATTTCGGGGTGTCTAAAACCACTTGCGGCAAGATTAAGCCATAGGCTGCCACCACCATAATATCTGCCGCTAAAGCTGCAAGTTCAGCTTGAGCCGCTAAGCCTTCTTCAGTCGATGATTTGAAATGCAGCGGTTGATACACTGGAATGTTGTGGGCTAAAGCCAATTGTTTGACTGCTGAAGCCGTTAATTTTTGCCCACGACCTGCTTTGCGGTCAGGTTGGGTATAAACAGCGACTATTTCATGCTCTGTTTTGAGGAGTGCGTCTAAAGCGACCGCTGCAAATTCAGGAGTACCCGCAAAGATGATTTTCAACTTTATTTGGCTCAATTCGTAAGATGTTTTCTTATTATAGCAAACTGAAAATGCATATCTTGATCAGAATCAAAAATAGCTGTAAAACGCGTTCTTGAACTGTAAAAAACTGAAATTAATCAGCATGAATATCTCAATAGTCTTGCTTGATTTAATTGTTATTAATAAATTTAATTTATATAAAATTTAAATATTATTCATGAAAGTTTTGTATTTAAATCGATGCGATAGCGTTATATTACTTTCTAGTAACAATTTTTTTGATATAAATTGTCGAAATATCACTAGATTTATCGCATAAAACATCATCGCTATGGGGCTAAGTTAAACAACTGGCTATAGTATGATGAGTCTATATTTCGACTGCTTTAGCGTTATATATCAGTATCATTCAGCCAGAGTGAATCGTAGAATTCATTTCGAGCACAAACTTTGTTGGAAATACACAATGCCTGACTATCGTTCAAAAACATCGACACACGGAAGAAATATGGCTGGCGCACGTGGCTTATGGCGCGCGACAGGCATGAAAGATGAAGATTTTGGCAAACCGATTATTGCGGTGGTCAACTCCTTTACCCAATTTGTTCCGGGTCATGTGCATCTGAAAGATTTAGGTCAACTGGTCGCAAGACAAATTGAAGCTTCAGGTGGTGTAGCCAAAGAATTCAACACCATTGCGGTGGATGACGGTATTGCGATGGGGCATGACGGCATGCTGTATTCATTGCCTTCACGTGATTTGATTGCGGACTCGGTTGAATACATGGTCAATGCCCATTGTGCCGATGCCATGGTCTGTATTTCCAATTGTGACAAAATCACCCCGGGCATGTTGATGACAGCAATGCGTCTTAATATTCCCGTGGTCTTTGTCTCTGGCGGCCCCATGGAAGCGGGTAAAGTGAAAATCCGTGGCAATGAAAAAGCCATTGATTTGGTTGATGCCATGATTGTGGCAGCAGATGACAGCTTTAGCGATGAAGAAGTGGCTGAATATGAACGCTCTGCATGTCCAACTTGTGGTTCATGTTCAGGGATGTTTACTGCAAACTCAATGAACTGTTTGACCGAAGCTTTAGGTTTGTCTTTACCGGGCAATGGTTCAACTTTAGCAACCCATGCCAACCGTCAAAAATTATTCGAACGTGCAGGTCAGTTGATTGTAGAACTGGCAAAACGTCATTATGAACAAGACGATTACAGCATTTTACCGCGTTCAATTGCCACCAAAGCGGCTTTTGAAAATGCCATGACCCTTGATGTGTCTATGGGCGGATCAACCAATACAGTATTGCATTTATTGGCAGCAGCACATGAAGCTGAAGTCGATTTCACCATGACTGATATTGATCGCCTTTCGCGTAAAGTTCCTGTGCTGTGTAAAGTTGCACCGGCAAAACAAGACGTACATATGGAAGACGTGCATCGTGCCGGCGGGATCATGTCGATTTTGGGCGAGTTAGATCGTGCAGGGTTATTGGATACTTCTGTGCCAACGGTACATGAAAAAACTTTAAAAGATGCCTTGGACAAATGGGACATCATCCGTACTGAAGATGCAGATGTATATGAGTTTTTCCGTTCAGCACCGGGTGGTGTACCGACACAAACCGCATTCTCACAAAACCGTTATTATCAAACTTTAGATGGTAACCGTGAAACAGGTGTGATTCGTAACGCAGCCAATGCTTTCTCACAAGACGGTGGTTTGGCAGTGCTTTACGGTAACATCGCACTGGATGGTTGTATTGTCAAAACTGCGGGTGTTGATGATTCCATTCTTAAATTCAACGGTACAGCACGTGTTTTTGAAAGCCAAGATGCTGCGGTAGAAAGCATTCTGAGTGGTGGTATTCAAGCCGGTGATGTGGTGGTGATTCGTTACGAAGGTCCACGTGGTGGTCCGGGTATGCAAGAAATGTTGTATCCAACCAGTTACTTAAAATCGAAAGGTTTGGGTAAAGATTGTGCTTTACTCACCGATGGTCGTTTCTCTGGCGGTTCATCGGGTCTTTCCATTGGTCACGTTTCACCTGAAGCGGCTGAAGGTGGCGCAATTGGTTTGGTGGAAGATGGCGACCGTATCGAAATTGATATTCCAAACCGTACCATTCACCTTGCTGTGGATGAAGCAACCATGGCAGCGCGCCGTGAAGTGCAAGAAGCCAAAGGTTGGCAGCCTGCTGAAGCACGTCCACGTAAAGTATCTAAAGCATTGAGAGCCTATGCCAAGCACACCACCAGTGCTTCGAAAGGTGCGGTACGTGACATCTAATGTGTAGTTTTACCGATTGAAAAAAGCACTCCATTTGGGGTGATGCCAGTCAGTTAAGAAATTGACTGGCATTTTTTATTTTAAATTCATAATTTTATTCGATACACGGAAACGTCATTCGCAACTGTTTGAGGCAGGACTACATTAGCAATATATTGTTTTTGCAATTTTTTTGTTAATTTGCGGTAGTTGGCGAGTTTTGCGCATGACAAATGCCTTTGGTTCTTTGGGCTAAACCAAAGAACAAAATGAGCTCCAAGTATTTGATTTAAAAAATATAAGACTCCGTCGTGAATAACTAAAAAGCTAAGGACTTTGTTTCTAAAACCCTTAACTGACTGGCATTACTCCAAATGGGGTGCTTTTTTAATGTTGCTAGAAAATGTCACGATTATATTTTGCTTTGAGATTTTAAAATGGTAATGCGTAGATAATTCCTTACTTTTGACAGCGCAAAAGTAACAAAACGCTTTGTTGCTCTAATGCAGCATCCTTGCTGCATTAGGGCAACAGCGACATCCATGTCGCTTGGTCATGTGATTAAATTTCAGTGCAACAGCTTTAAAAGATAAATTTGCTTAAGCAGCGTTAGACGTTTACATACCAGCTGCTTTCTATACAATCAAAAGCATAATAATTCGCCATGACTTCATTTAAATCAGAATGAGTCTAAGCCACGGAGCGCTTCATGAGTAAAGACAATATCCGCGAACATTCAGCCCCTGTTTATGAAGGCATAGAAAACGCCCCCGCACGTTCCATGATGCGTGCTACCGGTTTTAAAGATGCAGATTTTGAGCGTGCATTTATTGGCATTGCCTCGACTTGGGCCAATGTGACACCCTGCAATATGCATATTGATGGCTTGGCACGTGAAACTGAAAAGGGCGTGAATGCAGCAGGCGGTAAGGGCATTATCTTTAATACCATTACCATTTCTGACGGGATCTCGAACGGGACTGAAGGGATGAAATATTCCTTGGTTTCTCGTGAAATTATTGCCGATTCGATTGAAGCTGTGGTGGGTTGTCAGGCCTATGATGGGGTGATTGCGATTGGTGGTTGCGACAAAAACATGCCGGGCTGCATTATGGGCTTGGCACGTTTAAACCGTCCGGGTCTGTTTATTTATGGCGGAACCATTAAACCGGGCGCAGGTCATACCGATATGATCTCGGTGTTTGAAGCGGTGGGGCAGCATGCCAAAGGTGAAATCAGCGCCATTCAAGTCAAGCAAATTGAAGAAGTGGCATTGCCGGGGCCGGGTTCTTGTGGCGGAATGTATACTGCGAATTCGATGGCTTCTGCCATTGAAGCACTCGGTATGAGCTTACCGGGTTCATCTGCGCAAGAAGCTGTTTCAGACGAGAAAAAAATTGACTGTATTCGCGCGGGCGAAGCGGTGATGAACTTACTGCGTTTAGACATTAAACCGCGCGATATTATGACCAAAGCGGCATTTGAGAACTCGATTAAAGTGCTGATTGCACTGGGTGGTTCGACCAATGGTGTACTGCATATGCTTGCGATGGCGCATACCGCAGGCGTTGAGCTGTCACTGGATGATTTTGTACGGATTGGAAAAGATATTCCAGTGCTGGCAGACGTGCGTCCGTCGGGCAAATATCTGATGTCGGAACTGATTGCCATTGGTGGTATTCAACCGTTAATGAAGCGTATGTTAGATGCAGGGATGCTGGATGGTTCATGTTTAACCGTGACAGGTAAAACCTTGGCGGAAAACTTGGCCGATGTGGAAGATTATCCAGCAGGTCAGCAGATTATTTTACCCTTTGATGCCCCGATTAAAAAAGACTCGCATCTTGTTATTTTAAAAGGCAATTTATCACCTACAGGTGCGGTAGCCAAAATTACTGGTAAAGAAGGTTTATATTTCGAAGGCCCAGCACGGGTATTTGAAGGCGAAATTGGTGCCATGCGTGGGATTTTGGATGGTGAAGTACAAGAAGGCGAAGTGGTGGTGATTCGTGGTGAAGGTCCTAAAGGTGGGCCGGGAATGCCAGAAATGCTGAAACCGACTTCGGCGATTATTGGTAAAGGATTAGGTAAATCTGTGGCATTGCTGACCGATGGTCGTTTCTCTGGTGGCAGTCACGGTTTTGTGGTTGGTCATATCACGCCTGAAGCTTATGAAGGTGGCCCAATTGGCTTGGTCAAAAATGGTGACAAAATTTCGATTAATGCCGAAACCCGCGAAATGACTTTACACATTTCTGATGCGGAAATGGCAGTACGTAAAGCCGCTTGGGTGAAACCAAAACCCAATTATACCTATGGTGCTTTAGCCAAGTTTGCTAAATTGACCACAGGGGCGGAAAAAGGGGCAGTTACGGATCTAAATTTAGATGTATAATTGATCATTCCCTAACAAATTGTTATAAACCCTTGTAGCACTACAAGGGTTTTTTTTCGAGGTTTATCTCATGTCACTGTTACGCCGTTGGTTTGATCCACTTCGATCGCGCTGGTTTTACCAAAAGCCGATGCGTCAAGTGGTATTATCTACGGAACACGGTTTAAGTATTCACTTACGTTTAGATGATGTGTATAGCTATTTGGCTGTACAGCAGTTACCTGAGCTTGAAGAAATTTTGAGTGATGAACTCAAACCTTTAAAAGTGATCATTTCTAGCCAAACGGCAGAACCTCCCAACGATATGTCACAGGTGGAGTGGCAAAACTACTGCTTAAACGATGCAAAGATTCTCTCTAAACAGCACCGTTTTAGTTTCCATGAGACTCCTGAACAACCGCCCACTGAAGCCATCCAACAAGCAGAAACCATCCTTCGCAACACGCCATTCCGTGGACAAGATTTCCTGTATTTACTCGAAGATGTCTTTCACATGCTGTGGCAAAAACAGTATGGGAAATTACGCACTTTATATGCGATGGCCAGTCGACATCATCCAGCGCAGGATTTTCCAGAACGTATTTTTAATGATGATGCTGTACTTGCCAGTTATTTTGAATTGAGTGATCGTAAATATCATGCGGTCGATGATCTACTGCGACTGGTACGCCGTCTAAAACAACAAAAACAATTAACGGGAAATCCCATCTTCCTGATTAACCATATTGATTGGCGTGAGCATCTGATTAGTGATGCTGAAGAACTCAATGAAATTCAAGCCTTAGATCCTGAATTGGATTTATATATTGCACTGGAAGATCCGATTTCATGGTTATTGTTGGCGTATATTAAAGAAGAACTGGCCAATTATTATAATATTCAACTGAATGTCTATCCGCTTTCTTATCATGGACGGGACTTGTTTGATTGGAGTTTGGCGACGCGTCTTTCAAAACGTACAGAAGTGGCTTTTACCCCATTTTGTCGTCCTACACAGCAGTCAACATGTGACATGGCACGGCTGTTTTATAGTGTTCCTGAGGAGCAACGGGTTGAGGCGATGTATCGCATTTTACAGGCGGTATGGACCAAAGGGCAGGACATGTCGTTTAAAGCACATTTTGAACAGCTCAAGCGTGATTTAGAGATTACTGAATTAACCAAGGAAGATATTGCTGCCAAACTGAAAGAAAATGACATACTCTGTGAAATGAAATCACAGCCTGATTTTCCTGTACTTGAACTTCGTATTGATGGTCAAAGCTATGTCTTTAATAGTTTGTACCGTGTCTGGATGATTGAAAGTATTTTTTCTAATGTTTTAGAAGACCAATATAAAAGTGAAAATGATGATAGCAACGATGAAAAAAGAAAAATGTGAGTCTTTAGAACACGCGCGTGAAAAGATTGATAGCCTTGATCAAGCTTTAATTGAGATGATTGCCATCCGTCAGTTTTATGTGGATCAAGCCGTCCGTTTTAAGAAGAGTGTGCAGGATGTGCAATCACCCGAGCGGGTTGAGCAAGTGATTGGTAAGGTTCGTGCCCAAGCGGTTGATCTAGGCACGAATCCTGATTTGGTGGAAAAAATTTATCGAGAAATGATTCAGCATTTTATTCAACGCGAGTTGAAAGAAATTCGCCCTTAAACGGATCATTTCAATCGCGTTTTTAGAGTCCCCATTGTAATTCTAAGTCGGTAATTTTATTGGCGACCAATTGGTATTCATATTTTTTGCACGCCGCCCATAATTGCATAAAATCAGCACCTAAATATTGTTTAAGCACTGCATTTTTTTCAAAGAGTTTTAACGCCTCGAGTTGATGATTAGGCAATAATGTTCTTGCATCATGCGGTTGCATTTCATGGCTTGCTTTGGGGAGTTTTAGCGCATCATGGGTTAAGCCATGTAACACCCCAATTAAGATCACACTAATACATAAATAGGGATTCGCATCGGCACCCGCAACCCGATATTCTAAACGACAATTCTCTTGATCTGCACAAGGCAGCCGAATGGCAACATTGCGATTATTCACGCCCCAATTGGCTTCTAAAGGCACATGATGCGCAAATTGAAAGCGGCGGAAAGAATTAATATTCGGTGCCAAAATGGCCATCGATGCAGGCATTAATTGAATCAGACCGGCAATCATTTGCCCCATGCGCTGATTGGGTTTTTTAAGCTCATCCGTCGCACAGATATTTTGTTGAAATTGATTTAAAAGACTCATGTGAAAATGCAAACCGCTGCCCGCACTCAACATATTGGGTTTTGCCATAAAACTTGCATTTAAATCATGCATGTGGGCACTCTGTTTCACAATGCGTTTAATCGCCATAATGTCATCACAGAGTTTTAAGATATCTGCACTGTGTTGCAGATTAATTTCGAATTGACCCGATGAACTCTCTGCAACAATGGCAGTGATCTCGATATTTTGTTTTTTAGCTTCGATTTCAATGTTTTCTAACACGGTTTGATAATTGTTGGGGGCATCCACATCAAAACATTGCGTTTGCCCTATTTTGTGTTCGGGATGGTTCGGTTTGGCATATAAATAAAATTCGACTTCTCCTGCCATGACAGGAAAATAATTCATTTGATTTAAAGTTGAGAGCATTCTTTTTAAGATATTTCTCGGTTCAAATTCGCAGTCTGAGCCATTGTCAGATTTCATGGTTAAATAGATTTGCGCATGTTTTTCGGCTTGGTTTGCACAAGGACGTAAAGAGCCTAAAATAGGTAAGCAAAGATAGTCTGGTTCACCCATATATTTTCCAAGCCCACTTTCTTCAACCACTTTGCCCTCTAAACTCATGGCGTAAATCGATAACGGAAAATAACAACCTTTAGAGAGATTTTTCAGGCTTTTGATATCAATTCTTTTGCCACGGAGATGTCCATTTAAATCATGCAGGCAAATATCAATATGCTCGGTCGCAGGATATTTATTTAAGTATTGATCAACCTCTAATAAAAATTGATCAGCATCTTTAGATGGCAAATACAGCGTATTGATTGAACTTGCAGCTTGATTATCAATGGGCATATTCATATTTTTAACATCGAGTAGAGATAAAAAATTATAGGAATATTGTGCGAAACAGTAACGTAAAAAGAGCGTAAATTTTTTTGACCCTCACAATACAGAAACATGGCAGCTAGCCTCAATATTTCATGCGGTTTGACTTCCAAAGACAATGATTTTGCAATGTATTCTATTTAGCGAGCATCGCGCTACGATTGAAAGGGTATATAGATGGTTGGGTTTATCATTGGCGTATTTGTCATTGCAGGCATGATTAAAGGGACGATTGGACTGGGTTTGGTTTTTACCGTATCGACTATTTGTTTGGCTGTATTTCTACAGCAGAACCCCATCGAAGATATTCCAATCGATTATAAAATGTCATTGATTGCGTTAATTCCAGCACTGGTTGGCATGTAGCTAGGAACGAAAATTCGTTATCGCATTCCTGAGCAAAAATTTCGTAACGTGTTCTTTTCTGGCTTGGTGATTTTGGGTGGCTACATGCTGTTGCATCAGTTTGGCATCATCTAATGTTCTAGGATTTTTTGGACAGTCGCATGGGTTGTGTGATCTCTGTGCAATGGATTTCATCAGACTCAAATTTTCTCAAGGTCAAACATAAAAAAAGCAGCCTATCGGCTGCCTAAAAATGGGGATTTATCGTTATGATTTATCGGCTAAGCTAAAGAACCAGTTTAGAATCAGTGCTGCAAAAGTTGCCGTACCAATACCACCGAGGTTGAAGTTACCAAATTGCAGGGCAAAGTCACCTGTACCTAAAATAATAGTTACCGCAGCCACCATTAAGTTTTTGTTTTTCGAGAAATCGACTTTATTTTCAATCCAGATTTTCGCACCGGCAATGGTAATTAAACCGAATACCACAATCGAAGCACCGGTTAAAATTGCGGTTGGAATGGTCTGAATGACCGCACCAAATTTTGGTGAAAGACCCAAGAAAATCGCGAACACACCAGCAATGACAAAGACGATAGTGGAATAGACACGCGTAACTGCCATCACACCAATATTTTCACCATAGGTGGTCATACCCGGTGCACCAACACCACCAGATAAAGTAGTTGCAATACCATCGGCAACGAATGCTTTACCAATCTGTGGATCGAGGTTTTCACCTGTCATGGCACTGACCGCTTTAATATGACCTAAATTTTCAGCCACTAAAATTAATGCAATTGGCGCAATAATCAGCATGGCATTCAGGCTAAATTCTGGTGAGTGGAAAGTGGGAACACCAAACCATGATGCCTGTTGAATCGGGGTAAAATTAATCGCGCTACCATAACCCATGACATTGGCAACAATGTAATAGATGAGGTAAGCAAGCAATAGCCCAACCAATAATAACAGGCGCTGCAATAAACCTTTGGTGAATACCGCAATAGATCCCATACATAGTACAGTGACCAGTGACATCCACATATTAAAGTTATTGCCCATCACACCTTTAACCGTGACGGGTGCAAGGTTTAAACCGATAATCATGACCACTGCGCCAGTAACCACTGGAGGCATGAGTTTTTCAATCCAGTTGGTGCCTGTTGCCATGACAATAAAACCAAAAATGGCATATAAAATACCACACGCCATGATGCCGCCAGCAGCTAAAGCAATATTGGCATTCGGTGCGCCTGTGCCTGAAGCCGCATAACCTGTTGCCGCAATCACCACACCAATAAAAGCAAAACTTGAACCTAAATAACTGGGTACACGACCACCTGTCATAAAGAAAAACAGAATGGTACAAATCCCTGACATTAAAATTGCCAGATTGGGGTCAAAACCCATCAAGAACGGTGCAAGGACTGTTGCACCAAACATGGCAAAGGCATGTTGTATGCCCAATACAACACTTTGTGCAGGAGGGAGGTATTCATTTGTACCTACAGGACGGGCATCGATACTGCCTTCATATGGGCGCCAGTTGGGAAACCAATTGGACATAAAATGAGCACTCTAAAAACAAATTGAGCACATCATACTCTTGTTTTTATAAGATTTAATCTATGTCTTGCTGTTTATGTTCAAATTAATATACTGACTTTTTTAATTTTTTTACCAAATGGTAAATATTTTTTTGTTTAAAATGAATGCGAAATCGTACAATTAATTTGGCTTACTGTTATTGAAATAATGAATATTTTTTTTATTAGCGTTATCAAAAAAGATGATTTATTTGCCAATTGCCACTGAAAGATAAAAAGCACATCCAAAGATGTGCTTTTTAGGCTCAGAATTTGAATCGTTAACCGGTATTACGTAGTCCTGCTGCAATTCCAGCAATGCTCACCATCAGTGCATGGTCGACAGGGGTATGTTCTGCCTGACATTCTGCCAAATAACGACGACGACGTTTCATCAGTTCAGCTTGTAATAAATGTAGCGGCAACAAATAGGGTTTGCGCACTTTCATCGATTGATCCAGTACATCATTGCTACTCAGTAGTTGCGATTCGCCTTTTAATGCCAATAAGGTTTGTACCGCATCTTTTAAGCGTTGACGCAGTTGTTCGCCCAATATTTTTAAATCTTCATCATCGGTTAAATGTGATTCGTAATATAGGGCAACATGTCCATCCGCTTTAGACAACACCATTTCCAACATATCAATCAGGGTTTGGAAATAGGGCCATTGTTGTAACATTTCATCGAGCAAGGGTTTTTGCCCTTGATCAAGTACTTGATTAATCGCTGCACCTGTTCCGAGCCAAGCCGGCAGCATTAAGCGAATTTGTGTCCAAGCAAAAACCCAAGGAATGGCACGTAAGGATTCAATCCCGCCACTGACTTTACGTTTGGCAGGACGCGAACCTAGCGGTAACATTTGTAATTCAAGTTCGGGCGTGACGGTACGTAAATATTTCACAAAATGTGGATTTTCACGCACGGTTTCACGATACACCTGTACCGATAAATCGGTCATGCGATGCATCAAGTCGCGCCATTCATCTTTAGGCACCGGTGGTGGCAGTAAAGTGGCTTCCAAAGTCGCTGCGGTATAAATCTCTAAATTTTGCAGTGCAATGCCTTCAAGTCCGAACTTAAAGCGAATCATTTCGCCTTGTTCTGTGACCCGAATAGCACCCGAAATAGACCCCGGTGGTTGGGAAAATAACGCTTGTTGTGTCGGTGCACCACCACGACTAATCGACCCACCGCGACCATGAAACAGGGTCAATTGCACCGCATGTTTTTGCGCCACAGCAGTCAGTTCTTCCTGTGCACGATATTGCGCCCAGTTGGCCGACATAAAGCCCGCGTCTTTGGCCGAGTCCGAGTAACCAATCATGACTTCATGCTTGCCTTGAATATGCTGTTTGTACCAATGCATATTGAACAAGGTGTTCATGGTGTCGGCTGCGCCATCTAAGTCTTTCAGGGTTTCAAACAAAGGCACGACGCGGAGTGGATGTTTAATGCCGGCTTCTTTTTGTAGCAATAACACCGCCAAAACATCACTTGGATATTCCGCCATGGAAATAATATAGGCGCCTAAACTTTCTTCAGGCTGTTCGGCCAAAGTTCGCATGGTGGCAAATACTTCTTGCACATCGGGATGTTCAATCAGGCTTTGCTTTGGTTCATTTAAATGTTTCGGCAGTAATGGACGTTTGCTTTGTAATTCTTGCAATAAGAAATTCTGGCGCGCTTGTTCAGTCCATGTTTCAAAATTGCCTAAACCTAAATATTCCGTAATGGCTGAAATCGCTTGGCGATGGCGACCCGATTCTTGACGAATATCCAGTTTTAGCAATTCAATGCCAAAGCAATTGACCCGATGAATAAAATCGAGCAGTTTGCCATTGGCAATTTCAGGTAAATTACAAGCGATTAAAGAGCGGTAGCAAAGCAATAAAGGCTGTAATAGTTCATCTTTGCTTTTGATGACCAAACTGTCATCGGCCTCAAGTCCTTGTGATTTTTGCGCCAGCCAATAGTGTGTGGCTTTTAAACGCTCACGTGTATCACGTAAATACTCACGATACGGTTCAGGGTGTTTGTGTCCAAGTGCCTGTATAAGTTCATCGCTACAGTTCTGAATCGACAGTTCCCAACGTAAAGCTTCAATATCACGTAAGTACAAATCCGCCGCTTTCCAGCGTGACAGCCAAAGTACTTCTTGGGTAATGTTATGGGTCACATTCGGGTTACCATCACGGTCACCGCCCATCCAAGAAGCAAACCGAACCGGTGCAATGGTTAAGGGTAAACGTTGACCGCAGTGATCTTGCACCATTTCATCCAGTTCACGAATAAACTTGGGTACAGCATTCCACAGGGTTTGTTCTATGGTGGTGAAGCCCCATTTTGCTTCATCGACAGGCGTTGGACGATGTTGACGAATCTCATCGGTTTGCCATGCAGAACAAATCAGTTGTTTTAACTCTTCTAAGATGGCTTTACGTTCGCGCGGCGTGAGTTTTTGTTGATCTGCCTTAAAGAGACACTCATTAATGCCGTCATATTTTTGAATTAAGGTGCGACGGCTGACTTCCGTTGGATGTGCAGTCAGCACCAATTCAATGTTGAGTTCACAAATCTGCTGAAAGAGTGTGTCTGAGGAAATGTCATGGTCTTTAAATTTTTGGAACAGATGGTCGAGTGGATTGGGTGAGGGTACATGTTCATCAAATTCACTTTTACGACGATTGCGAACCACATTGTATTGTTCGGCAATATTGGCAAAATTCAGAAAATGCGTGAATGCACGCGTAAGCGGAAGAATTTCATCATCTTCTAAACTAAAGAATAGTTGTTCCAGTTGTTTTTCTGCTTCAACTTGACCATCTCGAGCACCCTTAGACAGTGCACGAATTTGTTCGACCTGATTAAACAAATCTTGTCCTGCATGTGCCTTTAAGGTTTCCCCCAAAAGATTACCGAGTAAGCGTACATCCTCACGCAGTGGAGCATCAATTTGTTGAATCATTTTTCACTCTCCAATTCTTGTTATTTCGACTATATCGTGAAATGCCTACATTCCTAGTAGGGGCAGACAAAAGTAGGTGGTTTTTTGCTGAATTAATCCGCGATCTACTGCTATGAGTATGCCTGAACCTGTTCTATTGCGTTATTTAGAATCTTAATATTACTGCGCCGTACTATATTTCATCAGGAATAGATCAATACTGGCTAAAATAATCTGTTGTTTTTCGTCTAAGGTAGGGACGGCACGAATACCGAGCAGTACTTCATGATGACGCATTCCGAGTAATAACGATAAAATCAGCAAAGTCAGGGTTTTTAAGCTTTCAGTGCGAATAAACCCCAGTGTAATCGCCTGCTGAAAAAAGTCTTCCCAGATTGCATTCATCCGAAGATGGGATGCATCGTAAAATTTTTGTGCCAGTGGATTTTGTTCAGCCGCCAGTTCCAGTAATAACAGTTCTAATTTGATGGCTTCGGGTAAATTGACAATATTCAGTGCTAATGCACAAATATGGATAAATTCTTTTTTAAAATCACTGTCCGCATATAATTTTAATGGGTGCGTACTGATGGATTCTTCGCAGGTTTTTTCAATCGCGCAGGTAAATAAATTGGCTTTATCTTGAAAGTGATTGTAGATGGTCAGTTTGGTGACCCCTGCTTCTTGCGCAATTTGATTCATGCTCGAGCCATGATAACCACATTTTAAAAATACGCATTTTGCCGCAGTTAAAATTTGCTGACGTTTTTCTAAGTCTTTCGGGCGACCGACATGTGTTTGCACAATTTTTTCCAAAAAAAATCAAGACAGGTCATTGATTTGACCCTCAAGTTATAATTAATGTACCACTGAGTATATTAATTAAAAAATAATCAATTTAAGATACTCCTTATTTTGCCTTAAAAATCATTTTTAAATAAGAGCGAACTTCATGAGCATAAGTAAGACCGTTGTTGCCAGCATGATCATCGTTTGCAGTGTGACCTTATGGGGATGCAGCAAGGATGTAGCCGAAACAGAATCCGTCCCATTTGTCATGGTGACTCAACCCAATAGTACCCATAACGAACAAAAAAGCTATGCCGGAGATGTACAAGCACGCCAACAAACCGCTTTAGCGTTTCGGGTGGGGGGACAAGTTATTGAACGTTATGTCGATGTCGGTGATCAAGTCAAGGTCGGGCAAGTGTTGGCAAAACTGGATGTTCAGGATGCACAACTACAACTCAATGCGGCGAATGCTCAACTGGAAAATGCTCAATCTGCGGCAAAAAATGCAGAAGATGAACTGAAACGCTTTAAGCAATTGCTGCCTATTAATGCGGTCAGCCGTTCGCAATACGATGCAGTAGACAACCAGTATAAATCAGCCCTGTCTGCCTTAAAGCAAGCGCAATCCAATTATGAAGTCAGTCGTAATCAAACCGGTTATAACCAATTGCTGGCAAATAAAAATGGCGTGATTACCGCACGAAATATTGAAGTCGGGCAGGTGATTGCTGCGGGGCAAGCTGCTTATCAAGTGGCGATTGCAGGGGATCGTGACGTGGTGATTGGCGTGCCTGAACAAGCCATTGCAGAGATTAAAGTCGGTCAAACGGCATGGATTACTTTATGGTCGAAACCTGAAGATAAATTTGCAGCTTATGTCCGTGAAATTTCACCCGCAGCAGATCAATCGCGTACCTTTAGTGTCAAAGTGGCTTTGCGTGAAGGCAATGCAGCCATTCAATTGGGACAAAGTGCGCGCGTATTTTTTAATAAGTTACAACAGAATGTCTTGAGCGTGCCGTTATCAAGTGTTTCTGCCAATGATCAACAAGCCTATGTTTGGGTAGTGCAAAAAGACCAGACCATTCATAAAGTACCAGTCAGTTTAGGCGCTTATGGCCGTGATAGCGTGCCGATATTATCCGGTTTAAATGCCACTGATTATGTGGTGATAGGTGGTGTGCATCTATTGCGTGAAAAACAAAAAATCCAGCCGATTGACCGTGAAAATCGAGCTGTGAAAATTCAGGCAGGAGCGCCATCATGAAGCCAGAAAACAAGGCAACCATGAACTATAACTTGTCGGAATGGGCACTGAAAAATAAAGGCTTAATTCTTTATTTTATGTTGCTGTTGGCGATCGTTGGAATCGTGTCTTATTCCAAGCTTGCACAAAGTGAAGATCCACCTTTTACTTTTAAGGTGATGGTGATTCAAACCTATTGGCCGGGTGCAACAGCCAAAGAAGTGTCATTACAGGTCACTGACCGTATTGAAAAAGAACTCATGAGCACGGGCAATTATGAACGGATCATGGCGTATTCGCGTCCCGGTGAATCGATGGTGACCTTTGTTGCGAAAGATTCATTACGTTCGAGTCAAATTCCAGATGTGTGGTATCAAGTCCGGAAAAAAGTCGGCGATATCAAACAGCAACTGCCTAGTGGTGTACAAGGGCCTTTCTTTAATGATGAGTTTGGCGATACTTTTGGTAATATTTATGTCTTAACCGGCAAAGATTTTGACTATGGCATATTAAAAGAATATGCCGACCGTTTACAGCTACAACTGCAACGGGTTAAAGATGTTGGTAAGGTCAATTTGGTCGGTTTGCAAGACCAAAAAATCTGGATTGAACTGTCCAATACCAAAGCCACGCAACTGGGCATTCCGGTGACAGCGATTCAACAAGCATTGCAACAACAAAATGCGGTGGCCAGTGCAGGGTTCTTTGAAACCGGCACAGACCGTATTCAAATGCGCGTCAGTGGTCAGTTGCAAAGTGTCGATGAACTGAAAAAAATGCCGCTTTTGGTGGCAGGAAAAACCATTCAATTGGGCGATGTTGCTGAGGTCTATCGTGGCTTTAGTGAACCCGCGCAGCCGCGTATGCGTTTTATGGGTGAAAATGGCATTGGCATTGCCGTTTCCATGCGTAAAGGTGGAGATATTCTGGCTTTAGGTAAAAACTTAGAAACTGAATTTGCCCAATTGCAAAAAGCTTTGCCCTTGGGTATGGAACTGAAAAAAGTTTCCGATCAGCCTGTGGCGGTAAAACGCAGCGTCAATGAATTCATGAAAGTATTGGCTGAAGCGGTGATTATCGTGTTACTGGTCAGCTTCTTTTCACTGGGTTTCCGTACGGGTTTAGTGGTGGCATTTTCCATTCCACTGGTGCTTGCCATGACCTTTGCAGGCATGCATTTATTTGATGTGGGGCTACATAAAATTTCATTGGGTGCACTTATTTTAGCACTCGGTTTATTGGTCGATGACGCCATTATCGCCATTGAAATGATGGCGATTAAGATGGAGCAGGGCTATAGCCGTTTAGAGGCCGCCGGATTTACCTGGAAAACCACGGCTTTTCCGATGCTGACCGGAACTTTAATTACCGCAGCAGGCTTCTTACCCATCGCCACCGCAGCATCGAGTACAGGTGAATACACGCGTTCTATTTTCCAAGTGGTGACCATTGCCCTGATTGTTTCGTGGTTTGCCGCAGTACTTTTTGTGCCGTATTTAGGCGACAAATTACTGCCAGATTTTACCAACTTGCCGCAAAAAGCGCCGTGGTATCAGCGTTTATGGGCACGTTTACGCAAGCAACCTGAACCTAAACCTGTAGTTGCAGCATGTGGGTGAACATCATGATCCTTATCAAACCAAGTTCTATCAAACGTTTAGAGGGTGGGTGAATACTTGTATTACCTATCGTAAAACAGTGATTGCGACCACCGTGGGTATTTTTGTGTTGTCGGTCTTGATGTTTAAAATGGTGCCGCAACAGTTCTTTCCACCATCGAATCGTGCAGAAATTCTGGTCGATTTAAAGCTAGAAGAAGGCGCATCTTTAACTTCAACCGAAAATGCGGTGAAGAAGGTCGAAAAATTCTTGTCGACCAAACAGGGCATTGATAACTATGTGGCGTATGTCGGCACAGGTTCAACCCGTTTCTATTTACCACTCGATCAACAATTGCCACAGGCCAGTTTTGCTCAATTTGTGGTGTTGGCTTCATCTTTAGATGACCGTGATGAAATTCGCCAATCCTTAGATCAAGAAATTCGTAAATTACTGCCTGATGTTCGGACGCGCGTATCGTTATTAGAAAATGGCCCACCAGTGGGTTATCCATTGCAATACCGTGTTTCAGGTGAGGATCAGAATTTAGTCCGTCAATGGGCACACAAAGTTGCAGCAGTGGTGGGGGATAATCCAAATACCCAAAATGTGCATTTGGATTGGGGTGAGCCAAGCAAAATTATTCATTTAAATATTGATCAAGATCGTGCCCGTCAAATGGGGGTATCCAGTCTGGATTTAGCGAACTTCCTGAATAGTTCAATTAGTGGTGCCACCATTAATCAATATCGTGAGAAGCGTGAATTGATTGAAATTCGTTTGCGTGGTGACCAAGCTGAACGGGTCGATGTTGGATCATTATCCAGTTTAGCTGTACCGACTGCAAATGGCGCTTCTGTGCCATTGGCGCAAATTGCTAAAATTGAATATAGCTTTGAAGATGGTTTGATTTGGCATCGTAATCGCTTACCGACCATTACGGTACGGGCAGATATTCGCAGCAAATTACAACCTGCGACCGTGGTGGGGGAACTGGCTGAAAAAATGGAGCAATTGCGTGCAGAACTACCTAGTGGTTATTTGATTGAAGTGGGCGGAACGGTTGAAGAGTCGGCACGTGGACAGAACTCTGTCAATGCCGGTATGCCATTTTTCTTGGCTGTGGTGATGACCTTATTGATGATTCAGCTGAAAAGTATTTCACGTGCCACGATCGTTTTATTGACTGCACCTTTAGGCTTAATTGGTGTGGTGTTGTTCTTATTATTGTTCAATAAACCTTTTGGCTTTGTCGCGATGTTAGGAACGATTGCACTGTCGGGGATGATTATGCGAAATTCTTTAATTTTGATTGATCAGATTGAACAAGATATTCAAGCAGGGCATGATCCTTGGTCGGCCATTATTGATGCGACAGCACGACGTTGTCGCCCGATTGTACTGACTGCATTGGCTGCGGTTTTGGCCATGATTCCGTTATCGCGCAGTATTTTCTTTGGTCCAATGGCCGTTGCGATTATGGGCGGATTGATTGTCGCGACCTTGTTGACCTTGTTCTTCTTACCTGCATTGTATGCACAATGCTTTAAAGTGAAAAAAAATACTCAGAGTACATAGTTTTTTGACAATAATGAGGTGCGAAATATTGAAAAGTTCAATATAGTAGCACCTTATAGTCTTATACATTTCTCTAGAACAATTTACTGCATATTAAAAAACTAAACATGTAGTAGATGGGGTTAAAATACACATGAAGCGAGATAACTTAAGCCGACTTCGCCGTTCTGTTGCGATTTCTTATGTCTTCATGTTTTTCGCTTTATTTACCGTGATTAGTGGTGTATTTGCATACTGGTATGCGCGTAAAATTACACAAGTAGATGATGTGGAAGTTTGGTTACAAGCTCAAGCATTGTGGGTCATGCGTAATATTGTGATTTATGCTATTTTGGTTTGCTTCGCTGCACTTTGGTTTATTCCACTCATTTTCTTTTATTGGGATAGCGCACTTTGGGTCACCGGTTGTACCGTTGCTGGTGTGGTATTCTCACTTATCGCTTTTTTATTTTTGCTCAATGCGTGGCTGAAAGGTCTATCTCGCTTTATCAAAAATAAACCTGTTTTCTAATCAAACTCAACTTTTTTACACTGTTCCCCTTGTAAAATTTGGATTGACCCCCAATTTCAGTCCACAGTTAAGTATTATCAAAATTCCGTGAGGAGCATCGCCAGACATGGCTAAACGTGATTATTATGAGGTTTTGGGCGTCGCTAAAACCGCTAGTGATGATGAAATTAAAAAAGCCTACCGTAAGTTGGCGATGAAATATCATCCAGATCGTAACCCAGACAACCCTGAAGCTGAAGATAAATTTAAAGAAGCTGCTGAAGCTTATGAAATTTTATCGGATGGTGAAAAACGCAGTATGTATGACCGTATGGGGCATAATGCCTTTGAAGGTGGTATGGGCGGCGGCGGTGGCGGCTTTGGTGGTGGTTTTAGCGCAGAAGATATCTTTAGCCAATTTGGCGATATCTTTGGTGGCGCTTTTGGTGGCGGCGGTGGACGTGGTCAACAACAACGTGCACGTCGTGGATCAGACCTTCGCTACGTCATGGAACTGACCCTTGAAGAAGCTGTTCAGGGCGTGAAAAAAACCATTACCTTTACTGCACCCGCACCGTGTGATGCTTGTGATGGTAAAGGTTCAAAAAATCCTAAAGATGTTCAAACTTGTCCGACCTGTCATGGTGCGGGTCAAGTGCGTATGCAACAGGGTTTCTTCTCTGTACAGCAAACCTGTAGCAGCTGTCGTGGTCAAGGCACCATGATTAAGAACCCATGTACTAAATGTCATGGTTCTGGTGTGTCTGATCGTCAACAAACGCTTGAAGTAACGATTCCTGCAGGCGTAGACAATGGCGACCGCGTCCGTTTAACGGGCAAAGGCGAAGCCATCCGTGATGGTCAATCCGGTGATTTGTACGTTGAAGTTGTGGTACGTGAACACGAAATTTTCCAACGTGATGGTGCAGACCTGTATATGGACGTGCCTGTCAGCATTGCTGATGCTGCGTTGGGCAAAGAAATTGAAATTCCAACACTGGAAGGTCGTGTCAGTTTGAAAATTCCTGAGGGAACTCAAACCGGCAAAATGTTCCGCTTACGTGGTAAAGGGGTTAAACCGGTACGTACCAGTATGCAAGGTGATTTACTCTGCCGCATCGTGGTCGAAACACCAGTGAATTTAACCGCGCGTCAACGTGAGTTGTTAAAAGAATTGCAAGAAACGATGGATGGCGATGACAACAAATCATCACCGAAGAAAAAATCATTCTTTGGTTTATTTGATTAATTCAAATCATCAAGATGTAAAAAAGGGGAATATTCAATATTCCCCTTTTTTATGCGCGCTTAACTCGTTTAATTACTTATTCAATGATGGGCTGATCAATGGCAGTGACATCGACCATTTGTGTTGCTGATTCGTCAGTGGGTGCTTGCTCGGTCGCTGCCTGAGTATTGTCCGCTTGAGTCGGGTGTGGCGCTACGGGTCTGAATACTGATTTTGACTTGCGACAAGCTTTCTACCGTATCTCCCGCTTGAATTGCCGGTTCTGCCCATGCTGTGGTGACGAGGGTTGCCATAAAAACAGTTAACGCGATTTTTTTCGAATGCATCCTGATCTCCTTATAATTCATCTTTTTATCATTCGTGATGCGTAGTCTGCGTCGCGATGTTTACAATCAGATGAAAATAAGCAGCCCAAAGCATTTATTTTTTCAGGCTGCAATTTGTCTGCCTAATTTGTTTGCTTGATGCCACGCTTGCTGCATTTCATTGAGTATGGATTTCAAAATCAGTCGGCTGAATTTATCTATTTTTGAGGAAATATTTAGCCTTGCAACTTAGTCTGCGTACAGAGTTTTGCTATAGTAAGAACAATTTAGAAGCAACATTAGGAATATGTTATGTCAGCAGCTCCACGCATTGGTGTATTGGGTGCAGGCGGTCGTATGGGACGCATCCTTATTCAGGCCGTCCATGAGGCAGGTTATCAACTTGCGGCCGCAGTTGAACGCCCTGAAAGTAGCTTGATTGGTGCAGATGCCGGCGAGCTTGCAGGTATTGGTGCTGTGGGTGTCAAGGTGGTGGGTCAGCTACAAGATGTCTTAAAAGATTGCGATGTGGTGGTTGATTTTACTGCGCCCGTAGCGACTCAACAGCATTTAAAATTGTGCCGTGAAGCGGGTGTCGCGATTGTGATTGGCACCACAGGGATGAACGATGAACAAAAAGCCTTCCTGAATGAAAGCGCAACGCAAACCCCTGTGGTGTATGCAGCAAACTATTCAGTGGGTGTAAATGTATCGATTAAACTTTTAGAACTTGCATCGAAAGTCTTTGGTGACACGGTTGATATTGAAGTGATTGAAGCGCATCACCGTCATAAAGTCGATGCACCATCGGGTACAGCACTGATGATGGGTGAAGCGATTGCGGATGCTTTGGGTCGTGATCTTAAAGAAGATGCGGTGTATTGCCGTGAAGGTCATACTGGTCCACGTGAGCGCAAAAGCATTGGTTTTCAAACCATTCGTGGTGGCGATATTGTCGGCGAACATACCGCGATGTTCATTGGTGACGGTGAGCGTGTTGAAATTACCCATAAAGCCACCAATCGCATGAACTTTGCTGCGGGTGCGATCCGTGCTGCGGCTTGGGTGGTTGGTCGTGAAGCGCGTAAATATGACATGAAAGATGTACTTGGTTTTAATGATATTCAAGTATAAAAATGCAGCAAAATCATTTATAACAAGATAACAAAACTAAAATAAGCAGCTCAATGGAATGAAAAAAGTAATCTTGATGACTTGTGCTGTAGCAATGTTGGCTACGGCACAGGCTAAACCGCTTGATAATGCTAAGCTCAGTATGAATAAAAATAATATTAAAGTTTGGACTTATCAAAATAGTCAAAACCCCGTCTTTTTATACAAAGCTGAAACCACCTACGATACGCCTTTAGAAAAAGCCGTTGGGCTGATTTTAAATGTCGATCATGCGGTGAAATGGGTGCCGTATATGGGCAGCGTCAAAGTCCTTTCGCGTGATGATAAAAAAGGCGAATTTTTACTGTATATGATATTAGATTTTCCTTTTCCGCTGAAAGACCGTGATTTAGTGGTGCAAGGCAAAATGGTCAAAGATGCTCAAGGCGTGATTAGCATTAAAAATAAAGCCATTGATAAAGGCTATGCCAAAAATCCAGATTATGTCCGCTTGACTCATTATGAAGGGGATTGGACCTTTCAAAAATTAGCCAATAATAAAGTTAAAGTCTCGACTTATGGCTATGCCAATCCTGAAGGTTCTATTCCTTTAACCTTTGTGAATATGTTTGTACAACAACAACCGTATCAGATGCTACAAAAGATGAAGCTGGAATTGGCTAAACCAGCCAGTATTCCTGCTTTGCCTGAAGCTTTACGTTAATATAAAAAATTAAAAAAGTCCGCATGATGCGGACTTCTCTTTAATCACAATGTGATGAACATTGTTGATAGTGCAACGCTTTTTGCGCTGCCAGTTTCATTTGTATGAGCACTAAAATTAATGCAAGCACGCTTAATCCTGCGCCAGAAAATGAAACTGCTGCTATAGCTCAGCCCCATATTCAATACACTTGCACCCGCAATGGCACCCAAAGCATTGCCTAAGTTAAATGCACCAATATTCACCGAAGAAGCGAGACTGGTGCATCATGGGCGACCGACATGACGCGCATTTGCAGTGGCTGGAACGACTGCAAAAGCCGCTGCACCCCAAATGATTAAGGCCAGTGCAGCACCGATGCTGGTGGTGGCTAATAGTGGGAACAGCAACATCATCACCATCAGCAGCAGTAAAAAACCAATCAAGGTTTTATCTAAGGACAGATCGGCACATTTTCCACCGCAATAATTTCCAATTGAAAAACCCAGACCAATGCAAACTAACATCAGCGTAATTTGTGCGGGTGAAGCATGCATAAAGGCTTTTAAACTGGGTGCAATATAGCTGTATAACGCGAACATGGCTCCTGCACTCATCACCGTGGTCAATAATGCCAAGACAACGGGTAAACGGGTTAAGACTTTAAGCTCTTGTTTTATATTGGGCCGATGACTGGCTGTGCCTTCAGGTAAGGCTTTCCACAGTGCAAGCATAGTGATGAGGCCCAGTAGAGAGATCCCCATAAAAGACATGCGCCAACCTAGATGTTGTCCAACCCAAGTGGCGAGGGGAACACCGCCAATATTGGCAATGGTCAGTCCCATAAACATCATGGCGACAGCACTGGCTTGTTTATCTTTGGGTACAACACTGGCAGCCACCACTGAACCAATGCCGAAGAATGCGCCGTGGTTTAAACTGGTGATAATTCGTGCACCCATCAGCCCCAAATAACTCGGTGCGAGCATGGCCAAAATATTGCCAATGCTAAAAATAGCCATCAATAAAATTAAGGATTGACGTTTTGGGTAGCGACTCAGCCACAAGGTCATGAGGGGTGCAGCCAACATCACCCCCAAAGCATAGGCACTAATCAGCATGCCAGCGCGTGGGATGGAAATATCAAAATCTTGGGCGATTTCGGGCAAAAAGCCCATCGGGGAAAACTCGGTGGTGCCAATGGCAAAGGCACCGATTGCAAGCGCCAGTAACGGAAAATTAATTTTCATCAGTGGGCCTTCATTGCATAGCGGTGCAACTTTTGCTGCATTTGCATCAAGTTGTGCAGTATTCCAAGGCGGTCACTGACGGCAAATGTGGTCTTGATGGCATTAATCACCGTTTGTCCAGCGAAGCGAAATGTCATAACACCCGATTGGGGAACCCTCATGCTTGACTCAATCTTTCGTTTTTTAAGATGGGGTTATTTTGATGATTTTATTGTTGCTAAAAAATGCGCTAATTTGCAAAATATTATTGACTAGAAATCAATAAATGGATGGAAGATGAAATCGACCATTGAAGAATTACATGCTTTTGTCACGATTGTGGATAGTGGCTCGATTGTGATGGCAGCAGAGCGTTTAGCACAAACCACATCTGGGGTGAGCCGTGCTTTACAACGTCTTGAAAATAAGTTGCATGTGACCTTACTGGAACGCACCACGCGTAAATTGAAACTCACGCAAGAGGGACAATTGTTTTTAGATCGAGCACGCAAAATTTTAAATGATTTAACCGAAGCTGAAGATGCGTTATTAAAATCCGATACCGATACCTCTGGGCTGATTCGAGTCGATTCAGCGACACCTTTTGTCCTGCATGTGATCGTGCCATTGATGCGCGAATTTATGCAGCTTTACCCCAATATTGAAATCGAATTGAACAGTAATGATCAAATTATCGATTTGTTGGAACATAAAACGGATGTTGCCATCCGCTTTGGGCAGCTGAATGATTCAAGTTTACATGCCAAATTATTATGTAAAAGTCGTTTGTATATTGTCGCCAGTCCTGAATATTTAGAAAATCACGGCTACCCGAAAATGCCCAGCGATATTTTAAATCATGCGCAAATTGGTTTTAGCAAAGTGAATCATTTAAATACTTGGCCCATTCGTGTCAATGGAGAACAGTTGACGGTTCAGCCCAAAATTAAAGCATCCAATGGCGAAACTGTACGTCAAATGGCATTGGATGGTTTAGGCATCACCTGTTTGTCTGCTTTTTTAGTGCAGCAAGATCTTCAACAAAAACGACTGGTGGCTTTATTTGAAGATCAAATTGAGCGATATGAACAGAGCATCCATGCTGTCTACTATCAACAAGAACATTTGCCAAAGCGTGTCCGTTTATTTATTCAGTTTTTAGTGCAAAAGCTGTCAAATCATCCCTAGTTTTCTGTGGCAGCAGATCTAAACTGAGCAAGGTTTGAATTTCTTGCTGTGCATGATTCAGCAATTTTAATTCAAAATGTTGTGCAGAGGTTTGACTGCATTGAAAGTTTAAATTTTGCTGTTGTGGCATATTGATGCGCATCTCATGGTCTGAACTGACGTGATATTGGTACAGACGTTGTGCGGATGTTTGGTGCAATGTCGGTTGAATATGCTGTAATTGGTATTGCCCCAGTTGCTGTGTTTTTAAAAACCCTTCAATTAAAGATTTACATACAAAGTTCTGTTTTTGTGCCAAGGCATTGCTCGCTTGAGGTTGGCAAGCCATTAGTAAAAAACTGATACTCAAGATGGCTGTACTGCATTGCATTATTTTCATGGATGACTCCTTTTTATGCTGATGGACGGTAAATGCAGCATAAATCTGTTATGTTGATAGATACAGATACACAGAATGCTAAAAAATGAGTACAGATGTATGACATTTCAATATCAAATTTTGGCAGAACAAATTGCCGATAAAATTCAGCAAGGTGAATTACAAGCAGGGCAACGCTTAATTTCGCTGCGGCAATGTGCCGAGCAGCAAAATGTCAGCATCAATACAGTCAAAAATTGCTATGAATTATTAGAAGCGCAAGGGCTGATCTTTGTGAAAAACAAGTCGGGCTATTTTGTCAGTGCGAAAAAATCGCTGGTACAGCACACTCAGCGTCCGACCCATCCCGATTTTCAATCTCAGCCTAGGGATGTGTCTAATTTAGAATTACAAATTGAGATTCAACAAGACTCGATCAATAATAAATTGATTCATTTGGGCGCCATTCAAATCTCGCCTAATTTGGTTCCCGTCGAAGCTTTGCGCCGTTCCATTCAGCGTGCTTTAAAGCATAGTAAGCCTGAAGATTTTTTATATAGTGATAAGCAAGGACATATTCGCCTACGAGAAGCCTTATCTGAACATTGGGCAGAAGATGGTTTTTATATTGCGAAGAATGATATTTATATCAGCAATGGTTGCATGCCTGCGTTGTCGGTGATGATTCAAAGTCTGACTGAAATGGGCGATAGTATTATTGTACCCACGCCTAATTTTAATGGTCAGTTGCAACTTTTGGCGGTTTTAAAGCGCAAAATTGTAGAAATTCCAGCGGATACCAATGGATTTGATTTAGAACGTTTAGAGCAAGCCATGCAAAGTACGGGTGCAAAAGCCTGTTTGCTGACGGCAAATTTTCAAAATCCCTTAGGTTTTAGTTTAAGCAATGCACAGAAAGAAAAAATTGCACAGTTGGCAGCGCAGTATCAATGTTATGTGATTGAAGATGATATTTATGCCGAATGCAGTTTTAGTTTAAAACGACCCCTGCCGATTAAATATTGGGATCAACAAGGCTATGTGATTTTCTGTGGATCGGTGTCTAAATCATTGTCTACCGCCTATCGAGTGGGCTGGTTTTGTATCCCACAACGATTACAACATTTACGCGCTCAGTTGCTGATGCAGAATGTGGCGGTCAATACGCCGCTGCAATTGGGTCTTGCCGACTTAATTTATAGTCGTGCTTATCGTGAGCATTTAACCACGCTCAAACCGATTCTTGTGGCACAGGTTGAACAGTATCGACAATTCATCATTACTGCTTTTCATCAGGTGGATATTGGTTTAAATCAACCCAGTGGTGGCTATGCGTTCTGGATTCAATTGCCTGAGCAGATTGATGGTTTAGAGATGTATCATTTTGCGCAACAGCAGGGGATTAACATTGTACCCGGTGAGGTCTTTGGTGAAGATGGACGCTATAAGAATTGTATTCGCTTAAATGCAGGGCATGAATTGTCAGATGAAATTCGTGATGCGATTGTGCTCTTGGCGGATTGGACCAGAGAACAATTAACGTCGGCACAGGTTGCTTAAATTTCCAGAAGAAAGGATGATACGGCTTGACTGATTTTGCCTGATCGCATCATCAGTTGAAGTGTTTTATCTAAAGGTTTGGTCTTTGCCGAATTCAAAGCCACAAAATACTTTGTGGCTTTGAGCATCATGGCGTACATCTCAGATCAAAAGCAGCAGATCTGCTGCCTGATCCTCTTCGATTAAAAATCAGCTTTTAACACAATTCGGTAACGGGCTTTGCCAGAATGCAAATGTTGCAGTGCTGCATTTAATTGTGACATCGGAAAGACTTCAATTTGCGGTGCAATATTTTTACGTGCTGCAAATTTTAATAATTGACGTAACGCAGCAGGCGAACCCGTTGGTGAACCTGTAATGGATTTCGAACCGCCAATTAAACTGCCGGCATTAATTTTCAGTGGTTCAAGCACTAAGCCTAACATGTGAATCTTGCCATTCGGTGCCAGTGTACTAATAAAGGCAGGCCAATTGAGCGTGACATTGACCGTGCTGAGCAGTAAATCAAATTTGCCACGTTGGGTTTTGATGGCATCAATATCACGGCTATTGACCACATGGTCTGCACCCATGGCTTTAAGCTCATCCGTTTTATCTAAACTTGAAGTAAATGCGGTAATTTCACAGCCCCAAGCTTTAAGTAGTTTAATCGCCATATGCCCTAAACCACCAATCCCAATCACGCCTACATGGTGAGTCGCTTGAATTTGATGTTTTAACAGTGGGTCGAATACGGTAATCCCCCCGCAGAGTAGTGGACCTGCACTTTCTGCATCTAAATCTTCGGGTAAGGGAATCACCCATTGCCAGCCGGCACGTACTTTGTCGGCAAAACCACCGGCATGCCCGACAATCGTTGCGGTTGAACCACCTGTACAAAGGACTTGTTGTCCTGAAATACACGGATCACAGTACTGACAACTTTCTGCTGTCCAGCCAATGCCAACACGTTGTCCCACTTTTAGCCCTTTGGCTTCTGAACCCAGCTGCGTGATGATGCCAATAATTTCATGCCCTGCGACCACAGGATAAACCGAAGAATTCCATTCATTATTAATCACCGAAACATCAGAATGGCATAAACCACAGTATTCAACTTTGACTTCAACTTGGTGGGCTTGTAGTTCTCCTGCATCAAATTGATAGGGTTCAAGTGCTGCACCCGCTTGCATGGCGGCATAGGCATGGATGATGTTGTCATTCATGGTGGAATCCTTTTATTATTGTGGTGAAGTATTCATTTGATTTAAAAGCACAGGTGATTTTCATGATCATCGACCATACCCACCGCCTGCATAAAGGCATAACAGGTGGTCGGTCCAACAAATTTAAAACCGTTCTTTTTTAATGCTTTTGACAGGCTTTGGCTGATGTCGGTTTGAGCAGGTGCTTGTCGATAATCAGCAACATCATTGTGGATGCTTTGCTGTTCAACAAAACTCCATAACCAGTGGCTGACATCAATGTTTTGTTGTTTTAAATGTTGCCACGCAATGGCATTGTCACGGATGGCTTTGAGCTTGCCAATATGTCGAATCAAGCCAGCATCTTGTAGCATGTGTTCTAATTTGAGATCACTAAATTGGGCAATCTCTGCAATGGAATATTGAAAAAAATGCTGCCGATAACATCTCACGCTTTTTCAGCACGGTAATCCAAGACAAACCCGCTTGTTGTCCTTCTAGACAGAGCATTTCAAATAAATGGGCTTCATCATGAACAGCTTTTCCCCATTCATGATCATGGTAAGCCATATAAAGCGGATCGTTGGAGCACCAACCACAGCGTTGTAGCGACATTTTTGCTGCTCCTGACGTGAGTTAAAGTTTAAATTCAGCCCACTGATCTTGTTGGTTATCCCAATAAAACAGTTCAGCTTGTGGCAAATCTGTGAATTGAATCCACATATCTTGTCCGGTTTTTTCTGCAAAACCGGTGCTAATCAAAAGCGCTTCTTCAGTGATTTCCATCACCCAGCCTTGGTGGCTTTGTCCAGCCAAAACTATTTTTTGTTGATTGCCTGATTCAGCAAATTCGACCAAACGATTGATCAGCGCTTCTGACATGAATAGTTCCTAAAAAATTAACGTAAATAAGGATAGGGATTGACCACACCACGACCTTTACCGTCAAGGTAAATACCATAATGCAAATGCGGTGCAGTATGACGGGCATTGCCGGTATTGCCGACATAACCAATTAGATCACCTTTTTTGACATAATCCCCGACATTTAAGCCGCTTTTATGTTCATCAAGGTGGGCATAATAATGCCAAGTTGCAGCAGGCCCCATAATCCAAACCACTTTACCACCCAAATTGTTATTGCGTAAGTCAGCAATGATGCCTTCTGTGGCACTGAATACTTTTGTTCCACGTGGAGCCATAATGTCAATGCCTTCATGCTTGCGTCCGTGACTCCGTGCGGCAGCCCACGTATCACGTAACTGTTTGGCTTTTATATTTTGTACTGGAATAGGCAGCGATGATTTTAACTGCATATTTTTCAGCTTTTGCACTTGATCAAGGGGAAGCGGTGTCGTGGCGGGTTTTTTAGGCGTTGAAGTACATGCTGCCATCCAGAGGATGCTCAACCCCAATAATAATGTCGAAATAAAACGCAGCACTGTTCATCCTTTTTTCATTCTAATAGGCGTGAAAATTCTTTGAATCGCAGTGCCTGACTATGTCATAAACTCAGGGCAGAGATCAATTTTTTCATGGCGGTGGGAATTCCGATTTCTGTTGCAATTTGTGTCTCGAGCCATGTGCCATTTAATTCAATCGCAAGATGTTCTTGTTGATCCGCATCGACCTCAAAGCAGATGGCTTCAAGTTGCCAAGTGAAATGGGTAAAACTATGGCTGATTTCAGTGCGTTGAATGACTTTTTTCAGTCCTAAAGCTTGGCACTGTATTGCAAATTCAGTGGGATTTTCAATAACGGTAAACACCATAAACCGCCCCATAAGCCACTATTTGGACGTTGTTGCCATAACCATTGCTGATTCGATTGAATCACTAACACCTGTGCTGATTTGATCGGTACGGCTTTTTTCGGTTTTTTAAAGGGTAACTCTGTTTCCAAGCCTTGTTGATGTGCTTTGCAGTGTTGTTGCATTGGGCAATATAAACATAATGGTTTTTTCGGTGTGCAGACTGTTGCACCTAAGTCCATAATCGCTTGGGTATAATCATGATTACGTTCAGTCGGGCACAACATTTCAGCCAATTGCCACATGGCACGTTCATGGAATCGGTTTAGACAGATCATCTTCAATGGCAAAAAAACGTGCTAAAACCCGTTTCACATTGCCATCCATAATCACGCCATATTGACGTAAACCCAATGACATCAATGCGCCACCCGTTGATGGGCCAATTCCGGGAAGCTCAATCCATTGTTCTAATGTGCTGGGGAAATGTCCTTGTTGGCTGACGATGCCCGCAGCTTTATGCAAATTGCGTGCTCGTGCGTAATAGCCTAGACCTGCCCAATAAGGCGCAACATCGTCCCAGCTGGCTTGCCCTAAAGCTTCAACGGTTGGGAATCGGGAGATAAAGCGTTCAAAATATTGCAGCACTGTTTTCACTTGGGTTTGCTGTAACATAATTTCAGATACCCAAACCTGATAGGGATTATCGACCACTTGCCATGGCAAGTCATGACGACCATGAACATCGAACCAAGCAAGAAGGGCTTCGGCAAAAGAAAACTGTGACATACGAACCGCATATTGGGAATAGATGAATAGTATAGCGAAAATGGGGTCGGGCTGTGGCTCAGAACAGCGACAAAAATAAAGACATAAAAAATGATGCCGCAGCATCATTTTTTAATGGGTTTTGAGTCGAATGTTTTATTCGCTGATCATACCCCAGCGTTCGTCTAGCTTTAAGCTTTGACCTTCATAGCGCGGAATAATATGCAGGTGTAAGTGTTCAGATGCTTCACCAAATACCGTTCCGTCATTAAATCCAACATGGAAGCCTGAGGGTTGATGGCGCAATTGAAGTTCATTACGCGCAAGCTCAAGTAAAGACATTAAGCTTTTACGTTCTTTGTCAGTGATATCAAAAAAAGAGCTCGCATGGCGTAGCGGGACAATCACACAATGACCTTTAGATAATGCATTTGGCTCGGGTAAAATTACCCCAAAGTCATTTTTATCAATGATGTCATATTCATCAAAGTTGCAATATGGGCAGTTGTTTTCAGTCATTGTTATATCCTCTTCAAAAATATAGTTTTTAAAATATTCATGTCATTGGATAGGTCAATATAGCATAACTAGATTGACCTCGTTGTTATTCGCCCAGTCGGTTTTTGAATAACGCGTACATGGCAGCTAAACCTTTTTGTTCTGCATCGGCATTATAGCCAAGATCAACAGCATTGGCTTTGGCACGTTCATCTGCAAGGGGATTACTAAAACCATGCTTCGCATCTTCAAAGATAATCACTTCATGCTCAACTTGAGCCGCATACATTTCTTCTTTAAAGCGAGCAACATCGTCTAAGCTGACCATGCTGTCGAGTTCTCCGTGGAGGACTAAAATTTCAGCTTGGATGGTTCCCGGTTGGGCAGGTGCTTTCGGAGTCAATGTGCCATGGAACGTGACCACCGCTTGTAAAGGTGCACCAGAACGAGCCAAATCAAGCACCACTTTGCCACCATAACAGAAGCCTACCGCTGCCAGTTTAGCTGCATTTACTTCTTCTTGTGCTGCTAAAGTGGCTAAACCGGCAGACGCACGAGTCACAATCGTTTCCGGATCATTAAAGGTTTGCATCATCCATTCACTGGCTTGTGGGACATTGGTGGTGACTTTTTTATCACCATACATGTCGATGGCAAATGCTGCGTAGCCATGTTCAGCAAGTTCACGCGCACGTTGTTCGGTGTACTCATTTCGTCCCCACCATTCAGGTGCGACAATCACCCCCGCGACAGGTTTTTCTGATTCAGGTGCTGCAAAATAGCCGATTAAAGTTGTTCCGTCTTGGGCGGTATATTGAATTTCGCGAGTTTTGATGGTGAGCGCCATTTATTTTATCCTTGTATGTTGTATTAAGTGAAAAATATATTAATAAAATATCGAAATTGACTGCTTTAGTGATTGTACAAGATGGATCTATTTTGACTGTACATTATTCGAAATAAATTGAAACAGGCTTTTAATGAGCTGGCTTTTTGGTTTTAAGTGATTGATAAAGATTAAATATGTTTTTATTATTTTGGGTAGAAAAAGAAAATGACAGCTACGCTTTAAGGAACTTATGCTGTGTATGTTGAAAGTAAGAATTGCCGTTGCATGGATTCAATGATCAAAAAAATAGCGAGTCGAAATCAGCATGGTCATTGCTCAAATTGATTTAGTCGCTATTCTTTTATATGTATTTAGTCGGTTATTTACTTGGTTTAGCTAAAATTTCAATCAGTTCTACATCAAAAATTAACGTGCTATTCGGTTCTATTGCATCACCCGAGCCAATTTGACCATAGCCAAGTTGCGATGGAATGAAGAAACGATATTCAGCGCCTTCTTTCATCAGTTGTAAGCCTTCAGTCCAGCCTTGAATCACTTGGCTGACTTGAAATTCAGCCGTTTGATTTCGGGCAATGGAACTATCAAAAACAGTGCCATCAATTAAACGACCTTCGTAATTCACTTTAACAATAGAATTTGCTTTAGGTGATTGACCTGTACCTTGTTTGAGTATTTGGTATTGCAAACCCGATTTGGTGGTGTAAACGCCATCTTTTTTTGCATTGCTTGCTAAAAATTCAGCCCCAATTTGGGCATTGGTATCCGCTTTTTGTTTTAACTCAATCAGTTGTTTTGCATCACTTTGTTTTTTATGTTGCGTCAGAACGCGTGCCATTTCTTCATCAGTCAGCGCAGACTTCCCACCTTGAGCAGCTGTTTTCAAACCCAGTATGAATGCATCTAAGTCCAAATCTTTAACTGATTCGGCATTGCTGCGTCCCATTAAATAACCAAAGCTGTAGCCGACTTGTTCACTCAAGCTGCTGCTGTTGGTCACCGTTTTGGCAAAACCTGTTGTGGTCAAAATGCATAAACAAAGCAATGTAATCGGTGTTTTCATACGCTTATCTCAAGATAAATCAGGAGAGCAAAAGCTCTCCTTGAATTTTTTATTTTACTTTGATCAGTTCAACATCAAAAATAAGGGTGCTGTTTGCAGGAATCGTGCCCGGAACACCTTGTTCACCATAGCCTAATTGTGCAGGGATATAAAGTGTGGCTTTGCCACCTTCTTTCATCAATTGTAGACCTTCAGTCCAACCCGGAATTACTTGATTTAATGGGAACTCAATCGGTTCACCACGCTCAATTGAGCTATCAAAGACTTTACCGTCAGCCAATTGACCTTTGTAATGTACAGTCACCATAGATGTTGCAGTAGGTTGTTTGCCTGTACCTTCTGTGATGATTTTGTACTGTAAGCCAGAAGCAGTCGTGATTACACCCGGTTTTTTTGCATTTTCGGTCAAGAAAGAATCACTCGCAGTTTGCACTTGTTGTGCTTGTTGAACTTGCTTTTGTTGTATTTCTTTTTGGAATTGCTCATATGCTTTTTGCAATTCTTCTTCGTTATAAGCTGGTTTATTTCGGGCATGACCTTCGCGTACGCCTGTAACAAAGCTATTAATATCTAATTCAGGTGGTGTTTGATGTGCAACTTCATAGCCCAATGCATAACTAATTTTTTCAACAGCAGAAGCATTTTTTGACGCTTTAGATGTCACAGTTGCAGGGTTTTGAGTCGCATAATAAACAGGTACAAGTGCAGCACCGCCTAAAAGAACAGCGACAGCGATGGGTAAGGCTTTACTCATAGGTTTTCCCAAATTCATTTTATATAAAAAAAGTTGCATTAATTTTAGCAGACTTTTCTAGACTACACGTTTCGAGTGCCCCGTATTGTCTAGAAAACAAATATATTCTGATCAACTTAATTATTCTATAATTAGCTGAATACTAAAACATTTTTCATACATTAAAATAGCAAATTTTTATTTATTTAGATAATGAATTATAAGTTTTTGTTTTTAAAAATATTTGTTTATAGAGCAAATTTTTGAGCGGTAAATCAGATTAAAAAAGCCAGAAAATATTTCTGGCTTTTTTAATTACAGTTTTTTAATCATTATCTTTCGATGCTTTATAACCATAAGCATAGTTATAGCCGTAACCATAGCCATAACCACCAGTACCGCGTTGAATATCATTCAGAATAAAGCCATTGACTTTAACCCCAACTTGTTCAAAACGATTCACGGTTAATTCAAGTTCTTTCATCTGCGATTTTGCATAACGTGCAATCACAAGATTCACGCCAACATATTGGGAAATGATAATCCCATCGGTCACTGCAAGCACAGGCGGTGTATCAATAATAATGTGATCATACATCGGGGAAAGTTGCTCAAGCATGGCCGCAAACTTTTCTGAGCTTAAAAGTTCTGAAGGATTGACCGGATTTTTGCCTCGGGTAATCACATGTAAGTCATTAATTTTTGTTGGCTTAATAATACTTTCCAGTGTTTGCTGGCTATTTAAATATTCAGCTAAGCCCGGTAGGTTGTCATGGTTGAAGTATTTATGTAAATAACCTCGACGCATATCGGCATCAATAATCAGTACCCGTTTATTACTTTGCGCTAAAATCGTGGCTAAGTTGGTTGAAATGAAAGATTTACCCACTTCTGGCGAGGGGCCTGCAATCATAATGATATTATTTTTTGCATTACTTAAGGCAAAGTGAATCGCGGTACGCATACTACGTAGGCTTTCAATGGCAATATCCTCGCCATTTTTAACAGCTAAAATAGGGATATTTTTTTTCTTTTTCAGTAGCTTAATACGATTTTCTTGAATAGGTGAGCGAGGAACAGTGGCATATACCGGTAAATCCAACTCATTTTCAATCTGATTGGAATCTTTAATGCCTGAGTGCATCATGTTGCGTAATAACGCCAATAAGGTTCCAAGGAAACCACCTAAGAAAATTGCGAGAATTAAAATTTGCAATTTTTTCGGTTTAATCGGCTCAATCGGCAGTACGGCAGTATCCACAATACGGACATTGCCAATTTCACCCGCTTTGGCAATACGCAGCTGTTGGTAAGAGTTTAACAGCGCAGTATAGAGCTGAGTTTTCACTTCAACTTCACGGTACAGTTGTAGGTAACGACGTTGTAAATCAGGCAGTTGTTTTAAGGTATCATTTAACTCGCCAATTTTTTTATTGATCGCTCCCAGCTGCGCATTCATTTGCTGCATGACTGGATGTTCATTGGTGTATTTCGCAGCAGCTTCTGCCAATTTTTGTTCAATTTCAGCTTTTGATGTTTCAAGCTGAATACTTTGGGTTAAATACAGCTCAGATTCTTTGGTGACATCAACGGTATTATATTGTTGACGGAATTTATTAAATTCACGTTCAGCAACATCCAGTTGTTGTTTGAGTTCAGGCAATTGTTCATCAAGAAATTTTAGCGTTTGCGCTGTTTCGGCAGAACGACGTTCAATATTTTGCTGGCTATAAGCCACAAGAATAGAGTTGAGGACATTGGTGATATGTTCTTTATCTTGCCCTTGATAATTTAAACCTAAAATACCGGTCATTTTACCTTTTTCAGCGACAGAATAATTCTCTGTAATTGAAAGCATTGCCGCAGGCAAAGACATTTTTTCAATATTATAACTGCCCTTAAGTTGATCGGGCGTATAGATGGCAATTTTCCAAGTACCATATTCTGATGTATGTTGGCTTTCTTGGTTGGTTGCTGCACTCAAAATGACTTGCTTGGTTTTTGCATCAGTTAAGGTAAATTTATTGCCATTAAAATTGAGCAGTAGATTCTGATCGAGATAATAAGTTGGAATTTCAAATTTTCGCACATCAAAAGATTGCGCATCATCTTTAAATACAACTGAGTTTTTATTATAGGTTGTTTGATAGTCATGCGGGCTGAGTAAGCGATTAAAAAAACGATTTTCTGTACCCGAAATTTTTAAATCTAAATTGAGGTCTTTAATGACAGAACCTAGCACTAACCGTGATTTAAGCAGCTCGATTTCAGTTTGAGCGGGTTGCTTCTGCTCAATCATACTGGATAGATCACCCAGTAAAGCTGCAGAGGTGCCTTTACTTTCTTCAACTTGTACCAATGCATCCACAGCATAAGTATCAGGTGTGGTTCTTAAATAGAGTAATGCGCAGACCAAGCTTAAAATGACGCAGAGTGCAATGAGTTTCCATTGCGCAATGAGTGAAAAAAACAGCTCTTTTAAATCAATGGTATCTTCGGTATTGCTATTTTGGCTCATAATTTTGCTATCAAAAAGTTAAATATGTTTTTTCCAATCAGCCACACAATCTTGTATTAACTGACAGGTTTCATCGAAGACCCATTGCTCATGTTGGAAAGGGTCAGGTACATTTTTACTTTGCCAATAGCCTAATCGAAATGTTTTTCCTTTCGCAAAAGGCCAAGTCTGCTCTAAATGCTTTTGCTGATTTTGACTCATGACCAAAATCAGATCTGCCTTTTTAATTAACTCAGCATTCAGTTTTTTAGCAATATGAGGTTGCATATCGATCCCTAAACGCTGCATACAGAGTATGGCCTTTTGATCTGCAGCATGACCGATTAAACCAGAAATACCGGCAGACTCGATGTGCAACTCTGGATATGTTTGTTTTAACACGTATTCAGCCATTGGGCTGCGACAGATATTACCCACGCAAACCACAAGAATATTTTGGATATTCATCTTAATTGCCCAAATTATTGGCGGTATTAACAAGACTAGAAAAAGGAACCATCTGATTGATCACACGTTGCCAGCGAGCTAATCCTGAAGCATCGACATAGACAATATCATTACTGTGCATTTTAAATTGATTGGCTAAGCCAAAGTCGGCAATGCTGGTTAAATCCAAATGATAAACTTCTGTACTTGCATCATTTGGGTTGCTGCGCACCACATAAATTTTATTACGACTGGCAGACAGTGGATTTAAACCTAAACTTTCACCGAGAACATCGCTCAGACTCATCCCTTGATCACGCATGGGCAGGGATTGATTTTTACCTGATTCACCCATGACATAAATTTTTTGATTTTCTCTCGCATTGATATACAGCGTGTCATTCGGTTGAATAAGGAGGTTGTGTAAAGAATAGCCTGATTTTTCCAGTTCAATACTATTGAGCTTATAACTACGACCTTGGCGCACCAGCGTCATTGAAGCGTTGTCACCCAATTGAGGATTAACACCCCCCGCTAAACCTAAAGCCGTATAAACACTAACAGGTTGGTCACTTAAGAAAAATTGCCCACCTTTCATGACATTGCCTTGCACAGAAAAGCGTTGTCCCTGATAGGAGAGTACCCGTGCAATCACATCGGGTGTTTTTAAATAACGAGAAAGTTGGCTACGTAATTCTTGGTTGACTTGAGTGAGTGATTTCCCCGCAGCCTTATAACGCCCAATCATGGGAAATTGGATATAGCCATTTTGATCAATTTGATAGCCATTGGCTTGTACAGACTGATCATTATTAATTGTTGTGGTGGGTGGCGTAATATCGGGATAAGCCCAAAGATAAATAGAAAGAATATCACCAGCACTTAATTTATAATTTTTATGTGGCGTGCTAAATAAATGAGCATAATCTTGTTGAATGTTAACTTGCGCAGGTTGTAAAGCAGGGAGTGATTCTTGAGTGAG
The DNA here is from genome assembly GCA_963812025.1 of uncultured Gammaproteobacteria bacterium. GTDB lineage: Bacteria > Pseudomonadota > Gammaproteobacteria > Pseudomonadales > Moraxellaceae > Acinetobacter. Next base: position 48,972 of record CAWETQ010000013.1, read on the forward strand.
TTTAAGTACATTAACTGGCGTTCCAAGTTCGGTTTGATAAATACCTTCACTAGGTAAATCAAATGTTTGTAACCCAGATGTAATCGCACATCCTGTTGTAGCTACACCCAGAGCACAAAGTAAAAAAACTTGGTAATATCTCACTCGAAATCCCGTTTATAAAAATAATTTGATTTTAAAAATATTCGGTATAATACCCTGATAATACATAAAATAATAATAAAAAATTGTAATTTATACTTAATACCCAAATTACGATTTTTCTTAATGCGTTTGCTTGGAATAGGCAGTTTTGATGTTCAAAACAAGATTTTTGTGGGATAAATGAGCTGTAGTTCTCTGTATTTTAAGTAAAAGTGCGACTATGAATATTAAATTTAAGATGAACGAAAATAAAATTTATTAATCGTTAAATTTTATTTTGGTTATTTAATTTATGGTTAATAATTTTGAAATTACACATCATTAATATTGGGGTTATTTATTAAGTTTTTTATGGATGTAATAAATAATCATTTTTATATTATATGTTGTGTTTTTTTATAATTTAATCTTTTATTTTTCTGTAATTGATGCGGGATTCTAAACTGTTTTTGATTCTGAATAAGGATAAATAATCCAAATCACGGATAAAGATTTTTAATAAAAAAACAAATTTTTTCATGCTAATCGCGGGCTTCTAGAGGCTGAATTTTCAAAAAAAGGATAACTTTTCTTTAAAAAAAATACTTTTTCGCTTAAGCCGGATTCGGGTTAAATATATTTTTTCTGCTATATTGTAGCTTGGCTTTAAGCCTACTGATTTATAGACATGAATAAACAATATAAGGCTTGTAACATGTTACAACTCGCGGAACTGAAAATTGCAATTATTGGGTTGGGTTATGTCGGGCTTCCCTTGGCGGTAGAGTTCGGTAAAAAAGTACCCGTGGTTGGTTTTGATATTCATCAAAAACGTATTGATGAGTTGAAAAGTGGGCAGGACCATACCTTAGAAGTATCAAAAGAAGAACTGGCTCAAGCCAGTCAACTGAGCTATTCAGCAAATTTAGAAGATTTAAAAAATTGTAATTTCTTTATTGTGACTGTTCCAACGCCTATTGATGAGTTTAAGCAACCTGATTTGACACCGTTAGTCAAAGCATCTACCAGTATTGGTCAGGTACTAAAAGCGGGTGATATCGTGGTTTATGAATCAACGGTATATCCAGGGGCAACAGAAGAAACCTGTATCCCTGTATTGGAAAAAGTTTCTGGGCTGAAATTTAACCAAGACTTCTTTGCAGGTTATAGCCCTGAACGAATTAATCCGGGTGATAAATTACACCGCGTTACCAATATTTTAAAAATCACCTCAGGTTCTACCCCTGAAATCGCTGATTTTGTCGATCAGGTTTATAACTTGGTCATTGAAGCAGGCACACATAAAGCATCTAGCATTAAAGTAGCAGAAGCGGCAAAAGTGATTGAAAACACGCAGCGTGATGTCAATATTGCCTTAATTAATGAGCTGGCGATTATTTTCAATAAGATGGGCATTGATACTGAAGCGGTATTGCAAGCAGCAGGGACGAAATGGAATTTCTTACCTTTCCGTCCGGGTCTTGTCGGTGGGCATTGTATTGGTGTTGACCCGTATTATTTAACCCATAAAGCACAGTCGATTGGTTATCATCCAGAAATCATTTTAGCGGGGCGTCGCTTAAATGATTCAATGGGTGCTTATGTGGTCACTCAGCTGGTTAAAGCAATGATTCAGAAAAAGATTCAAGTTCAGGGTGCGAAAGTATTGGTGCTTGGTTTGAGCTTTAAAGAAAACTGTCCTGATATTCGTAATACTAAAATTATTGATATTATCAATGAGTTGAATGAATACCATATGGATGTGGATGTTTATGATCCTTGGGTAGATAGTCAAGAAGCTGTGCATGAATATGCGATTACACCGGTACAAGCAGTCAATAAAGATACTTATGATGCTGTCATTTTAGCCGTTGCACATGATCAATTTAAAGTGATGGGTGCAACAGAGATTCGCGCTTTAGGTAAAAAAGCCCATGTTTTATATGACTTAAAATATGTACTTGAGCAATCTGAATCAGACATTCGTCTTTAATCACGAACTTTGTAAGGAATACATAACATGAGCCAATATCAAACCGTTTGCACACAATTAAAACAAGCACCTAAAATGTGGTTGGTCACAGGTGTAGCTGGTTTTATTGGCTCAAATTTATTGGAAACCTTGTTAAAACTTGATCAAAAAGTCGTGGGTTTAGATAACTTTGCCACAGGGCATCAATATAATCTGGATGAAGTTCAAAATTTGGTCAGTCCTGCGCAATGGAGTAATTTTTCTTTTATTGAGGGTGATATTCGTCATTTTGAAGATTGTCAAAAAGCCTGTATGGATGTGGACTATGTATTACATCAAGCAGCTTTAGGCTCTGTACCGCGTTCAATTGCCGATCCCATCACCACCAATGCAACCAATATTACTGGCTTTTTAAATATGCTGACTGCGGCACGCGATGCTAAAGTTTCAAGTTTTACCTATGCGGCAAGTAGTTCAACCTATGGGGATCATCCCGCTTTACCTAAAGTAGAAGAAAATATTGGTAATCCATTGTCACCCTATGCAGTAACCAAGTATGTAAATGAGCTCTATGCCGATGTTTTTGCCCGTACATACGGATTTAAAACCATTGGTTTACGTTATTTTAATGTATTTGGAAAGCGACAAGATCCGAATGGAGCCTATGCTGCGGTTATTCCAAAATGGACAGCTGCAATGATTGCGGGTGATGAGGTATTGATTAATGGTGATGGTGAAACGAGTCGAGACTTTTGTTTTATTGAGAATACAGTTCAAGCCAATATTTTAGCGGCAACTGCCAATGATGAAGCAAAAAATCAAGTTTATAATGTTGCAGTCGGTGACCGTACGACTTTAAATGAATTATTTAATGCGTTAAGAGCTGCATTGAATGAAAATGGTGTGACCTATAATAAAGAACCGATTTATTGTGATTTTAGAGCCGGTGATGTTCGTCATTCACAAGCGAGCATTGCTAAAATTGAACAATTTCTAGAATATGAACCTGAATTTAATATCAATCAAGGGATTAATATTGCGATGCCTTGGTACATTAAATTTGTCTAATTGAAAATGAAAGATATATTACTGTTGTTGAAAAAAGCAAAATGGCTTGTGGGTGGGAACTTCATTTTTGCTTTTTCTCAATGGGTTATTTTGATTTTTTTTGCTCGTATGACGAATCAAGAAAACTTGGGACAATATGCACTGGCTTTGGCAATAGTTACGCCTATTTTTGCTATTGGTAATCTTCAATTACGTCCTCTTTATATATTAGATGTAAATAGTGAGCAGAAATATACCTATACAAATTTTTATTATTTACGTTTAATCAGTTCATGTATTGCATTAGCCTGCTGTTTAATTTTAGGTTTGTTTTTTAATGTTTCAATCTCAGTATTGCTTTTGGTTGGGTTGTTAAAGTTTTTTGAATCTTATTCCGATATTATTTATGCCTATTATAATGCACATGATCAAACTAAATTAATTAGTAAATCTTTATTTTTAAAAGGGACTCTTTCTGTTTTAGCTGTTGCAGTAGGTTTGTATTTATTTGATTTTTATACTGCATTGATTTTATTTTTAATTGTTTATCTTGTGGTGTGGTTATTCATCGATAATCTGTATATTCAGAAAACTCAAGAAATAAAAAAAATGAGTTTAGATTTTGGAATGATGAAATCTGCTATCCCTATGGGGATTTCATTGGGTATCGTTACTTTGCAAAGTAATATTCCACGGTTATTTTTAGATCAGTATGCAAGTATTGAGGCTGTGGGGGTTTTTACCGTCCTCAGCTATTTTATTATTGTCGGCAGTATATTTATTAATTCTATTTGCCAGTATCTTAGTCCTCGTTTAACGCATGCATGGAATCATAATAGAGCATATTTTAAAAAGCTTTTATCTATGGCTTTACTTGTTGCTGGTGGGCTGGGTTTAATCGCTATATTTCTCAGCTATTTCATAGGGGAGTTTGTACTTAACCTCGTTTATGGTGCTGAATACATCGCTTATGCAGATGAGTTCGTACTGACCATGGTGGCTGGTTTTATACTTTATTTGGCGACTGTTCTGGGTTATACGTTAACGGCAATAGGGTTTATTAAACAACAGGTTTATTTATTTTCTATCGTGTTGATTTTGAGTGTATTGGTTTCATATTTATGTATTCCTGAATATGGAATTGTTGGTGGTATTTATACTTTAATTGTCAGTTATCTGGTGCAATGTGTTCTTTCTCTGCTGGTTGTATTATTTCGTCTTAAAGAGTAAATAAAATGAAAATCATGTTATTCATTACTGGTTTAGGTATGGGAGGAGCCGAGAAAGTTGTTTGTGAACTTGCAGATAAGTTGTACGAGTCAGGACAAGACGTCAGTATTGTTTACTTTTTTGGTGAAATCGTCAGAAGACCCAAAAATAAAGAAATTAATATATATAAAGTATCGCTTAATTATAATTTATCAATTTTTAAAGCATTAAATACCGTCATTAAACTGGTTGATCAGATACAGCCCCATGTTATTCATTCACATATGTTTCATGCAAATATGATGGCAAGATTTGTGAAAATATTGAGAAAAAATATTCGTGTCATCTGTAGTTCACATTCAAACTATGAGGGTGGGCGTTTACGTATGGCAATGTATCGATTGACTGAAAAACTATGCGATGTACATACAAATGTCAGTGATAATGCAGCTAAAGCTTTAATGCAAGCTGGAGCTGTTAAAAATAAAAAAATTATGACCGTTTATAATGGCATAGAAAGCAATAAATATAAATTTGATGAAAATATAAGATCTGATGTTCGAAAGAACTTGGGTTTTGATGATAATTTAAAAGTTATTTTAACAATAGGGCGAATTGATACTCCTAAGGATTATCCAACTTTATTAAAAGCATTTAAAATTGTTCAAGAACAGCAAAAAAATACTGTTTTAATCATCGTGGGAGATGGTCCAAAGAGAAATGAGATTGAAAATCTCGCAATTCATTTAGGTCGATTGAAAAAAATGTACAGTTTTTAGGCATTAGAGATGATATTCCACAACTTTTGAATGCATGTGATTTGTTTGTATCTGCATCGGCATGGGAGGGTTTTGGTATAGCAATATTGGAAGCGATGTTATGTCAGCGTCCAATCGTGGCTACGGCAACAGATGGCGCTAAAGAGCTGTTAAATAGAAATTTAGTACCAATACAGCAACCTAATATATTTGCGAATGAAATACTTAAAGCACTAAAAAATAGTGAAAATAGTATTAAATATGAAAATATAAATAGGTTTGATTGGTCTGTTATTGTTGAGAAATGGCTTTCTTTGTATAAAGGTAAGAATATTTATTAATATAGCTAAGGCATCTTATGTATATTTTAACCTGAATTGTAATTTATATTGCGCACTCTTTATTTTTAATAAAATTTAAATTTATTTTTTATATTTGTTGTGAAATATTTTTTTTAATTTTAGATTTTTAATTCATAAATCATAGATGAATAAAAATAATATAACAACTTTGGTTTGATTGTTGGTTGTATGTTCTTTTTGAATAAAAATAGAAGTGAAAATAGTTTGGGTTTTTGATTACTTTCTACTTGGTTAAACCCATTGTTTAAAAATGGATTAAAATAATATGGTTTAAATTCAATTCAATCATTTATAATCATGCTGCTTTTAAGTGTTTTAGCATTCATTAATGTTATTCATTTGAATTGATAGAAAATTTAAATTGATACGGTAACGGAGCCAGTGATTCAAATGAAATTTTTAATGGTGAGCAGTTACCTTCCTTCAGTTTTAAATTTTCGTGGAAAACTTTTAGAAGCAATTCATCAGCAAGGTTATGAAATTCATATTATTGCGCCAGATTTATCCTCTTTTTCAGATGAATATCAAAAATTACTGAGTTTAGGCTATCAGGTTTATAGTGTTCCTATGCAGCGCACGGGTACAAACCCAGTTACAGATTTGTCCACATTATTTGCGCTGTATAAACTGATTCATAAAATAAAACCAGATTGCGTCTTGTGCTATACCATTAAGCCCGTCATATACGGCACTTTAGCCGCTTGGCTAGCAAAAGTGCCTAAACGTTTTGCATTAATTACCGGTTTAGGCTATGCCTTTCAAAATGTAGATCAAGATAGCACACGCAGCATTTTTCAAAAGTTGGTTCATGGCTTATACCAGCAAGCACTGTCGCATTGTTCTAAAACTTTTTTTCAAAATCCAGACGATCTTGCTTTATTCAGAGCATTAAAACTATTGCAGTCGAATATTCCTGCGGTTGTTGTGAATGGCTCTGGAGTCAATGTCTCTGATTTTGATGTCATGCCTTTGCCACTCAATGGTCAGAACCAAGTCGCAATTTCCTTCTTGTTAATTGCTCGGCTATTAGGGGATAAAGGTGTACGTGAATATGCCGAAGCAGCGGCAATCATTAAAAAAAATCATCCTGATATTCAATTTAACTTGGTCGGATGGATTGATGACAATCCGGCGGCGATTACTCAATCAGAATTAGATGCATGGGTAAATACCGGAACGCTTAAATATTGGGGTAAACTTTCAGATGTTCGACCTGCTATTGCAGCAAGTTCAGTCTATGTATTGCCTTCTTACCGTGAAGGCACACCACGAACTGTATTAGAAGCAATGGCGATGGGGCGAGCTGTGATTACCACAGATGCACCGGGCTGTCGTGAAACCGTGGTAGATGGTGATAATGGATTTTTAGTAGCAGTTAAATCTATTGCTGATTTAGTGGAAGCCATGCAGAAATTTATTGAACAGCCTGAGTTAGCGATACAAATGGGTAAACGCTCACGAGAGATCGCCTTAAATAAATATGATGTTCATCAAGTGAATAAACATATGATGACAGAAATGGGATTGTTATAAATGTTGAAACGACTCTTGGATATCATTATTGCCTCCACCGCGCTCATTCTACTTGCACCGTTATATGCTTTTGTTGCCTATAAAGTGAAGAAAAATTTAGGTTCTCCGGTTTTATTCCGCCAAGTTCGTCCGGGTTTGCATGGCAAGCCATTTGAAATGATTAAGTTTCGCACCATGAAGGATGCGGTCGACGCCAATGGTCAGCCACTTCCTGACAGCGAGCGTTTAACAGCATTCGGTAAAATGTTACGTTCAACCAGTTTGGATGAAATGCCTGAACTTTGGAATGTGATTAAAGGCGACATGAGTATTGTTGGGCCACGTCCACTGCTAACAGAATATTTACCACTATATAATGAAGAACAAGCGAAACGACATAATGTACGTCCGGGGATGACAGGACATGCTCAAGTCAATGGGCGCAATGCGATTGGCTGGGAAGAAAAATTTAAACTTGATACATGGTATGTAGAGCATCAATCTACGCTTTTAGATTTTAAAATCATGTTTAAAACCGTGCATAAAGTTCTCGCCAAAGATGATATCAGCGCGGAAGGCGAGGCCACCATGACCCGTTTTACAGGCACAGAAAAAAAGGACGCTAAAAAGTGACAATTTATATTGGTGTATACGGTGCAAGTGGTTTTGGTAAAGAGGTGATGCCTCTAGTACGACAGCAATATCCAACACTTATTCAAGCCCAATTTGTATTTATTGATGATGGACAAGCAGGAACCACTTTAAATGGTTATCCGGTTTTAAGTTATGCAGACTTTGTCGCAAATTCAACTGAGCATAAAGCAGTGACGATTGCGATTGCAAATAGTCGTGTGCGTGAAAAATTGGCGATTCGTCTAGATCAAGATGGTATTCAGCATTTGGCGGTACAAGCAGCAAACACTGTTGTATTAGATGAAGTGGAAATTGGGGAAGGGAGTTTACTGTGTCCTTTTAGCTGTCTGACTTCCAATATTAAGATTGGTAAATTTTTTCATGCCAATATTTATAGTTATGTCGCCCATGATTGCATTATTGGTGACTACGTGACCTTTGCTCCAGGGGTAAAATGCAACGGCAATATTCATATTGAAGACCATGCTTACATTGGAACGGGTGCAGTGATTAAACAAGGTACACCAGACAAACCTCTAGTGATTGGCAAGGGTGCTGATCGTGGGTATGGGTGCTGTGGTCACGAAAAGCGTACCCGCAGGTGTGACTGTGGTGGGGAACCCCGCAAGAATTTTAGAGAAAAAATAGTTTCATATTTAAAAAATTAGGAATGAATCATGCTCAATACTGCATTTGAACCATGGCCAAGCTTTACTCAAATTGAGGCGGATGCTGTAGCTAAAGTTTTACTATCGAATAAAGTGAATTATTGGACAGGTCAAGAGTGCCGTGAATTTGAAAAAGAATTTGCACAGTTCGCAGGTACTCAATATGCAGTAGCGTTAGCCAATGGCACGGTTGCTTTAGATGTCGCATTAAAAGCATTAGGGATTGGTGAGGGGGATGATGTGATTGTCACCTCGCGTACCTTTTTGGCTTCAGCCAGTTCAATTGTGACAGCAGGGGCGAACCCTGTTTTTGCTGATGTAGAACTCGATTCACAGAATATTTCAGCGCAAACCATTCAAGCGGTACTGACGCCTAATACAAAAGCGATTATTTGTGTGCATTTGGCAGGTTGGATGTGTGACATGGACCCAATCATGCAATTGGCTCGCGATAAAGGTCTTTATGTGATTGAAGACTGTGCACAAGCGCATGGTGCACAATATAAAGGAAAACTTGCAGGCTCAATGGGTCATATTGCCGCATGGTCATTTTGTCAGGATAAAATTATGACCACGGGTGGTGAAGGCGGTATGGTCACCACCAACGATGAAGTCTTTGTGGAAAAAAATGTGGTCTTATAAAGACCATGGTAAAAATTTTGACAGTATCTATAACAAACAACACCCGCCGGGATTCCGTTGGCTACATGACTCATTTGGCACCAATTGGCGCATGATGGAAATGCAAGCGGTGATTGGGCGTATTCAGTTGACCAAAATGCCAGAATGGACAAAAAAGCGTACGGATCATAGCGATATTATTTTAAATGCGTTTGAAAATAGTCCTTATTTTACTGTGCATCGCCCGTCAAATGATTATGTGCATGCCTGTTATAAATGTTATGTCCAAGTGAATATTGAAAAATTGCCAGAAGGTTGGTCGCGTGATCGCATTATGCAGGACATTAATGCATTAGGTGTACCATGTTTTAGTGGTTCATGTTCAGAAGTGTATTTAGAACACGCATTTGATCATACGCCTTGGCGCCCTGAAAACGTTTGGAAAATGCCAAAAAACTGGGTGAAAGTAGTTTGATGTTCTTGGTGCATCCAACCTTATCGGAACAGAGTATGCAAACAACCATTGCGGCTATTCACGCTGTAATCGCAAAAATTTAAACTGAAATTGGCGTATAATCTGCGCCATTGCGTGTTCTGACGTTTCTCCAATTTAGAGCTTTTAGTGAAAGACATTATTCGATATTTAGCATCTTTGCCACGTCGTCAAAAACAACTTGTTTTCGTGGCGATGGATGTCTGTGTCTTACCTTTAATCATGTGGTTGGTGTATGCCATACGTTTGGCAAAGCCCAATGTGCCTGTAATGCAAGGGCTTGATTTTTGGTATCTCTACGTCGGAATGTTTGGTGTTTTAATATTTGCCTTGCTTGGCATTTATAGTGCGATTGTTCGTTCATTTAATGAAGATTATTTACTGCGGATCTCCATCGCGACATTTATCCAAATTGTGGGTTTATATGCCATTAAAAAGCTAGATTTGGCTTTTATTCCGATGAGTATTCCACTCATGTACGGCTTTATGCTGTTTTCGTGGATGTGGTGGAGTCGCGCGGTGATTCGTTATGCCACGCTTAAAACCTTTGCAAAAAAGCAAAATCGTAAACGGGTTGCGATTTATGGGGCGGGGCTTGCAGGTCAACAAATTGCAGCCGCTTTAGTTCGATCAGATGATTATCTGCCAGTGTGTTTTATTGATGATAAAGCATCACTGCAAGGGCAATCGTTAAGTGGTTTAAACATTTATTCATCCAAACGTGTCTCAAATAAATTAGGCAAATTTCAGATTGAAGAAATTTTATTGGCCATGCCATCTGTAGGTCGAGCAAGAAAAAAAGAAATCATCGAATCCTTTGAGCTGGCCGACGTTAAAATTATGGAATTGCCGGGTGTGACCCAATTGGTTGATGGTCAAGTTAAAGTCTCGGATATCCGTGAAGTGGATATTATTGACTTACTTGGTCGTGATCCTGTACCGCCAAAGGCAGAGCTTTTAGAAAAAAATATTAAAGACAAAGTCGTGATGGTGACTGGAGCAGGGGGCTCGATTGGCGCGGAGTTGTGCCGTCAGATTGTTAAGCATCAGCCGAAAATTTTAGTGCTATTTGAGATGTCTGAGTTTGCGCTGTACTCGATTGACCGTGAATTGCAAAATTTAGCTGTGCAGATTGTTCCTGTACTTGGTTCAGTGACAAACCAAGCCAAATTAGAGCGCGTGATTGCAGAGTATCAAGTACAAACGGTTTACCATGCAGCGGCTTATAAGCACGTACCTTTGGTCGAAGCCAATCCATTTGAGGGGATTTATAACACCTCGATTGGTACGGCAAGAAGTGTCGATGCAGCAGTAAATCAAGGGGTCGAAACTTTTGTTTTAATCTCGACCGATAAAGCCGTGCGTCCAACCAATGTCATGGGTGCATCAAAGCGCATGGCAGAGTTATATTGCCAAGGTTTAGCGTCAACGAATCCGAAAACACAGATTAGTATTGTACGTTTTGGTAATGTATTGGGTTCTTCAGGTTCAGTCGTCCCACTGTTTAAAAAGCAGATTGCAACAGGTGGGCCTATTACCGTCACGCATCCCGATGTGACACGCTACTTTATGACCATTCCTGAAGCAGCGCAGCTGGTGATTCAAGCAGGCGCAATGGGAACGGGTGGCGACGTATTTTTACTAGATATGGGGGAGCCAGTAAAAATTGTCGATTTAGCCAAGCAAATGATTCGTTTGAGTGGATTTAAACCGATAGATGAAAAAGGTCTTGGCGATATTGAAATTCAGTTTACCGGCTTAAGACCGGGTGAAAAGCTGTATGAAGAGTTGTTGATTGATCATGAAAATGTAGAGCAAACTGAGCATCAGCGAATTTTAAAATCATACGAAATATTCTACAGTTATAATGAAATATTTAATATTTTTAATGATTTAAAAGTATATGTAAATGACAATCAGATATCTGAATTATTAAGCATATTGATCAAATATGTCGATGGTTATAAACCCAATCTTAATTTAAATAATTAAATTATTTAAATTTCATTCAATGATAAAAATTTCATTCAATGATAAAAATTTTAAAAAAGTGAGACTTTGTTTTTTATTATCACTATAATGTGCACGATTTATCTTAATAGCTACAATATATGATTTTATAATCATTAATTAATGATTAACCAATAATATTAGAGCCTAATTTTAGTTATGGGAATTTTTTCAGGAAAAATTGTATCTAATTCACTGTGGATGATGCTTGAAAAAGTTATCTCAATATTTGGGTTGATTTTTGTAACGTCATATGTTGCAAAATATATTGGGCCAACTAATTTTGGAAAAATAGCATTAGCTACAACATTATTTACCTTTGTCCAAACGCTAACTTGGTTTGGTAATCAAGAAATTTTATTTAAACGTGTCAGTAAGAATCATCAATCTGGATTAAATTATTTATCTAATACTCAAAAAATAAGATTTTATTTGTTTTTGCTCATGAGCCTACCAATATTGTTTGGTTTATATGTTTTTACAGACTTATTAACCCTTATTTTTGGCGTAGCTACAGCCTTTGCAACCTATTTTATTACGCAAGATATTTATGCTGTTTATAATAATGCTGTTCTTCACTCTTATATCAATGCAATTGTTAATATGGTGGGTTTGTCAATTGCATTAGCGGTGCGATATGTGATTGTTTTATTTGAAATGGAATATGCATATCTTGCCATTCCCATAGTATTGGTCACTTTAATTCCATATTTGCTCAAACGATACTGGTTTAACCGAAGCCTTAAAACACCAATACTGAATCAACAAAAATATCGAAAATATTATTTTTTAGCTGGTAGTTCTTTGGTGATTTCAACCTTAGCCGTAAGTTTTTATACACAAATTACCAGTCTAATGTTAGCAAAACTAACATCTCTAAAAGATCTTGGGATTTATGCAGTGGCTGTTACTTTGGGCACTGCTTGGTCATTTATTAATTTCTCTATTATTACTTCTGTACTAAGTAAAATTTATAGAGAAAAAGACCATTATCAGTCTTATGTAATGATCGCTAAGCTAAATGTGGTTATTTTAGCTATTTCTTTATCTGTGGTCGCTGTCTTAGGGGTATTTGGGCAGTGGGTTATAGAAACATTATACGGTGCAGCATATCAAACCGCTTATCAATTACTTATTGTTTTAGCGCTTTCAACGATGTTAAGTGGATTGGGGACTATTGCAGCACGATTGATGGTGAAAGAAGAAAGTTATGCTTATATTTCTAAAAAAATGCTGTTCGTTGCTTTAAGCGCATTGCCGATATCTTACGCAATGATTTATGTATATGGATTAACCGGTGCGGCTTATAGTGTGCTCATCATTGAGCTTCTTTCATTGACCGTATTTAATTATTTTTATAAAGACGGGTTGATATTTAAAATCCACTTTTTTCCATTTTTTAAACATTCATTAAAAATGAAACAATAGGAATAAAATGATGTTGAAGATCACTGTTGTTGGCACGGGTTATGTCGGACTTTCAAATGCAGTGTTATTTGCACGACAACATACTGTTAATAGTTTAGATATCGATGCCAAACGTGTTGAACTGATTAATCAACGTCTTTCTCCAATCGCAGACGACTATATTGAGAAAAGCTTAAAAGAATCTGAGCTAAAATTAACAGCGATGCTAGATAAAGAGGCAGCTTATAAGGATGCAGATTATATTATTATTGCAACGCCTACCAATTATGATTCAGACACCAATTCCTTTGATACATCTTCAATTGAAAGCGTTATTGCGGACATTTTACCGATTAATACAACTGCACCGATTATTATTAAATCTACGATTCCTGTCGGTTATACAGCACAAATTAAAGTAAAGTTTAAAACAGAACAAATCATCTTTAGTCCTGAGTTTTTGCGAGAGGGCAAAGCACTCTATGACAACTTGTATCCGTCACGGATTATAGTCGGGGAAAAATCGGAACGTGCAGAACAGATCGCAGCATTGTATTTAAATGCAACTGTAGAGAAAAATGCTCCAACTTTATGTATGCATTCTACAGAAGCAGAAGCAGTGAAGTTGTTTTCAAATACTTATTTGGCGATGCGTGTGGCTTATTTTAATGAGCTAGATACTTATTGTGCTAAGCATGGTTTAGACAGTTTTGATATTGTGCGTGGCGTGGGTTTAGACCCGCGTATTGGTCAGCATTATAACAATCCTTCCTTTGGTTATGGCGGTTACTGTTTGCCTAAAGACACCAAGCAGTTGCTAGCAAACTATAAAGATGTTCCACAGGATTTAATTCAAGCGATTATTCACTCAAATAAAACGCGTAAGCAATTTATCGTAAAAGAGATATTGAAGAAGCGTCCAAATGTGGTGGGTATATATCGTCTGACCATGAAATCAGGTTCTGACAATTTTCGTGATTCTGCGATTCAGGACATTATGCGTGAGTTAAGAGAATACAATATTGATGTGATTGTGTATGAGCCAACATTAAAAACTAAAGAGTTTGAAGGTTATGCTTTACAGAGTGAATTAACAGAGTTTTTATCTAAGTCAGATGTGATTTTGGCAAATCGTATGCATGTAGATTTGGAAGCGGTAAAAGCTAAAGTCTATACACGTGATTTGTTTGGAGAAAATTAATGAATAGTAGAGATGATGTTATACCATTGGTAAGCATAATTATTCCAACATATGGTCGTGCCGATATGTTAGATCGTGCTATAAATAGTGTATTGGGGCAAACTTATAAAAATATAGAGATTATTGTAGTTAATGATAATCCAAAAGAGTCAGATGGTTTTATTAATACTATAGAAGTTTTAGAAGCTTACAAAAATAATCTAAAAGTAAAATTTTACTCAGATGGAATAAATCGTGGGGGAAGTTTAGCAAGAAATAAAGGTATAGAAATAGCAGAAGGTGAGTATGTAACTTTCTTAGATGATGATGATTTTTATTATGAAAATAAGATCGAAAAGCAATTAGATCATATTTTGAAAAATGATATTGATGTTTCAGTGTGTGATATGGATGTAATGCGAGATAATAAAATATTAAAAGAAACTAATAAGAACAAGGCCGTTGCTGAAGGTGTGGAGAATTTTATATTAAATGGCAATGTATATACTCCAATGCTTTTTTGTAAAAAATATGTTCTGAATGAAATTGAAATGTTTACTGATACTCCAAGATTTCAAGATCATGTTTTAATACTTAAGATTTTGAGAGGAAAATATAAGATAAAAGAGTTAAATGAAAAGTTATTTGTTCATGTTGAACATGAAAATTTAAGAATTACAAATACTAAAAAAAATCATTTAGCATATTCAATTAGAAGAGATTATGAAAAAGAGCTATTGGGGGATTTAACTAATAGTGAAATGCAAAAATATTTAATTGATAATTTGTATCAAGATTATTTTTATATAGGTGCTATAAAAAAGAGTTTTTTTTGTGGAGCTGTAATAAGGTTGATTTTAGATTTTCGTAATATACGTCATTTTTTTTATTTGGTTAAAATTCTTGTAAAAGGTTGTTTTTCATGAAGGAGACTAACAATAAGATAATATCATTCTTGATTTTTATTTCAATTAATCTATTTTCAATTTTGATATACTTATATGGAAGTTTTAATTCTATTGATGATTTTTATTATTTGAAATTTAGTGAGTTCTTATATTTATTTAATTTTGTTTTATTGTTTTTTTTATTAAAATTTTTTTTAATCGAAGTTATCTCTCCACAAGGATTAATGCTTATTTCCATGATAATTTTCTCTATGGGAAGAGTTTTTTTGAATTTTTTTAACATGGGTGGAGATAATTATGAATTACTTTGGGGTGTTTTTTATTATTTAGATTTAAAAAGTTTTTATTTTAGTTTGATTTTTTGGCATATATCAATTTCAACATTTATCCTTGGTTCTGTTTTGTTGAACTCGAAAAAACAATATAATGTTAGTTTTACTGAAAATAATATTGTTTTTGACTTAATTTTTAAAATAACAACTCCAATATTAATTATACTTTTTTTCCCGGTTTCTTATGATCTCATATCAAATTTCTCTATTTTAGGTTATGAAGGTTTATATCAAAAACAAGCTGATTATGATTTTGGATTAGGTCGGATTGCAGCATTATTGTTGCCAATTAACTTGGCATCAGCATTTTTACTTAAAAATAAAAGCACTAAAATATCAATAATAATATTACTTCTTTATATTTTGTCTAACATTGTTGTTGGTCAACGAGCAATGCTTTTTGTATGGAGCTTGATAGTTATATGGTTGTTAAAAGTATTTTTTGATATAAAACTGTCGAAAGTATTTATATTAACATCAGCTATTTTTATGATTTTATTATCTCAATTTGTTGAAATGGTTAGAAGTGGTTTAGATTTTAATTTTGAAAATAATTTTTTTGTAAAATTTATTTCTGTTCAAAGCTTAACATATATGTTGCCAAGTATGGTTTTGAGCTTGAATACAAATTGGCCTATTTATAGTAAATTAACAATGTTTTTACCTGTTGGTGGTATTTTGTCTTTTTTAGGTATTGTTCAAGGTAAACAAGAGATAAGTACTAACGCTTTTTTTGCATACAGTTTAAATTCAGATTTATTTAATAAAGGATTTGGCTTAGGTTGGTCATTTTTTCTAGATTTATATTTGCTTGCTAACCAAAATTTATTTATATTAGGGATTTTTTCTTTTATATTTGGCTTATTGTTTTCACTTTTAATTGAAAAATCTAAAACAAATAGATTTATTCTTTATTTGCTACTAAGCTCATTACCTGCAATAATTTTCTCTCCACGAAGTATACTTTTTTCAGTATTTTCATCTCTTATATACGCTGCATTATTGTTTTTAATTTGTGCATTTTTAACTTCATTTTTTAAAAGGAAATCAAATGGATAAAAAATTAATCAGTGTTATTATACCTGTATATAATGTTGATAAATTTGTTAAAGATGCCATTTTATCAATTTGTAATCAAACATATAAAAACATAGAAATTATTGTTGTTGATGATTGTTCTACTGATAGCACTTATAATATTGTTGAAAATTTAGCAAAACATGATATCCGTATCAAGTTATTTAAAAATTCAAAGAATTCAAAAATTGTTAAAACGTTAAATTTTGCTTTAGAGCAGGCAAATGGTGATTTTATTGCCAGAATGGATGGTGATGATATTAGTTCTCCAGAAAGGTTAGAAAAACAATTAAATTTTTTAATTGAAAATAAGAAATTCTATTTAATAGGGTCGTATATTATAACAATTGATGAGTCAGGTGAGATTATTGGTAAGCAGAAAATGCCTACTAATGAATTTGATATAAGTAAAACATTGAAATATGTTTCACCAGTATCACATATTTGGTTGGCTAGGCGAGAAGTCTATACTTGGCTTAATGGGTATAGAGAAATACCAGGCGCTGAAGATTATGATTTTTTATTGAGGATGCATTCAAAAGGTTTATTATTTACGAACCTTGATAGCTATGAGTATTCTGTAAGGATTCGTGATGGAAATACAACATCAACGATTGGATTTAATCAAAGATTAATGTCTAATTATGTTGTTGATCTTTATAATATGCGTAAACAAAATAATTCAGATGATTATAGTCTGGAAAGTGTTCAAAATTATATTGATCGTAATCAAAGGTACAAAGATAATTTTGATAAATCAAATCAATTATTAAGAACTGCATTAATGGCTAAAGCTCAAAGAAAGTTTTTCAAAATGTTTATTTTTTTACTTATGTCTGCTTTAAAATCTAAGTTTCAAAGTCAATATTTATTTAAACGTACGATTTTTAAATTTATTTCAAAGGCTTAATTCTTATGAAGGTTCTTTTTGTAATTAATTCTTTAATAAGCAAATCTGGTTCTGAGCGTGTTGCAGTAGAGTTGGCAAATAAGATGTCAGCTAAAGCAAATTATGAGATTACTCTTTTAAATAGAGAGTCTACTAAAGATAATACGGCTTACCCTATAGCCGAAAATGTAAATGTAGTGGTTTTATCTGGAAATTTATTTCAGTTTTATAAAAAACTTAAAGAACATATTTCTACCTATGATTATGATACGGTAGTTGTTCATAATATGGGTAAATTATCTCTTCTATGTGCATTTGTTCCACATATTAAAAAATTAGTAACTCTTGAACATGTATCATTTGTTAGTCGTCCTCAAAAAATACAATTTCTGAGTAAATTTTTATATCGAAAAATTAATCAAGTTGTGACCCTGACTCAAAATGATAAAGAGCAATTTGATAAGTTTCACTCTAATGTTATGGTTATTCCTAATTTCTCACCATTTCCAATCATTTTTTCACCTCAAAATAGTAATAAACAGATTGTGGCGATTGGTCGTTTAACTGATCAAAAAAATTATATTCATCTGCTTCAAGCTTGGAAGAAAATATATCAATCTATTCCTGACTGGCAGCTCAATATTTATGGTGAAGGTGAGCACAAAAAATTACTACATGATTATATTGAGCAAAATTCACTACAAAATGTCAGTTTGAAGGGAAGTACTTCAAATGTAGAGCAGGTCTATGAGCAATCTAGTTTCTTCGTGATGTCTTCGAAGTATGAGGGCTTGCCAATGGTATTAATAGAGGCTCAAAGTTTTGGTTTACCTATTGTGTCATATGATTGTCCTTATGGCCCAAGTGATGTCATACAAAATCATGAAAATGGTTTGTTAGTTAGTAATCAAAATGTTGATGAATTGGCAGCGAAAATTTTTAAACTGGCTTCATCTCCTGATTTGTTGGATCAATTCGCTCAAAATTCATTATTAAGTGCCCAAAAATATCAACCTGAACAGATTTTAAAGATTTGGATTGAAAAAGTTTTATAAGGAAATTTTTATGTTTTCTGTATTAAGTTCTATTTATCATAAAGAACATCCATTACATTTTAATGCGTGTATGGAAAGTATTTGGGATAATCAAACTTTAAAGCCAACAGAAATTGTTTTAATTGAGGATGGCCCGCTAACGCCTGAATTAGATCAGGTGATTGCACATTGGAAAGATAAGCTTGCAGATGTTTTAAAGATTACAAAACTTGAGAAAAATGTTGGTACTGGAAAAGCAAAAAATATTGGCTTGCAACAATGCAGTAATGAAATTGTATGTATTGTCGATACTGATGATATTAGTGTTCCTGAGCGTTTTGAAAAACAAATAAAAATTTTATCAGAAGATTTAGATTTAGTAATTTTAGGTGGTCAAATTATAGAATTTGTAGATGATATTTCATCACCTTCAGGTATGAGAAAAGTTCCATTGGCTAATTCAGAACTTCATGCTTATGCAAAACGCCAAAGTCCTTTTAATAATATGACAATTGCTTATCGAAAATCTAAAATTATTGAAGTTGGTGGTTACCAACATCATTTGTGGATGGAAGATTATAATTTATTTCTCCGTATAATTGCTAAAGGTTATAAAATACAAAATTTAGAAGATATTTTGGTATATGCTCGAATTGATAATGGAATGCATGCAAGGCGTAAAGGTTTAGAATATATTAAAAGTGAAAAACAATTACTAAATTTAAAAAAAGACCTAAAGTTACAAAATCCATTATATGCTAATATGCTTTTTCTAATTAGGTCTATGTTTAGGCTTATGCCAAGCGCTTTATTGGGTAAAATTTATAATACTTTTCTTCGTAAAAAAGTTTCTAGATAGGATGGGGGTTTTAGAATGAAACGCTTAGTAGATATTATTATTGCAACTTTAGCATTAATTATCTTATCTCCGATATTCTTTTTAGTATGTCATAAAGTAAAAAGAAATCTTGGTTCACCAGTTTTCTTTTATGCAAGAGCGACCTGGTAAAAACGGCAAACTTTTTAAAATGATTAAGTTTCGTTCTATGAAAGATGCTGTTGATAAAGATGGTAATCCTTTACCCGATGAAAAACGTATTACGCCATTTGGTCAGAAATTACGTTCCACTAGCTTAGACGAAATGCCTCAGTTAATTAATGTGTTAAAAGGCGATATGAGTATTGTAGGGCCGCGCCCATGATAAAAGAATTTGTTGAATTATATTCACCAGAACAAGCACGTCGTTTAGAAGTTCGTCCGGGTATGACTGGACTAGCACAGATTAGTGGGCGTAACGAATTAGATTATGAAGAACGATTCAAATGCGATGTTTGGTATGTAGATAATCACAATATTTTGGTCGATTTTAAAATTAAGTTTAAAACAATACGTGTAATGACTAAGCGTGAAGGCGTTAATGCACCTGGTCATGTTGGGCCCTCCTTATTTCAAGGAAATGAATTAGTAAATACCAAAGACACTAAAGATGAAGTTCAATCATAAGATTAAATTAATATAGAGACATTTTTCCTAATGATCAAAAAAGCGATTCTCCCTGTTGCAGGCTTAGGTACACGTTTTTTACCTGCAAGCAAATCCATTCCTAAAGAAATGGTGACGGTGGTTGATCGTCCTGCCATTGAATATGTGGTGCGTGAAGCTGTTGCCGCAGGCGTAGAACAAATTATTTTGGTAACGCATTCATCCAAAGCATCCATTGAAAACTATTTTGATCGTAACTTTGAACTTGAGACGACATTAGAAAATAAAAAGAAATATGATTTATTAAAATTGATTACAGAAATCGTTCCCGCTCATGTCAGTATTGTCAGTGTGCGTCAACCACAACCGCTCGGTCTAGGTCATGCCGTACTGTGTGCAAAAGACATTGTCGGTCATGAAGCCTTTGCAGTTTTATTACCTGATGTTTTAGTCAAAGATAGCGCCGAAAAAAATGACTTGGCGAAGATGATTGAGCGTTTTAATCAAACTCAAGCGGCGCAGATTATGGTGGAAGCTGTGCCTGATCATATGGTCGATCAGTATGGTATTGTCGATGTGCAAGTATCACCTGTTGAGGGTGAAAGCATGCTCATGCAAGGGATTGTGGAAAAGCCAGCAGTGGGTACAGCACCATCCAATTTGTCAGTGGTGGGGCGTTATATTTTGCCTGCTCACATCATGCAAATTTTGGAACAAACGCCTAAGGGTGCAGGTAACGAGATTCAGCTGACGGATGCAATTGCAATCTTACAGCAAACAGATACGGTTGAAGCCTATCGTATGCAAGGACAAACATTCGATTGTGGTAGTAAACTGGGTTATCTTAAAGCAGTTTTGCACTATGGTGTTGAACATGCAACATTAGGCGCTGATTTTAAACAGCTGATTAAAGAATTAGAAATTTAAGGTTCGTCAATTATGAAAATTGCGGTATTCGGTGCAACTTTACAAGCAGCGGTAATGAGTGCCTTATCTGCAGAAATGGGACACTTTGTTTCTTGGTGTCCCGCATCAGATTTAACGTATTTTGAGCTACAACAGTTAAATTTTGATTCAGAGCTAACCCATGCGATAGAAATGCAGCTGAGTCAAAAATTTTTACAGATCACAGATCAATCTATTCTTGAAAAAGACTTTGATGTTTATTTATTTGCATTTAACCCTTCAAATTTTGATGATGCCATCGCGCTTGCTGAGAGTTTAAGTCAAAAAGCCATTATTCATCCCAAACTCATGATTAATGGTTCTACTTTTGGCTTTAATGGGACATCAAAACTTCAGCAGCTTTTGCCTAAAGATGCGTGGGTTTACCTACCGGATATCATACAGGATGGTCGTTCGATAGAGAGTTTGACTCAGGCGAAATCCATTGTCGTTGGTTTTGATCAAGATCAGTTTGCAAAAATGCAGATTACAGAACTGCTACGCCCGTTCTTTCCACGGGAAGAGCAACTTATTTTTATGCCCATTTTAGATGCTGAATTCACCAAACTCAGTATTTCCGGCATGTTGGCAACACGCATTAGCTTTATGAATGATTTGGCTTTGGTTGCTGAAAAGTTGAATATTGATATTGAAAATGTACGCAAAGGGCTTAGTGCGGATAATCGGATTGGATCCAGTTATTTATATGCGGGTGTTGGTTTTGGTGGTGAAAATTTCTCACGTGATATTCTGACTTTATCGCAAACTATTTTTGATTCAGGAAATCAGAGTCGACTTTTACAACAAGTTTGGGAAATTAACGAACAGCAAAAAGAAGTCCTCTTTCGAAAATTTTGGAATTATTATCATGCTGAACTTCAGGGTAAAACAGTTGCCATTTGGGGTGCAGCATTTAAAGCGAAGTCTTCAAGTGTAGTGAATTCACCCATTCATAGCATGCTGCACGCGTTTTGGGCACAAGGCGTGACGGTTAAACTGCATGATCCGAAAGCATTAAAAGAAATTGAACGTATTTATGGGCAGCGAGATGATTTAGTTTTGTGTGATGATCAATATGAAGCGGCACGTGGCGCTGATGCACTCTGTTTGATTACTGCATGGAAACAATATTGGAGCCCAGATTACAAATATTTAAAACAGTTGATGCAACATCCTTTTATTTTAGATGGTCGTAATGTGTATGATCCATCTTATGTGAAAGCGCAAGGATTTGCATATGAAGGGGTAGGGCGTTCATGAATAGTATTGAAAAATTTCCCTTGCATGATACGGATCTGATTCAGGAAAAACTAAAAAGTTTTGCCCAACAAGAGCAAGAGATTAATTTAAAGTATTTATTTGAAAAAAATAAAAAACGTTTTGATGAATATTCCGTTCATGCGGGTCAGTTATGTTTTGATTATAGTAAGCACCGTGTTGATGAGCGTATTATTAATGAGCTTATTCGTTATGCAGAATCGCAACATTTGGGCAACTGGATTCAGCGCTTATTTTCTTTAGAAAAAATTAATTACACTGAAAATCGTGCAGCAATGCATTGGGCTTTGCGTTTGCCGAAGCAAGATAGTGCACATGCAGATTTGGCAGCGCAGGTACACAGCCAGCTTGATCGTATGTATCAATTGGTCGAGAAAATTCATCAGGGTCAGTATCGGGGGGCTACAGGTGAGGTCATCCATGATGTGGTCAATATTGGTGTCGGTGGATCAGATCTCGGTCCTTTAATGGTGTCTCAAGCGCTGACTGATTTTAAAGTTCAAACGGCTCAAAAATTAAAAGTCCATTTTGTTTCGACGATGGATGGCAGCCAACTTTCAGATCTTTTACATCAGTTTCGCCCAGAAACCACCTTGTTTATTATTTCATCCAAGTCTTTTGGCACCATTGATACGCTTTCTAATGCACAAACGGCAAGATGCTGGCTTGAGCAATCTTTAGGAACGTCGAAATCAGTTCTAAGATGTCACTTTGTCGGTGTTTCAACCAAGCCTGAAAAAATGACCGAGTGGGGAATCAGTGCTGAGAATCAATTCTTACTGTGGGATTGGGTCGGTGGACGCTATTCACTGTGGTCGTGTATTGGTTTGCCTATTGCATTAAGTATTGGGGTCGAGGGCTTTAAACAGTTGCTTGCTGGTGCTTATGAAATGGATCAGCATTTTCAGAACACGCCACTTGAACAAAATATTCCGGTGTTAATGGGTTTACTGGGGGTTTGGAATAATAATTTTCTGAATATTCAAACCCATGCAGTCCTACCTTATGATGGTCGGCTGAAATATTTTGCTGCTTATTTACAGCAATTGGAAATGGAGTCGAATGGTAAGTCGATTCAGCGTTCTGGTGAAAAAGTCGTATTAGATACGTGCCCAATTTTATGGGGTGAAGTTGGACCCAATGCCCAGCATGCTTTTTATCAGCTCCTGCATCAAGGTACACATGCTGTGAGTTGTGACTTTATTGCCCCTGTGAAACGCTATAATGCCAATCAATTTACCTATGTTGAAAATGCAGAGGCTTTAATTGAACAACACCATTTAGCATTATCGAATTGTTTGGCGCAATCACGTCTATTGGCCTTTGGTAATCACATTCTCGATCCAGAAGAAGTAGCAAATTCACCTAAATATAAACAATATGCAGGCAACCAACCGACCACAACAATTTTGTTAAAAGAGTTGAATCCACGCAGTTTAGGCATGCTCATTGCGATGTATGAGCACAAGGTGTTTGTGCAATCGGTGATGTGGAATATTAATCCATTTGACCAATGGGGCGTAGAAAAGGGTAAAGAAATTGCCAATCAACTGTTACCGATTCTCAATCAAGAGCAAGCTGATGTTTCTGATCTTGATTCTTCAACGCAAGGTCTATTAAGAATTTTACTGGGAAAAGCAGATGGCTAAAATTTTAGTGACGGGTGGTGCAGGTTATATTGGCTCACATACCTGTGTTGAACTGTTAAATTCAGGGCATGAGGTTGTTGTGCTGGATAATTTATCCAATAGTTCTGAACAGTCTTTAACACGTGTGCAAGAACTGACAGAAAAATCGTTGACCTTTATCCAAGGGGATATTCGAGATGCTCAAACTTTGGATACCGTCTTTGCTGAACATCAAATTGATGCCGTCATTCATTTTGCCGGTTTAAAAGCCGTAGGTGAAAGTCAGCAAATTCCACTGAAGTATTTTGACCATAATATTGCCGGTTCGATTTGTTTAGTACAAGCCATGCAACGCGCAAAGGTATTTAATTTAGTGTTTAGCTCATCGGCAACGGTCTATGATGAAGCCAATATATCGCCTTTAAATGAAGATATGCCAACAGGCATACCCAACAATAATTATGGTTATACCAAACTGATTGTCGAGCAATTATTACAAAAGCTGTGCATTGCAGATGAGCGTTGGTCGATTGCATTACTGCGTTATTTTAATCCCGTTGGTGCGCATAAAAGTGGTCGCATTGGTGAAGACCCACAAGGTATTCCGAATAATCTGATGCCTTATGTGACGCAGGTTGCAGTGGGTCGTCGCGAAAAATTGGCTATTTTTGGCAATGATTACGATACGATCGATGGGACTGGTGTGCGTGATTATATCCATGTGGTCGATTTAGCCCGTGCGCATTTATGTGCCTTGAATAATCGTTTAAATGCTCAAGGTTGTCGTGCATGGAATATTGGCACAGGCAATGGCTCATCGGTTTTACAAGTTAAAAATACTTTTGAGCAGGTCACTGGCGTAGCCGTTGCTTTTGAGTTTGTCGCGCGCCGTGAAGGCGATGTGGCAACGTCATTTGCCGATAATGCACGTGCTGTAGCAGAATTGGGCTGGCAGCCGCAATATGGTCTAGAGGATATGTTGGCAGACAGTTGGAATTGGCAAAAACAAAATCCAACGGGGTATAAAAATTAATTTATTTTAAAGTCAAAAATGGGAGCATCGGCTCCCATCTTTTATTCAAGATTAGCCCTGAATTAATGCGGTGAGTTCATCCACATAATTTTGCATTGGTTTAGGATTGTGATCTAAACGACTTTCAATATTCAAACGCAGTAAAGGTTCAGTATTGGAAGCACGGACATTAAAACGCCATGTGCCAAAGTCTAAGACTGACGCCATCGGTTTGATCTATTTCTGGTTTTTGATCGGCATAATGCTCAAAAATCTTTTGAATGTAGTTTGAGCGTATCGGCAACTTTAAAGTTGATTTCGCCACTACATGGGAATTTGGTAATCATATTTTCTACCAAGGTAGAAAGAGATTGTTTGGTTTCTGATAACACGACAATCGCCAATAACCATGGAATCATACCGCTATCACAATAGGCAAAATCACGGAAATAGTGGTGCGCACTCATTTCACCGCCATATACCGCATTATGTTCACGCATCTTCTCTTTAATATATGAATGCCCAGATTGCGATTGTACGGCAATGCCTTGCAGTTCATCGACGATGGCTAAAGTATTCCAAACCAAGCGTGGATCATGCACGATTTTTTCGCCCGACTGCTTCAGCAAGAAGGCTTGAGCCAGTAGACCGACAATATAATAGCCTTCAATAAATTGACCTTTTTCATCAAAAAGGAAACAACGGTCAAAGTCGCCATCCCAAGCAATGCCCATATCGGCTTGATGCGTGATCACTGCTTCAGAAGTACTGGCACGATTTTCCACTAAAATAGGATTCGGAATACCATTCGGGAAAGTACCATCGGCTTCATGGTGAATTTTAACAAATTCAACAGGGATATTAAGTTGCTTAAATTTTTCTTCAATGGCATCAATCACATGACCTGCTGCACCATTGCCTGCATTCACCACCAGTTTTAAAGGACTGATTTTTTCAGGCTCAATATAGGTCATCAAATGTTCAATAAACTCAGGCAAAATATTATAATTTTGCACAGTGCCTTTGTTTTCAACCGCTATAAATTTGCCAGATTCAGCCAGTGCTTGAATTTCTTTTAGACCTGAATCGGCACCAATCGGGCGTGCATTTTCACGCACCAATTTCATCCCGTTATAATCCATTGGATTATGGCTTGCGGTAATTTCAATACCACCTTGAACATTAAGATGGAACGCACCGAAATAGACTTCTTCTGTGCCTGTCATGCCTAAATCGAGGACATCAACGCCTGCATCATTTAAACCACGGATGGTGGCTTGTTTTAATGCTTCACTGCTTAGACGGATGTCCGCACCGACCACAATTGTTTTAGGCTGATAAATTTGACCATAAGCGCGACCGACTTTATAGGCAATGTCTTCATTCAGTTCTGTGCCAAGTTTGCCACGAATATCGTAGGCTTTAAAACAAGTGAATTGGGTCATGACTTTTCTCATTAAGACAGAAGAAAAAGGCCAGTTTAAACTGACCTTTTATTCAAAATTATTCTACAGTGACTGATTTTGCCAGATTACGGGGCTGGTCAACATCGGTACCACGCAGTACAGCGACATGGTAAGACAGCAATTGCACCGGAATGCTGTAAACAATTGGCGCAAGAATCGGGCTGATACTCGGAATATGAACCACGTGTTGACGCTCTTTGCCTTTAATACCGCTATTTTCATCGGCAAAGACAAACAACTCTCCGCCTCGGGCTTGGACTTCTTCCATATTCGATTTCAGCTTATCTAGCATGTCATCTTGCGGTGCAAGAATCACCACAGGCATATCATTATCGACCAGTGCAAGCGGGCCATGTTTCAGTTCGCCTGCGGCATAGCCTTCTGCATGAATATAAGAAATTTCTTTTAGCTTTAATGCACCTTCAAGTGCAATCGGGAATTCTGTGCCACGACCAAGGAATAGGCAGTGTTGTTTTTCAACAAACAATTCAGATAAACGTAAAATATCTTTATTTTGCTGCAAGGTATCTAAAATAACTTTGGGTGTATGCCATAGATCCGTAATGATTTTCGTCATTTGTTCAGCGGCGATACTTTGCTTCACTTGACCAATTTTTAAAATCAACAGCATCAGTGCAGCAAGTTGCGTGGTGAATGCTTTGGTTGAAGCCACCCCAATTTCAGGTCCAGCCAAAGTCAGTAAACTATGCTTGGTTTCACGTACCATTGAAGAGGTTGCCACATTACAAATGGTCATGGTGACAATGTCTAAATTTTTTGCCAATGCACGTTTTTGGGTATCACGCAGCGCGGCTAAAGTATCGGCGGTTTCACCAGATTGGGAAATACAGATATACAGCGTGTGATTGACAATAACCGGTGTGCGATAACGGAATTCACTGGCAATTTCCACCTGACACGGCAGATCAATCAGTTGTTCAAACCAATATTTTGCAATCATGCCTGCATGGTAGCTGGTACCACAGGCAATGATTTGTATTTGTTGAATGCTTTCAAAATCGGTAACCGCTTCTGCCAAGAAATCGTCACGTAAGGCATTGCTATTGAGCGCTTGGGAAATGGTTTGTTGAATTGCTTCTGGCTGCTCATAAATTTCTTTGAGCATGTAATGTTTATATTCGCCTTTAGATACCGTACTCACGGTTGCATCTAGCTCTTTCACCGGACGCTGAACCAATTGACCGTCAACAAATACTTCAATGCTGCTGCGGGTTAAGCGTGCGATATCACCTTCTTCAAGGTAAATAAAACGATTTGTGATCGGCAGTAAAGCCAATTGGTCCGAGCTAATAAAGTTCTCACCAATACCGACACCAATCACCAGCGGCGAACCTTCACGAACTGTGATCAATTCATCTGGATGCTCTGTATGCACAATTCCGAGTGCATAAGCACCTCTTAATTGTGGAACAACTTGTTGCACTGCGGTTAAAAGACTAGAGGTGTATTTCAAGGCATCATTGATTAAATGCGCCACAACTTCGGTATCTGTTTGCGAAGTGAAAACATAACCAAGGGCTTCTAGATCATCTTTGAGTTCTTGATAATTTTCAATAATGCCGTTATGTACCACTGCAACTGTACCGGAAATATGCGGATGGGCATTATTTTCGGTTGGTTTACCATGCGTTGCCCAACGGGTATGGGCAATGCCTAATGAACCTTCGATATTCGTTTCATTGACGGCCTGTTCTAAATTGACCACTTTACCGACACGACGTTCGCGTAAAACTTGACCCTGATTAATCAGCGCAACACCTGCTGAATCATAGCCACGGTATTCAAGGCGTTTTAGACCTTCAATTAAAATATTGATAATATTACGTTCAGCAACGCCACCAACAATTCCGCACATATTTAAATCCTCTTATTTTTTCACTTTTTCGGGGCGTTGATAGTTTTCTTTGGTCACTTGTTTTGAACGCTCGAAAGCCAAACTATTTTCTGCAACATCACGGGTAATCACCGATCCTGCGCCAACCGTTGCACCATTGCCAATATGGACTGGAGCAACCAACGAACTATTTGAACCGATAAAAGCAGAGTCGCCAATAATGGTTTTAAATTTATTCGCACCGTCGTAGTTACAGGTGATGGTACCTGCACCAATATTTGAACCTGCACCGACTTCAGCATCACCTAAATAAGTGAAGTGATTGGCTTTAGAGCCTAGACCAATACTGGAGTTTTTCACTTCAACGAAGTTACCAATATGCACGTCATTGGCCAGTTTAGCACCGGGGCGTAAACGTGAAAACGGTCCAATTTGGGCATTTTCACCGACAACAGCATGATCGAAGATGCTATACGGTTGCACTTTTGTGCCTGCTGCAATTTTAGTGTTTTTAATCACGCAACCTGCGCCAATTTCGACTTGATCACCAAATTCACAATCACCTTCAATGATGACATTGATGTCGATACGAACATCTTGACCGACGCTTAAATTGCCACGTAAATCAAAACGTGCAGGGTCCATTAAATGTACACCTTGCTGCATCAGTTTTTTGGCTTGGTTAGTTTGGAATTCACGTTCCAGCGTTGCCAGTTGTACGCGGTCATTGACGCCTTCAACTTCAAAAGCCAATTCAGGTTCAACCGAAGCAACGCTTAAACCATCGGCAATTGCCATGGCAATAATGTCCGTCAGGTAATATTCACCTTGTGCATTTTCATTGGAAAGCTTGGGTAACCATTCATGCAATTTGGCATTGTTGACGCAGTAAATACCGGTATTAAACTCTTTAATTTTTCGTTGTTCATCGTTGGCATCTTTATGCTCAACAATGGCTTGAATTGCACCATTTTTACGCACAATACGACCATAACCTGTGGCATCATCCACCGTAAGGGTGACAATACCAATCCCAGTTTCTAGCGATGCTTGCAGTAATTTTCTTAAGGTCGCCTCAGTAATACAAGGCACGTCACCCGAGAGGATCAGCGATACGCCATCCGTCGGTAACACGGGCAAAGTCACTTTCACAGCATGACCTGTGCCGAGTTGTTCGGCTTGTTCAACCCATTCTACATTTTCTTGGGCGAATGCTTGTTGAACCAGATTGCCACCATGACCATAGATGGTAATAATATTTGCGGCATTGAGTTTTTTTGCAGTTTCAATCACATGTCCCAATAGCGGACGTCCTGCAAGAGGTTGTAATACTTTCGGTAAAGTTGAACGCATACGTGTTCCTTTACCTGCAGCAAGAATAATAACGCTAGTAGACATATGCAATCCTACAAATTTTAGCTTAAGCCAATCACAAAATATAAATAAATGAAGATGCAGAGTGCGGCCCAAATGCCGGCGATAATATCGTCCAACATAATGCCAAAACCACCATCAACTTGACGATCAATCACGCTGATAGGCCAAGGTTTCCATACATCAAATAAACGAAATAAAGCAAATCCAATCAAGACCCAATACCAGTTCATCATGCCTAAATAAATCAGCGGTAAAAAGGTAATCGATTGTCCAGCAAACTCATCCCAAACAATACGCCCATCATCATGCACACCCATGACTTTAGCGGTTTGTCCGCAAATATAGATGCCAACAACGGACATGATAATCATCGCCAATGTGGCATTGAAAAACCCCAATGTCAGCCAAATTGGAATAAACAACAATGCGAAAGCAGAACCAAAGGTGCCCGGTGCTTTTGGAAGTAGTCCAGAGCCAAATCCAACACCGCAAAACACGATGCAGCGGTTGAACCAAGACATGTTTTTAAAATTGATTGCGGGTTTATGCAAAGTGTTGGTATCCATGAAATTGCAATGGATAGTGTGCACCATCCAGCTCAAAAGTTAATCCCTTTTGTTTGGTAATTTGTCCAATCATCGTAATATTAATATCTAATTGTTGTTGCAAAAGTCGATGATAATTTTGTGCACTGATTGTAAAACACAACTCATAATCATCGCCACCGGCCAAAGCGTAATGCCATTGTTTTTCTTGAGGTAAAATGCGAAGTGCTTCGCTGATTGGGAGTTTATCCAATTGAATGTGAGCACCGACATTGGATGCTTTGAGAATATGACCTAAATCTTGGGCTAAACCATCCGATACATCAATCATGCTTGAGGCTAAGCCTTTTAGCTGTTGTCCGAGCTGACAACGCGGTGTCGGGTAATCTAGGCGTTTCTGTAGTACATGACCTAAGTGCTGTAAAGCAAAAGCGGCATCGCCGACTTGCCCACTGACACAAATATAGTCACCTATTTGCGCACCTGAACGTGTGACCGCTTGACCTGTTTCAATCCAGCCCAGTGCGGTCACCGAAAGGGTGAGATGTGGACTTTGCGTGGTATCACCACCAATTAAACTGACCCCAAATTGATCGCAACAATCATATAAACCCTGACTAAAGCCTTTGAGCCAGTCATGATCAATTTGGGGTAAGCTCAATGCCAGTAAAATGCTGTGCGGTTTGGCACCCATTGCGGCAATATCGGATAAATTGACGGCAACAGATTTCCAGCCAATGGCATGTGGAGAAGTATCTAAAGGGAAATGTCGACCCGCGACCAAAGTATCGGCACAGATGACCAATTGTTGGTTGGGGGGAGGAGAGAGCAAGGCTGAGTCATCACCGACACCTAAGTCGACAGAGTTGCCATCGTTAGATGTAACAGTCTGTCGATTGAAATAAGTGTCAATGATGGAAAACTCAGCCATACAACAAATCTACTGAAAAAATTAGTCGGCTTGTTGCTTTTCTGCTGCACGTAAGCTGGTTGCTAAACGGTCTAATACACCATTGATGTATTTATGGCTGTCAGCACCACCAAAGTGTTTAGCAAGCTCAATCGATTCATCTAAAACAACGCGATATGGAATTTCAAGATGATCTTTCAATTCATATGCACCGAGACGAAGTGCCGCAAGCTCAACGCCATCTAGGGCATTAAGTTCACGGTCAAGCACAGGGATTAGGAGCGCATCCAATGCTTCATGATTGGCAACCACTTGAGTCAACAATTCATGATAATAGCTGAGATCCACTTTGTGCATGGCATTTTCCACACGCGTGCGTGCTTCAATTTCATGGACAGGATTGTGGCTCATCTGCCATTCATAGATTCCTTGTACAGCAAAGCGACGTGCTTTACGTTTCGCTGCATAAGTAGCTTGAAGTGTTTGCGACATGCTTTAAATAGCCTTTAACAAGTTAACCATTTCAATCGCAGTAAGGGCAGCTTCGCCACCTTTATTACCTGCTTTTGTACCAGAGCGTTCAATCGCTTGTTCAATACTATCCGTAGTGAGTACACCGTTAATCACTGGTAAGCCAGTATCTAGACCAACAACGCCTAAACCTTTGACACATTCACCAGCAACAAAATCAAAGTGAGGTGTGCTGCCACGAATCACAGCACCAAGTGCAATGATCGCATCAAAACGATCTGAAGCGGCAAGTTTTTTTGCAACCACAGGAAGTTCCCATGCGCCAGGCGCGTGAACAACAGTAATATTATCCTCTGATACACCATGACGTTTCAATGTATCAATTGCACCTTCTAATAGATGTTCTACAACAAAGCTATTAAAACGACCCACTAAAATCGCGTAACGACCTTCGCTTGCGAGATGTAACATACCTTCAATACGGCGAACTGCCATAGCAACCTCGATTATTTCTTAAGTTGTTTGATTTGCGGTGATATATTCCACCACTTCTAAATTAAAGCCTGATAGTGCATTGAAGCGTAAAGGTGAGCTGAGCAGCTTCATCTTTTCAACGCCTAAATCACGTAAAATTTGTGCACCCACACCAATCGTTTGATATTGCTGAGAAAGTGCTGAATTTGACTTGCTTGGCTTTGGTGCCGTTAAGTTGCTTAAAGCAGGGCCTAAATCTTGTAAATGGCGTTGACCAATCCACACCAAAACACCGCGATCACTGTTGGAAATTTCTTTCAGTGCTCGGTCTAAGTTCCATGCGGGTTCGCCGTCAATTTTATTGAGTTTCAATAAATCACGAACTGGACTAAAGCCATGCACACGAACTGTCGTCACGCCCTCAGCAGGCTGACCTTTCACTAAAGCCAAATGAATATCTGGATTACCCAATTCACGGTAGCGATACAAATCAAACGTACCGTATTCAGTGTCTAGGGTTTGTTGATCAATACGTTCAACGGTTTGTTCATTGGTCATGCGGTAATGAATTAAATCCGCAATGGTGCCCATTTTCAAACCATGTTTTTCTGCGAAAACTTCAAGGTCTGGACGACGAGCCATGGTGCCGTCTTCATTAATGATTTCACAAATCACAGAAGCGGGTTCAAGCCCTGCAAGACGTGATAAGTCACAACCGGCTTCGGTATGACCCGCACGGTGCAATACGCCACCAGGTTGCGCCATCAATGGGAAAATATGACCGGGTTGAACAATGTCTGATGGTTTAGCATGTGCTGCAACAGCCGTTTGAATGGTATGCGCACGTTCAGCAGGCGAAATACCCGTTGAAATGCCTTCCGCTGCTTCAATAGAAAGCGTGAAATTTGTACCATGCTGTGCGCCATTGGCATCGACCATAAGTGGAAGATTAAGTTGCTGACAACGGTCGCGACTAAGCGTTAAGCAAACTAAACCACGTGCATGGGTGATCATAAAGTTGATATCTTCT
This sequence comes from uncultured Gammaproteobacteria bacterium, assembly GCA_963812025.1. Classification (GTDB taxonomy): domain Bacteria; phylum Pseudomonadota; class Gammaproteobacteria; order Pseudomonadales; family Moraxellaceae; genus Acinetobacter. The sequence continues at coordinate 81,681 of CAWETQ010000013.1, forward strand.
GGACGTACATGTGTCGCAGCAATAACTAAATCACCTTCATTTTCACGATCTTCATCATCCATCAGGATGACCATTTTTCCTGCACGGATATCTGCTACGAGCTCTTCAACGGTATTGAGCGGCATCAATCTTCACCTTCTTTTTGTCTCAAACGACATTTTGCTTGCATTGATTGTTGCATAGTCTAACGTGTTTTGACGTCCTTTGCCTATGCTTATCAGTTTTCCCTAAACTGCCCATTGTTATACACAGTCGCAGAATGCTTGAAAAGAGGGCTTTATTTTAAAAAGGCCAGATTGTGACTAATCTTTAAACAGTTGAAAAATATAAATAATGACAAGCTTATGCACAATGATGTTGATTTGTCCGATTTTTCGCTGTTTTTGTATAAAAGGCAGAATAATCATACGCGCGGCTTTTGTGATGCGATCACCGCATTGAACCCCAGTCATTCTTTGATCCTTTCCTTTTCTGCATCCTTCTTATACCGCTACATGATTTGGTCATTATTGATGACAAAAAGTGATTCAGTGCTTATCCCCGTGATGAAGTGATTCTTTTTCAAAATGTCATAGAACGTCTTATTTAAAGAGCGATTTGTTGGTGGTTAATTGAGCGAATTTAGGGCTGGTGACAAAGTATTTGTCGCAATATTTTTGCCAAACTTTTGTCGGATTTGGATCAAAAATTAAAATATGTGATGATTTTAGGTTTGAAATTGTTTGTATATTTTTAAAATTAATAATAAAAATCAATTATTTGTTTTGAATATTTACAACTGTAAATTATTGTTAAAATTTGCTTTAAAACCCGACTGAAATGGTATGGTTTGTGTAAGTCATTCTAATTTTAATAAAACTATATTTTTAATAATAATTTTCAAAAGAGGGTAGATGTATGAATGAAAATGTCTTAATTGATAAGATTTCTCATATAGAAAACAACTTATCGGCAGATATCAAAAATATAAATTTGAATGAAAATCCAACCGTGGTTAAGTTGAATTTATCAAAAGAGGATATTTTAGAGATCCGAAAAGAGCAGGATAATGCTGTTATTGTTTTAAAAAATGGCGAAACAATTACCCTCAATGGCTTTTTTAAAGCCGATCATAGCTTGGTGTTACATTCTGATAATAATGAATTGCTTTGGGTTCGCTTTACCAATGAGCAAGGGCTGCTTTTAGACAATATTGTTTATAGCAATTTAGAGGACGTTGAGCTTCTATTATATTCTGAGGGAGTCGCCAATCCTTTATTGTGGGCATTTGTCCCATTGACTGCTGCAGGCATTTTAGCTTGGGCGGGTCACGATCATAACAATAACGAAAACAAGAACGGTAATGATACGACTGCGCCAGTCGTTGCTGCGACTCAAAAAGATCTAGATACGATTGGTGTTGATTCTAACGAGGACGGCAAAGTTGTCATTAAAGACAAAGACGGCAATATCATTGGTGAAGGTAATGTCAGTAAAGATGGCAGTGTTGATATTGATTTAAAACGACCATTAATTGATGGCGAAGACGTTACGGTTGAAGTCACCGATGGTTCTGGTAATACAGGCAAAGACACCATTACCGTAGGAGATACGACTGCGCCAGTCGTTGCTGCAATTCAAAAAGATCAAGATACGATTAGTGTTGATTCTAACGAGGACGGCAAAGTTGTCATTAAAGACAAAGACGGCAATGTCATTGGTGAAGGTAATGTCAGTAAAGATGGCAGTGTTGATATTGATTTAAAACGACCATTAATTGATGGCGAAGACATTACGGTTGAAGTCACGGATGGTTCTGGTAATACAGGTAAAGACACCATTACCGTAGGAGATACGACTGCGCCAGTCGTTGATGCGACTCAAAAAGATCTAGATACGATTAGTGTTGATTCTAACGAGGATGGCAAAGTTGTCATTAAAGACAAAGATGGCAATATTCTTGGTGAAGGTAATGTCAGTAAAGATGGCAGTGTTGATATTGATTTAAAACGACCATTAATTGATGGCGAAGACGTTACGGTTGAAGTCACGGATGGTTCTGGTAATACAGGTAAAGACACCATTACCGCAGGGGATACAACAGGCTCTACGGTGAACGGTGCCACGGGCGGAACAGGATCTACCGGTGCTACAGGTGAAGCGGGCGCTACAGGCTCTACTGGTGCAAATGGCAAGTCAGCGTTGGAGCTGTTGATTGAAGCGGGTAAATTGCCTGCTGGCTCGACAGTAACGGACTTGATTGATTATTTGAAAGGTCAAGATGGTGCAAATGGTAAGTCAGCATTGGAGCTGTTGATTGATGCAGGTAAATTGCCTGCTGGCTCGACAGTACAGGATCTGATCAATTATCTAAAAGGCGCAGATGGTGCCACGGGCGAAACAGGCTCTACTGGTGCCACAGGTGAAACGGGCGCTACAGGCGGAACAGGCTCTACCGGTGCTACGGGGCGCTACAGGCGGAACAGGCTCTACTGGTGCCACGGGTGAAACGGGCGCTGCAGGTGGAACAGGCTCTACCGGTGCTACAGGTGAAGCGGGTGCTACAGGCTCTACTGGTGCAAATGGCAAGTCAGCGTTGGAGTTGTTGATTGAAGCGGGTAAATTGCCTGCTGACTCGACAGTAAAGGACTTGATTGATTACTTGAAAGGTCAAGATGGTGCAAATGGTAAGTCAGCGTTAGAGCTGTTGATTGATGCGGGCAAATTGCCTGCTGGCTCGACAGTACAGGATCTGATCAATTATCTAAAAGGCGCGGATGGTGCTACGGGTGAAACGGGCGCTACAGGCGGAACAGGATCTACAGGTGCCACGGGCGACGCGGGTGCTACAGGCGGAACAGGCGCTTCCGGATCTACAGGTGCTACAGGATCTACAGGTGCTACAGGATCTACAGGTGCTACGGGTGAAACGGGTGCTACAGGCGGAACAGGCACTTCCGGATCTACAGGTGCTACAGGATCTACAGGTGCCACGGGCGAAACGGGCGCTACAGGCGGAACAGGCGCTGCTGGATCTACAGGTGCTACAGGATCTACGGGTGCCACAGGCGACGCGGGTGCTACAGGCGGAACAGGCGCTGCCGGATCTACAGGTGCTACAGGATCTACAGGTGCCACGGGTGACGCGGGTGCTACAGGAGGAACAGGCGCTGCTGGATCTACGGGTGCTACAGGATCTACAGGTGCCACGGGCGACGCGGGTGCTACAGGCGGAACAGGCGCTTCCGGATCTACAGGTGCTACAGGATCTACAGGTGCCACAGGCGACGCGGGCGCTACAGGTCTTCCGGACTACAGGTGCTACAGGATCTACAGGTGCCACGGGTGACGCGGGTGCTACAGGCGGAACAGGCGCTGCACGGACACGGGTGCTACAGGTGCAAGCGGCTCAGCTGATTTGATCACTGGAACCAAACTAAATTCTGATGCTGACTCTAATGGTAAGTTAAGCCAAGGAGAGCTTCGAGATGGCCCAAATACAATAACGATTTCTTTAGGAAAAGACGCAAAAGCGGGTGACACGGTTATTGTAAATGGTACAAGCCATACACTGACCCCAGCTGATATCGCTGCTAAAGCAATTACCGTTCCTGTAACTGTGGTTGATGGGCTAAATTTTATTCGTGTAGATGCTCAGAATCCACAAGGTCAAACCGATGTTGAGTTTAAATTCTTTGAAGTATCTAAAGGAAAATACATTGGTGATATCAATGTGATTAGCGATATTAATGGCAATAATATTATCGATAACACGGAACTTGGCGCTGGCAGTACTGTTGATGTACGTGTGCAGCTTGGTGCTGATGTCCGAGTGGGTGATGTTGTTACTTTAGATGGTATAAAACATACGGTGACCACAGCGGATATTACACATGGATATGTGGACTTTAATGATGTCCCAGTGACACAAGGGCAGCAAGAAAAATTTGAAGTTGAAATAAAAGATAAAGGTGATGTATTAGACAAGGCATCGAAGGATGTGAATGTCGATGGCGCAGCTCGCAATATTGTAGAGTCGATTGCTTTCCCGAATGATGCAAATAACAATGGCACGCTCAACGCAGTCGAAATGAATGGTAAAAATTATACAGCCGTTAAAATTACCTTGGGTGTAGGTGCCAAAGTCGGTGACATTGTTATTGTCAATGGTGATAAATATGTTCTCAATGCAGCAGAAGTGGGCAGTGGAATACTCAATGTAAATGTCGCTGTACGAGAAGGTCAAAATCCAATTGAGGTCATAGCGACAGATGAGAGGGGTACTGTTATTGATCGTACATCTAATTCAATTATTGTCGATGTTTTACCGCCAGACCTTCCAACACTTGCTCCAATAGCCATTGATGATATTCCATTGCATATAGGCAATATTTCCAATGGCTCGGTGACCAATGATAATCGTCCAGAAATTACAGGTAGCGGACGGACACAAGGAGAAATCATTACCCTTTATGTCAACGGTACAGCAGTGACTGGCGCAGGGACTCCCATCATTGTGCAGGCGGATGGTAAATGGAGCTACACACCTACGACTGGTTGGTCAGATGGGAAATATGGCATCACTTATACGGTGTCAGATAGTAATGGTAACGTCACGAATCAATCACCAAAACTGAGCTTTGACGTTGATACAGTCGCGCCTCAAGGTGGTGCTGTTGCGATTAATACACCAATCGCAGGTGATGGTGTAGTGGATACAGGCGAAGCGGGCACGAATATCACTGTAACAGGTACAGTGACCATTCCTGTTGATGCAGTAACAACGACCATCACGGTAACGGTGAATGGGCAAGATTATCAGGCGAATGTAAATGCATATGACAGGGACATGGACAGCAGACGATCCCTGGCAGTCAATTTGCAAAAGCTGCGGGTGATGTTCACGTAAAAGCCATATTTACAGATGCCGCGGGGAATACATCATTACCAGCCGTTGATGATGAAGCCTTATAGCCTCAATATTCCTGCCCTCTTAAGTGATGCTGTTCTTGCAGGAACAGGTGCTAAATCCACCTGTAACAGGCAGTAATATTAAAGCAGGTACAGGTTTGGGCATGGATGATGCAACAGCGAAAGTGACGGCTGTTGATGCAATGGTAAGTCCAGTTCCGCTGACTGTTGGTGGTGTTTCACTGGTATGGAAGGTACGGGAACTAAGTGCTGATCCATTTATTGCAAAAGCAAATGGTGTAGAGGCATTAAGAGTTACCATTACAGATACTGGTGACATACAGCATTGTACAAAGTCATAGTTTTGACCATAGATTAGTCGGGTGCAGACAAACTCACGATTAGCATTCCAATCTTGGCAGGCGGTAAGCCACACGATGTACTGAAACTTGAAATTGTGGATGATGTTCCAACAGCAACACCAGAATGAAACTGCTAATTTAACTCAGACTGTTCACACAAGGTGTGGATTTGCTGATTGAGTACACCGCAAACCTATCGTGGCTCTGCGGTTGAAAGCTTTGGTGGTGATGTCGACGGTGCGCATGTTAGTAAAGTCACTGTTGAAGGTGTTGAATTTAGCTATAACGGAACGAGTGTCACACCGCCTGCAAGCTTAGGAGGAAGTGTCGTTGCTTTCCATACGGTGACGGATAGTTCAGGGACATCATTAATTGTCACCACCGTCCGCGGTGAGACGGTGACAGTGAATCTGAATACAGGTAACTATACTGTAGAAGTGACAGGTCAAGGTGTTGCAGTCAATGAAGCGCCTGAGGCGAAGATTAACTCTAGTGGCGGGTTGCTGGGTATTGTTGATGCGAATGCTTTGGGTGTTGTGGATTTAAGTCAAAAGCAATTATTCAGTGTAAGTGATGTGAATGAAAATATTTCTACAGGTTGATGTTTCATTATCGGCAGCTTTAGGAACCTTTATTTCCAATGTACCTGTACTTGGTGGAATCTTTAACTTATTAGGATTGACTGGCTTACTTAATGCCGTAGGCGGTGGGTTGACTGGTGTGTTATCTAGACTTGGGTTAAGCAATTTAAAATTACAATGGTCAACAGAGCTTGCTCTAGAATTGGGTTTAACTGTTACAACAGCAGGTCAAACACTTGATAATAGTGGCATTTTTGGAAGCAAGCTTACAATTACCAGTACAAATGGGTTGCCTGTTTCTAGTGAGGTATTAAATGAATTTTTAGGCACTGTTTATATTAATAATGCGGCATTAGGCATTGATTTAAAAGTAGCGCCTACTTATACACTTACTGTGACTGACAAAAATGGTTTAAGTGATACTGATTCGGTAACGTCATTATTAGGTGCAGATGTATTAGGCTCTAGTAGCGCTGCAAATAGTTCTATTATTAAAGGGACATCAGCCAATGATGTTAATTTAGATCAAAGCAGTGCTACTTCATCAGTCCGCATTTATGGTTTAGATGGCAACGATACGATTAAAGGCAGTAAATATGCTGACATTATCCGTGGCGGTACAGGCACTGATACGATTGATGGCGGTGCAGGCAATGACCTTATTATTGGCGGTCAAGGTAATGATATTTTAACAGGTGGCTTGGGTCGTGATCTTTTCCGTTGGGAAGCTGAAGATCAAGGCACTGTTGCTAGTAAGGCTACAGATACGATTAAGGACTTTGATATTCGTTCAGTGGCTCAGGGCGGTGATGCACTTGATCTTTCCAGTCTATTGTCTGGCGCGAGCCGTGTCGGAACGAACTCGGTAAACATTGCTCAGTATCTATATTTTGTCGAAACGGGGACATCGACTGAAATCCATATTAGTAGTACGGGCAATACAGCCACCGGAGTTGATCAGGTTATTGTGCTTGAGGGGGTTAAAGGCTTTATTGGTCAGTTTGCTAGTAAGGATGAGCTGATTTCTTATTTACTTAAATCAGGTAAATTAATAATTGGTGAGAAAACGCTTGATCAGGCTGCTTATGATGCAATTAAAGGCGATGGTCAACTGAATATTGACATTGAAATTCAGGATGGTGATAGTGATAAAGCATCACATAAACTGGATGTGACAGTCGGCAATTTGGGCGATGCCAATAAATATTTACCAGACTTTGATCCAAATAATGTTGCGCCAGAAGTGAGTGTTAAGCTGAATGAACTTTTGGGCTTGATTGGAGCCGATGCACTTGGATTGCTGGATTTAAGCCGTCAGGCTTATTCAGTGATTGATGTGAATCATAATTTACAGCGCGTTGAATTGGTCTATCAACCTGTGGTGAACGTCGGTCTAACCCGTGCGACTTATCACGTGAGTGCAAAATTAGCAGCAGAGCTAGGCTTAAAAGTTGAATATGTGACGAAAGGCGGTCTATTAAACCTTTTGGGTTATAGCAATACGCTGATCATTACATCATTGGATGGCAAAGCCATCAGTAATCTTGCCATTAATGAGCTGCTGGCGGCAGTAGAGTTAAGAGCAGAAAATGGTGATTTGTTGACGGGTAATTTACTGACAACCAATGTACTCAATTCTATGTCACTCACTGCAATTGACACGCAAGGGGAATCAGCATCAGCCAGCGGTGATCGCTTAGTCGATGTGAATCTGGCTTGATCAATTCAGCAATGGTAAATCATTCATTTTCGAAGGCAATACTGTAGCCGATATATTGGATTATTCTACTAAAACAGAAAGCATTCGTTTATATGGTTATGCCGGCGATGACACGCTCAGTGGTGGTTCAGGCAATGATTTACTGCGTGGCGGAGACGGCAACGACATCTTAAATGGCGGGGCAGGCAAGGACTTACTGATTGGTGGATCTGGTAATGATACGCTCGTTGGTGGATCTGGTGCTGATGCCGCTTTGTTTGAGTTATTAGATCATCTTGACGCAAGAGGTGGCAATGGTACGGATACGTGGACTGATTTTACCGTCGGCAATGTCAATACCAATACTGAAGCAGATAAAATTAATATCGCGAGTCTATTAGATGGTCATCAAACAGAGACAAATTTAGGTGATTATTTGTCTGTCAGTTTTGATGGTACTAATACAGTTGTTCGCATTGACCGTGATGGTAATGGCACATCCTTTACAGGAAAAGTTGATTTACTTATCTTAAAAAATGTCGATACAAATCTGCAAGATTTATTGAATAACGATCAAATTATCTTTTAAATTTTAGAATTTAATGGATAAAAAAGACACTTTGTAAATTGCTTTGCAAAGTGTCTTATAAGTTGATAAAGCATTAATCTAATGTATGTTTTGTATTGATTGTATAAGTGATGAGGTTTGGAATTTAATGGAAGCGCATATTCGCCTTAATATGATTGTTAAAAATGAGGCGCATGTTATTTTAAGATGTTTAGCCTCGGTAAAACCGTGGATAGACTCTTGGTGTATTGTGGATACGGGTTCTAGTGATGGTACGCAGGAGATTATTCAAGACTATTTAAAAGATCTACCGGGACAGTTATATGAACGTCCTTGGAAAAATTTTGGTTTCAACCGTACAGAAGCTATTGAACTTGCTCAATCAAACGATTTACCCCATGCGGATTATTTACTCTTTATTGATGCAGATGAAACTTTATTTGCCGATCCAGATTTTACCCTTCCCGCGCTAAAAGAGTCTGCTTATTATTTTAATGTGGTTTATGGCAGTTTGCGTTATAGACGTAATGCTTTGGTTTCGACCCAGTTAACATGGATTTGGAAAGGGGTACTGCATGAGTTTTTACACTCTGCATCACCGCATGTTTGGCATACCTTAGAAGGTTTGAATATTTGTGTTCAGCATGATGGTGCACGAGCAAAAATTGCCGATACTTATTTAAAGGACATTGCATTACTGGAGCAAGGTTTACAGGATGAACCTGATAATTTGCGCTACTTATTTTATTTAGCACAGAGTTATCGTGATGCAAAATTATTAGAAAAAAGTCGTGAATTTTATTTAAAAAGAGCCAGTGCCGGTGGTTGGGAAGAAGAGCGCTGGATGGCGCAATTTCGCGCTGCGCAAATGGCTGAACGTCTAGGTCTCAGTGAAGAGATCATCTACAAAGAGTATTTACAAAGTTGGATTTCTCGGCAGCAACGCGCAGAGCCATTATATGAATTAGCACGATACTATCGGGGAAAGAAAACTTTTGATTTGGCGAGTTATTTCGCACAGCAGGCGGCAAATATTACTCTACCGCAGGATAAATTATTTGTCGACGCGAGCGTGTATGAATGGCGTGCTTTGGATGAACTGACTGTTGCAGCAAGTTATTGTGTTGCCTATAAAGATGCAGGCAAGGCAGCAATACAAAAACTGATTACAGAAAATAAATTTCCAAGCACACAACGAGAACGTATTTTAGCCAATGAAAAGTTTTTAAATTAAAATTTTGAATTTAAATAAAATCTAAAAATTTATTAACTGTCACTGGTCGATATTGGTGGTAGTTAATATTTAAAGTCAGTAGTTTTTATTTTAATTTTTGATTTATATATTCTAAAAATAAAATATAAGTTTTTAGATTTTAAGTAATATTTCGCAGATTTATGTTGGGTTTTTTGGTGTTTAAAAAGCTGATTGAATAATTTAATCAATGTAATATGATTAATATAATGGATAGTAATTTGATTTTCATTTAATTTAAAATAGTCATTTATTGTAATTGAATTGGATTTTAAAATAATTATTTTACTATGGTTATAAATTATTGAATTTAAATAATTTGATTTATATTTTATTGTGGGGTTTGGTCTTTTTAGATAAAACTATAAAATAGAAGATTATTAATAATTATTCATAGTGTTATTTGTTTGAGTATAAGATTTTTTCTCAATTTGAATTTTTAAAATATAAATATTACTTAAATTTTCTCTGAATGATGCTAATGATCTTAAGGTTTTTTTGAATATAGTTTAAATTGCAAGTGGAATAATGAAAAATATATGCTTAAATAAGAAAATTACTTTTTAATTATAAAATATTGAATGATGAGAATAAGGGTTACATTGATTTTACTTTTAACGCTCCAGACTGCAAATGCAAATGTATCGGATAACTATATACAATCGGTAAAAAGTGGAATAGGGCAACTTTTTTCACCTCTTGAAACAGATTCTTTTAATCAGTTGAATGTGACTTCATTCAGTCATTTTCAATTAGACACCTCTCAAGTTCAAGAATTACCACCAGTCACGCACCAAGGGATCGGACCAAAACCATTCGGTCAAGGTGCAATACAACCCTCATATCTTGGTTTTAATGAAACGATTTTAGCGGTATTACAACGCCGACCTGAAATCACACAAAGTATTGCTTCAGTCGCGACTCAAAATGCCTATATTGATGTGGTCAAAGCACAGTATTATCCGCAACTTTCTGGCGGCATCGGCACTGGCGATTTAACCTCGAAAGAGCGTGGGCGGCAAGTATTGAGCCTTTCAGCGACGCAAATGCTGTATGACTTTGGTAAAATTAAAAGTTCAGTCAGTATTGAACAAAGCAAACGATTACAAGAACAAGCTAAGGTATTGGTTACACTAGATAATATGGCGTATCAAGTTGCCGATGCGATGGTCAATATCAAGCGTTATCAGGACATGCTGCAGATTGCAAATCAGCAAATCAAGGGCATTGGCCGGATTGCCGAAATTGCCAATTTAAGAGCCAAAGCAGGAATTACCAGTCAAGCAGACCCGATCCAAGCACAATCCAATTTAGAAGCGGCACAATCGAATTTAATTATTCAACAAACTTACCTCGGGCAGTATCAACAAAAGCTCAGAACCTTGCTCGGTTATGATATCTCTGCAATAAAATGGCAAATTCCAGAGCGTTTGGTGAAGGATTCTGAACTGTATCGCTGATCCACAATTTAATCAAATTCCCAGTATGCTGGTGGCCCAAGTGGGGGTGGAAATTGCAAAATTACAAAAACAAAAAACCAAACTGAGCAATTATCCCACGTTGAATGTCAAAGGGTCTTTAAGCCAAGCCCTGAATGGTCGAAACCCGAATAATAATGAAGAGGACGGTTTTTATAATTCCATCATGTTCGAGGCATCGAGTAATTTTTATCAAGGTGGCGCAGTGGCTTCGCAAACGCGTGCCGCCAGTTATGCCGAAGAAGCGGCGAAGGCACAAGTCAATGCCACCTATCTTGAGGTGTTAGATCAAATCCGATCGATTCGTGAAGAGATTGAAAATAAACAAAGGCAAATCGGCGTGTTGTCGGCCCGAAAAGAAACCACGATCCGTACCAAAGAACTGTATCAAGAACAATATAAATTGGGAACCCGAACCGTGGTGGATTTATTAAATGCAGAACAAGCCATTCACAGTGCAGCACAAGAAATTGAAGCGGCACGTTATGACATTTATAGCGCTATTGTCCGATATATCCGAGTCACGGGTCGTTCACGTGACCTTTATGATCTCAATCATGTTTCCATTCAAGGGTTTGAAGTTCAGCCATGAGTCATAGCATCCATTATCAGCCGTGGCTACAAGCGGTTTTAACCATTGCCAAGCATTATCGTATCGAACCGTCTGAAGAACGGATTCGTTTGCAATTGGATTGGAATCCGAATCAGACGATTGATGACATCTTGACCTTAATCACACGCCAAATTGGCATGAGCCTGCGCAAAGCCAGTTTTAGTGAAGATTTAATTAATCCATGGCGTCTTCCGGTACTGGTTGAATTCCAGAGTGGGCAAGTGGCGATTATTGACAAGGTCGATGTCGATGGCAATGCCAGTGTTCAGTTCAGTGGTGATCAAGGACTGGCGCAAATCTTAACACTCGATGTGCTGAAGGAAAATATTCGCCATGTTTATATTCTTCGACCTGCAAAGTCAGTGCCTGATGCGCGCGTCGATGAATATATTAAACCCTATGAAAGCAGCTGGTTTTGGTCGATTGTTTTGCGCGACTGGAAGCGTTATGTCGATGTCATGTTTGCATCGATGCTGGCCAATATTTTGGCCTTGGCCACCATCGTTTTTTCCATGAATGTCTATGATCGGGTGATCCCTGCACAATCGACCACCACACTTTGGGTGCTGGCCGGTGGGGTGTTAATCGCGGCGATTTTTGAATTTAGCTTAAAAGTCGCACGGATTTATTTATCTGACATTATTGGTAAGCGTGCCGATTTACGGATTTCTGATCGGGTTTTTGGTCATGCCCTGAGAATTAAAAATAGTGAACGTTCCAAATCCACAGGGAGTTTTATTTCACAAATTCGTGAATTAGAAGGTGTCCGTGATTTAGTGACCTCGACCACAATCTCCGCCATTTCAGATTTACCCTTTTTCTTCTTATTTCTTGGCATTTTTTGGCTGATTGGCGGCAATTTATTTTGGGTGATGTTGATTATTGTGCCTTTAATGATTATTCCCGGTCTGTTGGCGCAAAAACCTTTGGCTAAACTGGCCAATGAAGGCATGCGTGAGGGGGCGATTCGTAATGCCATGTTGGTGGAGGCGGTACAAGGGATTGAAGATATTAAATTACTTCGCGCCGAAGCACGCTTTCAAAACCAATGGAACCATATGAATGAAGTGTCTGCGGATGTTTCGATGCGGCAACGTAAAATTGTCGGGGTCATGTCGGCATGGACACAAAAAATCCAAGGCTTGGCTTTTGCCATTGTGGTTTTGGTGGGTGCTTTTGCAGTGATGAAAGGTGAGATGAGTACAGGTGCTTTGGTGGCGTGTTCGATGTTGTCTTCTCGCATGTTGGGGCCAATTGCACAAATTACCGGGGTGTTAGGACGTTGGCAACAAGCCAAAGTGGCGAAAATGGGTTTAGATGAGTTAATGAAAAAAGCAGTCGATCAACCCGATCATGCGCATTTAATCCATCGTCCAGTACTGAATGGGCATTATGAATTAACCGGTGTGACCTTTAAATATGGCGAAGATGATCCCCAGCCCAGTTTGATGATTGCGAAGCTTGAAATTAAAGTAGGTGAGAAAATCGCCATTCTTGGGCGTAATGGGGCCGGTAAATCGACCTTATTGCAATTATTGTCTGGGATGCAAACCCCCGTGCAAGGCAAAATTAAATTAGATGGCGTTGAGCTGGGTTTAATTGACCCGTCAGATGTACGTCGTGATATGGCGCTATTAAATCAGAACGCGCATTTATTTTTTGGGACGGTACGCGAAAACTTAACTTTAGGCGCACCTTTAGCCAATGATGAAGAAATTTTAGCTGCGCTGAAAATCACCGGCGCGATTCACTTCGTACAAGAAAAGAAAGAAGGCTTAGACCATATTATTTTAGAAGGCGGTGTCGGTTTTTCTGGCGGGCAAAGACAAGCCTTACTGTTGTCGCGCTTGCTGATTCGTCAACCGAATATTCTGCTCTTAGATGAGCCTACAGCATCGATCGATGATGTCTCGGAAAAACAATTTATTGAGCATTTAAAAGGCTGGCTCGGGCAAAAAACATTACTGGTCGCAACGCATCGTCGTGCTGTTTTGGAATTGGTGGATCGGATTATTGTGGTCAATGACGGCAAGGTGGTGATGGATGGGCCACGGGATCAGATTTTGAATCAAAATCAACAACCACAAAAAGTGCATGTGGTCGGGGGCTAAATCATGGGCGAGAAAAAATTAGCATTAAAACCTCCGATGAAGGTCGTTGAATTAGAGCCACCGCTACCGAAAGCGAGTATTTTTATTTGGATTATTTGTATGGGTTTATTGGTTATTTTGGCTTGGGCGTGGTTATTTAAATTAGAAGAAGTCTCGACCGGCACAGGTAAAGTGATTCCTTCTTCCAAAGAGCAAATTATTCAGTCTTTAGAGGGCGGGATTGTCACCAAAATGAATGTACGTGAAGGAGAAATTGTCAGCCAAGGTCAAGTCTTGGCGCAGTTAGATCCAACACGATTTGCATCCAATGTCGGTGAGTCAGAGTCATTGCTGATGTCATCCCGAGCGACAGCAGCGCGTCTACGTGCAGAAGTGAATGGTACAGCATTGATTTTCCCGCCTGAAGTGTTATCCGAAACCCAGTTGGTGAATGAAGAAACCGCTTTGTACCGTTCCCGTCGTGCCAATTTAGAAGAATCCATTTCTGGTTTAGAACAGGCTTTGGTTCTGGTGCAACAAGAATTAACCATGACCGAACCTTTGGTTGCCAAAGGGGCGGCGAGTGAAGTGGAAGTTTTACGTTTAAAACGTCAGGCCAATGAATTACGTAATCAAATGAATGATATACGTAACCAATATTATGTGAAATCGCGTGAAGAACTGTCGAAAGCAAATACCGATATTGAAACCCAACAACAAGTGGTGAAAGGCAAGACGGATACCTTAAGTCGTGCAGTGTTTAAATCACCTGTACGTGGCGTGGTGAAAGAAATTGATGTCATGACCATTGGTGGTATTGTGCCGCAAAATGGCAAATTGATGACCATTGTTCCGTTAGATGAACAGCTTCTGATTGAAGCGAGAATTTCACCGCGTGATATTGCCTTTATTTACCCCGGACAAGAAGCCTTGGTCAAGATCACCGCCTATGACTATTCAATTTATGGTGGTTTAAAAGGTAAAGTTACCACCATTTCTCCAGATACTTTACGTGATGAAGTGAAACAGGATCAATTTTACTATCGGGTGTATATCCGCACAGATTCAGACCAATTAAGCAATAAAGCAGGGAAAACATTCAGTATTACCCCCGGTATGGTGGCGACCGTGGATATTCGTACTGGTGAAAAGACCGTCTTGGATTATTTGATTAAACCCTTTAATAAAGCGCAAGAAGCATTACGCGAACGATAGGCTGTAATAGTTCATCCAATATTAAACGAGAACATGAATAACAATTGATGAGTGATGTCGCATTTTAGGCTTAACTCATCCGTTGTTATTTTTTCTGAATATGATGGAAAGCATATTCGCTTTAAGTTTTTGTCAGTCATGTTGAATGGTGCTTTTGTGCAACTTGTCGAATGAATTTCATCAAGGATATTTGAATGAGTGATCAAAATTTTGTAACTTTCGCTTGTGGTTATCTTTGCTTAATATTATTAATACTCAATAGAAAAAAATTATAGGAAATTTTATAACCAATCAAATTTGGTGATGAACCTTGGCAGAATAAGAAAAAATTTAAAATTTTTAGGGGTGAAAATGAGAAGATTACCAGTTTACTTATTACTCGATACATCGGGATCAATGATGGGGGAACCTATCGAAGCCGTCAAAAGTTGATGCTGCTCAGAAAGAAGTGAGTGGATTGAACGATTTACCGCCGCCACCACCCGAAGTCAATGTTGTACTCTAATTAAAATTCAATAATACAAAGGAAATAATAATGGCGATCACATTAGCCAAAGGGCAAGGTTTAAGTCTTGAAAAATCACAACATAATTTATCTTTAGTCACTATAGGTTTAGGTTGGGATATTGCAGAACAAAAGAAGAGTTTTTTAGCTGGCTTGTTTAGTGAGCAACCTGCTGAATATGATCTCGATGTGGTTGCTTTGTTATGTGATGCAAATGGTACAGTCCGAGATGTAGGACGTGATGCGTCAGGAAATCCAACGCTTAAAAATAGTGATGTGATTTTTTTTAATAATCTGAGACATCGTTCTGGTGATATTTGGCTGACTGGAGATAACCGTACCGGTGCAGGTGATGGAGATGATGAACAAATTATTGTGAAGTTAAATTCACTGTCGAATGATTATCACAAGATTGTTTTTATTGTTCAGATTTATGAGGGCGCTAAAAATAATCAGCATTTTGGTCAAGTTCAGAATGCATTTATTCGTGCCGTTGATGCTTCTGGTAAAGAGATGGTGCGTTTTGATTTGTCAGGAAAAAATCAATATGATCAACAACGTTCATTATTGTTTGCAGAATTAGTTCGTGAAAGCAATGGTTGGAAATTTAATGCAATAGGGTCATCTTCTGCATCTGATAATTTTGTAGAATGGTTAAAAAAATACGTATAAAGAGATAAAAATGCGTCGTCTACCAGTTTATATTTTGCTTGATACATCGGGTTCTATGCGAGGAGAACCGATTCATTCTCTCAATGTTGGACTTCAGTCTATGCTCAGCGCATTAAGACAGGATCCGTATGCCTTAGAAAGCGTATATTTGAGTGTCATCACCTTTGATATAGAAGCAAAAGTATATTTGCCTTTAACACCTTTAGATCAAATCCAAATTCCAGAGATTGATGTACCGAATGTGGGTGCAACTTTTATGGGTGCTGCGTTGGAATTGTTAACGCATGAAGTTCAGCAAAATGTCAAAAAAACGACAGATGAGCAAAAAGGCGATTGGCGTCCATTATTGTTCTTAATGACAGATGGTTCACCGTCGGACGTTTATGCCTATCAACAAATTGTACCTGTCATTCAGCAATTAAACTTTGCCAGTATTATCGCTTGTGCTGCGGGACCGAAAGCGAAAACAGAATTCTTATTGCAGCTGACCAATCAGGTGGTTGTACTCGACACAATGGACTCTAATTCTTTTTCAAGTTTCTTTAAGTGGGTTTCAGCCAGTGTGGTTGCGGGGAGTAGCAGTGCTGGAGTGACTGACTCTATTTCTTTACCGCCACCGCCATCGGAAATTCAGTTGGTTTTATAGTCCATATTCAAAAGACATATACAGCATACATGTCTGTCTTTTGAATATCCCAAAACTTTATATTTGATTGATATAACAAAAATAAGCTAGGTAAAAATATGCGCCGATTACCCGTTTTTTTCGTCATTGATTGTTCTGAATCTATGGCTGGACAGCCTTTACAGGCCGTACAGGAAGGCATTGATTTTATTATGAGTGGTTTGCGTACCGACCCCTATGCTTTGGAAACCGTCTATGTTTCAGTGCTGGCTTATGCAGGAATTGTACGAACTTTAGTGCCGTTGACAGAGCTTTTTGCCTATAGAAGTTGTGAACTTCCTTTGGGGGGAGGCACACATTTAGGCAAAGCACTTGATCATTTGGCGAAAGAAATTGAACGTTCTGTGATGAAAACGACGGCAGATGTCAAAGGGGACTGGAAACCGATTGTATATTTATTTACGGATGGTCGTCCGACGGATGATTATGAAGATGCGATTTCTCGTTGGAAAGCTAAATATGAAAACAAAGTGACCTTAGTCGCTATTGGTTTGGGACAAGATGTTGATTTTTCTGTATTAAAGCGCTTAACAACACATTGTATTTCATTGACCCAGATTGATCATGACTATGTCAAAAGCTTATGTAAATGGATCAGTGCTTCGGTTGTTTCACAGAGTATTAGTGTTGGAAATAATCAAAAACAACAAGATCTTTTGCCATTAGATGAGCGATATATGCATTTGGCTAAGGAGAAACTTTCATTCCGAAAAGGTCAGGCTGATGATCGTACGGTGACATTTATAGGACGTTGTCAAAAGCTGCATCATCCTTATATTTTAAAATATACACGTCACTTACAGTATGGTGAGCTTTCTGATCTAAATATCAATTTATACAATTTTAAATTACAAACCTGTACCGGTATTTCAGAAGATTATTTTAGTTGGACAGATCATGCGGCTGAAAAGCCTAAAATTAATACCTCTGTTTTAGAGGGCAGTTCTAATTGTCCGCATTGTTATGCTGAAACAGCTTTTGCAATGTGTGCCTGTGGCAATTTGATGTGCTATGACGGATACAGTGAATTTGCAGTTTGTCCATGGTGTCTGCGTCAAATTAGTTTTTCTGCATCTGGGGAAGATTTTAATCTTACTCGTGGGCAAGGTTAAAGCATAAAAATAGCAAAATGGTTTAGACTGGGGAAAAGTGATGACTGAATTTAAATGTAAAATAAAAACATTATTAGAAAAAAATGACATGGGATTGAATGATCAATTTATTCGCTATATTTCTACTGATGAAAATTTAGGACAATTATCCAAGTTATTACACGCCTTGCGCCTGAACCAAAATCGGGTTTAGGCATCGGAATTTCCCAACCTGAAACAAAGCCAAATCTTGCTCAAGAAAAAGCAACTGCACCATTAAAATTGACTGAAAGTGAAGCGCTTGAGATGGTCATCATGGAACCCGCTATTCAATCCAATGATCATCCAGTCAATACAGCAGAAAGCATACCCAATCTTTTTTCAAATGCCAGAGGAAAGCACTAAAGTACCATCTGCGGTGGTTCGCTTAGAAGATCAACTTGAAACGGAATACCCACATTTAGATCAATCAATTGAAAATACAGTTGATGATATGGGCACGACTTTAAAGCCTCATTTAACCCAAACCGAATCAGTCGTAGATCAAATGAAAATTCAAGATGCTATTCAGATAGATACAAGTACACTCAATCAAAATAAAAATAGAGCCGAAATTGCGGACGTATTTAATAAAGTATTTGCAGATGAGGTGAAATTTCAGGTCGATAATGCTCGTGTAGGTCAAGCCGTACCAATCCAACATTATGCTGATGTCTAAGCATGATCCTAAACAGATTACATTTAAAGCGGATAGTTTTAAATTTGCTGAGCATGATTTTTATTTTGATGAGGCAACACAGACCATCCAAGGCAACCCTGAACGAGCAGAAGAACTGATCTTTTCGTTTCAATACGGGATTAAAAATGAGACGCGCACGGCAAAGTGCAAAATGAATATTATTCCTGATCCACGAACTTTATGGAAAGTACTGGAGCCTGAAGCAGAACAGCCTTTTATTAAAACGCATACAGAACAAAAAATGATACAGACTGAAAATTATAAGCTTATTGCTGCCAGTCGACGTGGTCGCTCACATGAACATGCTGGGACATTTCGTGATGATGATTTTACCATCATGCATATTCCGAATAGCACATGGTCAGTGATTGCTGTTGCTGATGGGGCGGGGAGTGCACAGTATTCTAGAGAAGGCTCACGTATTGCAGTGGAAATTGTGCAAAGTGAATTTCAGCGTTATTTACACGATTACACCATCGAATCTTTAAATGAAGATATTAAAAAATGGCGAGTGGGTGGTCAAGATGAGCAAACCAAAGTCATTGCACATAAATTGAATCAACAATTTTTTCATGTTTATTATGAAATTTATAAATCCATTATCACTCAAATAGAACAACAAGCTGAAGAAATGGCTGTGGCTGCGAAGGCTTTTTCAACTACTTTATTAATCGCCGTACTCTGTCACCAACCAGATAAAACATTTATGAGCACTTTTTCAGTCGGTGATGGTGTCATTGCAGCCTATAGCGATGAGCTGGTTCGCATTATGAATGTCGCGGATGGTGGCGAATATGCAGGTCAAACCAAGTTTTTAGACCGCAGTATTGGGCAAGAATTGGGCGCTCGGATCAAAATTGGATGTTATCGCAATATTGATGCAGTCATGGTGATGACCGATGGTATTTCAGATCCTATCTTTGAAACAGAGGTTGGATTGACGAACCATGAAAAATGGAAAGACTTATATGGCCAATTAGCCCCGTTATTCCACACTGAAAATGCGGCAAGTGATCTTTTGGAGTGGATGCATTTCTTTACGCCAGGTCATCATGATGATCGTACCTTGGCCGTCCTTTGCAATAACAATAAGGCAGAGTTACTTCAGTAAAATAGTTTAAAGATGAGGTGAATAGATATGTCTGCAAAAATTATTAAGTGTCACACGGTCGATGGTCGAGCAATTGAATTTGTTGATGAAGTGATTGGTTCAGGTGCAATGAAAGATGTTTATTTTTCCCCTGACCGTAGTTATGTGGTCTGCTTTTTCAGTAAAGAAAAAAATAAATTTTATGAATCAAAAGCAGCATTAGAACAGCAAAAAGATCGCTTAAAAGAAATTGTGGGCAATAAATGGAATGGTATTTTTAATGGTGTCGGTGGCGATTATTGGAAAAATATCTTTTGTTGGCCTGATGGACTGGTTGAATACAATGACTTGTTAGGAATCACTGCTCCGACGTATAAAAAATATTACTTTTTTTCTTATGGTTCAAAAAATAACGATTTTTTAAACATTAAAGGCAAGGAAAAAGAAGGTAAATGGTTTGCAAGTGCCAATAACCAAAACCGCTTTTTAGATGAGCGTGAAAAGGGCAGTTGGCTGAATTATCTGAAAATTGGTATTTTAATTTCACGCGCTGTACGTCGAATGCATGCGGCAGGTCTAGCACATTCGGATTTATCTTATAAAAATGTACTCATTGATCCTGTTACAGGCAGTGCTTGTGTGATTGATGTGGATGGTTTGGTTGTTCCGGGGAAATATCCGCCCGATGTTGTGGGTACGCCTGATTTTATTGCGCCTGAAGTGGTGATGACCAATCATTTATCTAAACAAGATCCAAAGCGGTTTTTGCCCAGTATTGCAACGGATAAACATGCTTTAGCCGTACTGATCTATATGTATTTGCTCTATCGGCATCCACTGCGCGGTGGCAAAATTCATGATATGGATGATCCACAAAAAGATGAAAATATGGGCATGGGGGAAAAAGCATTATTTGTGGAACACCCAACGGATCAGAGTAATCAGGTGAAGTCTAATCAACTGCAACCATCCCAATTACCTTGGGCTGATCCCAGTCGAATTTCATATCAAGTCACTGGACCCTTATTTAACAGAATTATTTAACAAGAGTTTTATTGAGGGTTTGCATGATCCAAGTAAACGTCCCTCTGCCAATGATTGGGAAACCGCCTTGGTTAAAACGGTCGATTTAATCCAACCCTGTCAAAATGCCGCGTGTAGTCAAAAATGGTATGTCTTTGATAATACAACTCAGCCGAAATGCCCATTTTGTAATACCCCTTTTACAGGTAAGTTACCCATTTTGAATCTTTATTCAGCACGTCAACAAGGGAATTATCGACCCGATAATCATCGTTTAATGGTTTGGACAGGGCAGTCTTTATTTGCATGGCATGCCAATCATATGATTGCACCCAATGAGCGTTTAACAGCAGAACAAACGACACGTAAAGGCTATTTTGTTTTGCATAATGACCGTTGGTGGTTAGTCAATGAAGGTCTTACGGATTTGACTGATGTGACAACCAAAACCGTGATCCCGATTGGCGGTAAAATTGAACTGAAAAATGGCGTTCAAATTTTACTTTCAAAGCAAGAGGGCGGCCGTTTGGCTGTCGTCCAGATGGTTGAAGCCTAGAGTGAGAATGTATTGAGCATGAATTTATCTTGGCTTGAGGCTTGAGGCTTAGATAAACCAAACGTTTTATAGCGTAATAAAATCATTTCTGCCCAATTACGATGTGTCGCTGGTTCTAACATGGAGCCGTGGCTTTTAAATACACTTTTCGCATCTTGCGCTAAAATTTGCTGTGCTTCATGAAATTCTTCGCTATTGATTTGAAAGGCGCGATGAATATATTCAATTTGCGAGGGATGAATGGCCGTTTTGGTATAAATGCCGTTATTCATATCTTGGCATAATTCATCCATCAGCAATTGCGTGCGGTCAATATGTTCACATACGGGTGAACTGAGTTGAAAGCCAGCTGGAATAAATAAGCCTGCCAATTGTGCAATTAACATCCCCACTGGGGTTTGGTAAATCGTACTGTTTTTAGGGCGACGTAAATGTAAACAGGACAACAGATCATTACCGCCAATTCTTAGACATAGGGTTTTATGAAAGTCATATTTGAGTGCTTGATTAAGCTCCATATTATGACCCATATCAAAAATTTCTTTGGTTTCAAGCGTCGGCATCAGGTTGATATTGGGTGGTAAAATGTCCATCCACTGCTTTAAATCGTGCAGCGTAAACTTGGGTAAAATCATGCCACTGTAGGTGTGATTTAAGTCCCAATCGACAATATGTTTCGCCATTTCAATATTTCTAGGGCGAATAAAGAGCGCAGGCGCCTTTAAGTTTGGCAGCTCTAAGCGCTTTTGTAATAAATGCTTTAAATTGACCATGGCTGTTTGCACGTCTTTTTCCAACACGGCATCTTCTAAACAGACCGCAATCGATTTGAGTATCGGAAATTTAATGCCTTCAGTCACTTCCCATAATTGCTCATGGGTTGCAGGAATGTACATGGTTGCACCCAATTCAATCGCATGTTGCAGTTGTTTCATTTATTTTTCTCGACTTTTTTTATCAGAGTCACTGCATGATATGGGCCTAACTTGGCACCTAAAATATCTACGGCAATATTCCGTTCTTTGGCAAAATGCAGCAGGAATTGTACATGCGGATTGGATGGATCACGGATTAATATTTTTTCAGGAACGCGTCTTAATACAGCACGCGTGGCTTCTGCAATGCTGGGCTTAATATGATTAATATTTTTAATCGCATAGGTATCAGAGATCCAATCAATGGTGTCTAAACAAATTTTTTGTTGTTTGAGGCGAATGTGGTTATCCCAATTTGCCAAATCGCTGTGTGGATTCTGCTGAATAATATTTAAAATCTTGTCGATAAAATCGACCGAAATATCATGCTGAGCCAGATGTTGATAGACTAAACAACTATGCCAATTATTCGGATCGTAGCAATTTTTCTTTGCCAGATCGAAATCAATCGTATCTTTTAAAATAGTCCGTGAGGTTAAGCCTGAGATCACGGAACCTAGCATACCAAACGGAATCAGCCAATCTTCACAACTGGCACTTAGCCACGAATAACCGCCTAAATCAGCTAAGGTAACAAGGCGAGGAACCTCCCATCCTGCATCAAATAATGCCGGATAATCTGCCAAATTTTGGGTCAATTCTCGACAAATTGCGCCTTTACCCGTCCAGCCATCGACAAAAACAATATTTTCCGCGCCGTGTTGTTCAATAATCGCCTGCAATGCTGCAAAATCGATACCGCGATCACGGATAATACTAATCCCGTAATGCTCACAATACTGGTGTTTTTGAATACAGTGTTTAAGGAGTACACCTAAAGGTACACCCGCGCGAACCAAGCTGACTAAAATAATCGGTTGCTTGGGAAATCGTATCATCAGTGAGTTGGCAATCTTTTGCACATCACTTGCCAGACGTTCAGCACCTTGCTCAAAAGCGTATTCAAAATGTCGCATTTGTTCATCTGAGGGAGGATGTTCAACACTAATCATTTGTGAATAGTGTTTTTTCCCAGATTGAATCAGATACTCTTTTTCAGCTAACGGGGTGGGCTCTATTTCATCAATATTGAGTAAAAAGGTCACATCTTCAGGTCGATAAGAGCCATGGAAACCCAGTGTTTTAAGACTAGATGCTAACGCATGGTTTTTATACATGTCCTAAATATCCTTTTGCATGATGATCTTGTGCTAGATTTTGTACTAAAAATTTATCCAACTGACTATTTTTAGGCATACCAAACCAATCACAGCAGCCTAAAAAGCCTGCATCAGACAAACTATCGCCCCAACCTAAAATGGCACGTTCGCGATTTGGGTCATATTTATTGATAAAAAATTCAACCGCTTTTTGTTTAGACACAAATTTGGGAAGAATGGCTAAATTATTGCCATTGATATGGACATAGCAGTGTTCAAGTACTTCAGCGGGTAAGTTTTCAATCATTTGGTGCAGAAATAAAGGTGCAGGATCATTTTGCTTGGCCACGGTATAAATTTTCCCACCATTTTCTTGCATCGTCCACGTCCGAATTGAACCAAATGGTTTGGCATAATCGAGTAATAGCGTTGGCAATTCATCCAGTAACTCATCCAGTTCAGCCGCCGCCTTGTGCTGGATTTCAAGCCATTCCTGATCAACTTGCTGATCTGCGCCTATAATCGTTCCACCATGTGAGCATACCGCA
>CAWETQ010000014.1:0-15357 GCA_963812025.1 uncultured Gammaproteobacteria bacterium
AAATTCAAAACTGTGGATAAATAAATTTTGATCTTCCTTTCATAGAAAATATAACGTAAAATATTGCCCTCTATGAAAGGGGTTTGAAATGTTCCGGTGGTCGGTGCAGGGATAATCCGTAAAAATTATAAGGTTTTTATCATGGTTGTAATTCGTCTAGCACGCGGTGGTGCTAAAAAACGTCCGTTCTATCAAATTATTGTAACTGATAGCCGTAATGCACGTGACGGTCGTTTCATCGAACGTATCGGTTTCTTCAACCCTACAGCTCAAGGTCAAGCAGAAAAACTTCGTTTAGATGCTGATCGTTTTGCTCATTGGGTTTCACAAGGCGCTCAACCGTCTGAACGTGTTGCTTCTTTAGCTGCTCAAGCTAAGAAAGCTGCAGCTGCTGCATAATTCTAAATTAAGTAGTAGGAAAGCCCATGACACCAACACAGAATGTTCCCGAAGATCGTATTCAGATTGGACAGTTACGTTCAGCATATGGATTAAATGGGTGGCTCTGGGTCTATTCCAATACAGAACCTATGAGCAACATCTTTGACTATCTGCCTTGGTACATTGAAACCAAAGCAGGTTGGCAAACAGTAGATGTGAAACGTTGGAAACCGCATGGTAAAGGCTTGGTTGTTTCGTTAAAAGATGTGAGCGATCGCACTGCAGCGGATGGCTTGGTTGGAACCAATGTTTGGATTTCACAATCGCAACTTCCGAAAGCAGGAATGGATGAGTTTTACTGGACAGATTTGAAAGGCTTAACAGTGTTAGGTTTGGATGATGCTGAACAAGAAGTAAATCTCGGTAAAATCCATGAAATGTTCGAGACAGGTGCCAATGATGTAATGGTGGTTCACGCAACACCAGACAGCATTGATGCTGAAGAGCGTATGATTCCATGGCATAAAGATGTGGTGCAGCGAGTTGATCTAGAAGCTGGTCGTATTTACGTCAATTGGGGCGTAGATTACTAAATATTTAAAAGCTTGTCCTTTAAGGATGAACGCAGCAGGAAAATAGAGGAGTCTGCGATGTTTTTTGCAGTCATTACGCTTTTTCCTGAAATGTTTGAAGCGATTACAGCCTACGGTATTAGCGGGCGTGCGGCAAAACGTGAAATCGTACAAGTCACTTGTATTAATCCACGTGAATTTGCAACGGGCAACTACAAAAGAGTGGATGAACGTCCATTTGGTGGTGGTCCGGGTATGGTGATGATGGCAGAGCCTTTGGCAAAAGCGATTCATCATGCTAAAGAGCTTGCTTTGCAAGCGGGATGTGTTCAGGTTCCTGTGGTGTATATGTCTCCACAAGGAAAAACCTTAAACGAAGCTGCGGTACAACAGTTTGTTGAATATGACGGATTGATTGTATTGTGTGGACGTTATGAGGGCGTCGATGAACGTTTGATCCAGCAATATGTTGATCAGGAATGGTCAATTGGTGATTATGTTTTATCGGGTGGTGAACTGCCTGCGATGGTTTTATTGGACAGTATTATTCGGAGACTTCCGGGGACAATGTCTGATGAGCAATCGGCAATACAAGACTCATTTGTGGATGGTCTGTTAGATTGCCCACAATACACCAAGCCAGACCATTTTGAAGGTTTGGATGTGCCTGAAGTGTTAAAGTCAGGGCATCATGCCAATATTGATAAATGGCGGTTTTTGCAGCGTTATCAACGCACTTTGGAACGCCGACCTGAGTTGGTGGAAAAAGTTGAGTTGACTAAGCAGCAAAAAAAATGGCTCAAAGATGAGCGAGGAAACAACGATTAATAATCGTTGTCCGAGCGCAAGGCGAGAAGCTATGCTTCGAGTTAATACTTAAACTTTTATAAAGTTTTAAGTATCTATGAATAGGCTCTTTATGGATTCGACTTTGTTCGGCTGTAAAGGGAAAGATAAACGGGTCGATACGCGCTTTAGCCTCTGTCCCCAGCGGTAACAGACCTCTTCTGTCCCGCACATTGGAGATACCCACATGAGTGGTAAGCATCCTTTAGTTCAAATTATTGAAAATGCACAGTTAAGAACAGATCTACCTGCTTTTGCACCTGGTGATACTGTTGTTGTTTCTGTAAAAGTAAAAGAGGGTGAGCGTGAGCGTCTTCAGGCTTTTGAAGGCGTTGTAATCGCAATCAAAAACCGTGGTTTGAACTCTGCGTTCACAGTACGCAAAATTTCTAGCGGTATTGGTGTTGAGCGTGTTTTCCAAACACATTCTCCAATCGTTGCTAAAGTTGAAGTGAAACGTCGCGGTGACGTTCGTCGTGCTAAACTTTACTACCTACGCGAATTGTCTGGTAAAGCTGCACGTATCCGTGAAAAATTACCAGCTCGTAAAGTTAAAGCTTAATTTTAAGTTTTATACGAGTCAAAAAATGCGCCTTATGGCGCATTTTTTATGTCTTAAATATCGACCAAGTTTATAAACCTTGCAGTTTTAAACGGTTGGCATGTTGACGATACAGGGAAACTGGATCAGGTGAGAAAATATCTCGTAAGCCAAAGATCATATTGACTTCATCTAAGTGATTATGACGATAGTTGTCACGAATGACTTGCCCCAAATGGCTATTGCAACGATTAACTAAACCATCATTGTCTAAATTTCCATAAGAGAGCGGCGCCAGTTGCGAAATTACAGAGTCCACCACATCCAGTAGATTGGTGACTTGTGCTTTACCTGTCCAAGAATAGTAACGGATGCCATTTTCAAGGCTTGCACCTGAAGTATTACAATTCGCTGCTAGAGCCGCTGTAGGAAACTTTCGATTGAACTGAGCTGAGCCTTTTTCACTAATTGACGTTAATGAAGCCGTTGTATTGATGGGTAAGCTCGAATTGCCTTCAGCCCAAGTAATAATGGGCGCAAGTAATTTCCCCCCGAAAAAATTAGCCAGCGCAGATGTACCCTGATTTGCCAAGATGTCATCAGCGACTTTAGAGCCGCGGAAAGTTCCTGCAACACCTGTAACCGAAGCAACGATATCGGGTCGAATCGCGGCAATATAACGTACCGTTGGACCACCGTGGCTATGTCCAATTAAATTCACTTTATTTTTACCTGTCAGGGCACGAATTTCTTCCACTTGAGCCAGTAGTTGTTCACCACGTACTTCAGTGGACTCTAAAGGCGAAACCTGAGTCGCAAAAACCGTAGCCCCATTCCGCGCTAAATCGGGCAATATTTGGTAGAAATAATCCATACCAAAGGTGTCGAATCCTAGGCGGGTAAAACCAAACATACCATGCGTCATCACAATGGGGTATTTGGTCTTGGCATAGTCAGATTTTACCGTTTCTTTTACTTGTAAAATGCCTTTTGCAGCTTGAGTTTCAGCAGTCAGTCCCATAGAAAGGGTTGCCATCACGGCAAAGGTCACTGCTTTGGTTTTTGTCGTTAAAATTTTCATAACCGATCCTTTGTTAAGTTTTTTTTAATATTTTTTATATCGCGAAAGAAAAAATAATCCTCCTGTATGTATCAATGCTGTTGTTAAAATTTTATCAATGCCTTTGTGGCATACCCTTATTTTTTGTTGTTCAGCATGTTATTTTTATCGTGAAAACATTGCTTTAAGTCATCAGACCTTATTCAGAAAAAGGCAGTTTTCCACCTTGATCATGGATTGATTCAAAGGTACTGACCCGAAGTTGTTGTTCTGATTTGTTAAAATATTGTTGACGTAATTGTTGCACCGCTTTTTGTTTAGCATCATCACTCATGCCACTTTTCATTACGCTATCGCGTTCATTCAGATAACCATTGACCTTGTTTTTCCAATCACTGCGTTCTGTATCCAATGTTTCTAAGCGCTGTGTGACTTCAGGGCCGACCAAATTGGTTCGCATTTGATGAATCTCTGCGGCAGAACCACCACGCGCTTTAATGTCTGCGCTGAGCTTTCTTAAATCTTCGAGTTTATTGAGTTGTTGTAAGTTTTCTTTCCAGTCTTCAGGTAGTTGATTAAATAAAGCTTTTAATTTTTCTGCCTTTTGTGCTTCCGTTAAGTTTTTGTCATCCAGAACGCTTATACGATTTAAGGTGTATTCATGGTAAATATCTTCAGTACCAAATAAGCCTTCAATTTCATAGTTAGAAAAAAGCTGTTTGCGCAAATTTTTCATATTGGCAAATATGCTTTGATAATATGTGGGATCTTCTTTATCGACATTGGGCGCGGGTAAATGACCGAGTTTTTCACGGTAATCCATATAGCGATTCCATAAATCTAAAATTTGCGCTCGGGCAGGCTCTTGATGGTTTTGCTCAATATAAGCCTGAAAGTCAGCTTTAATTTGTTTGAGGTCTTTTTCACCGTATTGAGTAATAAAATATTCAAAACAGTTACGTGTTTGCTCATTCACAATTAAACGATTGGTCTGATCTAAGCGTAACTGACAGTTAATGGTCGTGTCTTGTTGGCTTTTACCCATAAAAGCTTCAGCTTGAATGGATGCCACTGAGTTGTTTTCTGTTAAAAAATGATCTTGTTTAGCAATGGCTTGTGTGGAATCCGTTGGGTCTGCAATCGTTTGAGAAGGTGCTAACCAAAATAATACTGCACCGATACCCAACACAATAAGAGCCAAAATGACCCAGAGTTTATATTTATGCATATCCTATGCGACCTTCTATTTCTGTTTTTATTAGTCTAAAAATAGAGCTCAATTTGACACTAAATACGTAAATGCAGGGTAGAAAAGTTGTAAATACTGACAAGCGGTTGTTACCATGTCATTCGTTTGAACTTGCTTGATCTTCGCTATGAAAAAGACTTCCTCTAAAATTCAACGCCGTCATCTGAGCGGTGTTTTTTTACTTAATAAGCCTTTGGGTATTAGTTCTAATGCTGCATTGCAGCGAGTTCGTTGGTTGTATCGAGCCCAAAAAGGTGGGCATACCGGTGCTTTAGACCCTTTAGCTTCAGGTCTGTTACCCATTTGTTTGGGTGAAGCGACTAAATTTTCGCACTATTTATTAGATTCAACCAAGCGCTACCAAACCACCATTCATTTAGGTCATAGCACGACCACAGGGGATGTTGAAGGTGATGTGTTGTGCGAGCAAGCCGTTCCTGAGCTGACTCAAGCAAAGATTGAACAGGTTTTGGCAACCTTTGTCGGCGATATTCAGCAAGTTCCACCGATGTACTCTGCCTTAAAAAAAGAAGGTCGCCCGTTGTATGAATTGGCGCGTAAAGGCATTGAAATTGAACGCGAAGCACGTCCTATTACCATTGAGGCGATTGAGTTATTGTCTTTTAGCGAAAATAGCCTGACCTTGGATGTGACCTGTTCGAAGGGAACGTATATTCGTGTATTGGGTGAAGATATTGCCAAAGCTTTAAATACTTTTGGGCATTTAATTTATTTGCACCGCATTAAAACAGGGCAATTTGACCTGATTCCAAGCTATACCATTGAATATTTAGAAAGCTTAACTGAATTTGAACGTGATGCTTTGTTATTGCCTGTTTTTGCGCCAGTCGATCATTTTACTCGAGTGCAAGTTCCCCAAGGGCGTGCTGAATATTTTAGTCGTGGTATGGAAAGTAATATTGAGCATGCAGCAGAACATGAAGTTTTGGTCTTTGATGGCGAGAAATGTTTAGGTTTGGCCGAAATTACCGATAAAAAGCGTTTAGTGCCAAAACGTGTTTTAAATCTTTAATTATTCTTTAAGAGAGCTATAAAGTCATATGGACATCGAGATTATCATCAGCCTGATTTTTTTTGCATTTTGTGCAGGTGCGATAGATGCGGCGGTAGGTGGTGGCGGTTTAATTCAAATTCCTGCTTTAATGAATGCTTTTCCTCATATGGCAACGGCAACCTTGTTCGGTACCAATAAACTGGCATCGATTTGTGGTACAGCAACGGCTGCATTTTCATATTTGCGTCGGGTAAAAATTGCTTGGAAATTACTGGCTGTGATTGCTGTTGCTGCCTTTATCAGTTCCTTTGCAGGAGCTGCTTGCGTCTCCATGATTCCGCAATCGATTCTGAGGCCCTTTGTGTTGTTTATGCTGATTGTGATTGCCATTTATACTTTTATGAAGAAGCAATTTGGGCAAGTCCATTTTCAGCAAAGTATCACCACTAAAACATTAGTCTTGGCGGGTGTGGGTGGTTTGGTCATTGGTTTTTATGACGGTATTTTTGGCCCAGGTACGGGTAGCTTCTTTATTTTTTATTTTATTCGCTATTTAAAAGTCGATTTTTTACATGCTTCAGCATTGTCTAAAATTGGCAATTTTATGACCAATTTTGCCGCGTTAAGTTTCTTTATTCCAACCGGTCATGTGCTGTTTAGTTTAGGCTTAATGATGGCTGTAGCCAATGTTGCAGGCTCATTGATTGGGGTGAAAATGGCATTAAAATACGGTAGTGGTTTTATTCGTATTTTATTTTTGATTTTGGTTTCAGTGCTGATTCTGCGTTTAAGCTATCAAATGCTGTTCACAGGTTAATAACACAATGCACAGAAATTAATACTGTCATTGTGTCTTACTGCTTAAAAATAAGAGTCCCATATGGGGCTCATTTTTATATGCGCTGCACAGATAGTCAAAAGTGTCTTGCTATGAAATAAAGATGGCTGTGAACCCTCTTTATTTGGCTTTTTAACTGCTTTGCGGATCAGTTTTTTGACCTGATCGAAAGGTCACCCCAACCGAAGCGATCATAATACAAAGTAGCGCAACACTTTGTAGCAGGCTAATCTGTTCCTTTAATAATAACCAACCGGCTAAAGCACCGAGCGCAGGCGATAAACTGGAAAGCGTGCCATAACTTAGTTTGCTTAAGCGTTTTAGTGCCATAAGATCCAGCGCATAAGGAATCGCGGTGGCCAATAGTGCAATCATTAAAGCCTGTGGCCAATATTGAAATTGCACCAATGCGGTTGGGTTATGTACCACACTGATCGGTAACATCACCATCGCGGATAGGACAATGGCGATGCTAAGTGCATGCATACCCATATTCTGTCGTACCACACGTTGCCCAAAATAAATATAGATTGCCCAACAGACACCTGCACCCAATGCAAAAGCAGCCCCTAAATAGGAGAAGTTATGTTGATTGGCATCTTGCCAAGGCACCATCAGCGCCACACCTAAAATGGCTAAGCCAACCCAGATGTAATCACTTTTTCGCTTAATCGAAAGTAATGCCAAAGTCAGCGGGCCTAAGAATTCCAGACCGACAGCAATGCCTTGTGGTAATTTGCCCAAAGAAGCGTAAAACAGCACATTCATCAAACAGACTGAACCACTATAAAATAATAAGTCCTTCCATCTTAGATAGGGTAAGCGTTTGATAATTTTCCAAGAACGGAACATCAGTACAATCAAAATAGAGGCAAAACACAGACGAAGGGTCACGACGGTCAATGGGTCGAGGACTTCAATCAGTTGTTTGGCAAATGAGGCACTGATCTGATACGCCACCATGGATAAAACCATGTATAACACAGCAGTAAGTTGGGGATTGGACATATGCTCCGCGCGACAACCAGTCAAGGTAGATCAGTTTGAAAAAGTGTTCATATTATAGCAATTATGAAAAGAAGCGGTGATCACGTATTGCTATAAAAATGATCACTATTAAATGAAATTTACTCTGAATTTGTTATTCAAAATCAAAAATATAATAATAGTGCGTGTTTTTTGTTGTGCTTAACTTTGGAATAATAATGATTA
The DNA here is from genome assembly GCA_963812025.1 of uncultured Gammaproteobacteria bacterium. Lineage (GTDB taxonomy): Bacteria > Pseudomonadota > Gammaproteobacteria > Pseudomonadales > Moraxellaceae > Acinetobacter. The sequence continues at coordinate 7,715 of CAWETQ010000014.1, forward strand.
CATCATCAATAAAATTAAAAAAAATTGCCTTCGCTTGTCTGTTGGGAATGTCATTGGCAGGCTGTGGCGCTGATCGTGACTCGGAAACGAAACCTGTAAATGAAGAGGCAATGGTAGAGCAGTCTGGTTCAGTTTTGATTCAATCGGCAACTTATACGGCCTTGGCCAATGTCGAAATTAGTATAGCGGGACAAACGTTTACAACAGATTCCGCTGGTGTGGCTAAATTTAAGCTAAAAATTCCCAAATCCGCCAAATCGGTTGTTGTTCGTTTCAGTAAGGACGGTTATATCAATCAATCGCTTTTAGTGAATGTCAAAGATTTAGCACAAATCACGGCAAACTTACTCGATATTAAACAAATAGTTAATATCGATAATATTGAATTAGCACAAGTGATTGAATCGGTTTATAGCCAAGCAAAAATAACCATTCCTGAAAATGCCTTTGTATTGCCGAATGGTCAGCCCGCTACAGGTGCGGTAACTGTTGCATTTACACCATGGGATATTACGGCAGCAGACTTAAATGCGATGCCTGCTAATGGCGTTGCACTGGATGCACAGGGCAATATTGTCAACTTAATCAGTGCTGGAATGATCACTGCCACATTTACCAATGCAGCAGGTCAAAAACTACAATTGGCTGCGGGTAAAACAGCGGATATTCAAATGGATTTACCGATAGATAGCATTAATAATCAGAAGTTGCAGGTGGGATCAAGTATTCCCATGTGGCACTTTGATGAAGCTAAAGGTCTATGGGTAGAAGAGGGTGTGGGGCAAGTGGTCGCTTCACTTTCATCTGCAACGGGTCTTGCTGTACATGCGACAGTTTCACATTTTTCAACTTGGAACTGGGATTTTAAATTTGAAAATGCAGGTTCGGTTTTTGTCCAGTGTCAGTCGGCTTCAGTTGCAGTCCCTTGTCATCTTACTGCAAAAGTTAAATTGAAAGATGGATCATTTTTAACCAAGGTGAATGCAATTTCAGCACAAGGCACAACCATTATTAATATGCCATCTGAAGGTTCAATTGATTGGGCTGCTAAAGATGGATCTGGTACTTTAATTGGTGAAAAAACCTCTGGAACATCAGGCAATGTCATGATTGATTTAGGCGCACCTACAAGCAATAATTTTGTGAAATGTGTCCGAGTAAATCAAACACCTATCGCATGTTCGGGTGATTTTAATGGGGTGAAATTCTCTGTTCCTGCTGAAGGTGGTCGAGTTGTTTCTGGCCTTAAGAATGTAACAGCGTTGAATTGGAATGCGGCAAGTTCTGCTTATGAACAAGCTTGGGCCGTGTATCAAGTCACAGGTAGTGCAAATTCAGGGTTATCTGGCAATGTCACCATTACGCTCAATCAGGCAACAAAATTATTTGATAAAAAACCCTACGATATTGTTTGTAAGTCACTGGATAAAATATCAAGTTGTTTGGTTAATTTATCGGGCGGCTATTTTTCAGAAGTTGGGCAACTGAATGGTCAGTTCGCTAAACGTTTTACCATTCCTAGCGATATAAAAGTGAGAGTCTATTTACCGATACCACCCGCAGAATTAGTGGATAGTTATTGGATTAATGCAGAGGCGTATATCTATCGCAATGGGCTGGAAAATCGTAAACGAGTTGAAGTCGGAACGGATTCAAGCCTGATTCAGTTTGATTTTAATGCGAATGACTGGTGTGAACCATGGAAAGGAGATACTGATTATCCTGAATATTCAGAGGAAAATATAAATAAATACTGTTGGTATGATATGCCTCAGTAAGACTGATAAAACCACACTTCGGTGTAATGCTGATCAGTTAAGGAGTTTTACAATTAACTCCTTAGCCTTTTAGTTATTCACGACGGAGTCTTATATTTTTAAATAAAATACTTGAAGCTCAATTTCGACAAATTACTTTGGAATAAGTCGCCAGAAGTAAACCAAAGGCATTGTCATCCGCAAAACTCGTCAAATACCTTTTATTAATCCAGTAATCGCAGAAACCTTACTGTTTCAAAGTGGTTTTGCCTCGAACAGTTGCGGATGACGTTTACGCGTATCGAATAACATTATGAATTTAAAATAAATAAAAAACCAGTCAATTTCTTAACTGACTGGAATTAACACTTCGGTGTGGTTTTTTATTGCTTTAACTTGGCTTCTATTTTTTGCTTGGCCTGATGCGTGGTATAGGTACAACCCACTGAGGCAGCAATGATGATCATCAGCGCTAACCACTGTGTCCAGAGCAATTGCTCATGTAAAATGATAAAGCCAGATAGCGCGGCAATTGCGGGTTCGACACTCATGAGTGTGCCAAAGCTAAGGGCAGATAAATTGCGTAGAGCAATCATTTCCAAAGAAAACGGCAATGCGCTCGCCAGTATAGCTAAGGCAATAAAATAGATGAAATTTGAAGGTTCAAAGACAGTGCTTGGAATCCCTGCAAAGAGCGCAACGGGCATTAAGCACAGCATGCCAATAAACATCCCTAAGCACACAGTATGATTGCCTGAAATCCCTGAAGGTTTCTGCCCAAAGATAATATACATCGCCCAGCATGCACCCGCAGCTAAGGCAAAGGCAATGCCAATCGGGTCTAGGCTTTGTGAGGCTTGATCGAATGGAAACAGTAAAACCAAGCCTAAAATGGCCAGTCCAACCCAAATGAAATCGTATCTTTGTCGTGCATAATACAGTGCCACGCCAAGTGGGCCAATAAACTCAAAAGAAACGGCAATACCAAGGGGAAGGCGCTCAATCGACAAGTAGAACATGGCATTCATACCCGCCAAGGCAATGCCATAGCTGCTAATGGCACGCCAGTTCACGTGTCTGAAATTGATTTGCCAAATTTTAAAAATCATCGCCAAAATGAGTGAGCCTAATAACAGGCGCATGACTGAAACAGTCAGTACCGGAAACTGACCGAACAGGATTTTGGCCAGCGAGCCACTGCTTTGCATACTGATCATGGCAATAAACAATAAAATTAAGGCTTGAGCATGGGGCGTATTTTTAAAATTTGGCATTTATTTCTATAACTAAATTTGTTTCGATTGCTCGAATAGAGGGAGATGAGCAATCAGCGGTAAAATCACTCAAAACTGTTGAAAATAAAATGTGAGGACAAAATTTTTACCTTCGGATGATTACATGTCTATTTTCCGTAAACAACTGTAATTAGTGTAATTGTACAGTTTTTATTTTCTTAAATTCTACTTTTAGATGCCCAAAATAAAAAAACCACAGCACGGATGCTGTGGTTTTGTGTTCTAAATGAAATTAGAACAATACGCGAACTCGGATTGTACCTTCAACTTCGTTTAGGGTATCCAAAGCTTCTTTAGAAGCAGTTGCGTCAACGTCCATCACTAAGTAACCAACGTCACCTTTGGTCATTAATGATTGACCAGAGATGTTGATGCCGTGTTCAGCAAACAAGTTGTTGATTTTAGAAAGAACGCCAGGAATGTTTTTGTGAATGTGCAGTAAACGGTGTTTACCTTCAGTCAACGGCAAAGCAATTTCTGGGAAGTTCACCGCAGATAAAGTCATGCCTTTATCTGAGTAAGCAACAAATTTCTCTGCCACTTCTAGACCGATGTTTGCTTGCGCTTCCATGGTCGAACCACCCACGTGAGGCGTTAAAATCACGTTGTCTAAGCCACGAAGTGGAGAAACAAATTCTTCACCGTTTGCTTTAGGTTCTTTCGGGAATACGTCAATTGCTGCACCCGCAATGTGACCCGATTTAATCGCATCAGCAAGATCTTCAATAAGGACACATGTACCACGTGCAGCATTGATGAAGATCGAACCTTCTTTCATTTGTGCAAATTGGTTTTTGCCAAAGAAGTTACGGGTCGATGGTACGTCTGGTACGTGTAAAGAGACCACGTCAGCATTGGCAAGCAGTTCAGCCATAGAACCGACTTGACGTGCATTACCCATAGGCAATTTCGTTACTGCATCATAATAAATCACGTGCATACCCATGCTTTCAGCAAGAACTGAAAGTTGAGAACCGATTGAGCCGTAACCCACGATACCTAAAGTTTTGCCACGCGTTTCGAACGAACCCACTGCCGATTTGTTCCAACCACCACGGTGAGTCGAAGCAGATTTCGCAGGAACACCACGAAGTAACAGAATTGCTTCAGCAAGTACCAGTTCAGCCACTGAACGTGTATTTGAATATGGTGCGTTAAAGACTGGAATACCACGAATCATCGCAGCATTCAGATTAACTTGGTTGGTACCGATACAAAAACAGCCAACAGCGATCAGCTTGTTGGCTGCTTCAAATACTTCGTCAGTCAATTGAGTACGTGAACGAATACCGATGAAGTGAGCATCTTTAACCGCTTCTTTCAACGCTTCACCCTCAAGCGCAGTTTTACGGGAATCGATGTTGGTATATCCAGCAGCATTTAATGTGTCGATTGCGTTTTGGTGAACGCCTTCTAACAACAAGAAACGAATTTTATCTTTAGGTAGTGAAAGATGTTGGCTCATTACGGCTCCGCTACAAAGGCCAAATTTAGTCGCAATATGATACCATAGACATGGGTCTATAGATATTTCGTTTATGACTGGGAAAGTGGATATTTTGTCTACGATTTCTTATAAGCTATATTGATAAAATGGATGAGTCGGCATTTTTGCCATAATTCCGTACAAAATATAGTGAGGTCATGCATAGACTGTAAATAGTGTATCTCTATATGACGCTTTATCCGACTCAGGCTTAGCGGTAGAATAGAGTAGAACTGAGCTGTAAAATTTGAAAATGATGTTTGTTTTCAGATGAATGCTTTTTATAAAGCAGTTTCAAAATGAAGCGCTATAGTCCCCAAAACCACTTGTTTATATCTTGCTAGGTCCGCAAAACGATGAATGCTCCAGTTACTTTAGCACCTGAATTATTGACCCAATTGACGGAAATTGTCGGTGAAAATCGTATTAAAACCGACGCTGACAGTTTAGAAAATTGGGGTCGTGATCATACTAAACACTTTGATCCAAACCCATCGGTTATCGTTTTTCCATCGAGCACAGAACAAGTGCAAGCGATTGTTAAACTGGCGAATCAATTTGATGTTGCGATTACACCATCGGGTGGTCGTACGGGTTTATCTGCGGGTGCTGTGGCAGCCAATGGTGAAATTGTCGTGAGCTTCGACAAAATGAACCAAATTCTTGAGTTCTTCCCAGCAGACCGTATGGTACGTGTACAAGCAGGTGTGGTGACGGAACAATTGCAAAACTATGCTGAACAACAGGGCATGTATTATCCAGTTGATTTTGCATCATCAGGGTCTTCACAAATTGGCGGTAACATTGGCACCAATGCCGGCGGTATTAAAGTGATTAAATACGGCATGACGCGTAATTGGGTACTGGGTTTAACCGTCGTGACGGGTAAAGGTGATGTACTGCGCTTGAACAAAGGCATGATTAAAAATGCCACAGGTTATGCGTTACAACATTTGTTCATTGGTGGTGAAGGGACTTTGGGCCTCGTGACTGAAGCTGAAATGAAGCTGGAACGTCAACCGCATGACTTACAAGTGATGGTCTTGGGTATCCCAGATTTTGAGTCAATCATGCCTGTGCTGCATGCATTCCAAAACAAAATTGATTTAACTGCATTTGAATTCTTCGGTGAATTGGCCATGCAGAAAGTGTTGGATCATGGTCATGTGCAACGTCCATTTGAAACGGCTTGTCCTTTTTATGTTTTGCTTGAGTTTGAAGCGCCGTATGAACCGATTATGGACGCAGCAATGGAAATCTTTGAGCATTGCATGGAACAAGGCTGGGTGCTTGATGGCGTAATGAGCCAAAGCCTAGACCAAGTGCATAGCTTATGGCGTTTGCGTGAAGACATTTCTGAATCAATCGCGCCATTTACCCCATACAAAAATGATATTTCGGTATTAATTACCCATGTACCTGCATTCATTAAAGAAATTGATGCAATTGTGGAAGCGAATTATCCTGATTTTGATATTTGTTGGTTTGGTCACATTGGTGACGGTAACTTGCACTTAAATATTTTAAAACCTGCGGATTTAAGTAAAGATGATTTCTTTGCCAAATGTCAGGTGGTGAATAAATACGTATTTGAAACCGTGAAAAAATATGATGGTTCAATTTCTGCGGAACATGGCGTGGGTATGACGAAAAAGCCATATCTTGGCTACACGCGTTCTGAAGAAGAAATTGAATACATGAAAGCATTGAAACAAGTATTTGACCCGAAAGGCATTATGAATCCGGGTAAATTGTTTGATTTATAAGGTATTAAACATATAGAGCTACATAGTCTCTATATTGTAACAAAGCAAGGCATAGCATTATAAAGGCTATGCCTTTTTTGTTTTGGGGAATATAAAGATGGTTCGTTTATTTTCAATTTCTGCTTTGTGTTTAGTCGTGTTTTCTGGTTGTGCAACGACTGAAAAATTAGTCAGTCAAGTGAGTCTTGAGGGTTCAGAGATGCCAATACAACTGGTGTTAAAAGCGCAACCTGATTTGGTCAAAAATCAAAATAGTCTTTCGATTCGTCAGGTATTTAATCGCGTAGAATCGCCAACAGCTGCACAGGTTGCAGTAATTGAGTCAGATTTAATGGATGATTCTGTAAGTGCGATTCGTACCGATTATATTTTTAAGCATGTGGAAAATGATTGGGAGTTACAGGAAATTCAAAAAAGTTATCAATGTGCACGTGGAGAAAAATAAAGCTTTTCAAACTGAAGTGTGTTCATAATAAATATTTGATTTTGCTTGAAAGTTAAGTGATAAAGCCTCATAAAAAGCGTATCAGATTTGGTACGTTTTTTATGTTTTGGTGAATATGAAATGAGCAATTTTTATATTTTGAGCCCTATTTATACTTAGATGATTTTGAATTGCCAAGTTAATTAAAAATTGACAATTTGGAGTTAAATGTTTCATTGTGATTCATCTATAACGATTGATTTATTACAAGATGCAAATAGAACAAGAAATCCAACACTTATTTAAAGATAGAGATGATATTCCACTCTTTTATATCGAAAGTGGCAGTCGCCTATGGGGCATGGCAAGTCCAGACAGTGACTATGATGTACGTGGTTTTCATCTTCCATCTAAAGCACAATATTATGATTATCAAAAACACCGTGATTTAATTGAAATTATGGATGGTGATTTTGATTTTGTTTCTTTTGATATAAACAAAATGTTTGGACTGCTCGCAAAAAGTAATCCGACAGTTTTGGAGTGGGTCAGAGCACATATTATATATTTCAATCAATTTCCAGAATGGGGGGGATTCAAGGAAGGATTGTTAGGGAAAATAGATTATAAGGCTTTGTATTATCATTATTTATCATTAGCTAAAGGTGGTATGCAAGTGATGCAAACTGCTGATAATTTCACTTATAAAAAAGTATTTTATTCAATTCGTGGGTTAATGTCAGCAGAATTGGCGATGCAGAAAATTATGCCTGAATTGCTTATTACTGATTTATTTGCACAAATTGATGTTAATGATCCGCTACGCCATTGGGCAGAAGCTTATTTGGAAATTAAAAAACAGCAAAAAGAAAAAGCTCAGTTACCTGATGCAGAGCAACAACAAATTTTAAAATT
>CAWETQ010000015.1:0-199042 GCA_963812025.1 uncultured Gammaproteobacteria bacterium
CATGATTATTATCCATCTTGAATCTTATTTAATACTGTAGATAAATAGGTGTGAACGAGATGTGAAGTTGGACAGAAAAAATTTTCTTAGTAACCAACGATTTTGTAGGCACTCTTTAGTGGAATAAAATGGCTAGGTAGCCTAAGTTGAATACAACTATATCACTGTCATGTGTTATTGATTTACCATGGATATAAACATCTAAATGGTTTTAGTATTGTTGTACTGATAGGTCAATGCTCTAAATAGATTACAATAAATAAGGGCTATTCACTTATCTCTAATTCAGTTAAGTACAAGCAAGACTTTGATTAAAAAGGGATGCTAGTTGTTGGTATGCTTCACCCTAACAACCTTCAATAAGTACAAACTGTGATTAATGTAGTTATTCATGCTTATGCAATAGTAAAAGTACATCTATCAAATGGATGAAAAGCGATTGCTGATCTAGATGGACTATTTGCCAATGCTCAAGTACTTGTCCTAACTGATAAGTTAGGCAAAGTTATTCATATTTATAGAGAATTATGCATATTGACTTCAAGTGGATAATTTGTAGTCTTAAATAATTGTACTGAGTTTGCAGAAACCTATTTGATCATGTTATTTAAGTTTAATTGCATTTGTGGGATTATCTAAGCCTAAATTATTGAGTGTAGTATCTATTTTTAAAAAGAAAATCATAGATATATTTATTTTTAGGATATATAGAAATCATTTGATGTTTTTTATTGAATTTAAAAAACCATATACAAGAGTACTCTTAATTTCATATTTTATTTATTTAAATATAGTTTTTTTGTTTTTTATAAAAATTTATATATCTGATTTAAATAAAAAATAAGCGTTGTGAATTTTGTGTGAAGAAATACAAAGTTCTCACTATTTTTATAAAAAAAATAATAAATCATTTATTTACAAGGTAATTAATAGTCTATATTTTTAAAATTAGAATAAATTTTAATCGATTTGTTTTGTGGGGAAATAAATATATATGCACTTGATAAAACTAGAAGTAAATAGATTTATTTAAACTGCTAAAAATGCTCTTGCCCAAAAAAGTATCTACATACTAGTGGAGTTAAAATGATGAAAAAAAATATGAATAATTACGCGCTTGCCTCGGTAAGTTGTTTCTTTCTAGTTGGATGTAATACGAGTTCAGATAAAAAAGATAATTTTATGCCAGCCGTTTCTGGAGATATGATTATTTTAACGAGTAACGGTTTAGTTAGTTCAATTAATAGAGATAAACCTAACAGTATTATTTCTTCTATTAAAATTAAAATGCTGGAGCAAGAAGATCAACTGGTGGGAATTGATTATAGACCTAAAGATGAAAAACTCTATGCTGTTGGGTTGCTTGGTAATTTATATACTTTAGATCCCAATACAGGAGTTGCTACATTTCTTCGAAAGCTCACTGCTGATCCAACAGATACAACGGATGGGAATCTACCTTTTAGTAAAATTGTAGGGGATGCTAATCTAATTAGTGTAAATTTTAATCCTGCCGCTGACCGCTTACGTGTTATCACCAACACAGGACAAAATTTAAGAATTAATGTTGATACAGGTGCAACGATTACAGATGGTGCAATTAATCCTATAGCAAATAATCATGTTATTGTCGCAGCTGCTTATACCAATGCTTTTGCAGGAACAGCAACCACTAAACTGTATAGTATTGATCAAACATCGGGTCGCATTTATTTACAAAATGCAAATGCTGGAACTTTAGGTAACTCAGCTGCGTTAGAAGGGAGTATAGATACCCAAGGAGGCGGAGGGTTTTGATATCGACCCAATCAATAACGTAGGGTATGCTGCATTAAAAATTTCTGGAAATTATAAATTTTATCAATTGAATTTGGCTAATGTGGGGACATTAAATAGTGCTGTTTTTAACAACAGTGACTTAGCAACTTCTTATACAACGAATGGAATACGTGGTATCGCCTTAAAGCGCGCTAAAGACGCTACTGCTGAAGGAATGGGACTCAGTAGCAATAATAAATTAATACGCTTTGCTTTAAATAACCCAAATAGGGTGACAGAAAAAAATATTACAGGCCTATTGGTGGATGAAAAGTTTATTGGAATTGATTATAGATTAAGAAGCTCCACTGAGCGATCAGGACAGCTATATGGTTTAACCAATAAAGCCAATTTATACACGATTAACCCTGAAACAGGTCAGTCAACCTTAGTGAATGCGCTTAAAGCTGCAACGGATAGTACATTCACTCGTTTAGATGGAACTGCATTTGCTGTTGATTTTAATCCTGCCGCTGATCGTTTGCGCGTAATTAGCAATACTGGTCAAAGTCTTAGAATTAATGTTGATACAGGGGATACCATCCAAGATGGTGCCATTAACGGTATTGCTGGTGCAATAATTAGCGCAGCAACATACAGTAATAGCTTTAGGACAGCGGTAGCAGGTTTAGGTACAGAACTTTTTGATCTTGACCAAACCAATCAACTCTTAGTTAAACAAGATCCACCGAATACAGGAGCACTTAACCGAATTGGTGGATTAGGGGTCAATTTAGGTTTAGATAATGGTTTTGATATTGCTGGTGGAGACAATGGGTATGCTTTAGCTACAATTGCGAATGCTTCAGGACCATCTGTTTTATATCGTGTTGATATTAATACAACAACAATAAGTGATAGCCGTGCAAAACCTGATATTAGTGTGGGTGGAACTCCAAATGTTGCAGCCTCTACTATAGGAACGGCAACAACTGCACCTCTCATTGATATTGCACTTTTACTCAAATAATTATTAGGCATCGGTGAGATGATGATATTCGTAGATTTTAGTGCAATGCTAAAATCTACGATAAAATTAATTTTGGTAAACTTTTAAATAGGTATTTTTCATAACCTATTTAGGTTGATGCGCGCTAAAATTATAGGAGACTTTCACTTGTAAGATTCCATGCAATTCCATGCAACGAATAAATAGATAGAGGTCTGACTTTATGATGTTTATTTAATTAGCTATTTAATATTGAAATCATTGATTGTAAAACTCAGCCCAATCAGTCATCAAGCCTTTACGCTTTTTAAGATAAGTAAACTGTAAATATGCAGCCTCAATATGATCAGGGAGTCTATGAGCAAGAACGTGCTCACAGCTCTTAGTAGAATAATCCGATTTTACCGGCTCACTCATCAATAAAAGTGGAATCAAAGCTGTAATTGAAGAATATAGCTCAATGAAAGGGTAGTGTATAATTATCGAAAAGAAATAATTAGAAACATAAGAAATTATTGCGCAGTAAAAATAGTAGTAAAAATTTAAATATTTTTTGTCTATATTTTTAGATATTTGGCTTTGATTTTGTCCCACATAAAATTTTGGATTGAACTTAATTGAACAACATAAGCAGGGATAAGAAAATTATTGGTCAAATAATGTTCATTCTCAAATAGGTATACTCAATATCTATCGAATTAGGCAACGCTCATTTTCGAATTGTATCTTAGGTTTGGTAATCCCCCACAAAACAAGCACAGTTAAAAGTAGAATACTCACCTAGAGATTTTCTGAGCGGGCTGTTTAATACGTTGGTGCCTATGTTGGATAAAGAACTAAAACGATTGTCAGTCTTGCAAGAAGTTTGTGATCGACGCATAACGCAATCTAAAGTTGCCTAGCTCTTACAGCTATCCTTAACATCACCATTATTTGAAAAAATAGAAAAAATTCGCAGAACAGATTGAACTGATCAGCTAATAAGTGATGAATGGTATGTAAAAATAGGACTTTTATCAAAAAATACAAATAAAGAACAAAAAATAACCAATTTTGGGTATATCTCTATGGCCCAAAATTTGATGGAATTGGCAAAATTTATAAAAATATTTTTGGGGAATCATATGAACAAAATATATAAGGTTATTTGGAATGCGCAACTTGGGTGTTGGCAAGCGGTTTCAGAACTCGCAAAAAATCATAGTACAACTCAAAGCGCGTTAGATACTCCAAAAAGTGTCAGCGGAATGGTTCAAAAAATTTCAGGCTTAATTTTATTTGGCTTGGCTTTGTTGCCACTATCAATACATGCTGCCATTTCCAATACAGAACTTCCAACAGGCGCACAGATTAATTCAGGCTCAGCAAGTTTTAATCAAAATAACAACACACTCAATATCAACCAAAACAGTCAAAATTTAAGTACCCACTGGAATACCTTTAATATTGGCAAAGATGCAACGGTTAATTTTAATCAGCCGAATCAATCTTCAACGGCTATTAACCATGTTTTAGACAGCAATGCATCTCAAATCATGGGACGTTTAAATGCCAATGGACAAGTATTTTTACTGAATCCGAACGGTGTAGTATTTTCTAAAACGGCGCAAGTGAATGTTGGCGGTTTAGTGGCTTCAACATTAAGCCTAAACGACGCCGATATACAAAATGGAAAATACACCTTAAAAGGTGACCCGAACAGCACAGCAGCGATTGAAAACCAAGGTTCGATCACCACTTTGCAGGGAGGAAGCGTTGCCTTAATTGCTCCTAATGTCAAAAACACAGGAACAATCACCACACCAGATGGAACAACACATTTAACGTCAGCAAGCCAAGTCACTTTAGCGTTACAAGATGGCACACTGACCCAATATCAGGTCGATCTAGGGGTATTACAAGGCTTAGTAGATAATGGCGGTGCAATTATTGCCAACAATGGCGCAGTTTATTTAACAGCAAAGGCCAAAAACAGTTTGAGCAAAGCTGTGATCAACCACAGCGGGATCATTGAAGCCAACCGTTCAACTCAAAATGCCAAAGGCGAAATCATCTTATTGGGTGATATGCAAAATGGTGAAACTAATGTTAGTGGAACATTGAAAGCTGAAGGTAAAAATGGTCAGAATGGTGGGTTTATAGAAACCAGTGCTGCTAATGTCAACATTGCAGATTCTACAAAGGTTTCAACGCTTTCAGATACAGGTAAAACAGGTGAGTGGCTGATTGATCCGACTAATTTTACTATTGGTGCAGGGACTGCAGCAGCAACTACAAGTGGGATTGATGCAACAACATTACAGAATAATTTAGCGAATACAAATGTCACTTTAGAAACTGCTGCTACAGGAACTGAGCAAGGCAATATTGATGTAAACGCTGCAGTGACGTGGAATGCTGCGACTGAACTCACTTTAAAAGCGCACAATGACATTAATATCAATGCAGATATCACAGCAACGAATGCAAACGGAAAACTTAACTTAGTCTATGGACAAAATACTGCAAATAGTGAAGCCAACTACTTTTTAAATAAGGGTGCCAAAGTCAACCTACAAGCTGGACAAAACTTTAGTACACAAAAAGGCATGGACGCTGTTAAAAACTATACCGTGATCACCAGTTTAGGTGCGGCAGGTTCAACAAGTACTGCCGATTTGCAAGGCATCAATGGTAATTTATCTGGCAACTATGTATTGGGTACAGACATAGATGCTTCAGCGACCGCCAGCTGGAATGGTGGAGCTGGGTTTAATCCAATAGGGAATCCTTCAGCAACGTTTAAAGGCGTATTTGATGGTTTAAACCATACAGTGAATGATTTAACAATTAATAGACCAACAATTGATTATGTTGGGCTTTTTAGTTATTTACAAAATGCGAAAGTTCAAAATCTTGGATTGGTAGCAGGTTCAATAAAGGGGCAGAATGCTGTAGGTGCAGTCGCAGGTTGGAATACTAATGGGAGTATTGTTGATAGGGTTTATAGTACCGTACAAGTTGAGGGGCTATTGGAAGATGTAGGTGGGCTAGTTGGTCGTAATATAAGTGGTGCAATTATTAAAAACTCGTATTCAAATGGCTCGGTCAAAGGTAAAGGTAGTAGTGGTGGATTGGGTACTGGAGGGCTAGTTGGTGCAAATTACGCAGATAGTATTATTGAAAATTCATATGCAACTGGTAGTGTCACTGGTATTTCTGGGGCTGCTATCGGTGGATTAGTTGGAGATAATGCTGGAATAATTCGTAATAGTTATGCTTCTGGAAATGTCATTGGAACTGCTGGTGGTGGATTAATCGGTTTCAGCCTTGGTGGACAAATTTCTAATAGCTTTTGGAACAGCGAAACTTCAGGCAAAGCTGTAAGTGCAGGAGGCACAGGTCTAACCACAGCGCAAATGTTCGATAAAACCAATTTTACAGGTTTTGATTTTGGTTCTGTCTGGGGCAATGGAGATAACCAAACTACGCCATATTTGCTGAGTTTAGCAAATAACCAAGTCTTTAATAAAAATGATTTACCCGCTGGCGCAATAACTGCTACCAATAGACCGGCTTTATATACTGCGATCTTAAATATTAATCAGCTACAAAACATCAATCAAAACTTAAGTGGAAAATATCTGCTAGGGAATCATATTGATGCTACTGACACAGCCAATTGGAATGGCGGAGCTGGCTTTAACCCGTTAGGAACGAATGGAAACGTATTTACAGGTATATTTGATGGCTTAAGTCATACAGTGAATGGTTTAAACATTAATAGATCAAGTACAGATTATGTTGGATTGTTTGGTTATACCTCGGGCGCACGCTTACAAAATATCGGATTAACGGATACAAATATTAAAGGAAATTATTATGTTGGTGCACTTGTAGGCTTTGCAGACAATACAAGCACGAGCAATGCTTTTAGTACAGGACAAGTGAATGGTGATATATCTGTTGGTGGCTTAGTAGGAAGAAATTATAATCAGTCGAGTATTCTATTGAGCTACTCCAACGCCCAAGTTACAGCTACAGGTAATTTTGCAGGCGGACTGTCAGGATCGAATGCAATTAACTCTCGGATTGAAAACAGTTATGCGACAGGAGCAGTCGAAGCAAAAGGGAGTGGTAGTAACGCAGGTGGTTTATCAGGCAATAACCACTCAAACTCAGTGATTAAAAATAGTTATGCTACAGGGGCGGTGTCGGGGATAGATAACAGTGGTGGATTGATAGGTAATAACTCCTTAAGCACTATAGAAAACAGTTATGCCACAGGTCAGGTCACGAGGACATCAGGTACAGCAACGACATTTGGTGGTCTTGCTGGATGGACAGGTGGAACAATCAAAAATAGTTATTGGAATAGTGAAACGACAGGACAAACGCAAGCCGTTGGTGATAATTCAGCTACTCTAACAAATGTTATAGGTTTAACTACAGCTCAAATGCAAAATCTTAGCACATTTACAAATGCGGGTTGGGATATCGATGATGTAGGTGGTACAGGAAAAGTCTGGCGTATTTATGAGGGGCAGACAGCACCATTGTTAAGAAGTTTCTTGACTCAAGCGACAATTAAATTCTACTGATAAAACAGCAATTTATAATGGTCAAGTTCAAGGGTTAGATACAACGGCACTTACAGGTTTAGATAACAGTAAAATCTTTAGTTCCCAAAGTAATTCAAAAAATGTGGGTACTTATAATTTAGCATTATTATTCGAATCAACAAGGTTATGATTTAATTGGTAATACTGCGACTTTAACCATAAATAAAGCAGTCATTAATGCGATTGCAGGTATTACAGCAAATAATAAAATTTACAATGGTAGGATTGATGCTGATCTTGACTACAGTCAAGCCTCTTTGGATGGCACAATTTATGGTTCCGATCAAGTCAGTGTTGGTCAGACAGGTATAGCAACATTTGATAATAAAAATGCAGGTGCAGGAAAAACAGTTCTAATCAGTGGCTTAAGCCTCAGCGGTGTGGATGCAGGCAACTATACGTTAACCAGTACCGCGTCCACCACGACAGCTGATATTAGCAAAGCGCAAATCAGCCAAGTGTCAGGAATTACGGCAAACAATAAAGTTTACGATGGTCAAACAAATGCCAGCCTGAATACTAGCAATGCTAGCTTTACAGGTATGGTGGCAGGTGATCAGTTGAATGTTGCGACTGGTTTAGGACAATTCAGTGATAAAAGTGCAGGTACAAATAAAACTGTAAATATTACTGGTTTAAGCCTAGGCGGTACAGATGCCGGCAACTATGTATTGGCATCGACCAGTGTGGCAGATAAAGCAGATATCACAGCACGTACATTACATGTCACAGCTGATGCACAAAACCGAGTTTACGATGGTACGACAACAGCAAATGTTAGTTTCAGCGATGACCGCATCGCCAAAGATAGCCTGAACATTACAGGGACAAGTAGCTTTGCCAATAAAAATGCAGGCACGGGTAAAACCGTGACCTCAACAGGTTTAAGCCTCAGCGGTGCGGATGCCGGCAACTATGTATTGGCATCGACCAGTGTGGCAGATAAAGCAGATATCACAGCACGTACATTACATGTCACAGCTGATGCACAAAACCGAGTTTACGATGGTACGACAACAGCAAATGTCAGCTTCAGCGATGACCGCATCGCCAAAGATAGCCTGAACATTACAGGGACAAGTAGCTTTGCCAATAAAAATGCAGGCACGGGCAAAACCGTGACCTCAACAGGTTTAAGCCTCAGCGGTGCGGATGCTGGCAACTACATTTTGGCATCAACGACAGTGACCGATACCGCAAATATTGCCAAAGCGAAAATCAGCCAAGTGTCAGGGATTACAGCGTATAACCGTGTGTATGATGCAAGCACAGGTGCGGTACTGAATAGTTCTTTAGCTCAGTTCGATGGCATGGTGACAGGTGATGAATTGATTGTTGATACTGCCTCAGGACAATTCAGCGATAAAAATGTCGGTTCAGCAAAAAAAGTCAGTATTCGTGACATCAGCCTAACGGGTGCCGATGCACATAATTATGAATTGACCAATAGTACTGCACAGACCACAGCAAACATTGGTAAAGCAGACATCAGCATCATCACAGGAATCACTGCAGATAACCGTACATATAATGGACTTACAAATGCCAGTCTAAATACCAATAATGCCCAATTTAACGGCATCTATACAGGTGATGAATTGGTGGTCGCAACTGCCACAGGACAATTTGACAATGCTGCAACAGGTCAGGCTAAAACTGTTTCTATTACAGGACTCAGTCTTGGTGGTGCAGATGCGGGCAACTATAACCTCGTTGACACGACTGCATTGACCACAGCAGATATCAGTATGTTGACGCCAGCAGCATACTTACAAGCGATCCAATTTAAACGTCCGCGCTACTTACCAGAAACACAAAACGCATTAAATGCAGCCAACTTAGAAGTACGCCAAGGTGGAGTAAACACTATAGGCATCCAAACACTTGCAGGGGAACACTAATTGATGAAACGACAACTGAACTTATTGACCTTATCAATTGGCGCATGTTTGACACTGTTGGCAACAAATAACCAAGCAGCACCAGCACCCAATGCAGGACAATTGTTACAACAACAGCAACAGGGGCAAGTGCTTGCCCCGCAAGCTGCGGTTGAAGTAGAAATTCCTGCAACAGCGAAAGCACCTAATATGATAGATGTGCAAATTCCTGTGCAAAAAATTGAAATTACAGGCAATAGCCGCTTTAGTTCAGAACAGTTGCATCGCCTTGTTGCTGATGCAGAGGGTAAAGAGCTGAGTCTGAATCAATTGTGGGATGTTACCCAAAGAATTACCCAATACTACCAACAACAGGGTTATACCTACAGCCGAGCTTACTTACCACAACAGAACCTGAGTCAAGGTGTGGTACGCATCAATGTACTCGAAGCCTATTACGATAAAACCGTCATCAACAACCAGAGCCGAACACAAGACTGGCTGATTGAAAATACAGTTGCACCACTGAAACAAGGCGAACGCATTAATAGTGATCAAATGCAACAACAGCTCAAACTACTTAATCGGCTAAAAGGTGTAGATACCCGCAATGTATTGACCCCCGGTGCAACCGTCGGTAGTAGTCAACTGAATATTGAAGTTGAAAATGCTGCAATGTTCGGTGGTTATATCGGTGCGGATAATTTTGGCAGCGAATACACGGGTGAAGCTCGTGCTACAGCTGGTATTTTAGTGAATAACCTTGCGGGATTAGGTGATGAACTGAGCTTCGAGATTATGACGGCAGGCAAACGCATGAACTATGGACGAGTCGGCTACGCCTTCACTTTTACGGGCATGGGAACACGTGCTGGTGCAAGCTACTCATACCTAGATTATGAATTAGGTAAAGAACTAAAAAGCATCGGTGCGGAAGGTAGTGCAGCACAAACCAGTGTGTTCATTAGCCAACCTGCATTATTGACTAACAATGCTGAAGTCTTACTTACACTGCAATATGACCATAAACAACTCGAAGATGATATCAGCCTCAATCAATACTACAAACACCGTGATATTGATGTGATTACAGCACGCTTAGATGGTTCGCAGTTTGACCAATTTATGGGGGGCGGACTGACTCAATATGGTGCATCAAGTAGTTTTGGACGTGTGAAATTTAAAAATGCGGACGCTGCTGCTTTAGATGCGCAAACTGCAAATACTGCAGGAGATTACTACGCCGCCAGCTTAAACTTGTCACGCTTACAAAATTTGGGTACGCAAGGCACACAAGGTTATTTGGGAATCTATGGACAATATAGCCCTTACAACTTAGACAGTGCAGAGCAATATCTTAGTGGTGGGCCATTTAATATACGCGGCTATGAATCAAGTCAATTTGCAGGTTCAACAGGCTATTTAGCAACGGTTGAACTGAGACAAAACCTATTCTCAAATGCAAAAAATAAAATTGGCGCTAAAGTATTTATTGATACGGCTGAGGTGACATTGAACGCACAACCATGGGCAGGTGTTACGGGGGACAACAAAGCCCGCATCAGCAGTACAGGTTTAGGTTTGAACTGGAGCAGTGCATGGAATATCCAAGCCAGTGCAGAAGTCGCTTTCCCAATTGGTAATACGCCAAGTCAGCTGGATGATCGAGATGATCAGCAGTATTGGTTGAGTGTACGTAAAACCTTTTAAGCTCAGCTATAAACACGAAAGAATTAAGGTTAAGCGTACCTCACTGGCTTTCTTTGGCAAAGTACGCTGCCGCTTTTTTTAGAAATTCTCTTTCCATTTCAGCATTTTTGAGTTGCTGTTTCAGTTTCTTATTTTCTTCAAGCAGGGCTATAAGATCTGGAGAATATTGTTGTGTACCGACTAATGTTCCGGATTTAGCTTTATTGTACCAATTTGAAAGTGTTTGCATGGATATACCAAGCTGTCTTGCTGTTTCTGAAACATTGCCATTATTTTCTTCAATTGCTTTTATGGCTTCAGCTTTAAATTCGGCTGTATAAAATTTTTGTTTTTTGCTCATGGTAAACTCCTGATGAGTATGTATAGTTTACCAAGTTAAAGTCTCCATTTTTATCAGCACACACACACATAGATATAACAAAGCCGTTTGCTGATAATAGAAAAATCGGCAGAAAACGGATGATGTTGTCTGCCGATTCTATAGATTATATCGATTTAAGGTTGTAGGCTGTTAATCACCAGCACTAAGTTTTGTGCTTGTGCCGCTGCTAAAATAAAACTTTGGTTTTGAGTTGGTAAAGACCATTGTTGATTGACACTACCTGTACAGCTGTAACGAATAATCGTTGAACGACCATCGGCACTTGGGGTAAAACCACCGCTTAAATCAAGACATTGGTCGCCTTGGTAAATGGCTTTGGTGGTTGGATTGAGGCTCCATGCTTGTCCAGCGTTATCATTGCTACATGCTGTCAGTGTCATTGAGCTGGTTAGACATTGATTAATGTATTGGCGGTTATGCAGTTTGCCCATTGCATCATAAATCCATTCTGAAGCAGCAACGTTACAACCATTGACACCACTCGCATAGACCTCAAATCTACCCTCGCTGAGTTGACCCGCTTTTAAGCAAGCATTACCTTTTGAAGGTAAACGTAATTGAGTAACATTGGCGAGAGGTTGATCATTTTGCAAGCCCAATTGCACAGTAAAAGCTTTAAATGCTAAAACTGCATTAGCATTGGTAGCAGCTAGGTCAGTACGATAGGTATTGACCCAACGGTTTAGACGATACAACTTGGTTTGTTGCTCGCTATAACGTTGTAACTCGGTTTGTGCGGCACTGGATAACTCAGATTTATAAGCTGTGTAAGAGTCGTAGAGTACTTTGGCATTTGGTGATAGGTTAGCAATGGCTTTGCCTTGGTTGCTGAGTAAAGCTTGTTCTAATTGTGGTAACTCAACTTGACGCAGCGCTTTAAAGCCTTGTTGCTTACCAATGACCACCGCAGCAGGCAGTGCTGTGGCATAGCTTGGAATTTCAATCGATGATAGTTTAACTGCTTGTTCATTGGCTCTTTTGCAGTATAAATCGACACTGCGTGGTGCATCGCTTTGGGCGATATTGATATGCAGTTTATTGGCATTACTTCCCATACGGCTTGGTGCAAGGGCAATATTTTCCTCTGCTTTGTTTACATATTTGACGTTAATCCAACAGCTTGCATTAGCCAAACTGGTTTGCGCCTGAGGTAGGGTAAAGACATTACCCCAGTTGCCACGCGCCGCAGGGTACAATAAGCCCACATTGTTGACAGGGTCATAACCACCTAAAATGGTAAAAACGGGTACCCCAAATTGGGTTGGTTTTAGGTAGTTACCATCGGTACGGTTGTACCAAACGTTATTTGAATTAGGGACTTTAGGTTGTACAACATCCATTTGACGCGTGACTGCATTCCACTTTTTATAGCCTGTTGATGAAGTTGCATCCCATACTGCACGGTCAAATGCAGGTTGAATTTTTATTTTGGCGCTATAACCTGTGTAATGAGTAAATCGTGAAAGCGAACTTGAGAAGGCACCACCTGCCATAGAGTCAGGAGCATAGGTATATGCGTTGTTAAATAATGGCGTACCACCTAAACGGTTATCAAGGTTACTATTATTCCAATTTAAGTTACTACGCATTCTTTTTCGGTAGGCAATATATCCCCAACCACTATCGGCATGGTGAGATGCCCAAAAATAATTCTCCCCATTTTGCCCAGGGTAGTGCCCAAGTCCATAGTGGTGTCCAATTTCATGGCTAAATTCGTTTCCAGATGAATCAATCAGGGTTAAAATTCCGTTACCACCGCTTAAACCATGCTGGATATCACCATTTTGATATTTACCCCATGCATGATGAATTACTGCACTTTGCGTCAACTGCGGTTGTTCTTGGCTGGACATACCTGCACTGGTTATACCCCAGTTGGCAAGGTTGATGCCTGTGCTAAAGGTTGATTTAGCAGTATCACCACGCATATCTCCGCCATAAACATCGCCATCCGTTGCACTTTTTTCATCATAAATCACACCGCTTGCGACCATAACTTTATTGAGTTGCATATCATCATATTGGCTAACGATCATACGAGCAGCAGGAATCGTTTCGAAATAATCCGTTCCTGCTTTTTCAGGTTCATTGAGCATGTAGTGCCCACTGGACTTGCGAGGTGTCGTGAGCATACCTAAGCGAATGCTTTGTACCAATAGCTCGCCAGGTGGAGCAAAATCAATGGCGGTGGCAGCCAGACGGCCATTTTGACGCGATACAGGGTCAACAATACGAATGTTTAAGCCGGGTTGAATTTCATTCCAATTGAGTGCAGCCGTCCATGTGCGTTTTGAATATTGTACCCGTGGGCGGCCATCTGAATTGGTTTGATCTGAAGCGGGAATTTGAGAAGGTTCTTGTAATGCCACACGACGAATCAGACGACTATTTAAATAAATTTCAGCGTTGAGTTGCTCAATATCACCCATTTCTGGGGTGGGTGTGACCAGTAATAAACCATCTTTTTCACTGGTTAAACGCGGCATGCTTTTGGCTTCGTTGCCGCTTGGGTCAACGGTATGGTTTTGTGCAAACTGAATCATGGCAGCAAAGTTGCCTGTTAAATCGTTACGCACGCTACGCACGTTACCGTCTTGATCAGTGTCGTAAAAACCTAAGCTGGCTTCATCAGGAATATCTTTGACCGGTTCAGGATACGCTCCTTGCATGCGCATGAATGCAAAGCTTGGCGTTTCTTTGGAATCAGCATAATTAGGCGCTGTTTCGGAATCAACATCATTAGGCGTTGTTTCGGGTGTGTTTCCCCCGCACGCAGCAACTAAGGCTGATAGAACACAGATGGTTAATGTGTGTATTGGGAATTTAGTCACAGTTTTCATATTATAAATGACCTGATTTGCAATATATTAAATTGGGATTCTATTTATAAGATAATATATTAAATTGATTATATCGGTATATATTAAATATGCATGATTGGATTTGTTTTAGGGTTGTTCGTCTAGTTTATAATGATAATTATTGGCTTGTATGTGAATTTAATATTGTTATTAAGTGACATTTTTTGTCATTATTTATGATGGTTTTTATTTTGGTTAATATGTTGTTTTTTAATGTTTTGTTTAATTTAAGTGATTTAATTGTCATTAAAATAAAAAAATTAAATATTTTTCCTTGATTTGATAACTCATTAATTATGAATTGAGTTAACTGTTTATTATGCAGTGTGGTTTTAAAATAAAGATAAATATTGTATCTTGGTGCATATTTTATGGGTCAGGTGTTTTATTTTTCAGTACAGTTGTATTTTAATTGAATTTATTTTGATTTTTATTACAGTTTTTATTTTAAATAATACTTGTATCACATTTTTAATTTTTTTGTGTCTTCGTTTTTATAATGATGAATGAAATGAAGACGAACACTCAGCGTTAATATTTAATTTTAAGGTGGGGTAGCGATGAATAAAGTATATAAAACGGTGTGGAATAAAAACCTTGGTTGCTGGCAAGTGACTTCAGAGTTGGCCAAAAGTCATGGTAAAAGTGCTCAAAGTGCAACAGTAACCGGGCAAATCAAACAAGTCGCTCAAAGCATATTGCATATTGCCCGTTTATCTTTATTGAGTTTGGCGCTACTACCGATTTCGATTTGGGCGGGAGTGCATGATGTGCAACTGCCGACCAATGGCATAGTGACGGCTGGTTCAGCACAAGTTACGCAAAATAATAATACCTTAAATGTGCAGCAAAATAGCCAAAATGTTGGCATTCAATGGGATAGTTTTAATATTGGGCAAAATGCCACGGTTAATTTTTATCAACCCAATTCATCTTCGATTGCAGTCAACCGTGTGCAAGATAGCAATGCCAGTCAGATTATGGGTAAACTTAACGCCAATGGTCAGGTGTTTTTACTCAACCCGAATGGGGTGATTTTCTCTAAAACTGCACAAGTCAACGTCGGGGGGATCGTGGCGTCGACTTTAAATGTCACCGATGGTGATATTATGAGTGGTAATTTTACCCTGAAAAATCAGGGTGCTGCTGGTAAAGTTGAAAACCATGGTTCGGTGATTGCCAATGGTGGTGTGGTGGCGTTTATTGCACCGACTGTTGTCAATACAGGTGAAATTCAGGCGCAGGGTGGCGTGGTGCATTTAACCGCCGCCGATCAAGTGACTTTGCGTTTACAAGATGGTCAACTGACCGAATACCAAGTGGAAATCGGCACGTTACAGGGTTTAATTGATAACAGTGGCGCAATTTTAGCCAACAATGGCGCAGTGTATTTAACTGCCAAAGCCAAAGATAGTTTAAGCAAGGCGGTGGTCAATCATAGCGGTATTATTGAAGCCAATCGTTTAAGCAAAGATGGCAAAGGCGAAATCATTTTATTGGCAGACATGCAACATGGCACCACCAATGTGAGTGGTGTGCTCAAAGCCGAAGGTCAAAATGGTCAAAATGGTGGTTTTATTGAAACCAGTGCAGCACAAGTAAAAGTAGCTGACACGACCCAAGTCTCGACGTTATCGGATGGGGGTAAAACAGGGACATGGTTAATTGACCCGACCGATTTTACCATTAGTGCAGGTTCGGTAGCGCAAACAGGTAGTGGCATTGGTGCAACCACATTAGGAAAAAATTTAAATAGCACCTCGGTGATTTTAGAAACTCAAGCCGCAGGCGCAGAAAAAGGTGATATTCATGTCAATGCTGCGGTGACGTGGAACAACGACACCACGCTGACCTTAAAAGCAGACAATGACATCAATATTAATGCCAATATCACCGCACAACACCAAGAGGGTAAAGTTGCGTTGCTGTATGGACAAAATGGCAGTCAAGATGCCAATTATCACCTTAAAAATAGCGCAAAGATTAATCTACAGGCGGGGCAAAATTTTAGTACCCAAAAAGGCAGCGATGCCAGCACGCGTATAGATTATACCGTGATCACTCAGTTGGGTGCAGAAGGCTCAACTACAGGTAAAGACTTACAAGGCATCAATGGCGATTTGTCGGGCAATTATGTGCTGGGAGCAGATATTAATGCGGATGACACTAAAAACTGGCTGACTGAAAATGGGGACATCGGTTTTAATCCGATTGGCAATGATTTTGATGGGGTATTTACGGGGCGTTTTGATGGTTTAGGGCATGGGGTATCGAATCTAACCATTAACCAAGAGTGGGGCTATAACGTTGGCCTATTTGGCACAATCCAAGATGCAGTAGTGCGCAATGTTGGGGTGCAAAGCGGTTCAATTATCGGGGATAGTTTTGTCGGTGGCTTGGTTGGAAATAGCATCAATAGTCTGATTGAAAACAGCTTTAGCCATGCTGATGTTCATGGTTATGGCACCATCGGTGGTTTGGTTGGGGGGCAATATGAAGACAGTATCACCAGAGACTCCTATGCTACAGGTGCGGTGACAGGCGGTGACAATTCCATGTATGTCGGTGGTTTGGTCGGTGGGAATGACAATGCTCATATTGAAAATTCTTATGCCACAGGCAATGTTAACGGTAGCGAAGTTGTTGGTGGTTTGGTCGGGGACAATAACCACGGTGCTACGGTCAAAAATGCCTATGCCACAGGTACAGTCAAGGGAACGAAAAACGTCGGTGGTTTGGTGGGTAATAACTACTATGATGCCCAAATTAAAAATGCTTATGCCACAGGTGCAGTCACAGGCAGTGATCGTGTCGGTGGTTTAGTGGGTGAAAACCTTGCTGCAAGTATTGAAAATACTTATGCTTTAGGCAAAGTCACAGGGACAACTGCGGTCGGTGGTTTACTGGGCAATAATCTGCAAGGCACAGTCACCAACGGCTATTGGGACAAAAATAAAACTGGGCAAAGCACCAGTGCAGGCAGTGCCAATAGTCATGGCTTGACCAGCGATGAAATGTTTAGTGCCAATAAATTTGTCGGTTTTGACTTCGATAAAATTTGGGGCAATGCCGATGGTCAAACCACGCCGTATTTGAAAGATCAGATTGGCGCTAACCACGTCGTGAATAAAAAAGATCAAGCGGGTGGTTATTACAGCGTTATTCAAAATATTAACCAGTTACAAAGTGTGAATAAAAACCTTGCGGGGAATTATTTACTGGGCAATAACATTGATGCAAGCAACTCCCAAACATGGGGCGATGCCAATGGAGCGGGTTTTAACCCATTAGGCGATAGCGCGCATGCCTTTACAGGAAAATTGGATGGATTAGGTCATACGGTTTCGAATTTGTATATTTACCGTGAACAAGTCGATAACGTCGGGTTGTTTGGCTATATTCAAAATGCCAGTATTAAAAACCTTGGGTTGGTCAACAGCAACATTACAGGTGGAAATCAGGTTGGTGCTTTGGTTGGAACCAGTGCTCAAAATTCGCAATTGTATAGCGTGTATAGCACAGGAACTGTAACAGGTACAGGTAATGCTACGGGTGGTCTGATTGGGCAACAGCAAGAGAGTTCAAAAGTTGAGAGTGCCTATTCAACCAGCCAAGTGACAGGTAAAAACCATGTCGGTGGTTTGGTGGGAATGAACCAAAATGCAACCATTAAAGATACTTATGCTACAGGTGCGGTCACAGGTGAAACGAATGTTGCAGGTTTGGTCGGCAGCAATACCGCTCAAGCCAGTATTCAAAATGCCTATGCTACAGGTCGTGTTACAGGCAATAGTTCAATTGGCGGTTTAGTCGGCAGCAATAGTAACGCAACCGTCAGCAAAGGACATTGGAATAAAGACACCACGGGACAAAATAACAGTGCAGGCAGTGATGCAAGCTTTGCGTTAAGCAATGCAGACATGAAAGATGCCTCTAAATTTACGTTCCTTGATGCTGATAGCAAACTAGGTGGTAAAGATACGGCATGGCGTATTTATGATGGTTTAAGTACACCTCTATTGCGTAGTTTCCTCACCACTGCGGATTTATCCGTGACTGATAAAACCACAACTTATACAGGCAAAGAACAAAATTTTGCTGAAGTGTGGGGCTTAGATAGCAGTAAATATACTGCCAATGGTCAAATTAAGGGTACCGATGCAGGTCAATATCAAGCCACTTACTATAGTGATAACCAACATGGTTATGATTTTATTGGCAATAAAGGCACCTTAACCATTAATAAAGCCAAAGTCACAGTCACTGGTACCAGTGAAAATGACAAAATCTATAACGGTCAACAGCAATCGATGAATAATTCGGGCTATACCATAGGTGGATTGGTTAATGGTGAAAGTGAATCCCTATTAGGGAATATCACGGCATCGGGGGGCGCGGGTAAAGATGCAGGCAATTATGTCAACAAAATAACAGGTGAAAATACCGCCACCAAAAACTATGATATTGCTTATGTTAATGGTCAATTTACCATTAATAAGAAAAAAGCCACGGTCTATGCATTAGATGAAGTTCGTGAATACAACGGTGCGAATCAACAAATTAACAGTTTCCGTGCAGAAGGTTTAGTTGATGGTGAGGATCAATCCGTCTTAGCAGTGTTTGCAATTGCAACGCGTAAAGATGCAGGAACGTATGATCATTTAGCAGCGTATAATAATGCTACTAAGGGTGATAAAAACTACGATATTACTTTTGTTAAAGGGACTTATACCATTAACAAAGCCACCGCAACGGTGACGGGTAATAACTTTAGTACGGTCTATAATGGTCAAACACAAAATGTTGCTGGATTTACCATTTCAGGCTTAAAAGGCAATGATGCGCAGAATCAAGCAAACATTTTTAGTGGTGTGACTGCTTCAGGTGCAAGTGGTGAAAATGCAGGCAGTTATGTCAATACTGTGACAGGTGGGGCATCAACTGGTAACTATAATATTGTGTATGAAAATGGTGCACTTAATATTGCCAAGAAACAAATCATAGGCAATATTAGCGCCCAAAATAAAGTCTATGACGGCACGATCAATGCGACTGTGAATGGAAGCCTAGAAGGTATTATTCAGGGGGATGTGGTTGATTTCACTGCCCAAGGACAATTTGCCGATAAAAATGCAGGTCAAGGCAAAGATGTGAATGTATCAGGTAGCTTAAGTGGTGCTGATGCAGGCAACTACACGGTCAATAGCAATACAACCGCCAAAGCCAATATTGCCAAGAAACAACTGCAAGGTACGCTGACTGCCCAAAACAAAGTCTATGACGGCACCACCAATGCAGTGGTACAAGGCACCTTAACTCAAGGCGATATCATTGCAGGTGATAACGTTACAGTCGGTGGCACAGGTCAGTTTGTCGATAAAAATGCTGGTCAGAATAAAGTCGTTAATGCTTCAAGTAGCTTAATCGGTACAGATGCAGGCAATTATGAGCTGACCACGAATGGATCAGTGACTGCCAACATTAGCAAGAAACAATTAAATGGCACGGTTTCAGCGCAAGATAAAGTCTACGACGGTACGATTAATGCAACCCTACAAGGTAATTTAGGTCAATCAGACATTATTCAAGGTGATGATGTTCGTTTAGGTGCGGGGCAATTTGCCAATAAAAATGCAGGTCAAAACAAAGTGGTGACCCTGCTGAATGGTGGTTTGAATGGTAATGATGCAGCTAACTACGAGCTTAGTGGTGTTGGACAATTAACTGCCAATATTGCCAAGAAACAGATTACAGGTGCAATTACAGCGCAAGACAAAGTCTACGACGGCACCACCAATGCCACAGTCAATGGCAGCTTGAATGGTGTGATTACCGGTGATCAGGTCAATCTGAATGCCCAAGGTCAATTTGCTGACAAGAATGCTGCCCAAGGCAAAGATGTAAATGTATCAGGTAGCTTAACGGGTACCGATGCAAGCAACTACACAGTCAATAGCAACACAACTGCCAAAGCCAATATTGCCAAGAAACAGATTACAGGTGCAATTACAGCGCAAGACAAAGTCTACGACGGCACGACCAATGCGACTGTGAATGGCAGCTTGAATGGTGTGATTACGGGTGATCAGGTCAATCTGAATGCCCAAGGTCAATTTGCTGACAAGAATGCTGCCCAAGACAAAGTTGTAAATGTATCAGGTAGCTTAACGGGTACCGATGCAAGCAACTACACGGTCAATAGCAACACAACTGCCAAAGCCAATATTGCCAAGAAACAGATTACAGGTGCAATTACAGCGCAAGACAAAGTCTACGACGGCACGACCAATGCGACTGTGAATGGCAGCTTGAATGGTGTGATTACGGGTGATCAGGTCAATCTAAATGCCCAAGGTCAATTTACTGACAAGAATGCAGGTCAAGGCAAAGATGTAAATGTATCAGGTAGCTTAACGGGTACCGATGCAAGCAACTACACGGTCAATAGCAACACAACCGCCAAAGCCAATATTGCCAAGAAACAGATTACAGGTGCAATTACAGCGCAAGACAAAGTCTACGACGGCACGACCAATGCGACTGTGAATGGCAGCTTGAATGGTGTGATTACGGGTGATCAGGTCAATTTGAATGCCCAAGGTCAATTTACTGACAAGAATGCTGCCCAAGGCAAAGATGTAAATGTATCAGGTAGCTTAACGGGTACAGATGCAAGCAACTACACGGTCAATAGCAACACAACTGCCAAAGCCAATATTGCCAAGAAACAGATTACAGGTGCAATTACAGCGCAAGACAAAGTCTACGACGGCACGACCAATGCGACTGTGAATGGCAGCTTGAATGGTGTGATTACCGGTGATCAGGTCAATTTGAATGCCCAAGGTCAATTTACCAATAAGAACGCAGGTCAAGGCAAAGATGTAAATGTATCAGGTAGCTTAACGGGTACAGATGCAGGCAACTACACGGTCAATAGCAACACAACCGCCAAAGCCAATATTGCCAAGAAACAACTGCAAGGTACGCTGACCGCCCAAAACAAAGTCTATGACGGCACCACCAATGCAGTCGTACAAGGCAGCTTAAATCCAAATGATGTGATTGTAGGTGATAACGTTACAGTCGGTGGCACAGGTCAGTTTGTTGATAAGAATGCAGGTCAGAGATAAAGTGGTGAATGCATCAAGTAGCTTAATCGGTACCGATGCAGGCAATTATGAATTGACCACGAATGGATCAGTGACTGCCAATATTGCCAAGAAACAGATTACAGGTGCAATTACAGCGCAAGACAAAGTCTACGATGGCACCACCAATGCGACAGTCAATGGCAGCTTGAATGGTGTGATTACGGGTGATCAGGTCAATCTGAATGCCCAAGGTCAATTTACTGATAAGAATGCTGCCCAAGACAAAGTCGTAAATGTATCAGGTAGCTTAACGGGTACAGATGCAGGCAACTACACGGTCAATAGCAACACAACCGCCAAAGCCAATATTGCCAAGAAACAGATTACAGGTGCAATTACAGCGCAAGACAAAGTCTACGACGGCACGACCAATGCGACTGTGAATGGCAGCTTGAATGGTGTGATTACCGGTGATCAGGTCAATCTGAATGCCCAAGGTCAATTTACCAATAAGAACGCAGGTCAAGGCAAAGATGTAAATGTATCAGGTAGCTTAACGGGTACTGATGCAGGCAACTACACGGTCAATAGCAACACAACCGCCAAAGCCAATATTGCCAAGAAACAACTGCAAGGTACGCTGACCGCCCAAAACAAAGTCTATGACGGCACCACCAATGCAGTCGTACAAGGCAGCTTAAATCCAAATGATGTGATTGTAGGTGATAACGTTACAGTCGGTGGCACAGGTCAGTTTGTTGATAAAAATGCAGGTCAAGGCAAAGTGGTGAATGCATCAAGTAGCTTAATCGGTACCGATGCAGGCAACTATGAATTGACCACGAATGGATCAGTGACTGCCAATATTGCCAAGAAACAGATTACAGGTGCAATTACAGCGCAAGACAAAGTCTACGACGGCACCACCAATGCGACTGTGAATGGCAGCTTGAATGGTGTGATTACGGGTGATCAGGTCAATCTGAATGCTCAAGGTCAATTTGCTGACAAGAACGCAGGTCAAGGCAAAGATGTAAATGTATCAGGTAGCTTAACGGGTACAGATGCAGGCAACTACCAAGTCAGCACCAACAGTAGTGCCAAAGCCAATATTGCCAAAGCCAAAGCACAGGTCATTGGTAACAGCTTAACCACGGACCTTTAATGGTCAACAACAGCATGTCGATGGTTTTACTGTTAAAGGTTTGGTGAATGGCGAAACGACTTCTGTCTTAACAGGCGTGACGGCAACAGGTGCCAGTGCTACAGCAGAAGGGACGTATAGCAATATTGTCAGTGGTGAAGATCAAAACTATGAATTGATGTTCACGGCAGGAATGCTCAAAATTCAATCACCGCTGCTCATACCACCTGTGACGCCTGAACCACCCAATCAACCAAATGATTCACTTTGGCAAGGTTTGTTGGATGATAACTACCAACGTGCGATTCATTTTACACCTAAACAAGACAAGCCAAAACGTTCAGATGACATCAATATTGAAATCATAGGGGATGGTATCAATATGGATGGTATTCACACATTCGCAGGGAACTTCTAATCATGTTATATCCAAAACAAACACTACTAATCAGTATGTTGGCTATTATTAGCGTCCCTGTTTTTGCAGCAACACTGCCCAATGCTGGGCAACTGTTGCAGCAACAAAGCATCCAACCGTACCAACCACAGGCTGAAATCACGATTGAACAGCCTGAGCAAATGCAGACGATTCAAGCGGATCACCAGCAACAAGTTCGCATTGAAAAAATCCGTATTGCGGGCAACCAAAGTATTGCAACCGCTGACTTGCGGGCATTGGTGCATGATGCTGAAGGCAATATGCAAACTTTGGCTGATTTGCAACAATTGACCAAACGGATCACAGCCTATTATCAGTACAAAGGTTATCCTTATAGTCGTGCCTATTTACCTGCACAAAATCTCAAAGAGGGTGTGCTGACGATTGCGATCATTGAGGCAAAATATGATCGTATTCATGTGAACAATCAAGCCGATTTATCGCCAGAGTTGGTGCAAGCTATACTTGCCCCCTTACAATCTGGACAGGTGATTGATTCGGCAACGTTGCAACAACAATTAAAACTGCTCAATCGTTTAGATGGCGTACAAACGCGTAATGTAATCAGTGCAGGCCGTTATGCAGGTACCAGCGATCTGACCATCGATATTCAACCAACAGCGAAACTCACAGGTTATGTGGGGGCGGATAACTATGGTAATGAATATACCAAAGAAGCGCGTTTCACTGCGGGTATTGTGCTGAATAATGCATTAGGCTTGGGCGATCGCCTAAGTTTAGATGGTTTAACTTCGGGTAATCTCAATTTTGGTCGCTTAGGATATGAAGCGACCATCAATGGTGCGGGTACCCGTTTAGGGGCAAGCTACTCGGATTTAAGCTACAAATTAGGTAAAGAATATCGTGTCTTAGATGCGGTGGGTATCGCACAACAGGCCAGTGTTTGGATCAATCAGCCTGTTTTATTAAATAATCGTAGTGAAGTGATCTTGGGCGTACAATACGACCATAAACGCCTAGAAGATGATATTACAGTTGCTGAATATTTATCGTCATCGTGATATTCATGTTGGGCGTATTCGCTTAGACGCATCACAGTTTGATGATTTTGCAGGCGGTGGTTTAACCCAGATTGGGGTTGCCACCGAGATTGGTAAAGTGGTTTATAAAAATGCCACGGCTGCACTCGATGATCAAATGACCGCAAAAACTCAAGGTGGTTTTGTCAGTGCATCGCTCAATGTCTCACGTTTACAAAATCTAAATGGCTCTAAAACCCAATTATACACATCGCTACAAGCACAATTTAGTCCAGATAACTTAGATAGTGCGCAACAGTTTAGTGTGGGTGGAGCATCGAGTCTGGCAGGGTATCAAAATAGTACGTTAAGTGGTTCGAGTGGTTACTATGCATCCGCTGAAATCAGACAAAATCTTTATGCTTCTGCCCATAATCAGTTTACTGGCAAAGTGTATGTGGATACAGCAACCGTGCAACATCAAGCGAGAGAATGGCAAGGTTTAACGGGTGACAATAAGGAACGTCTGCATAGTGCTGGTTTAGGGTTGAATTGGTTAAACTCGAGCCAAACACAAGCGTCATTAAGTATCGGCTTCCCAATAGGTGCTAAACTAAAAATGAGTGATAAACAAAATGATGCAGAGGTTTGGTTTAACGTTAGTAAACACTTTTAGTAAATTGTATTTAGTTCGGAATTGATAGGGCTTTGTTGCACAAACCTATTACTAAAGGTGTATGCACCCCTAAAACCGTTAAATATTTAGCCAGAACCATTTGGAAAAAGTGGTCAAGCGATCACCAAAAAATTGTTTGCATCTAAAATGGGGTGTATCTAATTGTGAGGTGAAAGCTTTATCACAAAGGACTTTAAGCTAGATTTTTTCTAGATGATTCACTTTATGGAAGGGGTGATTGCGTGTTATCGGTGCCGCTTTATTGGTGAGATTAATGCGTATCTGCTAAATCTAAGTGCTTTCGATAAAAATGATCGCTATAATGCGGGCTTAAAGTTTAAGATGATGTTATGAAGAGTAAGACATTTCTGATACAGATCTTCCTGCTATTGTTCACCTTTCAAAGTATTTGGAGTGTGGCGGAAGCGGCGTGTCTGCATGAAATGCCAAATGTGACTTCATTTCTAAATGATCCATCTCTTGCTCAACCAAATGCACAAAGTAATGACAATAAAAAAAATTGGGTAGACGATCAAAAAATTTATGATTACTGCCAGAAAATATGTTTTAACGACAGGTGTAGCCACTTATCGAATCATATTGCACTTGAGCTAGATACCCAGTCTTATTATAACGATAAACCCAATTTTCAAGTCGATATTCGACATTCTACGGCCTTGGGCAAATTTTTACCAATCGCCCTATCTCCCTCGTTTAGCTCCACCTCCCGAATTATCCCCGCTCGCGGTGGGGTAGCCTAAAACAACCCACCATCATTCTATTTATGTTTGTGGGACATCTTCATGTCAAAAAAAGTTTTAACTCAGGGTATGGGTTTGAATGAGAAAACGACTGTTCAGCTAAAAAAAGCTCAGTTGGTTGCATTCATCCTCGGGATATCTATTTCAGCGAGCATTTTTGCTGAGCAGTCAGTGGCATCCAAAAATCAGCAAGATTCAGATTTCAATCAAATATTAATGCGTGTAGAGGGTCATCAAAACCAAATTCATGCCTTACAAACCCAACAGGACATTGCGACAGCTAAACTGAAACAAAGCCAACTGTGGGCGAATCCAAGTTTATCTGTGCAAAAAACAGGCTTTAAATCTGATCAGGATCAAGAATTAGATATCGAGATTAGCCAACCTTTAGATATTTTTGGTCAACGTCGTAGCCGAAAAAATTTAGCAAAAGTTGAACTCTCTCAAGTCGATTTAAATCAAAAATTATATCAAGCCGAAACCTTATTGGCTGTGAAATATTTATGGTCTCAAGTTCTTGTTTTGCAAGAAGAGCTTAAAATTAGCAAAACTCAATTAGCAGACAGTCAAGCAAATGTGGACGCGACACGATTACGTTATCGTGCAGGGAGTGTTTCCAGATTAGATTTGGATCGTATTTTAGTTACTCATATTGAAAATCAGCGACGAACACAAGAAATGGAGTTGTCCTTAACCACGGTGAAAAGACAATTGGCAAATTTATGGGGGGCAGCTGAACTTGATCATGATTTGAGAGCGAGCTCGTGCGCAATTATGGCCATCGGATACAAGCGCCTTTGTGCAACAGGCGCTGAATGAAAACTTATTGGCGCAAAGTATTCAACTGCAAAAAGTTAAGCAGCAAGCCAATTTAGCCTATTTAAAGGCACAAGCTAGACCCAATCCGAATGTGCTTTTGGGGATCATCAATAGTAAACAAGCCGACTTAAACAACACGGAGAGTCAAATACGGCTCGGGGTTGAAATACCTTTGAATATCTTTGATCGTCAGCAATATGGCATGCAAATCGCCCAAGCAAAACAAGATTTATTAGATCAGCAACAGCAGTATTACCAACAGCAGAATAAGACTCAACTGGACACTTTATTGCTTGAGCTGAAGGGTCTGAAATGGCAATACGACTTGATCAATGAGCAACAAATTCCGCTATCGGAGTCAGTACATCAAAAAACCTTACTGGGTTTTAAAGTGGGTAAATACTCCATTACTGATGTACATCAAGCCAGCATTCAGCTTCAGGAACAACGCTTGAACAAAATACAAACGTTAAAACAAGCATGGCAAAAATCTTTGCAAGCTGAAAGTTTAGCCTTGGGGGTGGATTCAAATGCGATTATGTCACCCGATGCGCTGATGAAAATTAATCAAAATTTATGGCAATCCACAAATGACCTAAGCCCAGTGGTAGGAGAATAAGCGTGTCTGTAGATCAAGCAAAAAAACAATGGGTTTGGATCATTGCCATTATCATCATGAGTATCGTTCTGAGTGCCTTTTTATTATTCAGTGGTAAAGAAAAACCAAGTAAAGAGGCTGATGCACATGCAGATGAAGAGCATGGACATGGCGAGACTGAGGAAGCTCATGCTGAAGATGAATCGTTAAACTTCACATCAAAACAATTGGTTGAGTTTGGCGTGAAATTAGCACAAGTTGAATTGGGTGAAGTTGAACAAAAACAGCAATATCCTGCCAGACTTGTGGTGAATACGGATCAACAAGCGCATGTGGAGGCGAGTTTTGCCGGGCGAGTTGAGAGTGTCGCTGTAGCCTTGGGACAGGAAGTGAAAAAAGGACAGGCTTTAGCCACGCTTTTTATTCCTGACCTTGTGGATCAACAAGCCAACTTAAGTATTGCTCAGGAAGCTTTAACTTTAGCTTCGCAAGACTATCAAAGAGAAAAACAGCTTTTCAATCAAGGGATTTCTGCTCGACAGGATTATCAACGTGCATATAACGCTTATCGACAAGCGGAGATTCAAGTTCAGGCCGCGCGAAGTCGTTTATCAGCACTGGGTGCAAGCAGTGGCAGTCAAGGGCGTTATGTGATTAAGGCACCTTTTAATGGGGTGATTACGAAAAAAGACATCGTTGTGGGTGAAAATATTTCTGCGGATAAGCAATTGTTCGTCATTGATCAGCTGGATCAATTATGGGTGGAATTTATTTTGCCGAGTGCTGCAAATATTCATGTTCAGCCGAATCAGGAAATTGAATTTAAATCTTTGCAAACCAATAATCTATTTAAAGCGCGAGTGCAGGCCTTAACAACAGAAGCGGATAGTCAAACAGGACGTTTACAAGTTCGCGCGAAAGTCTTAACACCAGCGCAAGAATTACGTCCCAATTTAATGGTGAATGTTTTATTAACAGGTGAAGCAGCGCAGCAACCAGTATTACGTGTGGCTAAAGCTGCGATTCAACAGATTGATGGTCAACAGGTCGTGTTTGTTGCCAAGACTGAAAAAGATCAAATTCATCTGACGGCAAGCCCTGTACAACTTGGCAACTATTCAAGTGATGGTCAATGGGTCGAGATTAAATCAGGTTTAACGGAAAAACAGCAATATGTCAGTCAGGGCAGTTTTCTGTTGAAATCGGAAATGGAGAAGGGAGAGGCTGAACATGCCCATTAATTCTCAAGACGACCTTTTTCCGAGTAAAGGACTGTTTGATCGAATCATTCAATTTTCTATTCGCAATGCCATTTGGGTGATGTTGTTTGTCGTCGCATGGATTGCTATCGGAATATATAGTTATCAAAAACTGACGATAGATGCTGTACCTGATATCACCAATGTTCAAGTTCAAATTAACAGTCAAGCCAATGGTTTTACTGCACTTGAGGTTGAGCAACGGATTACCTATCCGATTGAAAATGCCATGTCAGGTATGTCCAACCTAGAACAGACACGGTCGGTTTCTCGTTACGGACTGTCGCAAGTCACCATTATTTTTAAAGATGGCACTGATATCTACTGGGCGAGACAACTGATTAACCAACGTTTGCAAGAAGCCAAAAGTGCTTTACCTGAAAATGTTGAGCCGCAAATGTCACCCATTTCGACAGGTTTGGGGGAAATCTATCAGTGGGTGATTAAAGCAGAACCGAATGCCAAAAAGCCAGATGGCACGCCTTATACTGCGATGGATTTAAGGGAAGTCCAAGATTGGATTGTCCGTCCTCAGCTGCAACGGGTTGAAGGTGTTGCTGAAGTCAATAGTATTGGCGGATATGAGAAAACCTATATTGTTTCTCCAGATTTAACACGGTTACAACAGATCCAAATTTCAGTGGCAGAGTTGGAGCAAGCACTTCAAGATAACAATGGCAATCGGGGTGCAGGTTTTATTGAAGATAATGGGCAACAACTGACCGTACGTGTACCCGGTTTATTGTCCTCTGTTCAAGATATCGAAAATGTCACGATTAGCACCAAAAATGGCTTACCTATTCGGGTAAGTGATGTGGCTTCAGTTTCCATTGGTCATGATTTACGTACAGGCGGTGCGACGTATAACGGTGAAGAAACCGTATTGGGTACTGCCATGATGATGATGGGCGAAAATAGTAAGGCCGTCGCTCAAGCTGTGGATCAAAAAGTTCAAGCAATTCAACAGTCATTACCGAAAGGTGTGGTGATTGAAACTGTTTATGATCGTAGTCATTTGGTGGATAAGGCGATTAAGACCGTTGCCAAAAACCTCGTCGAAGGTGCCATCCTTGTTATTGTGATCCTGTTTATTTTTCTAGGCAATTTTAGGGCTGCACTGATTACCGCATGTGTTATTCCACTGTCGATGTTGTTTACCTTGACAGGCATGGCAGAGCAGAAAATCAGCGCCAATCTGATGAGTTTAGGCGCTTTGGATTTTGGAATTATCGTTGATGGTGCAGTGGTGATTGTGGAAAACTGTATCCGTCGCTTAGCCGAAGCTCAACAGCATAAAGGCAGAAGATTAA
The DNA here is from genome assembly GCA_963812025.1 of uncultured Gammaproteobacteria bacterium. Lineage (GTDB taxonomy): Bacteria > Pseudomonadota > Gammaproteobacteria > Pseudomonadales > Moraxellaceae > Acinetobacter. The sequence continues at coordinate 29,282 of CAWETQ010000015.1, forward strand.
CGCGCTCTGAACGTTTTACTGAAGTATTTTTAGCGGCAAAACAAGCAAGACGTCCGCTTATATTTGGGCAAATCATCATTATGGTGGTGTATTTCCCGATTTTTGCACTGGAAGGCGTTGAAGCAAAAATGTTCCATCCCATGGCAATGACCGTGGTTCTTGCACTTGTTGGCGCGATTATTTTATCCATTACTTTTGTCCCAGCAGCCATCGCTTTATTTCTAACAGGAGATGTAAAAGAAACCGAAAGTCGTTGGATGAGTTCGTTAAAAAATGGCTATGCAAAACTTTTAGATCAAGCCTATGCCTTTAAATATGTGGTGGTGACAGCAGCAATCAGTATTTTGCTCCTTACGGCTGTGATGTCGACGCGCGTGGGAACTGAGTTTTCTCCAACATTGAGTGAAGGTGATTTTGCCCTGCAATTACTGCGTGCACCGAGTACAGGGATTGAAGAATCGTTAAGAATACAGGAAGGGCTAGAAAAACAGCTTTTAAAAGAATTTCCTGAAATTAAGGCGATTTTTTCTCGTACAGGTACGGCTGAAGTCGCAACAGATGTGATGCCGCCGAATATTTCCGATAGTGTTGTGTTGTTGAAACCTCATGATCAATGGTCGAATCAAGATGAAACGATCGATGATTTGCGAGCACGAATGCTGGAGTTTGTGGAGAAAATTCCCGGCAATAACAGTGAATTTTCGCAACCGATTGAACTGCGTTTTAATGAGCTGATTTCGGGCATTCGCAGTGATGTCGGCATCAAGATTTTTGGTGATGATATGCAGACGCTGAATCAAGAAGCGGAAAAGATTGCGGAAAAACTGAAAAAAATTGAAGGTGCGAGTGAAGTTAAAGTGGAGCAAACCGATGGTTTACCGGTCTTAAATGTCGATATTGATCATGCTTTGGCAGCACAATATGGTTTATCGGTGAAGTCCATACAAGATTTAGTGGCGACCAGTATTGGTGGTCAGAATGTCGGGGAAATCTTACAAGGGGATCGACGTTTCGATTTTGTGATTCGATTAGACGAAAGCATGCGCACGCCACAGCAACTGGCAATGTTACCGATTCAACTGCCAAATGGTGGATTGATTCAACTGCAAGATGTTGCCAAAGTTGAAAATATTTTGGGGATTAGCCAAGTCAGTCGAGAAAATGGCAAACGCCGTGTTGTGGTCACAGCCAATGTACGTGATCGTGATTTAGGCTCTTTTGTGCAAGAAATGCAACAAGAGCTGAAACAACAGGTCTTACCTGCGGGGTATTGGTTGGGTTATGGCGGACAGTTTGAAAATTTAGCTTCAGCAAAAGCCAGAATGCAAATTGTCATCCCTATGGCATTCATCATCATTTTTGTTTTATTGATGGCTGTGTTTAACAATGTTAAGGATAGTTTGCTGGTTTTCAGTGGTGTGCCATTTGCATTGTCTGGTGGATTAATGGCGTTATGGTTAAGGGATATTCCAATTTCCATGTCAGCAGGCATTGGCTTTATTGCGCTGTCAGGTGTCGCTGTTTTAAATGGTCTGGTCATGCTGACTTTTATTAAAGAGTTAAGAGAAAAGTTTGATGTCCATACCGCAACATGGTCAGGCGCAGTTTTACGTTTACGTCCTGTATTAATGACGGCTTGTGTCGCTTCTTTGGGCTTTATTCCAATGGCATTGGCGACGGGAACAGGGGCAGAAGTGCAGAGACCTTTAGCAACTGTGGTGATTGGCGGCATTATTTCTTCCACGTTCCTGACTCTGTTAATTTTACCTGTGTTATATCGCTGGTTAAATGAGCGAAAGACTCAGGGTAGTTAACATTTTAAAATGCTAAATCAGTAAAGAGACAAGCTAAAGCAACTGAGTGCTCAGTATTTTGCTTTAGCTTGTTGCCCCATCACTGATGATGCATTTGATTGGATTGGTGACTGAATTTTACTGACGCATTATTTTTGCTGAAATTTCAAACAAATTCCAATTAGTTCTAAACACATCACATTAAATTATATTTTTGTAAAATAATTAACCTTAAAAAACAAAAAGATAGATGTTAATTTTATTCGTGCTTATCTTTTTTAGCTTTATAATCTTTAGCTATTATTTACGACATTTTAAACATTAAGTTGTTATTTTTACTTTGTATTGGGGGAATTATTGTGGCTGGACATGCTTTAGCATTCAGAAACGCGCTATTGACGATATCATTATCCATAGGGTTAATTGCTTGCGGTGGAGGAGGAGGCGGTGAGGGCGGTGAGTCCGCCAATGATTCATGGACGGAAGTCGCTCCACCTTCTGAAAAGCCTGAAGATTTAATCAATGCCCGCATCAACACGGCACTGAGCACAGGTAGCGCAGCGAACCTAACCCTACAGGATCAGACGTCCCTGTTAAAGTGGGCGCTCAATACGGCTGAACAGCAGCACTATTGGCAAAAAAATCTGTTAGGTTCTCTGTATACCAATGCAGCTGGTGATGTTTTACAGGCATCTTTACAATTTACACCGGGTCCATCATTAAATCTTTATCCAACTGATTTAAGTATTGGCATACCTTTTGCCATGGGAGATAGCGTTTGTGATGGTGCATTTGCAATTTACAAGCAGGTAAAGGTTGCGGCTTAGGCGTTGTCACAAAAATTGGTGAAGGGCGAGCTTTGGCTTATGGTCAGGAAATGTTTAGCCCAATTTTAACTAATAATGCTGATTTTACTCAGTTTACAGAAGTGATGAACAATAGTTTACGCTGGCTGATTACGGGTGATGCACATCAAGCGGTGAATAAAACGCTGAATGTTGTCGTCAAGGGGACATCGAATGTTGATGTTAAGAGCTATCTTGAAAAGCAATTAGCGACAAAGGTCAATTACCCAGCATGTAATGTACTGGATCCTGCAAATACCTGTTGGCAAGATGTTGATTTGATTGTTTTGGGGCAAGGTATTGAGGGTGAGAAGTTTGAAAAAGAGCTAATCGACAAATACTTAAAAGCCGGTAAAGCGATTTATTTTCAAGGGTCTTATTGGGATGTCAAAGCAAATACTCAAAAAGTTTTGAATGCCATAGGCATTCAAGCCAATATGAACTAGTTCCGAGCTGAGACGACATTACGGATGTCAAATCCTGCAAACATTGAGCAGCGCTGGGAACGGATTAATCAGATTGATGGCACTATTAAAACCCTACAATACTTCATTAATCCTGCATCGGTCACTTTAGGCGAGCTTAATGCCAGCAATGCAATGATTCAAAGCATGCTGACACATTCAAGCGCACTACAAAGATTGAATGGTCAGGGCTTGTCAGCATTTAGTGAAGAAAATAAAAATAGTATTTTAAAAGCATTGGTGCTGATTGCCGATTTGTGGCGCCCATCGGTGAACTACACGGGTTTAAATATAAACAGTGATCCACTGACCTTTATGCAAACCTATGCTTCAGACGCTTGGCTGGACTACAAACGTAGTCATACCAAGGCTGCTCTGCAAGGTGCGGGTGACTATATGCCTGCAGCAGCGCAAAATATGCCCGTCAGCAGTGATTGGGAAACCATTACCGTGACGATTCCGCAAACCAGTGGCGTAACAGCGATTGGTCGTGCCAGCATTCCTGCAAAAGCAGTGGATATACAAATTGTGGATGCTCAAGGTGCAAACCTTGCTGTGCAAACCAGTCATATTCGTACTTGGGGCAACCCATTTGATGTTGATGGCTATAAACGCCCGATGCGTCCGAACAGTTATGGTGTAAAGCTGAATACAGGCATTGATAACAAGTTTATCAGCCCATTTGGTGGCCCACTCATGCTGAATTACAACAATGCTACAGCGGGCAGTACCATTACTTTAAAAATTAAAGGCAGTGCAAAATATGCACACTTTGATTTTACCCAACCGATTACTGATGCAGAGATTGATGCAGCCAAAGCCAGCTTGCAAAGTCGAACTTTTGGCTGGAATACCTTTAAATTTACAGACGGTGAAATTCAGCAAATCACGGCTTATGCACTTAAAGCGATGGGCAATACTGCACCACGTGACTACATTGAAAGAATTAAGACCATTGTTTATAAAAGTAACCATATTGCCAATGGTTATAACAATATGCCATTGGACAGCAGCACTCAGGACTACTGTAATACTTTAGGCTGGGACTGTACCGGTGAGATTCACCGTGCACCGGGTGTTCAGCATTTTGTTGGCTGGCTCGCTTATTGTGGTTATTTGTGTTCAGGTAATCCATCTGATGGTGCCACTGGTGTGGATACGGGCTGGGGTTGGGTACATGAACTTGGACACAATACTGTTCAGGGTGTACTGACCATGACTTTCCCATCGACAGAGAATGGAAACACCATTGGCTGCGGTACAGAATGTAATAACAACATTTTGGCAGGCGTAAGTATGCTGCGTAAATATGAAATTTATGGTCTGGACAATAACGGCAATAATTTTAATCACCCTCTGTTATATAGCAATATCCAAGATAATCGTAATACGAACTTAAGTGGGGAGCTGCTGCGTGCAAAGATGGAAAAACGCTTATGGCAAGGTGATGACAATGCCAAGCAAGCATTTCACATGCAGCTCGCTTATAACTATACCAAGTTGCGTCAGGGTAAATTACGACCTGATTCGCAAGGTGTATTTGAGTTTATGCGCTTACTGAATATTTCACAGCGTTTGTATAATCAAATTGATTTTGCAGCAAAAACAACAACTGAAGCAGAAAAAAACAAATTAGGTTTAGGTGCATTCACGACGAAAAACTTGAGTCGACCTGACATGATTTATGTACTCAGCTCAAAAATTATGGGTTATGACTTAAAAGAGATGTTCAAGCTTTACGGTTTGCCTGTAACAGATACTGCACGTGCATCTATTGCCATGCTGAATCTAGCTGACGCACCATTAAATTTCTATGCTCAACCTTTAAATAGGTCGAACCATTTAGATGAGGGGACTTGGGTAACGCTTCCTGCAACGGGTTCAGTTCCAAACTATCCTTACTAAATATTTTTTCTCAGTAATTTACATAAAAGGTTACTTTCATGTTTGAAAGTAACCTTTTTTATTGATCACTCAAAATAACTGAATAGCATAAAAAAACAGAGGAGATTTAATCTCCTCTGTTTTAGATTTTGGCGATATATTTTTAGGGGTTTAGGAAATAAACATATTTTAAGCTTTAGATTTTGCTAAGTACTTGTCCATTTCCTCAGCAGGAACCATTCCACCGCCAGTTCCCCAAACAATATGATTGGCGTTTTGTAATTGTTGCTCAGTAAAATGGTGCAGCGCTGCATAATCTTGACGTTGATTGACGATGACAGGGCCTAGCATTCCAGCCAATGCAGAAGGCTCTAACTTGAGATGTTCAGACTGATTTAACATACCCAGTAATAAATACATGGTTTCGTCTTCAAGTGTATAAAAACCGTCAAGCAGTCTTTGCATAGCACGACCGACAAATCCAGATGCACGACCAACAGCCAAACCATCTGCCGCCGTAATGTTATCGATACCAATGTCTTGAACTGAAATTTCATCATGTAAACCTGTTGCAACGCCAAGCAGCATACATGGTGAATGTGTCGGTTCGGCAAAAATGCAATGTACATGATCACCAAATGCCATTTTTAAACCAAATGCAACGCCACCGGGACCACCACCAACGCCACAAGGCAAATAAACAAATAAAGGATGTTCTTGATCGACAACAATATTCTGTTGCTCTAACTGGGTTTTTAGGCGCTCTCCAGCGACAGAATAACCTAAGAATAGCGTCCGCGAGTTTTCATCATCAATGAAGAAACAGTTCGGATTTTGTAGCGCTGCTTTGCGGCCTTGTTCTACTGCGACACCGTAATCTTCAACGTATTCAACAACCGTTACGCCGTGAGAACGTAATTTGTCTTTTTTCCATTGACGTGCATCGGCTGACATATGCACAGTCACATCGAAGCCCAATTGCGCGCTCATAATGCCAATCGAAAGTCCTAAATTTCCTGTAGAACCGACGGCAATACTGTATTGACTAAAAAATTGTTTAAATTCAGGGCTATTGAGTTTGGCATAGTCATCTGCAGTGCTTAATAAGCCTGCTTGTAGTGCAAGTTTTTCGGCATGACAGAGCACTTCATAGATGCCGCCACGTGCTTTAATTGAACCTGAAATAGGTAAATGACTGTCTTTTTTTAGCCACAGTTTACCGTGAATGGGTTGTCCAAAATGCTGTTCAAGTTGTTGTTGCATGTTTGGAATAGCAGCCAGTTCAGATTCGATAATACCGCCAGTGGCCGCCGTTTCTGGGAAAACTGCCATAAGATAGGGCGCAAAACGTGCTAAACGGTCACGCGCATCATCAATATCTGTTTGGTTAAGTCCTACATAAGGTAAACCTTCTGCAAGTGTGGTGAAATTAGGATTAAACCAAGCCGTTTCTTTGAGAGCGATCAGATCCTGAACAATAGGGTGTCGCGCAATAAGTTGATTAAGTTGATCAGAATTCATAAGAGTACTCATAAAAGCTTAAATAAAATTAGACAGGAGGAAGGTGCAACCCAGCGCGATCAGTGAGGCAATAAAAGTGGCTGAGGTATAATATTTGAAGGTTTCACTTAAGGTCGCTCCACAATATTGTTTAACCAACCAAAATAACGAATCGGTCACGATGGTACAGCCAATCGCACCTGAACCAATCGCAATGGCCATAATTTCAGGGCTAATGTCAGGGTATAGATGTAACATTGGCGCGACAATCGCAGTCGCTCCCATCATGGCCACTGTTGCAGAGCCAACTGCTGCATGTAGAAGCAAGGCAACTAACCATGCCAGTAAAATTGGATGCATGTGTAAATGTGAAAGTAGAACAGCCATAGAATCAGCTAAGCCACTGGCTTTTAGAATGCTGTTAAATGCACCACCCGCACCAATAATTAATAAGATATTCGCAATAGAAGAAAAAGAATTTTCAGTGTCTTTTAATAACGCTGCCATTTTCATGTGACGACGTAAACCCAAAGTGTAGTAAGCCACAAATACTGCAATAAACATGGCGGTGATTGGGTTGCCAATAAAGTCTAAGAATTGGTAAAACGCGGTTTGTGATTTAGAGTTTAATTCGGCTATGGTCTTAATGAGCATCAGCCCAATCGGTAAGAACACCGTGAATAATGTTATTTTTAAAGAGGGTAAAGTATGTTCTTCTCTGAGGGTTAAATTCGAAAACTCTTCAGGAACAGCTTTAAAAGGTAAGCGTTTGCCCAATAATTTTAAAAATAGCGGGCCACCAATCAGTGAAGCGCTTAAGCCTACGATTAAACCGAAAATAATAACTGTACCGACATCTGCGCCCAATTTATTGGTGACATAAAGCGCTGCTGGATGGGGTGGAACCACACAATGTACCGCCATTAATGCGGTACAGAGTGGAATCGCTAATTTAAATAAAGAGGTTTTGGTGTGCTTGGCAATGGAAAAGGCGAGAGGAATTAATAAAACCACGCCAACTTCAACAAATAAGGTAATACCGCAAAGTAAGCCAATCAGTACCATAATGATATCTGTGGATAGCCACTTACAACGTTGCAGGGAGAGTGCAATACGTTCAGCTGCCCCAGAGATTTCCATCATTTTACCAAGAATGGTGCCCAGTGCGATGACTGTTGCAAGGAAACCCAATGTACTTCCAATCCCATTTTCAATGGCATTGATCATCTCGATGGGTTGCATTTGCATGGCGAGACCCACAAAAAAGCTGGCGAGAAGCAAAGCCAAAAAGGGGTGCAGTTTGAATTTTAAAATAGTGAAAATGATTAAACATATACTGGTCAGTAAGATACCGACATCCCAGAAATTGGCTTCCATACCGAGCGTCTCCATGACTAAAATTCCTATGAATCTATTTGAGTGGAATAAAAGTGCAGCGTCAAATGATGAAATTTTGTGTTTGAGTTAAAATAATTCATCTGAAAAATGTAATGAAATAAGCATTGATCTTTAAATCAATTTTGAGTCCAATGTTTTATTAGATGTCATGAATGGGTTTGATTTTCTGATGAATAACATGATCTATGGATTGAGGGGAAATGAATGACCAATGCACATAAAACCCTGACCGGTTTTCAGTTGTCAAAACTGTATACTTTTGAAGTTGCAGCAAGACATGAGTCATTTGCTTTAGCCGCAGAAGAAATGTTTTTGACCCCGAGTGCTGTCAGCCATCAGATTAATTTGTTAGAAAAAGAACTGGATATCAAACTATTTTTACGATTGCACCGTAAGGTCGAGTTAACCAATGAGGGCAAACGTGTTTTTTGGGCCTTACAATCCTCATTGGATCATTTAAATACTGAAATTAAAGCCATCCAAAATCAGGCATTAGCAGGATCACTCACCATTTATGCCAGACCTTCAATTGCTCAATGCTGGTTAGTTCCTAAACTTTCTGATTTTATTCAACGCTATCCATTTATTCAGTTGTCCATTTTGACGGGGAATGAAAATGTTAATTTTCAACGTACTGGAGTTGATTTAGCGCTCTATTTTGACGATCAGCCTTCATTTCAATTGAATTATCAATATTTGATGGATGAACACATTATTCCAGTATGTAGTCCCGAATATGCAGCCAAGTTTAACTTAATGGGGGCGGTTGAAAATCTAAAGCATTGTACCTTGCTACATGATTGCCAAGCATGGAGTAATGGCACGGGAACGGATGAATGGAACAGTTGGGCGACACATTTTAAGGTCGATCTTGATACGTCATTGGGGATTAGTTTTGATCGCTCTGATCTTGCATTAATTGCGGCCAAAAATAATTTAGGCATTACCATGGGCAGAAAAAGATTGGTACAAAAGGACATCGAAAATGGAGAGCTGGTGATGCCATTTCAAGAGATGTATTTGCGCTGTGATCAGCATTACTATATCGCCTCATTAAAAGATCGTCAGTGGCCTAAAATTGATGCTTTTATTGAATGGCTCACAGAGCAGATGAAAGATAGCGAGTGAGTTAAGTATTTTCCTAAAGGATAAAATAAGTAGACTTCATTGCTATAATTAAGATTCTTCATCCATTTATGAAATAAAAAAGCCTTATGCATAGATAAGGCTTTTTTATTTACAGTTTTAGGCTTCAGGAAGATCAAACCAAATAATTTGGCTGTCTTCTAAAGCCTCTATTTGGCTAGCATCAGTAAAGGTAATGGCATCGCCTGCATGTAGTGTATATTCAGCAATGTTGATTGAACCTGAAATGACATGGACATAATTGATTTTCTGGCTCGCTTCAACAGCAAGTATTTGATCTTTTTCCAAGACTGCCGTTTTAACTTCTGCTTGCTGACGAATGTGCATCGGAGCATTGTCATTTGGTCCAACAATCAAGTGCCATTGATTGGGCTGTTCACGTGGATCACATTTGATTTGTTGATAGCTGGGCTCAGCATTACGAATATCTGGATGAATCCAAATTTGCAACAAATGTACAGGGCTATCACTGTTGTTAATTTCACTATGCTGTACACCTGTACCAGCACTCATTAACTGCCATTCGCCTGCAGAAATATGACCTTCATTTCCCATGCTGTCACGGTGTGAAATAGTACCTTCAAGCACACAGGTCAAAATTTCCATATTGTCATGGGCGTGCGTACCAAAACCATTATGTGCTGCAATAGTGTCATCATTAATCACGCGTAGTACACTGACGCCCATATATTTCGGATCATACCAACTGCCAAAAGAAAAACTATGTTTGGTCTCTAACCAACCCGCTTTAACATGACCACGATTTTCACTGTGATGGACAAAAGCATTCATGATCTTGTTCCTTTAATATTTTTAACTTGAGCCTATTTTAGCGTTTTAAATTCGGGTTAAAAATGGTGAATGAGCAATACAGCGTTGCAAATTTAAGATAATTCGACTGCGATGACTATTTTAAATCACAATAGCGTAAACGGAATTGTGCCCATGAATAAGCTTTGCCACTTTCATAGTCTTTTAAAAATGTTTGGTGTAAGAATGATTGGCGTTGTAGCCATAGATTTCCCCAGCTCATGCCTTTAGGTGCGGCTTTATCATGAAAGACCCAATAATCATCTAGACAACTGCTTGCTTCTGGCGCTTTATTTTTGTTTGCAGCCTGATATTCATCTGCCATATTTTCTGCATTTACCCCAATTTTTGGATCACGTAAAAAGGCTCTTTCACTGACGGTCAGTAGGCGTTTTTCTGTATGTTTGCTGAGTTTTCCATGACTGTATTCATAACGATATTCAATGTCGTAAGGCTTTGCTGTCTGATAGACCCCCGGCGTCTTGGTGGTGTATTCGAGGACATCATTTTCATACTCGCCAGTCTTTTCACTCATTTTGGGGCCAAAACCCATACCATTTTCAGGATTTGGCGCAGTAAATTGGCTACGGTATAGAATATTTCCCTGTGTATTTACTTCGACCAGTTCATAACTATTTCGGTAAAAGTAAGGAGAAAAAGCTTTATCCAATGAAATATTACGTTTCATTTCTGCTGGGGTTAGAAAATAGCGACTACGAAAAATGAGCACTAAATTTTTGCCATGAGGTTGAATGCTAAAAAGTTGATGATCTTTTAATTTGTGTGGTAGTTGAGGGGATAATCGGATGGTTTGACGTGCTGTGCCATAAGATTGAGCAAGGGCAAAATCGGCTTGATGATTCCTTAAGTGATAAAACAGAACGGGGTTTTTACCTTTAGATAGCGGGTAATAATAGATTTCCTGCTTATTATTAATGACGAAACGCCGCGGATTACTTAAATAATATTGAGAACTATCTTGATGTGGATCATAGTTTTTATCACCAATTTTTTTGTTATCTGACCAATTTTCAGGATAGATTGAATGATCTGAGTCATCTACGAATGCATCAATATAGATGACTTGAGTGATTTCTTGTTCTAGTTCAGCATGTGTTAATGAGTTGAATGAACCCAATAGCATGGTGGCAACAAGAAAAGGCCAATAAGGCTTGAGTAGAGAGTGCATAGGGCAGAATACCTGAATTGTTTATTATCATTTATGATCAAAGGTTATTTTTATAAGAAGCCATTTGATGGTTTTAATTTTTAAATGAAAACTAAAAGTAAATATAAAAAAGGTGTTCCGCTACGAAAGCAGAAGCACCTTGGTATGCTTATGGTGAAATGATCACTCTAAGAATTTAACTGTAACGCCAGATTTAACTTTTTTGCCTAAATCATTCGCGTCCCAGTTGGTTAAACGAATACAACCATGCGATGCTGTTTTAGAAATCGCAGATGGATTTGGTGTACCGTGAATACCAAAGGATTTTTTACTTAAACCAATCCAGATATTCCCTACAGGACCATTTGGACCAGGTGGTAAAGACAGTGGTTTATTGTTTTTACCTTGCACAAAGTTACTTGGTGAATAGCCATACCAAGGATTTGGTGCGACACCAGTGACTTTATATGTACCTGTTGGTGATGGTGTATCTGAGCTACCAATGGTCGCAGGGAACGAACCAATCATTTGATTACGGCTGTTAAACAAATACAGTTGTTTAGCACCTTTATGCGCAACGATGAGGTGAATATCTTCAGGCACTTCGTTACGGATGTTGGCAACAATAATTTTTTCACCCGCTTTGTTGAACGTTGCTTTTGGATTTAACTTTTTCAAAAAGTCTTCATCCATATGGAACTTTTCACCGAGCATTTCTGTTACACGTGTGTAATACAGCCCTTTCATTTTTGACTGTAACGCATAATCATGAGGAATAGACGCAACATACGGGCCTTTAAGATCAGCCTCGGTAATGGTGTATTCTACAAAAGCAGGCTTAGATCCTTGTTTAGCAAGCAAGGTATTCCACGTTTCTTGCGTTAACGTGCCCGTTGGTTTTAAGCCGTTCATTTGTTGAAATGAAGCAATGGCTTTAAGGGTGTTTTTACCACTTGAACCATCAATAGCGCCGGGTGAAGCATGCGCATTGTTCAGCATGACATGGGCACGTGCATAAACAGGGAATTGACCTTTACCAATATTTTCATACCAGCTGGCATTGTTTAGACCATCAAGTGTCCAAGATACTTTGGTCGCTGCAACACTTGGTGTAGCCGCTGTACTCGTAGTTGATGCTGTACTGGTGGTTGGCGCCGTACCGATAGCAGCTGTATCATCTTCAGATTTTTCAAGATCTTGTAAGGTTTTTGAAGCCTTATTTAAGTCTTGTTGTTCTTGTTGTGTAATCTTGGTTTCAGTTGTGCTTTGAGCGCTTGATGCTGCATTGGTCGCAAGAGGATCAATCGGATCTTGAACCGCAGTATCAGCAAACTTTTTAGGATTTAATGGTTGTTCAGCAATAGGTGCGGCAAATGCTGTACCCGCAATAATACAACTTAAACTCATAGCGAGTAATGTGCGAACGAACATGTAATTTAACCTTAAGAATTATTCATTAACAATTTGATATAACTACGCAAGTATTGCAGAAAAAATGAGGAGATGCAGTAGTTCTTTTGTTTAAAAATTATTTTACATTTAACCTGATGGGTTTTTAGATCGCTTAGAAGTTATTAAATTTTCGACCTTTTTGTTATGATGGTTCGAAGATTAAAAATGAGATGGGAAAGCAATGACGGTTCTAAAAAATGATCGTTTTCTACGTGCTTTATTACGTGAGCCAGTAGATACCACACCAGTTTGGATGATGCGTCAAGCCGGGCGTTATTTGCCTGAATATCGTGAAACACGTGCCAAAGCAGGTGATTTTCTTTCCTTATGTAAAAATAATGACTTTGCATGTGAAGTGACTTTACAACCTTTGCGTCGTTATGACTTGGACGCTGCTATTTTATTTTCAGATATTTTGACTGTGCCTGATGCATTGGGCTTGGGATTATATTTTGAAGCAGGTGAAGGGCCGAAATTCCACAAAACCATTCGTACAGAACAAGATGTGGCAAATTTACCGAATTTTAATGCCAAATCGGATCTTGATTATGTCATGAATGCGGTAACCACGATTCGTTCGGCATTGGGTGGACAAGTGCCGCTGATTGGTTTTTCAGGCAGTCCGTGGACACTTGCGACCTATATGGTTGAAGGGGGTTCAAGTAAGGATTTCCGTTACACCAAACATATGATGTATGCGCAACCTGAAGTGTTACATGCTTTGCTTGATCGATTGGCGATTGCGGTGATTGATTATTTAAATGCGCAAATTGATGCTGGCGCACAAGCGGTACAAATTTTTGACAGTTGGGGTGGCGCTTTGGCACACCGTGAATATATTGAATTTTCACTCAACTATATGCAAAAAATTGTTGCAGGTTTAAAACGTGAAAGTGAAGGTCGCAAAGTTCCCGTGATTTTATTTACCAAAGGTGGTGGTCAGTGGCTAGAGCCAATGGTGGCAATCGGTGCAGATGCCTTAGGTTTAGACTGGACTACACCGCTGAATGTGGCGCGTCAAACGGTAAATGGTCGTGCAGCTTTACAAGGTAACTTAGATCCAGCCACTTTATATGGCACGCCAGCATCCATTGAAAAAGCGACGAAAGCCATGCTGGATGATGCTTATGCCGGTGGTGAAAAAACGGGTTATATTGCCAACTTAGGTCATGGTATTACCCAGTGGGTCGATCCTGCAAATCCTAAAGTATTTATTGATACGGTGCATGAATATAGCGCCAAATATCTTTAACGACATATGAGTCAACTCAGTTTTTAGGATTCAACCTTGATCAGTCTTTTTAAATCATGTTTTGAGTTCTCATTTAAGGCAGCTTCGGCTGCCTTATTTGGGATTTTGCTTCTTATTGCCTTTGCATTCACTGCATCCATGGGCAGCCAAGAGTTTTATGGCTTTTTTCGTTATGACTACTTATTGTTTTATGCCTTAATCATTCAAGTTTGCTTATTGTATTTGAAGTTGGAATCTTGGGCAGAAGCGAAAGTGATTGCTTTGTTTCATATTATGGCCATGGTCATGGAAATTTTCTTGACTCACCCGCAGATTGCTTCATGGCAGTATCCACAACCCGCCATTTTAAAAATTTTGACTGTGCCCTTATTTGCAGGATTTATGTATTCGGCAGTCGGCAGTTTTTTTGCGCGTTCATTAAGGTTATATCAGGTGTCATTTGAAAAGCTTCCGAGTTTTTTCAATATGATCTGCTTGGCAGTGCTTTCTTATATTAATTTTATGAGTAAGTTTTTTGTTGCTGATATCCGATTGTTGCTGTTCACATGGAGCATCATCATTTTTTGGAAAACTAAAATTCACTTTCAATTACAACAGCATCAGATCAAACTTCCAATGTTACCCGTGTTGATGATTTTGGCATTTATGATTTGGATTGCTGAAAATATCAGTACTTTTTATAAAATTTGGCTGTATCCGAGTCAGGTCGATGCATGGCATATGGTGGGCTGGGGCAAGTTAGGCTCATGGTATTTATTGTTGCTTTTAAGTCTGGTTTTAGTGTTAAAAATATTGGGAAAACGCAGCACAGAAGGTGGTTGGACGTTAAAAAATGATGAATTTTAAATGCTTAATAAGTAATCACTAACTTTAGTGTAAATTGTTTTGCGTTATGAGAAAGATATGGCTATCTTACAAAGGTGTAATAAAAATTACGCAATTGGAAATAATTAAAAATACTCGGATAATAATTTCTGGAGAAATAACCATGTTGAAAAAATTAGCTTTAGTTGCAGTTGTCGCACTCGGTTCCAGCGCTGCATTTGCAGATCAAGATGTTGGTTGTGGTTTTGGTTCGCAAGTTTGGGCAGGTCAATCGGGTAAAGTACCTAAAATTCTTGCTGCAACAACCAATGGTCTATTTGCAAACCAATTATTCGGTATCACTTTTGGTACATTAGGCTGTAGTGGTACAGGTACAGTAACTGCGCAAGCGGTGACATTTACCAATGAAAATGCTGAATCTTTAGCGCGTGACATGGCAGTAGGTCAGGGTGAAAGCTTAAATGTACTGGCTGAACTTCTTAATATTAAATCACAAGACAAAGCACGTTTCTTCGCTGTTTCTAAACAAAACTTCTCTGAAATTTATTCAGCAGAAAATCAAGACTCTTTACGCGTTCTGGCTTCTTTACAAGCGGTAATGGCAAAAGACGATGTACTTAAAGCATACGTATAATTGTTGCATACCAAACCCTGTCACTTAGACGGGGTTTTTCTTATTAAATAAATCATAAATAAAAGATTTGAATGAAATCCATCGCGTTATTGTTTGCTTTAACTTCTTCGACTGTTGCTTATTCAGCAACGACTTCTCAAATTGTTCAACCTTATTTAGATCAAGCCGAACAGCAAAAATTACAGCATGACATCACTTGGCAAAGGTTAATGTATGCCAATGAAAAAGGTCAAAGCGACGTTGCTTATTCAGGTTATTTCCTTGCATCTGAAGGTCAAAAACAGCTCAAACAAGAGTTACAAGCCAATATCCAAGCATTATTTCAATCGGCTGAACCGAATCAATCAGTACGTTGTCGCTTTCCTGCGCGTAGTCATTGGTTAATGCAAAAGCTAAATATTCAACAACAAGACTTACCTACAGTTGTTTGCCCAGAATTAGATGATTGGATGGGGCAAATTAAACCTTATAAAGCCACGCTCATCTATGCGACCGACTTTATGGGCAATCCCAGTTCGATGTTTGGGCATACTTTATTACGCCTAGATCCTAAAGATCAAAAACAACTTAATTTAGTGTCTTATGCCGTGAATTATGCCGCAACGGTAACTAGCGGATGAGGGCTGGTCTTTTGCTTGGAATGGCTTAACGGGGCAGTATCCTGGTGAATATTCCCTCATGCCGTATTACCGTAAAGTGAAAGAATATGGTGATTTGGAAAGCCGCGATTTATGGGAGTATGAATTAAACTTAAGCCCGAAAGAAACTCGGTTTTTAGTTGAGCATATTTGGGAAATGAAACATGTCAGTTTTCCTTATTATTTTGTCAGTGATAACTGTGCTTATCGCTTACTGGGTTTAATTGATTTGGTTCGTCCAGAACTTAATTTGTCTGATCGTTTTAAGGTTGCGGCAATACCGATTGAAACCATTAAAGCCATTGAACAGCAAAATTTGGTCAAAGAGATTGTTTATCGTCCTGCTTTAGAAACACAGTTATTATCACAAGCAAGACAGCATGGTAAGACCCTTGCTCAAGTAGCACATGAAGTTGCTTTTTCTGAAATGAAAGACATGCCAGCGGTTTTGGAAAAGTATCCAGCTTTAGAGCAAGCTAAAATTCTAGAAATGGCGTATGACGATTTATACTTGCAATTTACAGGGCGTAAAGTTGAGCCGAGTTTTGCCCAACCGCGATTGCGCCAGTTATTGAGTTTACGTAGTCAAATTGAATTAGAAAAACAACGCCAAGAACCGATACCGCCAAAAGTAGATCCGACACAGGCACATGATGCACGTAATTTTTCAGTCAATGTTGGTGAAGTTCAAGGTGAAAAATTCGTCGAGATTGGACACCGTCAGGCTTATCATGATTTAAAAGATCCACAAGGTGGTTTTAGAACAGGGACACAACTTTTATTTTTAGATGGCACAGCGCAATGGCGTGATGATGAATTAAAGCTTGAACATTTAGATTTACTTGCCGTGAATTCGTATAATCCAATGACACCATTTAAGACGCCAATAACGTGGGGATTTAATATTGCTTGGCAACAAGAGGCGTTAAGCAATGGGCATTTTAGTGAGCATGATCAACACGGTGTATTTAGTGTAAAAGGGCAGTCCGGTTATACCCTTGCAGATGATCAGCGCAAGCATTTGTGTTTCGCAGAATTGCAAACGACGGTTCAGATGGGGAAGGCTTTGGATCAAGGTTGGCGTGTAGGTTTAGGCCCAACCGTGGGTTGCCAAAATTTATGGACGGATAAAATCAATAGCTTGTTTCAGCTGGAGTTGCCGTATTGGGAAGACTCACATCAATGGAATACACGTTTCAACAGCATGTTGCAATATTCGTTGAATCCGCAGCATTCATTCAGAGTGAACTGGGAATATCAGCAACAGGGTCATAAAGATTGGACGAAAGTTGGTTTGGCTTATGTAAGTTTTTTCTGATGGTAATGATGTCTAAGCATATAAATATCAGAGCTTAGGCATCAATAACATTCAGCATTTATGATGCGTTGTGGTGTCCCATAATTTTATCACTGGCTTCTTGCCCACTTAAATAAGCGCCATGAACAGTGCCTGTATATTTAGAACTGCAATGCTCTCCAATAAAGAAAAGACGATTCTCAATGGGTTGCTTTAAGGTTTCTACAAGCTGAGGTGAATGTAAAGGCGTCGGAAAGCTGAAAGAACCATAGCTTTGTTGATCTGCTCCCCACCGTGTAATGATTATATTTTTGGTTGTTTTGGGAATATTAGAGAATGTTTGATTTAAACCTGTATAAATAAAATTCCATACATCATCGTCCGTTGCATGGTCTATATATTCTGATTGTGTACCACCGAATAGCATCAGATATATGGGTTTATGATAAATTTTCGTGAGATTTAAGATATTAAACCAATGTCCATCGTGCCAGTAAAAATCACTGATACTTTCTGATGCCTGATGAAGCGTAAATGGTAAGGGTTCTGTAAATTCAAGGAAAACCTTATTAAAAGAACCAAATCCGATATTGCGGATAGAATGAATATAATCAGCAGGAAGTGGGGGTGAAAAAGAAATTTTATTTTTTTTCAATATACCTAAAGGGACTGCAACAATCACA
Organism: uncultured Gammaproteobacteria bacterium; assembly: GCA_963812025.1. Classification (GTDB taxonomy): domain Bacteria; phylum Pseudomonadota; class Gammaproteobacteria; order Pseudomonadales; family Moraxellaceae; genus Acinetobacter. The sequence goes on from CAWETQ010000015.1 coordinate 47,071, forward strand.
CGTGAGCCAAGATAGCATTTATTGTGCTGATCTATCAGTTCGACATGATTGTCTTTTAGATTAATTTTGAGGATTTCAATGTCCGTTTGGATATCGATATTTTCCGCAATACTTTCGATAACTTGATGATATCCCTCAGGGAATATCACCTCATCACCTTCAAAATATCCTTCATATTTTTCATAATGTGTTGAAAGTTGGGGCAGATCTGTAGCAAATGGATCATTCGCGAGTCGTTCAAAAAAACTGAACAATAAGCTTTTGAGTTGGTTATTAGAAAATACAGTGCCAGAATATTCAAGCGTAGCGATAATTTCATTTATGGCGTCAAATGCAGAATGATGCTGCGATGTACTCAAAAGTTGATTTACTTTTTCGATATAGTCTTCTAATTCTTGTTTTTCTAGATTTGAAAATACTTGCCCATCTTGATGATAATATCTTGAGTCCATGTAATTAAAGACAGTGGTTGATATCTTTGCTTTTTGCGTGATTTCCCATATTGGATTATTTTCAATACCGTGTATCCAAGATGCACCTAAATCAAAGGTATATGAACCCTTTTTTACAGAGTGAATACGACCACCAATTCTTTTTCGAGCTTCTAAAACAACAACATTTTCTCCAGCTTCATGCAGTTTTTTTGCACAAGCCAATCCCGCAATACCTGCTCCAATAATAAGAATGGGGTGGGGGCTATTGTTTTTGTTGCTCATAAAATTCACCTTGAGTATTTATAATTATACTGTCTCTATTAAATGTCATGCATTTAAAATCAATTTTAAAATGTCTAGCCTTAAATGTCGAAGCATAAAAAAGCTCTGAATTTGTCAGAGCTTTTTTATTATGTTTTAGAATTTAATATGCTTCAGGCACGGCTTGTAGAAATTCTCTACGTGCATCTTTATCGGTTTTAAATTCACCCACAAAAGACACAGTACGGGTAGTAGATTCCTGCTTGCTGACACCACGCATCATCATACACATATGTGCTGAGTCAATCACAACAGCAACACCACGTGCTTTAGTCACTTCAGCCACTGCTTCTGCAATTTGCTGAGTAAGTTGTTCCTGAATTTGTAAGCGACGTGCAAACATTTCGGTAATACGTGCAAACTTTGATAAGCCTAAAACATTACCCTCAGGTAAATAGGCGATATGCACTCGCCCATGGAAAGGCAATAAGTGATGTTCACAAAGCGAATAGAATTCAATATTTTTAACTAAAACCATTTCATAGTTATCAGAAGGGAAGACCGCATTGTTGGTCACTTCTTCCAAAGATTTGCTATAACCAGACGTCAAATACGAAAAAGCTTTAGCAGCACGCATTGGCGTATCTTTTAGACCAGGACGATTCAGGTCCTCGCCAACGGCAGTTAAAATATTTGCGTAGGATTGCTGCATAGACATAAAACGTGTTCACTTACACTGATTGAACAAGGACGGCATTGTAGCAGAAAACCGCTACAATGCCCTGTTTTGGTGAAAAAAACCAATGACTATTTAAATTTTGGATTTTTTTCTGCACGTTTGAGTAAAACTAAAACTGCACCTGTGCCACCTTGTTTCTCTGGGGCACTGACAAAGGCTAAAACCTCACGATGTTGACGCAGCCAGCCATTCACATAGGTTTTTAAAATGGCTTCTGGCCCTTTGCCATGCACAATTTTAATGACATTTTGATTTTCATCTTTTGCCATTTGAATAATTTGTAACACCGCAAAACGTGCTTCTTCTACAGTACAACCATGTAGGTCAACTGCTTCAAACCAACGTAAATTACCTGCTTTTAAATCTTCAAAGACTTTGTGCTGCAAGGTAGCAATACGATAGTTTAAGGTTGCTTGACTGGCAACAGGATTGAGCATGGCTTGCGTATCCGAAAGCTCGGCATGATCCATGTCCATCGGGCCAGTTGCAGCCGCACGTTTTGCTAAAGTTTGGCTATCCAGTTTTTTCTTTTTGTTCTTTTCAATCGGTGCAATATTACTGCTATCCATTTTCTGGACACCTTGCATCGATTTCTGGAACAAAGCGAAATCATCCGGTTCTTCTTGCACAACCTGAGCTTTCACTTCAGCTTGCTTAGCAATCGCACTTGAATGAGGATGGGTAATTTGTTTTTTAAAGGCTTTCAGTAGATTAAACTGATCTTTAGAAAGCGAAGAATCATGTTTACTCATAACATCTATAACTTTTATACGGTTTGTGGCTGACCAAATAATGCAGTAAATGCATGATCTGGACGGGGCTGTTTCATAAAGCTTTCACCAACAAGGAAAGCATGAATATCATTTTCCTGCATCAGGCGAACATCTTCTGGTGTTGCAATACCGCTTTCAGTGATTAAAAGACGTGAAGGCTCCAGTAATTTTTTCAAACGCAGCGATATATTTAAATCGACTTCAAAGGTTTTTAAATTACGGTTATTCACACCCAATAAACAGCGCTCTGAAAGTCTCATGGCACGTTCAAGTTCAGCTTCATCATGTACTTCAACCAGTACATCTAAATTGTGTTCAAATGCCGTTTTCGACATTTCTTCAAGTTGTTGATCCGAAAGGCTGGCCACAATTAAAAGCACACAGTCTGCATGCAATGCACGTGCTTCAATTACGCCATAAGGATCAATTAAAAAGTCTTTACGCAGTGCAGGAAGGGCGCAATGTTGACGGGCAATGGCAATGTTTTCATCCGCACCTTGGAAAAAATCTACATCAGTCAGAACAGATAAACAGGCTGCACCTGCCTGTTCATATTGCTGTGCAATTTCAGCAGGATTAAAGTTTTCACGAATAATCCCTTTAGAAGGCGATGCTTTTTTAATTTCTGCAATCACCGCGGGGCGTTTAGCATTTAAAGCATTGGCAAAACCACGTACAGGTGTCGCAGCCTTTGCCAGCTCTTCGACATCTTTTAAGCTACGTTGTTTTAAACGGGCAGCAAACTCTTCGTATTTACGGTCAACAATTTTACCTAAAATTGTATTTGCGATATCTACCATGACTATTATTCCTGTATCTGTTTAAGCTTCATATTCTTTGAGTGTTTTGGTGAATTCAGACAAAACGCTCATTTTTTCTAAAGCTTGTCCGCCATAAATAATATCATGGGCTAAAGCCACACCTTGTTTATAGTCATTGGTTAGACCAGAAACGTAGATTCCTGCACCAGCATTCAGCGCCAGCATATTTGCTGCTTTTTCACCAATGGCTGATTTATTTTTACCTAAAGCATCTTTAATTAAAGCTAAGCTTTCAGCCGAACCATCGACAATTAAACCAGTCAAAGTTTGTGATTCAATATCAACTTCTTCTGGTGTAATGATCCATTCCGTGATTTCACCATTTTTAAGTTCGGCAACATAGGTTGACGATGCAAGACTGATTTCATCTAGTCCATCTTTAGAGTGAACCACCATGACATGTTCAGCACCAAGTTGTTTCATCACTTCAGCAATTGGGCGGCAAAGTTCATTTGAGAACACACCAATCACAAAGCGTTTTACTCCAGCCGGATTCGTAAGCGGGCCAAGTAAATTGAAAATACTGCGAATACCTAATTCACGACGTGGGCCAACGGCATATTTCATGGCTTTATGATGGTTCGGTGCAAATAAGAAACCGACCCCCATTTCACGAATACAGCGTTCAGTTTGCTGCATATTTAAATCAAGATTAATACCGGCCTTTTCTAATAGGTCAGATGAACCTGATTTAGTTGATACACCGCGGTTACCATGCTTGGCAATGGTTGCGCCAGCCGCTGCAATCACAAAACTGGCTGCTGTTGAGACATTAAATAGGTTTTGACCGTCGCCACCTGTACCCACAATATCGACTAAATAGGGAATATCGCTGACATCAATTTTAATGGCAAATTCACGCATAATACGTGCAGCGGCAGTAATTTCATCAATACTTTCGCCTTTGAGACGTAAGCCCATCATCAGTGCACCAATTTGTGCATCAGTTGCTTCACCTGACATGATTGCTCGCATCACATCTTCCATTTGTGGCTGAGTCAGATGAATTTGCTTCGTAATATTATTTAAAGCTTGTTGAATATTCATTGTGTTCACTATGCATAAATTTCTAAGAAGTTTTGGAAGATTTGATGACCATGTTGGCTCAAAATTGATTCAGGATGAAACTGCACGCCTTCTACAGGCAATGTCTTATGTTTTACACCCATGATTTCTTCCATCGTGCCATTGGCTTCATTGGTCCAGCAGGTGACTTCTAAACATTCTGGCAAAGTCGCTTGATCAATCACCAAGGAGTGATAGCGCGTTGCAGAAAATGGAGAAGGCAGATTGCTAAAAATACCTTTGTTACTGTGATACATGTCAGACAAACGACCGTGCATGACGGTTTTTGCGCGAACAATGTCACCGCCAAAGGCTTGACCAATCGCTTGATGACCTAAACATACACCCAGTAATGGAATTTTCCCTGCAAAATGCTGAATAGCAGGAATGGAAATACCTGCTTCAGAAGGGGAGCAAGGACCAGGACCAATCACGAGGTACTTTGGTTGCCATCGCTCAATATCTTCCAAGGTCACGGCATCATTACGGACGACTTTTACTTCCTGATTTAACTCGCCAAAATATTGGACGATGTTATAGGTAAAAGAGTCATAGTTGTCGATCATTAAAAGCATGAGCTAACCTGTTGAAATTTACGCACGTGTCTGTGCTCGAATAGTCCAAGAATACTCACATTGTGCCTATTTTTTAATGGCTGACCTGATATAAATGAGGGGCGCTAAAATAAGTAAAAAATGGAGTGTGAATAATCATAGCAAAAAATAAGCATTTTCGGCTGAACTATTTCCATGATAATGATTTTAGAGGGATCTCAGCAGAGAAATAAGCTGATTTATTCGCATGTTATGCTGAATCAATTTCAAGCATTGAGATTGTTAAAATCTAAAATGACCTAAAGGATATAAGGGCTTTATTCCGATTTAAAAGGGAATTAAGCGGGTAAATTATTTTTACTTTAAGTAATAGACTCTCTATCAGTAAGTATAGTGTTGAAATTTAAATTGTTACAGATCGGTTTTATCGGAGTTCATCGAAGAGGCTCTAGCATTTTTGTCACCAAAATAGCGCACAGGGCTGGGTTTTTTTAATCGGGTGAAATATTTGCAGCTCAAATGGAAAAGCATGGAATATCGCAATAATAACAAGATAATCATGTGATAAAATTAAATTTATTTTCATCAGTTCGTATTAAAGGGCTGAAATATTCAGCAATTAAATCATCGACATGGCGTAAATATAAATTTTAAGGATTCATTTTGAAATAAAGAGATTATTTTTAACTCAAACAGCTCGAAAAATGGATCTTTTACAAGCTTTAAAAATAAATTTGCACTATTTTGATACACGGAAAGAAACTTTTTAATCAAAAGTAATGAAGAGTGTTTGAATATGGTGCATTTACATTTTCACACAGTATAATAGCCTCAAAGCAAAGCCGTTAAATCTTCTATTCTGATAAGGAATTCAATATTTTATCTTTGTTTTTTAAAGTTGGTATGAGAATTGCTTAATAGATACCAACTACTAACACGCACTTAGCAGGTGCAACAAAAAATCATCGGAGCAAAATGAGCATGGCGAACAAGGTCCTTCAACTCATCCAAGAAAGTGGCGCAAAATGGGTCGATTTTCGCTTTACTGATACTAAGGGTAAAGAGCAACACGTAACTTACCCGTCAGATACGATTGACGAAGATACATTTGAAGACGGTAAAATGTTTGATGGTTCTTCAATCACAGGTTGGAAAGGTATTGAAGCGTCGGACATGATTTTACGTCCAGATGCTGAAACATGCTTCCTTGACCCGTTCTTTGCTGAAGCGACAGTTGTTGTAACTTGTGATGTAATCGAGCCATCTACTGGTCAAGGTTATGAACGTGATCCACGCTCAATCGCTCGCCGTGCAGAAGAATACTTAAAATCAACAGGCATTGGTGATACTGCATTCTTCGGTCCTGAACCAGAATTCTTCGTTTTTGACGAAGTGAAATGGGAAATCGATATGTCTGGCGCGCGCCATACATTAATCGCAGAAGAAGCAGCTTGGTCAACAAACAAAGACTACGAAGGCGGTAACTCTGGTCACCGTCCACGTGTTAAAGGCGGTTACTTCCCAGTTCCACCAGTGGATTCTTCACATGATATGCGTGCAGAAATGTGTGCAAAAATCGAAGACATCATGGGCCCTGGTCGTGTAGAAGTACATCACCATGAAGTTGCATCTTGCCAATTAGAAATTGGTGTGAGCTTCAACACGATGGTTCGTAAAGCGGACGAAGTACAACAGTTTAAATATGCTGTTTGGAACGTTGCGCACCAGTATGCAAAAACTGCGACTTTTATGCCTAAACCAATGGTTGGCGATAATGGTTCAGGTATGCACGTTCATATGTCTATCTCTAAAGATGGCAAGAACTTGTTTGCTGGTGATGAATATGCAGGCCTTTCAGAAATGGCGTTGTACTTCATTGGTGGTGTGATTAAGCATGCTCGCTCGTTAAATGCAATTACCAACCCATCTACTAACTCGTACAAGCGTTTAGTGCCACATTACGAAGCACCAATTATGCTTGCATATTCGGCTCGTAACCGTTCAGCGTCTATTCGTATTCCTTACGTTTCTAGCCCTAAAGGCAAACGTATTGAAGCGCGTTTCCCAGATCCAATGATGAACCCGTACTTAGGTTTCGCGGCATTGTTGATGGCTGGTCTTGATGGTATTCAAAACAAGATCCATCCAGGTGAAGCTGCTGACAAAAACTTGTATGATCTTCCTCCTGAAGAAGAAGCGAAAATCCCGACAGTTGCACACAGCTTAGATATGGCGCTTGAAGCTCTTGAAGCTGACCATGACTACCTATTAAAAGGTGGCGTGTTCACTAAAGATATGCTTGATGCGTATATCGAAGTTAAAACTGAAGAAGTTCGTCGTTTAAACACGACAACTCACCCAGTTGAATTTGATATGTACTACAGCTTGTAATTCAAATCTGAATTCTTGCTTTAAAAAAACTCGCCTTGTGCGAGTTTTTTTATGACTGATTTTTGAGTTTTATTTTGCAGAATATGCAGAATAATTGCATGAATGGTACAAAAATATTCAACAATCATGCTGTGTAAATTACGCTAATTTTAGCGTGTTTATGGCTTAAATCTTATATAAAATCAGTAATATCACAATGATTATTATTGATTTATTGAGGGCGGATTAGGGTTTTATTCACCTGTAATAGTCAAAAGATTAAACACACTTCGTAAAGTTTCAACTCCTATTTATATGATTGATTAAATAAGCGCTTTTCTTCATTTTGACTATCTTTATCAAGGATGATGCAAATGAAAAAGTCGTTACTTTCAATAGGACTGGTTTCACTACTTTTTAGTTCTAGCAGTTTTGCAGGAAATTTGGCTTGGGGCGATATTGCCACTGAAGAAGGGCAGTTCAAAGTGTCAGGGGCTGTGCGTAGCCGTTTTTTACATAAAGATTATGCCGATCAAGCTCTACAAGGAACCAAGAATGATGATTGGAAACTTTCAGATATTAAACTGGTTCTAAGTTATGAAAACCCAGATTGGATCGCTTCAATTGACACCAGATGTTATCAATATGATTCGTTATGCGATGCCGTATTTTTAAAAGATGCTTGGGCAGGCTACAAATTTAATGAGGAGCAGCGCGTAACGGCTGGCTTGCAATTTGTCGATTTTGGCTATGCTCGCTTATGGGGTAATAGTTATTATGAAACGATTTTGAACACTGTAGGCTTAGAAGATATTCTAAATTTAGGTGTGAAATATCGATTTAAAAATGAAGATTATCATTTAGCACTCGGGTTTTACCCAAGAGATGGTGGTAATTATAAAGGTTCTTCAAAAGATTCAAGTCGATATTCTGGTAACTTTGTGCAAGCCGATGACTTAAATGAAGGAACCGATATTGAAGAAAAAAATATGTGGATTGGACGCGCTTCCAAAAAAATTGATTTAAATAAAGACTATGCTTTGAAAACTGAAATTGGTGCGTCGTATTGGCATTCCGATTTAGAAAATAAAAGAACACATCTCGATGGTACTCGCGATGCTTGGAATGTGTTTGCATTAACCGAGTTGAATGCGTGGCAATGGTTATTTGTTGCAGGTGCGCAAGATATCAAAAATGCGGATGATCTACATCCTCAGTATTCAACTATCGGGGCATTTGATTTTCCATACCAAGTGGCAAACAAGGCCAAATTTGTGGTGAATGAATTCAGTTATGCGGTGGAAAAGCCGATCTTTAAACTTGAAAATATCAAACCTTATATTTCCTATAGTCAATTTTTAAAAGAGGAATCTGGCTTTAAGGATTCCGAGCGTTTGATGGCGGGTGTTTATTTTAATTATAAAGCGATTGGTGTGCAGGGTGAATATATTTGGAGTAAGAATGATCCAATGACAGGTGGTAGTGGTAATGGTTTAGCACAGGGTGATAGTAATCATTGGAATCAGTTGTTCTACTTGTCTTTAGGTTATTATTTTTAAAATTGGATAACTTGAATAAATCAAAAAATGTTCAATATTCTGCTCTTTAAAATCAGCACTGCCTCATTTAATGGATTTAGTTTTTATACCTTTTCGTAGGCATTAGCTTTACTTTTGAAAGGTCAAAAGTAAACAAAAACCTTTTGTTTCCCATACACGACATCCTTGTCGTGATGGGAAACATGTGGCATCCATGCCACACTCATGAATCCAATATTTCTTAGAATTTGTTTTTTAATTTTGGCTTTATGAACTACTTGTATTGATCGAAAAATGACTTGTGAACGAATTCTATTATTATTTCAGTTAAAAAATCGCCCATATTTAATGGGCGATTTTTTTATGCTATAAAACTTTGTCAGTTATAAAAAAACTTTTTCAGTGTGAGGGCGAATGTTGTCTACAGGTGAAATTAATTCACCCCGATTTAAGTTTTGAATCGATTGGAGTCGATTCGATAATTCATGTTGAATAAATAAAATGCAGGTTTGCAGTTTGGATGATGTTTTTAACCGTGATGGATAAACAGCCCAAATATCAGCATCTTGCCAATATTCAGGCAAAATGTGTTGCAATTGACCTGAAAGTAATTCCTCTGCAACATCCCAGATAGAACGTAAAATAATGCCTTGCCCATCAATGGCAAGTTGATGAATGATTTCACCATTATTGGAAACAAACCGTGGTCGAACATGGGTCACGATATCTTCACTTTTATGCCTTAACTTGAGTAAAACAGACGATTGATCGCGTTCGCTGATGGTTAAGCAGTCATGATGTTGTAAGTCTTCAACTGTTTCGGGAATGCCATTTTTGAGCAAATAACTGGGTGATGCACACAAAATACGAAAATTTGAGGCTAATTTTTTCGCAATCATGTTGGGTGCAATTTCATTGCCAATTCGAATGTCCAGATCAATACTGTGTTGAATTAAATCCTTGGTATTATCAATGGTATTGAAATGAATGGTGAGTTTGGGATACATGTTTAGTAATTTAGACAGGATGGGCGCAATATGTTTACGACCAAAACCAAAACTACTGACAATGTCTAAATGCCCAGTCGGTGAACTCTGTGGATTATTGACCAGTTCACTGAGTTCATCAAATTCATCCAATATATGGGTTATTTTTTCCAGTATTAATTTACCATCCTCGGTGAGGCTCACATGCCGCGTACTTCTATGAAAAAGTTTACAGTTTAAATTTGTTTCTAAAATATTGATTCGCTTACTGACATAAGCAGGAGATGATCCAAGTTCTTCCGCGGATTCGACAAAACTTCGACGCTTTGCTACAACACAAAAAACCTTAAAATCCGATAAGTTAGGTAGATTATTCACGATCCGTGTCCATTAGCCTGATGGTTTGAATATTGATCATTTTATCTGAAACGATCATGTTAATGACTTAGTAGGATATTCATTAACAAGGTCAAAGGATAGCATGGCTAAAGTATATAAGATTGCCACGATTGCAGGTGATGGCATTGGATTAGAAGTTTTACCAGAGGGTGTGAAAGTTGTAAAGGCTGCCGCTCAAAAGTACGGTATCGAACTACAATTAGATGCTTTTGATTGGGCAAGCTGTGACTACTATCTAGCGCATGGCAAGATGATGCCAGACGACTGGTTTGAAACTTTACAGCAATACGATGCCATTTTCTTTGGTGCTGTGGGTTGGCCGGATAAAGTTCCTGATCATATTTCATTGTGGGGGTCTTTATTACAATTCCGTCGCCGTTTTGATCAATATGTCAATTTACGTCCTGTGCGTTTAATGCCGGGGGTGAAATCTCCACTGGCAGATAAAAAACCGGGTGATATTGATTTCTTTGTGGTTCGTGAAAACAGTGAAGGCGAATACTCAGCCATTGGTGGTAAAGCCTTTGAAGGTACAGATCGTGAGTTTGTATTGCAGGAAGCTGTATTTACGCGTCATGGCGTAGACCGAATTTTAAAATATGCCTTTGAAATGGCAAATAAGCGTGAAGCTAAAAAAATCACGGCAGCAACCAAGTCTAATGGGATTGCGATTAGCATGCCGTATTGGGATGAGCGTGTGGATGAAATGGCAAAACAATATCCTGATGTCAAAGCCGATAAGCAACATGTGGATATTTTAGCCGCTCGTTTTGTGCTTCAACCTGAACGTTTTGATATTGTTGTGGCATCTAATTTATTCGGTGACATTCTGTCTGATTTAGGTCCAGCATGTACAGGCACAATCGGTTTAGCAGCCTCAGCAAATTTAAATCCAGAACGTAATTTCCCATCTTTATTTGAGCCAGTACATGGTTCTGCACCCGATATTTTTGGTCAAAAAATTGCCAATCCAATTGCTGCAATTTGGTCAGGCGCAATGATGCTCGAGTTTTTGGGCAATGGTGAACAAGCCTTTGAAGATGCAAGTAAAGACATTATGCAAGCGATTGAGCATGTCTTAGTGAATGGTCCAAAAACAGCGGATGTTGGTGGAACTGCAAACACGCATGAAGTTGGAGATGCGATTGCATCATTGATTAGTAAAAAATGATGGACTCATTTGTCATGGAATAAATATCCATTTAAAACGGATTTGTTGATATGGAAAATCAAAAACCAAAAATTTATACAGATAAAGTGCTTGCGGTAACCAGTTTATCGTTTGTGTTTATCTTAGTCGCAGGATTAGCGATTTATTCTGAAGCCTCTATTAAGTTGGCTGCCCAATTGATGTTGTGGAGCACATCAATTTTTACCACCCCTGTTTTATTATTTGCCTTTTTATCGATCATTTTTACCATGATCTTGGCATTTAGTAAGTATGGAAAAATTAAACTCGGTGAAGGAAAGCCTGAATACAGTACATTGTCTTGGATTTTTATGTTCATTTTATCGGGCATTGGATCTTCAAGTTTGTATTGGGGCTTTTTAGATTGGGCCTACTACTATCAAACGCCCGGTTTAAGCTTAACCCCTGAATCTGCGGAAGCATTGAAATATAGTGTTGCTTATTCATTTTTCCATTCGGGTGTCAGTGCTTGGGCAATTTATGCTTTAGCCTCGGTTTCCTTATGCTACAGCTTCCATGTCCGTAAAAATAAAGGCTTAAGTTTAGCGTCTATTATGGAAGCGGTCACTGGATTTAAAGCCACTGGCGTGGTTGGGCGTCTAGTCGATGTGTTGTTCTTGCTGTGTATGTTTGGTGCATTAACGATTTCCTTAGTGCTTACCGCCGTGACCTTTACCAATATTTTGTCATTACTGACAGGTATTCCAAATACCTTTACCACAAAAGTCATTATTATTTTGGCTGTGTCAGTGGTGTTTGCACTCAGTTCTTATGTGGGTATGGAAAATGGCATGAAGCGCTTAAGTCACGCTGTCTGTCTAGGCGTGGTTTTATTTGCAGTCTATGTGCTGGTTTTTGGCCCAACACAATTTATCTTAAATAATTCATTGATGAGCTTTGGTTTAATGGCGACCAACTTTGTCGATATGAGTTTATTTACAGACCCAATGGGAGATGGAAAATTCACCCGTGAATGGACTGTATTTTATTGGTTGTGGTGGATTTCCTATGCGCCGGGCGTGGCTCTGTTTGTTACTCGTGTTTCTAAAGGTCGTACCATCAAAGAAGTTATTCTGGCAATGGTGATTGGCGGTAGCGTTGGTATTTGGTTTATTTTCGGTGTATTTGAAAGCTTTAGTGTTTATAACTTTATTCATGGTGTAGTCAATGTACCGCAAGTGCTAAGCCAACAGGGCGGTGAAGTTGCTATTGGTCAGTTACTGGGTTTGTTGCCTGCGGGTCAAGTGATGATGTGGATTTTCCTCGGCATCATGGTGATATTCTTGGCTGCACACATGGATGCTGTCGGTTATGCCGTGACTGCAACATGTACCCGTGGTTTAGAAGAAGGGCAAGATCCTTCACCGAAAGCGCGTCTATTTTGGTGTGTGATGCTGACTTTGGTTCCTATTGCGATGATTTTCTCAAAAGCACCGCTCGATACCATGAAGACAGCCACGATTGTGACAGCATTACCGTTTATTGTGATTATTTTGATTCAAACTTACGGTCTAATTAAGTGGTTAATCGAGGATTATTCAAAAATTCCTTCACACCTGATTGATCAGCAAAATTTTGAGCAGTCTCGCATTCATTCAGATGCATCAGACGATACAAATAAACATATAGACATCAGTGTTGTTAAATCAGTAGACATCGCGCGTGAAAGTTTGAAAAGGGAAATCTCATGACAGCCCCAAATACACAGTATGTTCTCAGTGAAGAAATGCAAAGTCTAGTTTACTGGAGCAGTGTGTATAGCCCTGCAGATTCTGATCTAGATTCAAGTCGAGCAGCTTATGATGCAATGTGTAGACACTATACATTGCCACAAGATGACAAGATTGATATTGAAGATCATTATTTGAATAGTACGGATCATGAGGTTGGGGTTCGATTATATCGACCGAAAGCTGTACAAGCGCCAGCAAAAGGTTGGCCGTGTGTCTTGTATTTTCATGGTGGTGGTTTTGTGGTCGGTGGTTTAGATTCACATGAATTTTTACTGAGTTACATTTGCCAAGATCTGAACATTGCTGTGCTGAGTGTGGATTATCGTTTAGCGCCAGAACATCATTTTCCAGCTGCGCATGATGATTGTAAATTTGCCTATACATGGCTTAGAACACATGCAGATCAATGGAATATTGATGCTGACAACATCATTATTGCAGGTGATAGTGCCGGTGGGAATTTAGCTGCGGCAGTTGTTGTGGCTTTACAGCATACGGGTCAGCAGGCAAAAGGCTTGGTGATGATTTATCCGATGTTGACCACCCGTTTTGATTTACCTGCGTATACATTACATGCACAAGCGCCGTTATTGACCCGTGCAGATTGTGAATATTATTTACGTGAATATGCACCCGATGATTCGCAATGGAATGACTTACGTTTAGCACCATTACTTGCTCATGATTTTTCGGATATGCCTGAAAGTTTCATTGCTGTTGCAGAGTTTGATCCGGTATCTGATGACGGTAAATATTTTGCAGAGCAATTGACCCAAGCAGGAATAGAAAATCGTTTTCATGTGGCTAAAGGTGTTTTGCATGGTGGATTACGTTTAATGCGTGATTGTCCCGAAGTGCAGAAGCTATATCAAGAGATGTTGAAAAGCATAAAACAAATGATTGAAAAATCTTAAATTATGCAAAGGAATTTTAAAGTTATGAATAAAATGGATGGAGTTAAGAACATGAGTTCAATTGAAACATTACCGCAAGACTTTTGTGTAGATCCAGATAATGCATGGACATTTCCAAAAGTTTTTTATACCTCTTCGCAAGTATATGAACGTGAAAAAGAAGAAATTTTTGCAAAAAGCTGGATTTGTGTCGCACATGGCAGTGAACTGGCAAAATCAAATGACTACATTACTCGTAAAGTCATTGATGAAAATATCGTGATTATTCGTGGTAAAGATGGTGTTTTAAGAGCATTTTATAACGTGTGTCCACATCGTGGTCATGAGTTACTCAGTGGTAGCGGTAAAGCTAAAAATGTCATTACGTGTCCTTATCATGCATGGACATTTAAACTAGATGGTAGCCTTGCACTGGCGCGTAATTGCGATCATGTGGAAAATTTCGATAAAGAAAAATCAAGCATGGTACAGCTTAAAGTTGAAGAATATGCAGGCTTTGTTTTCATTAATATGGATGAAAATGCAACTTGTGTAGAAGATCAATTACCGGGCTTTGCGGCTAAACTCGCAGAAGCGTGTACCGTGGTTAAAGATCTTAAATTGGCTGCTCGTTTTGTCACAGAAACGCCTGCAAACTGGAAAGTGATTGTAGATAATTATCTTGAATGTTACCACTGTGGCCCAGCACATCCGGGTTTTGCTGACTCGGTACAAGTGGATAAATATTGGCATACCACGCATCAAAACTGGACGTTACAGTATGGCTATGCACGTTCTTCGGAAAAATCATTCAAAATAGATCCATCGATTACCGATCCTGAATTCCACGGTTTTTGGACTTGGCCAAGTACCATGTTCAATGTGCCACCGGGCAGTAATTTCATGACCGTAATTTATGAGTTTCCAGTAGATGCTGAAACGACATTGCAACATTACGATATTTATTTCACCAATGAAGAACTGACTCAAGATCAAAAAGATTTAATCGAATGGTACAGAAATGTATTCCGTCCAGAAGATTTAGAGTTGGTCGAGAGTGTACAACGTGGTTTGAAATCACGTGGATATCGTGGGCAAGGTCGAATTATGACGGATAAACAACGTTCAGGTATTAGTGAGCATGGTCTTGCCTATTTCCAAAACTTAGTTGCGCAACATCATCAATAATTTACGGTGAAGAGCTAAATATGAGGGATGAGCCCATTCTCATTCCTCATTTGAAAAATTCTTATTTCACCGAACAGATAGCATTAGGAGATGAAAATGCTTGGATTACAAGATAACGATTTATTTCAACAAAATGCGTTTATTGATGGTGTTTGGGTTGAAGCTCAAGATCAAAACCGTATCAAGGTAAGCAATCCTGCAACAGAAGAAGAAATTGGCTCTATTCCAAATATGGGGCAAGCTGAAGCTTTCGAAGCCGTTGAAAGTTCATATCAAGCTTTACAGTCTTGGAAAGCACTTACTGCACAACAACGTGCAGATCTGCTGTTAGCATGGCATAAATTAACCTTAGAACATGCGGATGATTTAGCCCGTATTATGACGATTGAGCAAGGTAAGCCGCTTGCCGAAGCTTTAGGTGAAGTCAAATATGCTGCTTCATTTATTCAATGGTTTGCCGAAGAAGGTAAACGGATCTATGGTGATGTGATTCCGACGACCAATGCAGGTCAACGTTTCTTGGTGGTCAAAGAGCCTGTGGGTGTTGTTGCTGCTATTACGCCGTGGAATTTCCCATTGGCAATGATTACGCGTAAAGCTGCACCTGCGCTTGCTGCGGGTTGTACCATTGTGATTAAACCTGCCAATGAAACGCCGTATTGTGCACTTGCACTTGCAAAATTGGCTGAGAAAGCAGGTATTCCCAAAGGTGTTATTAATGTCATTACAGGGAAGTCTGCTGAAATTGGTGCAGTCTTTACCTCACATGAAAAAGTAAAAAAATTAACCTTTACAGGTTCTACACCAGTGGGTCGTTTGCTGATGCAACAATGCGCACCAACCATTAAAAAACTGGCACTTGAACTTGGGGGCAATGCACCTCTAATCATCTTTGAAGATGCTGATCTCGATAAAGCTGTGCAAGGTGCAATGCTTGCGAAATATCGTAATGCCGGTCAAACCTGTGTCTGTGCAAATCGTATTTATGTGCATAAAAATATTTATGCGGCATTTAGCGAAAAATTTGTTGCTGCGGTTCAAGCACTGAAAGTGGGTAATGGCTTAGATGAAGGCACGCAAATTGGTCCTTTAATTAATGAAAAAGCGGTACTTAAAGCGCAAAAACTGATTGATGATGCATGTGCTAAAGGTGCATCTGTTGCCTGTGGTGGTAAAAAGCACGAACTTGGTTATAGTTTCTTTGAACCAACTGTGCTCCTTAATGTAGATCAATCTATGGAAATTGTGGGTGAAGAAATTTTTGGCCCAGTAGCACCATTGATTAGTTTTGAAACGGATGAAGAAGTGATTGCACAAGCCAATGACACGATTTTTGGTTTAGCCGCTTATATTTATACAGAAAATATTTCTCGTATTTTTAAGGTTTCAGAGCAACTAGAATATGGCATGGTCGGAATGAACACCACGGCAATTTCAAATGAAGTTGTGCCATTTGGTGGTGTGAAACAATCCGGTGTTGGTCGTGAAGGCTCTAAATATGGTTTAGAGGAATTTATGACAATCAAATACTTATGTCTTGGTGTTTAAGTTTAGCAACATCATAGGACTGCAAAATTAGGATTTAAAAATGACTGAGAGTTATCAAATGTTTCCTGCTGTAGTGACGACAGTGGAACAACTCACACCGCTCATTAAACGTTTTACCTTTAAACGCCAAGATGGTCAGGACTTTCCAGCGTTTACAGGTGGAAGCCATATCATTGTTAAAATGAACGATAAGCTTTCAAATGCTTATTCACTCATGAGTAACCCAAAAGATTTATCGACTTACCAAGTCTGCGTACGTAAAGATGCAGAAGGTAAGGGCGGTTCAATCTTTATGCATGACCAATGTTTAGCAGATTTTCCCCTTGAAATTTCTACACCCAAAAATTTATTTGAACTGTCACGGCATGGTGAAAAGCATATTTTAATTGCAGGCGGAATTGGAATTACACCATTTATTCCGCAAATGGACGAACTGCTTGAACGCGGTGTAAATTATGAATTGCACTACGCATTTCGTGCGCCTGAACATGCAGCCTTGTTGGATGAACTCAAACAAAGCCAACATGGTGATAAGGTCTTTAGTTATATTGACAGTGAAGGTTCAAAACTGGATTTGGATGCACTGATTGCGGGTCAACCCAAAGGAACACACGTGTATGTGTGTGGCCCTAAACCGATGATTGATGCCGTCATCGATACCTGTAATAAAAACCGTTATCGTGATGAAAATATTCATTGGGAGCAATTTGCTTCAACTATCCCTGAAAATGGTGAAGCGTTTACGGTCGTACTGGCTAAATCAAACCAACGTATTGAAGTGATGGCGGATCAAACGATTCTTCAAGCCATCGAATCTTTAAATATTGATGTTGAATGTTTATGTCGCGAGGGCGTCTGCGGAACGTGTGAAACGGCAATTTTATCAGGTGAAGCAGCACATTATGACCAATATTTAAGTGAGGATGAAAAAGCCTCACAACAGTCGATGATGATTTGTGTTTCACGTGCTAAAGGTAAGGAAATTGTGCTTGATCTTTAGGGCTGTGAATATTTCATAATTGCTATAGCATTTTATTGAGTTGTAGTTTTTTAAAACTAAAAAATATTGTGAAATAGCAATATATGATGACAAGCTAAAGCAATATTATTTTCATAACTTTGCTTTAGCTTGTGCTTCTCTTTGGTTGAACTTATGAATGTTCAATGGCTGCTAATTAAAATGTTTTTGTCGTAGTTGTTCAAGCCGGAGTTGATATTGCTGCTGCCAAGCACTTTCAGGCAAGCTTTGTTTTCGCTGGTTCATTTCTTGATTTAAAGTCGCAAGCTCCGATTGATAACTTACCACTTGTTGCTGTTGCTGAGCGACTTGTTGTTCACGCGCAGCCAATTGTGCGGCTTCTTTGGGTGAGAAGTAATTGCTCAGCAATTGTTGGGTGATTTTCTGTTGTTGTGCAGGGTCAGTGACGCCAATTAAAGCCAATTTAAGTGCTTTATCATAACTGCCACTTTGACCATCAATATTTTTGCTCGGATTTTTATACTGCTGTTGCAGTTGCGCAAGTTCACTCAGACGTTGCTGTTGCGTCATCTGCGGTGCGCGATTCAGTAGTTCGCCATAGGCAAATTGATAGCTGGCAAATTCTTTTTCTTCACCAAAGCCCAGTTGTGCTTCTTTCTGACCTAAAATCTGCTCACGTAAATTCCAAATTTCCTGATAACGCTGCTGTGGCGTCATTTGCGTTGACATGATTTTAGCTTGCATTTCTTTTTCATAAAGGGGAAGGCGTTCAAGCAATTGCTCTAAAGTCTGGGCAAACTGTCGATCAGGGTATTCGGCTAATACCTGTTTTAACAGTGCCTGACAATTTTCATCAGCGCAGTTTTGCTGTAACTGGGCTAAAAGTTGAGTAATATTGCCTGGATTTTTTTGAAAGAATTGAATGGCTTGTTTGATCGATTCTTGTTGCTGTTGTTGATGCATTTTTGACTCGTCATTGTTTGCAGCGGCAAGCTTATCTTGCAAACCCATTGGCTGACCAGTTTTTGTGAGGGACGGTGATGAAGTCTGAGTTTGATCCGATGTGGCATATGATGGGCTAAGACCGAACCATATACCAACACCAATCACCAATAAACTCAGCACCAAAGCGATAAGCCCAAAGCGCTTCATTGATATTCCTTATGGGTTATATTGGAACTGACCCATGACAGGGAAGTGGTCAGATAAATCCCAAGTCATAAATAATGGATCAGCAGCTGAGCGAATAATGCGTACATCGTTACGTGCTTGCATGGGCTGACGATGATTATTAGACGACACAACATAGTCTAAATATTCGACTGTAGAGCCACCCGTTAGACCCGCACCAGACAGTTTATTCACACGTGGATCAAAGGTCGATTCTGTGTATCCAGTGCTGACCGGAGCAGTACCATTGAGGTTGATTTGCATTTGCGCATAATCTTGAGGCCACAGTAGTTTGTTGACGTTAAAGTCACCGCCCATCAGCACTGCATCAAATGATGGAATATTTTGCTTATCGACTAAAGCGCGGATTTGCTTAAATTGTTGTTGACGTAAGTCACGTGCCGCATCGGTATCAAATGATGCAGTATGAGTAGAGGTCACATGGTAAGCCTTCCCATTTTTCAGAATTTCAGCATAGACCACACCTTTATCTGCAAAACAATCTATGCCTGTACAGCTTGGATAAATAAAGTGATCCGTTTTCACAATAGGGTAGCGACTCGCAACCAGTATGCCGCTGTCATAAATATTAAAGCCTGAACCCACTGGAATATAAGTTTGGTAAGGATATTCCTGTGCTAATTTGGCCAACATTGCGGTACGGCCAGAAGCAAAAGTTTCTTGAAATAAAATTGCATCGTAACCTTTTAGGTTTTGCGGCAGTTGATTTAAACGCTCATCAATTTTACTCGCAACCAAAGGAAGCGCATAAATATTATAGGTTAAAACTTTAAATTCATTGGCACTGCTTACCACAGGCTCTGGCACCGTGTTTTGATGAATGGTGTAATGGAAGTCATCATAGCCGCCCGTTAGCTCGGCTTTAAATGCAGTCTGGGCTGCTTTACCGGCATAGTTGGTATTAAAACGCTGAATATTACGATCATTGAACCACGGTGCAGAAAAATCACTGCTAGAAGCTGAATGTTTAATATCACTGCCAGACCAAGTGCCTGTCATCGATTGTTTTAACGTTACACTTGAGCCACCGCCAGTAATCACGGTATCAAAATTATAGGTTTGACCCGACTTTACACCCGTATAACGATTATAACGCAGCACACGTTTGGTCTCGTAAGGGGCAATTTTAGTAGCTTCTTGTGCCCATTCGCTACCTTGAACTAAGGTGCGTGTACCGTGATGATTAATATTGACGGATACCGTTTCAGGAGTGGTATTGGTCACATAAATATATGAGTCGGCAATCGCTTGCTGAGTGCATAGTAAGAATGATAGCAATGCGATATTTGTCATTAAGTTTTTATTAAATTGGCTGCTCATGAGTCCCCTCTATGATGTTTTTATTCAGTATTATGTAAACATTAGAAAGGATTACTATGGCACGGAATTTTTTCAAGTCAGTGACAATGTACGACAGCAAGATTACATTCCGACGAATGAATGTCAAAAAAATCATTTAAATTTAGGGTCTGTTGACATTGCATAATGCTCACCAGATAAAGGTATAATTAATCCGAATCCTGCTTAAGCGGAAAAGTATTTTTCAAAGAAAAGTTATCTTTTTTTAAAAATTCCGTATTTAGAAGCCTGCGATTAGAATAAAAAAGTTATTTTTTATCTAAAAAATAAATCCAAATAGATGATTTTTATTCAAAATCCTTATCCGCGATTCGGGCTAAATTATGTTTGAAATAAATATCAAAATTACGGATGAGGCGCATTGCTCCGTAAGGCTTTTAGCCTTGACCCGTGTGATCTGTCAGTATTGTATAAGGCATAGCGAGCAGTAGATTTGATTTGGCGACTGAGTTTTACTGACGCGCTATTTTTTCACAGCAAATGTCCAGACCCTATTTAAAAATAGGCTATCATGATTATTACCGACTGTTTTATATCAAAATTCACCCAATATACGGCTTTTTAGTCTAAAAATACTGGGTAATTTCAGTTACACTTAAACTTAATGAGACCATAAAAGAGAATGTGACTATGCAGGTAAAACCATTGTTGAAGCCAGAAATGAAACCTGAGCTCAAAACATGGTTGTATGCATCAGGTTCACTCACACAACAACTCACCGATTTGGCGAATGGCATATTTAAAGTCGTGCCAACACAAGAACATTTCCAAAGACTTAACTTTATAGATAGCCAGTGGATGAAAATGTCACATCAACATACCTCATGGGTGCGTGAAAGCTATTTATATGGCTGTGAAGATCAGCCTTGGGTCAAAGCAAAAAGTATTTTTCCTATTTTAAGCCTGCAAGCAAAAGCACGTATATTTCAGCATATTGGTAAAAAGCCAATAGGATGGTTTCTATTTCAACGAACCAATCCACAGTGTCAGCGTCGTGTCGTTCTGCTTGAAGAGGGTTGGACTCGGCAAAGTTGCTATACTTGGCATGGTTGTAAATTTATTGTTCAAGAAAC
This sequence comes from uncultured Gammaproteobacteria bacterium, assembly GCA_963812025.1. Lineage (GTDB taxonomy): Bacteria > Pseudomonadota > Gammaproteobacteria > Pseudomonadales > Moraxellaceae > Acinetobacter. Next base: position 68,164 of record CAWETQ010000015.1, read on the forward strand.
TTTTTTGCCTGCATTTGAGCAATTTATTCAGCAAAATCTTTCAGAGTAAAATATTAAACAGTAACTGGGTTAAGGATAGTCATGGACACTGCGCAACAAACTACATGGCGTGAGCGTTTAGCAGCATATTATTATTTATGTCGTTTTGATAAGCCAATTGGAACGGAATTGGTTTTTTGGCCAACCATGTGGGCGTTGTGGATTGCAGCCAAAGGCAGACCTGATTTCGGTATTCTATTGGTCATGATTTTAGGCGTGATTTTTATGCGAGCGGCAGGTTGTGCCATTAATGATTTTGCTGATCGTAAAGTTGACGGTGCTGTCGCAAGAACCAAAGATCGACCTTTGGCGACAGGGGTGATTAAGCCGATAGAAGCGATCTGGGTATTTTTAATTTTGGTTGCTGCAAGTGCTTGTCTATTGTTTTTCTTACCGATTGAGAGCTTTTACTGGTCATTTGGCGCATTAATTCTTGCTTTCATTTATCCATTTATGAAGCGCTATACGCATTTACCACAGGTATTTTTGGGTGCTGCATTTTCATGGTCAATTCCAATGGCTTATACCGCTGTGGGGGTTACACCGGATTTAACCTGTTGGCTACTCTATTTTGGTAATTTGGCTTGGTGTGTGGCATATGATACGCAGTATGCCATTACCGACCGTGAATATGATTTAAAAATTGGCGTGAAATCCACCGCGATTTTATTTGGTCGATATGACATTGAAATTATTTCAATATTACAAGCAATGAGTGTGTTATTGATTGGCTGTGCATTGTATTTAGAAAACCTATTATTTCCTTATGGTTTAATTGCCTTATGTGTGGTTGTTATTGATTTTATTTACCAATGGATAAAAACCAATGATCGAGATCCGCAACGTTGTTTTTGGGCATTTCGCCATAACCGTTGGGTGGGTTTGATTGTTTTTGTTGGAGTTTTGATAGCCTTGTTTTAGTTTGGTTTGAGAATTGTATTTTGAAAAAAAGTATCATAGTCAGATGCTTTTTTTTATGCTTAATTAAACTGTCGCGGTTAGACATGACATAATAAAAAAGGAAGAAAATACGATGAAAGCAAACTTTAAAAAAACGGCTTTAACGATTTTATGTTCCTCAACAATTTTACTTAGCGCCTGTGGAGGCAGCGACGGAGATAATAATTATACGGGTGTTTCTGATACGGCAACATTTGCAGTTGATGCGGATGTAGCGAATGCTGTGAATATACATGATGTATTTACTTATACGATGCCAAGTGTGGCGGGAAAGGATATTAAAGCGACGACTCTAGTCTTTACACCTAAAGGTACAGCTCCAGTGGGTGGTTGGCCTGTGGTTGTGTGGGCACATGGCACAACAGGGGCAGAGGATGACTGTGCACCTTCACGCAATGCTTTAGAGGGGATAGAAAAAGACTTAATTCTGGCCTTGGTCGAAAAAGGTTATGCAGTCATTGCGCCCGATTATGAGGGTTTAGGCAATGATGATGCTCCTCACCCTTATCTAAATTTAACCAGTGCTGCTAAATCTATTCTCTTTGCTGTGGATGAAGTCAATAAAAAATATGGCAATCTTTCTAAAAATTGGAGTGTGATTGGTTGGTCACAGGGTGGGCATGCTGCATTGGCTGCCGCTGAATTTAATACGGCTTTGGTGGGATACAATTTTAAAGGAACGGTGGCAATTGCACCTGCCTCATACTTGTTAGAGACCTTAGAAGCAGGGCGGCTTTATGCTAATAATCTTGCAGCAAGTGACGTAGACGAGGCTACAGAAATTAATGCAACTTTACATGCTTATACCGCTCTTGTCGCTTCTGGGATTAAAGCAGGAAAGACCAGCTTTAACTACAATCAGGCCTTTTTAGATACTAAAGTGCCAATAGCACAACAAGCAGAAACGCTATGTTCACCTGAGTTAGCAGAACAATTTGGTGTTGATATTCAGACGACCTTAGCGGCGAATGGTGGGAATTTTAGTGCATATAAAGCTTTAAAAACAAACTTTCAAATCGATCCAGATATTGCACAGTATTTAAGTGTAAATACCCCTGCACAAATCAAACTGGATAAAACTGTTTATATTTACCAAGGTAAAGAAGATACCACGGTACCTCATTCAACGACTGAAAAGTTAGTGTTTGACATGAGGCATTTAGGTACACAGGTAGATATTAAATCATTCGATAAAGATACGCATAGCTCTATCGTTTCTGGACATATTCCTGAGTTGGCGAATACCGTTGATACGCTAATGAAACAGTAAAATTTTACAGGGAGCTTAGGCTCCCTTTTTTAATGGATATCTTTCTGTAGTTGTCGAACTGAAGGAATTGCGGTATAGCGTAATACGCGATAACCCGCTTCATGCAGCATATGATCCCGAAATTTATCTTCTGCGACTTTGTATAGGTGAGTGGGGTCATCCAGTTCAATAATCACTAAAACTTGTAAGGATTCATTGAGTAAAACGAAATCGGTTACTTTACGGTTAAACTGATTACGAATTTTAAGATTATGACTGGTGATTAAGGCACTAAAGGCAACTTGTGCTAAGACATGATATTGGGGGAAAGCTTCTTTCAAGCGAACGTACATTCTGCATTCATATGCAGTAATGATGCGTTTAGGATGAAACTTTTTTTTGGTTTTTAGATATTGCTGAGTACACAGGATAATCAGTGCAAGGCTGGCAATAATACCAATAATCAGAAAAGTAAATGAGCTGGAATCAAACACGATATAAATCTATAGATAAGAAAAAACCCACTCAAGTAGAGTGGGTTTTTAGAATTTGGCTCTCCAACCTGGGCTCGAACCAGGGACCTGCGGATTAACAGTCCGTCGCTCTACCGACTGAGCTATTGGAGAATCTGAAACGGATTCTATTGACCTAAAGCACTTTGGTCAAGTCTGTTTTGATAAAAAAAGCTAAATGTTGATTTAACTGCTTTTTTTATCATCATTCTGCTGAAATTTAGTGCTTTTGATGGTTATATTTTGATGAGTTGAAAGCGTGAAGATTATTTTACTTAATAGATAAGAAATAAGGATATAAAAAAAGCCCACTTCATGATGAGTGGGCTTTTTAGAATCTGGCTCTTCCACCTGGGCTCGAACCAGGGACCTGCGGATTAACAGTCCGTCGCTCTACCAACTGAGCTATGGAAGAATAGATGGCTCTCCAACCTGGGCTCGAACCAGGGACCTGCGGATTAACAGTCCGTCGCTCTACCGACTGAGCTATTGGAGAATCTGACGCGCATTTTAGGGATGAAAGTCTGGCTCGTCAACATGTAAAGATAAAGAAATGAATCATTTGTCTTATAATTATGCAGAAATAGCGCTAAAAATAAAAAAATCGCCCATAAAGGACGATTTTTTAGACTAAAAATAAGAATTTATAAAAAACTTATTTTTCAACGCCAGCAGCTTGACCCGCATATTTAGCATTTGCATAATCCCAGTTTACTAAGCTTTCAAGGAAAGTTTTGATATAAACAGGACGTGCATTACGGAAATCGATGTAGTAAGCATGTTCCCAAACGTCAATTGTGAGTACTGCAACTTGACCATGAGCAAGTGGAGTATCTGCATTTGATGTTTTAAGGATAGAAAGGTTGCCATTTACTTTATCAGCAACTAACCAAGCCCAACCTGAACCGAATTGAGTTGTTGCAGCAGCAGCAAATTCTTCAGCAAATTTTTCGAAAGAACCGAAAGCTTCATCAATTTTAGCAGCCAAAGCGCCAGTTGCTTTACCACCACCATTTTTAGCCATACAGTTCCAGTAGAATGTATGGTTCCAAACTTGAGCCGAGTTATTGAATACACCCGCTTTAGTTGCATCACCAGCAGTCGCTGTAATGATTTCTTCTAAAGTTTTACCTTCAAGGTCAGTGCCTTTGATGAGGTTGTTCAAGTTCACAACGTAAGTGTTGTGATGTTTGTCGTGATGGTATTCTAAAGTTTCTTTGCTGATGTGTGGAGCAAGATCTTCATAACCGTATGGAAGTGCCGGTAAAGTAATCGTTGTCATGTTTTCAATTCCTTGCATTTTGCTGGGTTTTGACATTAAGTGGCTTTATTGTAATAGATTCTTAGGGAAAATTGCGCATTGCTTATAAATAACAATACAGAATAAAGCCTGAATTTATATGGTATAAAGAAAAATGCCAACCACAGGCGATTTTAAAATTAAATCGGATTGTTTAATTCGAAATAACTATACTCAATATTGAACTGTTCTGAAATAGCTTTAGCAAGACGCTGAACCCCATAACGCTCAGTTGCATGATGACCACAGGCGTAGTAATTCACGTTTAATTCACGTGCTTCATAATAAGTACGCTCGCTGACTTCCCCTGAAATATAGGCATCACAATTACGCTCAGCAGCTTTGCCAATAAAATCTTGTGCGGCGCCCGTGCAATATGCCACTTTTTGGATGCTATCTTTTTCAGCAGGCAAATGAATGGTGTTAAAACCTAAGCGATCAGTACAATACTGTTTAAATGCTGCCGCAGACATCGGTTGGTTTAAGTAACCAATATTGCCAATCGGATAGCGTTCGTTGGAATCTAGCGGTTCGATGTCACGTAAACCTAAAATTTCCGCAAGGGCAGCATTATTACCAAGGCTTGGATGTGAATCGAGCGGCAAGTGGTAGCCTACGAGGGAAATATCATGCTGAATGAGGCTCTTAATGCGTTTACCACGCATTCCTGTGATTGGGTAGGGTTCGCCTTTCCAAAAATAACCATGATGAACGAGGAGTAAATCAGCACCTTGTTCAATCGCTGCATCAATTGCATCTTGTGAGGCGGTGACCGCACACAAAATTTTATTTACCTCTTGTTTGCCTTCAATTTGTAAACCATTGGGTGCATAGTCTTTAAATTCGTGCGATTTCAGGGTTTGGTTGCACCACTGAATAATTTCATTAAGCTTTGCCATAAATTTCTCGAAAGTCTAAATATTTAACATCATCAAAACATACTTTAAATTGTAACTAAAGCATGACAAAACTCTTGCATTATTTTGTGTTTATTGATGTATTTCATTTTACAATGGCACATAAATACTTAGTCATCAACGAATTAAAATATCTTTAGGGGAAGTTAAAGTGCGCCGCACATTTTCATGGTTACCTTGGGTTTTACTCATTTTAGTTACTCTTGGTTTTCTTTCTTGGCAACAATACCAAAAGCCTAAAGCGCCTATTGCAGCTGATGGTGTAAAAATGCCGGCAGAGAAAGTCGAGTCTTTGGTCAATACGACCAAAACGGGTGCAGTTGATTCTTATAGTGCTGCTGTTAAAGTTGCCGCTCCAGCAGTGGTGAATATTTTTACCACTCAGAAAGTAAACAAAGCTAAAGCTGAACATCCTTTGTTAAATGATCCAGCTTTTCGTGAATTTTTTGGCGATCAAGTTCCAGATCAATTGGGGCCGGAGCAAAATGAAAGCAGTTTAGGTTCAGGTGTTATTGTTCGTTCTGATGGTTATATTTTGACTAATAACCATGTGATTGCGCAAGCCGATCAAATTGTCGTGGGCTTAAATGATGGTCGTCGTGCAATTGCAAAAATTATCGGTACAGATCCAGATTCTGATCTTGCGGTAATTAAAATTGAATTAGATAAGCTGCCTGTTTTACCTTTTAAGCTGAGTGGTAATGAAGTCGGGGATGTTGTTCTTGCAATTGGTAACCCATTTGGTGTTGGGCAAACAGTAACGCAGGGGATTATTTCTGCGACCAATCGTTCAGATTTGGGCATTAATACCTATGAAGATTTTATTCAAACAGATGCTGCTATTAATCCGGGTAACTCTGGTGGTGCGTTGATTGATGTTGCGGGTAATTTGATTGGGGTAAATACTGCCATTTTTTCTCAATCAGGTGGCTCATTGGGGATTGGCTTTGCAATTCCTGCTAAGGTTTGTCAGCAAGTATTGAATTCAATTTTGAAAGATGGTCGTGTGGTTCGTGGTTGGTTAGGGATCAGCTTGATGCCTGTACAACAAGAGAATTTTCTTGAACCTAAGCAGGCAGGTGTTGAGGTGGCAGATGTGCTGCCTAAAGGCCCAGCAGCAAATGCAGGAATTAAGAAAGGCGATAAAATTATTCAGGTCAATGGTGAGTTGATTACTTCGGCTTCTCACCTGATTAACTATGTGGCTTTGCAGGCGCCAAATAGTAGTATTAAAGTTTCTGTGGTTCGAAATGAAAAACCATTAATGCTCGATGTGGTGGTGGGTGAGCGTAAAGCACAGAATAATAGTTCACAATATATTCCTTTACCGCAGCGTTAAAAAAACTGATTTATATTTAGAGAGTATGAATAAAAAAGCGCATTTCGATGCGCTTTTTCTATTTTTACGGCTGATGGTTGATGATTTATTTTCTATAGATCTACACGATCATTTTTAAGTATTGATGATAAGGCAATGGTGGGTGTGAGGATTTTGTCTTAAGAGATGTTTTTAGATTTGCTTGAATCAAGGGAAGGTGGGGTGATTATTATGGGGATTTAATAGCATGTATAAAATATTGAGGCAAAAAAAAGCCCACTTTAATGCTGTGGGCTTTTCGGTATTTGGCTCTCCAACCTGGGCTCGAACCAGGGACCTGCGGATTAACAGTCCGTCGCTCTACCGACTGAGCTATTGGAGAATCTGAGTGCGATTATAAGGAGATTTTTCAGAGGGTCAAGCTAAAGTTGTCACCTTTCCTTCATTTTTGCACTGTATGCTTTTTATTTAGACAAATAAATGAAAATAGTTAAAAAAACTTGCACAGCCAAAAATGAGTTGGTAGATTGAATCCATAACAGAGCGTTTGAATGAAAATTCAAACAGTGTGGATTTAAAACCAACTTGCCAGCACTAAAATGGCTAAACAGGAGAAAGCGAATGCATACGCTGACGATTGCCGAAATCTTTTCAAATTTATCTTTTTATCAAGACAACTATCTTTCCATTATTCAAGATTCTGCACAGTATCGAACTGCGGTGGAAGACGCTTATGTTCAAGTTTGGCCAGTGGGTACTGAACAGCTCTATCTTGGTGATTTATTACAGCTTTGGTTTAGTGATAAATGGTTGATTGATTCACCATGCCAATTACTATTGGAAAATTATTCCAATGGTCGTAAACAGCCTTTACAGCGTGACCATGACTTATATCTTTATCAGTTGAATGGCAGTGCGTTATCAGGACGAAACAATTCGAAAGTCTGGTCTGTGTCCGAGCAGAAAAAACTTTCCGTATCTTTAGATAGCGTATTTAAATATTTGTGTATTTTTAAAGGCACACATCGTCCGATTATTTCTCAGGACAATCTAATTAAAAATTTCAAAACAGCCATATAAATAGAAAAATATACCGTACTGGCAAATCCTTTATTGGTTTGCCAGAAATCTAAGCTCAAAAGTCTTAGGGTGTGAACAATAAATTAACGAATAATCATGCAGGTTGCAGTGGCATGTGCATATAACTTGCCATTTTCATCAATAATTTTTCCTTCAGAAATACCTAAGTTTTTACTGATGTTAATCACTGTGCCAATTGCAATGAGTTCTTTGTCTTGCGGGATAGGGCGGCACATTTTAATATTTAGGTCGATTGTGCCATAACCAACACCAGCCTCCAACATACTGTGTACAGCGCAACCTGTGACAGAATCCAGTACCGTTGCGGCAAAACCACCATGCACACCACCCAGTGGGTTTAAATGACGGCTGTTCGCTTTAGCCTTGAAGTGGACACTTCCTTCTGTAACTTCATACGGCTGCATAGGAATGGTTTCACTAATACTTGCAGCTGGAATTTTGCCAGCACACATGGCTTGTAAAAGTTGTAGCCCTGTCATTTCTTTGGGATTCATCGCATCTTCCTGAATTATTATTGAGTTCTAAAAGGAACTGCTGAGTAAGTTAATTGGCTGCTTAATATTCGTCAAGTCAATGCCAATGATTTATATGCTTGAATGGCAATATTTATTTCAAATTTTTTGGATATTGACTTGGAAATAGAAGTTTGAGATTGGTATAAAATGAGCTTATGCGGAGTGCATAATTTTTTATTCCTGACTTGAATATGTTTATTTGATTGAAGACATCAGCGATAAAAACTAGAGTTTTTGTCTAAATTTGTATATCTATAAGAGTGAATAGAAGCCTGTCGTTGAATATGGATACTCAGCAATGTTCTTAAAAATAACCTTGGCGATGATGGCCTTTGCTGCAAATTCAGTGTTGTGCCGTTTGGCTTTGGCTGGACAGCAAATAGATCCGTTAAGCTTTAGCGTGATTCGTGTCTGTAGTGGTGCGGTGGTCTTGTTAATGCTGTGGTTGCTCAGTCAGAATCGACAGGCAATACAATGGAATTTATACAGCGCACTGGCTTTGGCGGTTTATATTGTGGCATTTTCATATGCCTATATCCAAATTGATGCGGGTGTCGGGGCACTTTTACTGTTTGGAACGGTGCAATTGGCAATGGTTCTTTATGCTGTTTTTCATGGTGAAAAACTGAATTTAAAACGTAGCTTGGGTCTAATGATTGCATTAATGGGGATTGTGATTTTACTTTTACCGGGTGCCAGTGCACCGAGTTTCAGTTATTCCATCATCATGATGGTTTCGGGTTTGGCTTGGGCAGCTTACAGTATTTTAGGTAAGAAAATGCTCAATCCGTTATCGAGCAGTTTGGGGAATTTCTTGCTGGCTGTTCCTTTGGTGGTGATGGGTTATTTTATGTTACATCAAGGTGCAAATATGAGTACTCAAGGCATTGTTCTAGCCATGCTTTCAGGTGGAGTCACTTCTGGTGGCGCATATGTGCTGTGGTATTCCATTGTTAAGCGTATCGATCGTATAGATGCGAGCACGGTGCAACTGAGTGTGCCGTGTTTAGCAATTTTAGGGGGTTCGCTTTTTATTGGTGAAACAATAGGGCTACGTCTGATTTTATCAACAGTGATTGTATTGCTGGGTATTTTTTTGGTGATTTATGCAGGAAAAAATAGCCCTAAAGAAAATAAGTAAGTCACTTTCTTATATTTGAGTATTGATTTTTATCGTTAAAAAAACCCGCGAAATTATCGCGGGTTTTTTAAATCTAAAGATTGAAATCTTATCGATTATTTTTCAGCAGCAATTGAAGCAATCGCAGCGTCTACGCCTTCGATTGAATCAGCCGCTTTCTTAATACGAGCAAGTGCATCTACAAGTACTTCATCAGCAGTTGCATAAGAAATACGCATGAAACCGCCTAAACCGAATGCATCACCAGGAACCACGGCAACACCGGTTTCTTCCAATAACCATTCAGAGAATTCTGTGCAAGATTTTAAACCTTTCGCACGAATTAACGGTTTGATATTCGCGTAAGCATAGAATGCACCATCAGCAGGTAAGCAAGTGATACCGTTGATGTCATTTAAGCCTTTTACCACTAAGTCATGGCGACGTTTGAATGCTTCAATCATTGGTTCAAGAACTTCTTGAGGACCATTCAATGCAGCTTCAGCAGCAACTTGTGAAATAGAGGTTGGGTTTGAAGTTGATTGAGATTGGATTTTTTTCATTGCGCCAATCAATTTAGCAGGACCCGCTGCATAGCCAATACGCCAGCCAGTCATTGCATAGGCTTTAGACACACCGTTTAACACGATTGTACGGTCATAAAGATCTGGAGCAACAGTTGCGATGTTGTAGAACTCATCATCCCAACGGATTGGCTCGTACATATCATCAGAAGCGATATAAACTTCTGGATATTTACGCAGGACTTCAGCCAAAGCTTCTAATTCAGCTTTAGTGTAGATCATACCTGTCGGGTTAGATGGGCTGTTAAGCACCACTAAACGCGTTTTGTCAGTGATTGCAGCTTCTAATTGAGCAGGGGTGATTTTGAAACGTTGTTCTTCACCACATTTCACTACAACTGGAACGCCTTCAGCGATAATCACCATATCTGGATAGCTTACCCAGTAAGGTGCAGGGATGATTACTTCATCACCTTTGTTTAACAAAGCAAGTGCCAAGTTAAAGAATGATTGTTTACCACCGCAAGAAACCAAAATTTGGTTTGCTGCATAATCAAGATTATTGTCGCGTTTAAATTTTGCGATAATCGCTTTTTTAAGACCTGGCGTACCATCAACAGCGGTATATTTGGTAAAACCGTTGTTAATCGCTGTAATTGCTGCATCTTTGATGTGTTGTGGGGTGTCAAAATCTGGTTCACCTGCACCTAAACCAATTACGTTTTTACCAGCCGCTTTAAGTTCAGCAGCTTTGTTGGTAACCGCAAGTGTAGGGGACGGTTTGATAGCATTTACACGATCAGAGAGACGTACGTCCACGGTAGTATTCCTTCTTATAGGGGATTGGAAAATAAAAAAGCAGATTATCTTAGCCTAAAAAACAGCAAAAAGGGCAGACAGAATGCGCCAACAATGGAAAAAGTACGTTGTTTTGTTTAATTGATGATTTAATAACGCTAAAAACTGACAAGTTTATTTTGACTAAAATAGAAATGTCGTGTGTCGCAATCAGTCGTATCGAAAATGGATGCTTTAATCAGATGTTTTTTTAAGATGTTGATGGCACTGTACTTGAATTGAAAATAAGGGTTATGACAGTGCCTAACATAATGAAATAATTTAATAAAAATTAATAAGCGTATTTTAAGTCGGTGTAATCGGTTAAAGATTTTTGTAGATGAGCATTGATGAATTCACGAACATCTTCAGGCGTCATGGTTTGCCCTTGTTTGGTAATGACATGCTCTATGGGTTGCTGATCTGTAGCCGTAATTTTATAAACGAAATTAGATGAAACGGAGTAACCAGATTCTTGGTGAATCGCGCAAGTCACATAACGATAGCTGTGTTCAAAGTTTAAATCGGTATGTGAAAAGACAAATTGATCGAACAATTTGAGACTTTGACCATGAGTTAGGGCTTTGAGTTCATCGACAATCGTTGCGCTGAATTTCATGCCGTAGCGTTCAGAAATAGGTTTTTGATCAATTAACAATGAAACAGAGTCATCATCGTTATGGGTTACTGTGACATTACTAAAATCGGACATGAAAATCTCTGAACTAAAAATAAATGGGGATACGTGTCAGTATGGTGAAAATGGTTTAAAAATCAATTGATGTCTGTGTGAATATTAAGTGAAAAACTGCGGATTAAAACTGAAAAATAAAAAAGGCTACTTTAAAGTAGCCTTTTAAAAAGAGATGATGAAGTTGTTATTTGATAAAGCGCGATAAATCTTCTTCAGGACGAGCAGTGAGGACTTCAACCCCAGTTTTTGTCACCAAAAGCGTATGTTCATATTGTGCAGATAAACTATGATCTTTAGTCACTACCGTCCATTTATCACCGAGAAGTTTGGTTTTCCAATCGCCACCATTGACCATAGGTTCAATCGTGAAAGTCATACCTTCTTCAAGGATCATGCCGCTATTGCCTTGACCGTAGTGCAATACCTGTGGTTCATCATGGAAAACTGTGCCGATACCATGACCGCAGTATTCACGAACCACACCAAAGCGTTCAGATTCGACATATTGCTGAATCGCATGACCGATGTCACCAATGGTTGAACCCGGTTTAACCGTTTCGATGCCACGGTACATGGCTTCTTGAGCAACTTTACATAAACGATTCGCCAAGATAGAGGTTTCACCACCGACGATATACATCATATTGGTATCGCCGTGATAACCATCTTTAATTACAGTCACATCAATATTGAGGATGTCACCTTTTTTCAGTTTTTTGCTGTCTGAAGGGACGCCATGGCAAACCACATGGTTGACCGATGTGCAAATCACGTGTTGGAACGCTGGACGTCCGGGAGCTGCACCATAACCTAAACATGCTGGAATGGCATCTTGAACATTGACAATATAGTCATGACAAATCGTATCAAGTTCTAAAGTGGTAACACCCGGAACAATATGCGGTTTGATCATATCCAAAACTTCAGCCGCTAGTCGTCCCGCCACACGCATTTTTTCAATTTCATCTGGAGTTTTAATGAGTCGACGTGGTGCTTGGTAAGTACTGTTCATGATCTCTAAAAACTTTTGGAAATTTATATGTGACTATGGTATAAATAGCCGCCCATTTTATCAAATGCTTTTTCGTGAATATATTTCACGGGCTTTGCTGGATGGGGCAACAAAATCCGCACATATATCGACACATTTCTCTGGGTGCCCTTTGGGGTGGAGAATGCGGATATATGGAGGCCTAACCCAAACTTTAAGGTATAAAGAAAATGGCAGATTACAACGTAAGCATGCGTGACCTTCTTCAAGCAGGCGCGCACTTTGGTCACCAAACTCGTTTCTGGAATCCAAAGATGCGTGAATACATCTTTGGTGCGCGTAACAAAATTCACATCATCAACCTTGAACACACTGTTCCTGCGTTAAATGATGCTTTGAACTTTGTTAACAATCTTGCTAGCAAAAAGAACAAAGTATTGTTCGTTGGTACTAAACGTGCTGCTTCTAACATCATCCGTGAACAAGCGCAACGTGCTGGTCAACCATATGTTGATCACCGTTGGTTAGGTGGTATGTTGACGAACTGGAAAACTCTTCGTCAATCGATCAGCCGTTTGAAAGATCTTCAAACTCAATCTCAAGACGGTACTTTCCTTAAGCTTACTAAACGTGAAGCTTTAGAGCGTACTCGTGAGATGGATAAACTTGAACGTGCTTTAGGCGGCGTTAAAAACATGGGTGGTTTACCTGACGCATTATTCGTAATTGACGTTGACCACGAATCAATCGCGATTAAAGAAGCTAAAAACCTTGGTATTCCTGTAATCGGTATCGTTGATACAAACTCTAACCCAGACAACGTAGACTACGTTATCCCGGGTAATGACGATGCAATCCGTGCGGTTACACTTTACGCTTCTGCTATGGCTGATGCGATTCTTGCTGGTAAAGAGTACGCTCAATCACAAGCAAACGCTCAAGCTAAAGTTGAAGAAGTTGCTAAAGAAGCTCCAGAGGCTTAATGCGTTTTGACGCAAGATTGTCATTTTTGCGACATGTAATGGTGGCAAATTAAGCGTCAAGAAAGCAGAACGGCCCAGAGAACACTTTGGGCCGTTTTTGTTGAACAGATTCAATTTTCTACCGTATTTAGGAGAACAACATGACTGCAGTTACAGCGAGCATGGTAAAAGAATTACGTGACCGTACTGGTCTTGCGATGATGGAATGCAAAAAAGCATTAACAGAATCGAATGGTGATGTTGAATTAGCGATTGATAACCTTCGTAAATCAGGTCAAGCAAAAGCAGCTAAAAAAGCTGGTAACATTGCTGCTGATGGCGCGATCACGATCGTTCAAGAAGGCAACAAAGCGCTTCTTTTAGAAGTAAACTGTCAAACTGACTTCGTTGCTAAAGACGAAAACTTTGCTGGTTTCTCTGCTAAAGTTGCTGCTGCTGCGCTTGCTGCAAACGAAACTGATGCTGCTAAAATTGCTGAATTAAAACTTGAAGATGGTACTACTGTAGAAGAAGCGCGTATTGCACTTGTTCAAAAAATCGGTGAAAACATCCAAGTTCGTCGTGCGAAAATTGTTGAAGGCGAAAACCTTGCAGTTTACAAACACGGTTTAAAAATTGGTGTAGTTGTATCTTACACTGGCGATGCTGCTACAGGTAAAGGTATTGCAATGCACGTTGCTGCGTTCAATCCAGTTGCTGTAAATGCTGAAGGCGTATCTGCTGATCTTATCGCTAAAGAGAAAGAAATTGCTGAAGCGAAAGCGATTGAATCTGGTAAACCAGCAAATATCGTTGAAAAAATGGTGACTGGTTCGGTTGAAAAATACTTGAATGAAGTTGTTCTTGAGCGTCAAATGTACGTAATTGACAACGACAAAAAAGTTGCTGATGTATTAAAAGCAACTGCTACTGTTGTAGCTCAGTTCGTTCGCTTCGAAGTAGGTGAAGGTATTGAGAAAAAAGCAGAAATGAGCTTCGCTGAAGAAGTTGCTGCTGCTCAAGCTGCTGCTCAATAATTTTACTGTATAAGTAAAAGTATTGTGTGAAAAAAAGCCCCTAGCGGGGCTTTTTTTATGACTAGACAGATAATAAAAAATTTTAAGGAATAATGTGGTGATGAATAAAACCAATATGGGGATTGGTGCGGTTATTGTTGTATTGATAGCTGCATATTTTGGAATCGATTTAAAACAACAACAAACTTCTTCAGATTCATCTTTGGCAGATTCAAAGTCATATGCTGAAGTTTCAGTAGAATCTGAGCATCAGAAAGCACATCTAGATACGAAGTCTTCAAATGTGCAAATGCAAAATGATGATGGAAAAATACAGCAGGCATTCCAAGAGCAAAAAAGTAATATTCAAGTTCAGTCCAGTGGACAGGTTAAAGCTATTTTACCTGATGATAATAACGGTTCTCGTCATCAAAAATTTATTCTTGAATTGAGCACTGGGCAAACTATTTTGCTTGCACATAATATTGATTTAGCATCCAGAATTGATCATCTGCAAAAGGGTGATTACGTCGAATTTTTTGGTGAATATGAATACTCAGATCAGGGTGGGGTGATTCATTGGACGCATCGTGATCCGCAGCAGCAGCATGCGGATGGTTGGTTGAAATATAAAGGAAGAATCTATCAATAATTTTAAAAAGCGCAATTTTGTTCTATAACAATGAATCTGGACTGATATGTTGAAATATCAATGAGTGAGTCTATTATGCATGAACAAAAGTCTGAATATGTTGACTATAAACATCTTCAAGAATTGGGTGGCTTAGAATTATTAACCGCTTCTTATCACCAAAAACAATTTTCTAAGCATGTGCATGAAGGTTATTGTATTGGTGTGATTGAAGAGGGTGCACAGGCTTTTTTCCGTACTGGAAAGCTTCATATTGCACCTAAAGGCGATATTATTTTAGTGAATGCAGATGAAATTCATACAGGTGCATCTGCGGTTGAGTCTGGATGGAGTTATCGGGCTATTTATCCCACGCCAGAAATGTTGCATGAGGTGAGTCGGGACTTTTTTAATGCTACAGGCGTTACCCCGTGGTTTCCTGATGCTGTGATACATGATGTTGGTTTGGCTCAGCAGTTGTCCTTTTTGTTTGATTTATTGGCTTGCAAAGATAATCTGTTATTTAAAGAAAGCATGTATATCTCAACGCTTGCATGTTTGATGTCAAGATATAGTAAAAGTCGTTTATCACCACAGAATTTATCGGAAACACAGAAAAAGATCCTTACGGTGAAAGAGCTATTGGCAAGTTGTCCTGAGAAAGATCATTCACTGAGTGATTTGGCGCAATTGGTTGATTTAAGTCCTTGGTATTTTTTACGGCAGTTTAAAAAATATACAGGTCTGCCGCCGCATGCATGGTTGGTTCAATATCGCTTACATAAGGCTCGGCAATTGTTAAAACAAGGTGAAAATATTGCGGTTACTGCACAGTTGTGTGGTTTTTCAGATCAAAGTCATTTTAATCGACATTTTAAAAAAGCGATCGGTGTAACGCCTTTGCAATATATTTCTAGTTTTAAACCCGCTTAGTTTCTGTGTATTTGATCTTTTATTTAAGCAATTTTGTTCAAGCATATAAAAATAAGAACGCTTAAATTCGATCTTTATTTAGTGAATCGCTCGGATTGAACAATGTTGTGGATGGCTCAGAAAAAACAATTAGATGATGAAGATAAGTCATTAAGTTTCAGTCAGGGTGTTATAGACATGATGCCTTTGTCTATTTCGGTTTTACCTTGGGGGATTTTAGCAGGCTCGGTGGCAATCCAAGCGGGTTTGTCCGTATCACAGGCCATTGCGATGTCTGCCATCGTTTTTGCTGGTGCAGCGCAATTGGTTAGTTTGGGAATGGTGATGTCTGGTGCTTCGGCACTGACCATTTTTTTCACTATTTTTTTAATTACCAGTCAGCATTTTATTTATGCACTGACACTACGCCAAAATATTGCTCCTTTATCGCTTAAAGATCGGTTGCCATTGGGTTTTCTTTTAACGGATGAGTTGTTCGCTGTTGCTATTTCGAAGTTGGATCGAAATAAAAAATATTTATTGGGTGCTGGGCTGAGCTTTTATATCGCATGGGTATTGTTTAGTGTGTTGGGTATTTATTTGGCGAGTACCGTGCCCAATTTGTCTGATTTTCATTTGGATTTTTCAATTGTAGCGGTGTTTGTTGCCATTATTGTTCCTTTAATAAAAAATCAGGCCGCATTTGTCGGGGTGGTGGTGACTTTACTTGCCTCATTGGTATTTAAATATTTTCATATTGATGCTGCAATTGTGTTGTCTGGTGTAATCGGCATGCTGACTTCGATGTGTCTTGAAGCGAAGGGTGGACAGTAAAATGACTTGGACATATATTTTTATTTTGGCAGCTATTGTTTTTTTTAATCGGTATCTTTTTCTAGAGCCTAAAATTGATGTTAAGTTTCCTTATTTTTTTGAAAAAATGTTGAAGTATTCGGCTCCATGTTTACTTACTGCAATTTGTGTTCCTATTATTTTTTTTCAAGATAATGCGTTTAGAGCATTTCCAAACAATCCTTATTTGTATGGCACATGCATATTTTTTGCTTGTTCATGATTATGTTTAAAAAAAACTTTCTTCAGCATTTCATTTTGAGTTTAGATTTTCTTTTATATGGTCTTATTTTTTATATATAGATAGCTTATAGATTAAAAGATAGAATCCCTCAAAAATAATTAAATTCAACTTGCTTAAATGGCTGTCATTTGCGATTTTTGGCGCGTTTTCCATTTAGGTATCAATTTACCTAGATAGGCATCCATACACCATACTGGGCCAATCAGGAGGAATTGGAGGTCTTTAAAGAATGAAGGCTTTTTACCTTCGACTTTGTGGCCATAAAACTGACCAATCCAAGCTAAAACAAAAAGACCAATATAAAACCCAACGCCTACAGGTAGAGTGTAAATCAACCATGCCATGACGACTAAAAGTGCAGCCATCGCTACAGCGAGGACTAAATCAAGGCGAGCATAAAAGACTAAGCTAAGTACAAGTAGCAGAGCAGTCAATAAGGCACTGAAATGCGCAAGTATGCCGATAATGGAAAAAAGGATTGCGGGTACACAAGCCCAGTGAATTGCTTTATTGGTTTTATTTTGATGGCTTTCGCTATATTCATCCAGCCATTGGTTGATTGTTTTCATTGTCACTCCTGTTAGACGTTGATCCATGCATTTATTTTTATATGCTTAAAATATAAACCAGAAGCAATCATCGGTCAAAGTATCCCGCAGTCGGTTTGAGTCATTCAGTTTAAATTAGCTGAATGACCCATTAAAAGAACTCGCGATACCATAATTTTATGGTGATGTTTTAAGTTCCATATTTTTTAGGCTTGGGTTTTGATAAATCTGCTGACCTTCTTTGTAAGTGGCTACTATTTTTATATCTTTAAGTTTGTTGCTTGGGATGGTAAGTGGGTTGTCACTGAGAATGACAAAATCAGCCAGTTTTCCTTTGCTTAGAGTTCCTTTGCTATTTTCTTCAAAATATTGATAAGCAGCCCAGTCTGTAAGTGACTTTAATGCAATATAAGGGCTGACGCGTTGTTCAGCACCCAGTATTTTGCCACTGCGTGTGACGCGGTTTACCGTGGTGTCTAGAGTCATCATGCTGTGAGGTGGAATTACAGGGGCATCATGATGTTCGGTAAACAAAATTCCTTTGCGTAAAGCAGAACCTGTTGGTGAAATACGATTTGCCCGTTCTACGCCCAATGTTTCTTCTCTGTGCCAGTCGCCCCAATAATAGGTATGCAATGAAAAGAAGGATGGAATGAGCTCGAGAGATTTGGCTCTGTCTAACTGATCTTCACGTATGGTTTGCGCATGAATAATGACATTACGTCGGTCTAATTTTGGATAATGTTTGGTTGCGGTATCAATATCATTTAAATATTGATCAATTGCGGCATCACCATTGGCATGGGCCAGTATTTGCCATTTGTGTTCAAAGGCTAAATTAATGGCATCTTGTACCGTTTTGTTTTCAGGAAAGGCTGGGTAGCCTGAATAGCTTTTGGGTTTTCCTTCCGGTGGAATTAAATAGGGTTGTGTTAGCCAAGCCGTTTTGCCTTGAGGTGAGCCATCCAAACTGATTTTAACGCCGCCTATGCGAAAATGATGATCATAGCTTTGACTCGTACCATGCTTAAGCATGTATTCTTTTTCATTATTGATGTCGGGATAAGACACCAGATCAATCGGTAATTTGCCTTGTTTGGCTAAATTTCGCCACAATTCACTCGTTCCTGCATCTGCACGACCTTCCTGAACGGTGGTGTAACCATTTTGGATATAGGTTTGAATAGCGGTGAGCGCCATTTTTTCCATTACATCGGGTGGGACATTTTTAAAAGCCTGCATCATGGCACTAAAAACAGCACTTTCTTCAAGCACACCATTTGGTTCCATGGAGTTGTTGATCCGACGGATCACGCCACCAGATGGATTGGGTGTTTTTGCATTGATGTTGAGTATTTCTAAAGCTTTATGATTGACCGATGCGAGATGTCCAGATTGATGCAGAATCAAGACCGGCTGATCTTTAGAGATCTGATCCAGTTCTGTTGCTGTTGGATGTCGTTTTTCTTTTAATTGAGCATCGTCATAACCATTGCCCATAATCCAGCCGGATGTTGCCTGAATAAATTCGGGGTTTTGTTTTTGCCAACTTTTCATGGCAAGAATCAGGGAATTAAGATCGGTTACTGTTCCATCAGGAGGAGAGTAAAGATTCGCAACTGTTTGTTGTAAGCCAACACTGTTGACATGGCTATGTGCATCGATGATACCGGGGATAACTGTGCGTTGTTCTAAATTGAGTTGCTGTGCTTGAGGGGCAATTTTGCGTGCTTGTTCAAGTTTTCCACTAAACTGGATATGACCTGCTTGAATCAGTAATGCTTCCACATAGGTAGGTTGCATGCCTTCCATGGTTAAAATAGGGCCGCCATAAACCAATAGCGTGTTTGAATCTTTTTCTTGAGGCTGTTGGTGTTGTGCTGTGGGTAAAGTTGAACATGCAGCCAGTAAAGTGAGTGGTAATGATGAAATGATGCATTTGGTTATTAGGTGATGTGTATAGCGCTTTTGGATTTTTAACAAGGTATTCATCCTCAACTCTTATCATTATTTATATGCAGTATTTATTAAACACTAAGATGGTGCTTAAAACAAAATTTTTCAGGCATTAAAAAAGCCACATCAAGTGGCTTTTTACGTCAAACGTATTAGAAGTTTTGCATGTGCTTATGAATTTGGACCATCGACACGTTCAATGTTGACTTTAGCTGTACCCGCATTGGTAATACCCAGTTGCTTAGCAGCACCGTAAGACAAGTCTAGAACTCGGTTGCCATGGAATGGGCCACGATCATTTACTTTTACCACAACACTTTTACCATTGGTTTTATTCGTTACGCGAATAAAGCAGTTCAATGGCAAGCTACGGTGAGCAGCAGTCAATCCATTCATATCAAATGTTTCGCCACTTGCTGTTTTACGACCATGAAACTGGCGACCGTACCATGATGCTGCGCCCGTTTGACTGAATTTACGCACAGTATTGGATGCAACGGTGTTTAACTTTTCAATCACTGAAGGCTCGTCTTCAGGGATTTCAATTTTTGCTGCAATCGTTTCACGACGAATTTTATCGCCAGAACGCTCAGTGATTGAAAGGCTATTTAAATTTGAAAAGTGCGAGTTAAAATTTTGAGCATCTTTATTTAAGACACGTGTAGCTAGGCGAGTGTTGTCATTATCCGTACTGAATGATGACTGAACCATTTCTGCTTGAGACTGACTCAGGGCAAAAGTGGTGGTTAAGGCTAAAATATACTTAAGCGAAGACTGCATTATTAAACTCCTAAAGACTATGTGCTTAACTTCATCTAAACGATTGAAATATCGGCAATCAAGTCTGTTAATTCTCTTTTGCAACTACATTTGACGAGATGGATAATATTCATGCTAGGCTAAAGCTGTCTACTCTTTAATTGAAATAATTACAAAAAGGGCGAAAATATAGCATTTATTGATTAAAAAATAATCAATATTGTAACATATTATTTAAAATGTGTGTTTTGTGCACTATTTTGTAAAATAAAATCTTGACTTTTGTTGTTTGTGGGAAAAGCTAGTCTTAACGACTAGCGATTTCAGTGCCTAATTGCCATACGGCAGTCGCATACATACGGCTCTTATTGTAAGTCGTAATCACTTGAAAGTTTGGGTAGGTAATATAGTAAATCGGTGCATAACTTTCTTGAAGTTGAATCACATTGACCAGATCTAAGTCATCTATTTTTACAATCGGATTGGTTGGTGTAATCCCTTGATTCTTTAAGACTCCGTAGGGTGTTGGCTGTTCCAAATTTTTGGCAATAATGGATTCAGGATTGTTTCCCGTATAGCGCGCTGAGAAACCGATGGGTTGATTGCGCTGCCATCCGTGTTGAGCTAAATAATTTGCAATTGAACCGATGGCATCGACCGCAGAATTTCGAAGATCAATATGTCCATTTCCATCGTAGTCCACACCGAGTTTCGGAATGTTACTTGGCATAAATTGTGGGTAGCCAATCGCACCTGCATAAGAACCCACCACTGAATGGGTTGGAACACCATCTTTGTATGACCATGCAATCAGTGCAGCAAGTTCATCTTGGAAATATTGTGCACGTCGTTCGTAGCCAAAGCCTAGGGTTGCTAATGCATCACGGGTGACGAAATTGCCTTTATTGGCGCCAAAACCCGTTTCCACACCTAAAATGCCTAAAATAACCGATTGCGGGACACCAAACTGTTGTTCGGCACGGTTTAAGGTGTCGGCATATTGATTTTTGAACTGAACTCCACGTTGAATGGTGCTTTCAGCCATAAAATTGGTTTTATATTCGTACCAAGGCTTACTTTCACCGGGGCGATTCATAATATTAATAATATTCGGTAGGTTTTTTGAACCATTCATGGCCCAATCGATTTGTTCTGCACTTAAGCCATAGGTTTGCATGGTTTTCTGTTTAAAACTGCTATAGCTCGGATGGTTATAAAAATCATTGGCTTGGCAGAAGCTGGTGATAGACAGCGCACCAATAAGTAAAGGGAGACGTTTCATTTTGTTATAAAAGTGGATATTTAACATATTGCTCAAAGTTCCAAAAAATATCATTTGTGTGTATGGAGAGACATCACAACGCCAAAAGTAGCCATTAAAGTAATCATTGCAGTACCGCCATAACTTAAAAAAGAAAGCGGAATTTCTGTAATAGCTAAGATACCACTGACCATGCCAGCATTAACAAATAGCTATACAAAAAACGACAAACCTAGACCCGTAGCGAGTAAGTGACCACAATGATGGAAAAAATTAGTCCGATCTGCATCGGTGCTAAAAATAATGGCGAAATTAAAATAATCAGGAAATAAAATGTAAATGCTGCCATTTAAAGGGCGAGATTGCAGTGCTTAAAACATTGCGTGGAGTTTGTCTAAAAAATTTATATTGCAGGCTAGGTGACATGACTTTTTGGGGTGGATCAATGCAAAGGCGATGCTAACATAAATCTGCATTTAGACAATGTATATCAATATTTTGCAATAAAAAAACCTAGCAAAAGCTAGGTTTTTTAGATTTTAAAAATGTTTAAGCGTGAAAAAGAGTATTGTGGTATTCAGCAAGTACCTGTAGCTCTTCTTTGGTCAGATTGGGGATGATTTTATCCACGGCAATATGTACCGCTTTAATGACCGCAGTCGAACCAAAATCCGCAGCTTTACGTTTGATCATGCCTAAATCGAGCGTCTTATTAAAGTCATTCATAAAATGATGGACTGTAGCTTCTGCAAATTGTTTGTAAAGACCAGCTAACGCTGCTTTATTAACGTCATTTCCCGCTTTAATTTCAGCATAACTATTTTTGAGATTCGTCACTAAACTGGCATCTAAAAGTTCACCGACACGGAAGTTGCCTTCTGCATCTTTAAATAAACTTTTTTCAGAAAACTCAATGGATTGCTTAACAACATCATTTGAGGATTTACCCATGAGCTGTTTCAATAAAACAGCAACGGTTGATTTGATATAACCCGCAAGTTTCTCTGCTGTATCGCGTTTATCACTGGGTGGAAAACGACGAATAAGTTCAGTCAAAATACCATCAATGATTTCATCATTAATCAGCAGTGCTGTTTTGTCACGTAAAGGATAAAGCGGTTCGCTCGAATTTTTCTTTTCCTGACCTGTTTGAATACTTGTTAATAATTCTGCAGAAGGAATAAAACCAAAAAATGGCATGTCAAAAAACCTCAATATTTTTCATTTTATTGTCGCGCCAAACGAATGGGGCGAGGCATCCATGTGAGATCCGATACACGACAAGGATTAATGTCTAATCCACCCCGACGTGTATAGGTTGCATAGACCATCAGTTTTTCTGGTGCAAAATTTTGCCAAATGTCGGCAAACATTTGTTCCACACATTGTTCATGGAAACCATTATGCTGACGGTAAGAAATAATATAAGCTAAAATACTGCGATAACAAGGTTTTTTACCTTGATAGCGAATAAAAACTGTGCCCCAATCGGGTTGTCCTGTGACTGGACAGTTGCTGCGTAGTAAATGTGAATACAGTTGAATATCGACAGCTTCAGTATTTTCAGTGTCTAACTTTAATAAAGTTGCATCTGGATGCGTTTCTAAGCGCTCAGGGCTGAAATCGTCAATACAAATGCCCTCAGGTTTCGAAATATCTAAATCATCGGCTTGGAATAGGCTGAGGGTGACTGGTGCACCTGCGGCTGCGGATAAATCTTTTTCAACCGTAGCAATAAAAGCTTCTTTTGATTCGAACGACGTAAAGTTCATACTATTAAAGTAGAGCTTTAAAGATTTTGATTCGATTAAATTGGGTGATGATGCGGGTAGAGCAATACGACCAATAGCAACTTGTGGAATGCCTACTGCATTTAACCAAGATATTTCAAAAACATGCCACCAATCCTGACCTTGTTGAATGCCTTCAACATGAGCATAGTGTTCACGTGCTGGTGCACGTGCAATAGGAAACAGAATATCGGGTTGATATTCTGTTGGATAGTTGGTGTCTTTACCTAATAAAGAGAGTTCTACAGTCATTATTCACGCATTCCTGAGCCACGAGAAAGTAAATAGTAAGCGATGCCATAAAGCGCAACGCAGCATAAGGTAATGATGCTCAATGAAACGGAAACATTGACATCACTATGACCTAAAATGCCGAATCGGAAGGCATTCACCATATATACGATCGGGTTAATTAAAGAGAGATTTTGCCAAAAAGGGCTTAAAGCACTAATCGCATAGAATACCCCACCTAAATAAGTCAGTGGTGTAAGTACAAATGTTGGAATAATTGAAATATCATCAAAAGACTTGGCGTAAACTGCATTAATAAGTCCCCCAAGTGAAAACAGGAGGGATGTAATTAATACCGTATATATCGTCACAAACCAGTTGGTGATATATAAGTCAGTAAAAAACATACTCATGCTGGTGACAATAATGCCGACCAAAACACCACGGCACACACCACCAATCACATAGCCCCAAAGAATCATATGTAACGGGACTGGACTCATGATGAGTTCTTCAATACTTTTTTGAAATTTAGCACTAAAGAAACTCGAAGAAACATTGGCATAACTATTGGTAATGACCGCCATCATGATTAAGCCGGGCACAATAAACTGCATATAGCTAAAGCCACCCATTTCACCAATACGCGAACCGACCAAATTACCAAAAATCACGAAGTATAAACTCATGGTGATTGCAGGTGGTAAGAGCGTTTGTGGCCAAATACGCATAAAGCGACGTACTTCTTTATGCACAAGTGTGTAGAGCGCAACGCATAATTGATTAAAGTTCATTGCGCATCTCCTTCAAGGTTTTTTTCAACCAATTTCACAAATAGTTCTTCTAAGCGATTCGATTTATTCCGCATACTCGCCACTTGAATGCCTTGTGCTTGTAAAAGTTGAAACAGTTCATTTAGGGTATGGGCTTTGTCCATCGTCACTTCTAAGGTCGTGGGATCAATTAAATTGAAACGCACACCAATAATGTCGATATGAATCGGCTGGACTGGTTCGACCAAATCAAAAATAAAGGATTCTTCACTGAGCTGATTTAAGAAAGATTTCATGGTGGTATCTTCTTTAATCACACCGCGGTCAATAATGGCGATGCGGCGACAGAGAATTTCAGCTTCTTCTAAATAATGCGTGGTCAAAATAATAGAAGTGCCTTGTTCATTCATTTCGGTGAGGAAATCCCACATTGAACGACGCAATTCAATATCTACGCCCGCAGTCGGTTCATCTAAAATGAGCAGTTTGGGTTGATGCATCATGGCACGAGCAATCATTAAGCGGCGTTTCATACCGCCAGACAGCATCCGCGCTTGAACAGCACGTTTATCCCAAAGACCGAGTTTTTCTAAATATTGTTCAGCACGTTGTTCGGCAATTTTTTTTGGAATGCCGTAATAACCTGCTTGAGTGACTAAAATATCAAAGGTTTTTTCAAATTGACCAAAGTTAAATTCTTGCGGTACAACACCTAAGCATTGTTTTGCTTTTGAAGGATGAGTGTCTAGATTGTGCCCAAAAATTTCAACAGTGCCTGAGGTTTTTTTTGTGAGAGAGCTAATGATACTGATGGTGGTTGATTTACCTGCGCCATTGGGGCCAAGGAGGGCATAAAACTCACCTTCAGGCACGCTTAAGTTAATCCCTTTTAGCGCTTGAAAACCATTTCGATAAGTTTTAGATACGTCTCGCAAGGTCAATGCATCAGTCATGAAATTCTCACATGGTGAATAGTGTGACTATTGTGAGTGATCTTGGGTAATAAACCAAGTCAATCAGGCGGAATTCTGTGTTGCAATTATGGAACATTGTTTAAAGTTTAAGCATGAAAAATGATGACTTATAGATAGTTGCTTTACCTTACGGTTTTTTTTGTTATGATGTGCGCAATCCGAAAGAAGCGGCCATAGCTCAACTGGATAGAGTACAGGTCTCCGAAGCCTGTGGCGTGGGTTCGAGTCCCGCTGGCCGTACCAATTTTTGACGATTTCAATTAAAAAATAGAAAAACTTTAATCATTCAATTCTTCTTATTATAATTTCCTTTATTTTATACATCATGCGCTTCATAAACATTCTTTAATTCAATTGGAGTTTTATTGGATTGATGTGTCGAAATGTTGAGTACACTTGCCTAATATACTTTTCAGTTTTATATTAAACCTACAGTAGGTCGTGAAGACGCTACGAAGTAGTTGGACGGATCAATGACAGCTCGTTGAGTTTATAACCTTAGGGTTGAACAATAAATCAGCACTAGCCTTCCAACATAAAAGCCCGCAGAAATGCGGGCTTTCTTATTGTGATATAGAAAATTATTTTTGCATTGAAATAGCATATCAATATGGTAGATCGGGGACAGTATATTTAAATTATTGCCTCATTTTTTATTTGAAGTATTGGAAGTAGATATTATTTCTCTGTTTATAAAAAATTACATTGCCAAGAAATCTAACAACTCTAGGTCATGTTCACGCAAAAACCTGTGCTATAAAAAGGTCCGTTGCATAAAATAAGATGAGAAAAGCATATGACTCAAATGATTGAGCTAAAGGTGAAAGACCAATTTAGCAATATTCATGAAGTACAAGCATTACTTCGAGATATTCCTGAAAATGCTGAAAATAATCTGTCCCTTTTTCAAAGGATTGAACATATTGTAGTGAATGGTGAAATGATTCAGCCGAGTATTGAGTTACTTTTCGAAAGTCGGCATTCGGACAATATTTATCGTGTTGTTGAATAAATAGTTATTGTTAAATATGCGGTTTGTTCGAATGAAAGTATTAGATCTAAAAACCCACTTAAATACACGGCACCTCGAAAGTTAGACACGCTTAGTTTAATTTGAAGGGTGCTTTTCTATTTTATGAACATAATATTAGGCATAAAAAACTGACCAAAGTGAACCCATGATTAAAACGTATAATCAATTGTAAAATCAATTAATGTCGACATCATTTTGATTAAGTTATAAATAATATAGAGAACTCATATTTATTATTTTTCAAAAAAAATATTGCAGATAACTTAATCCTAAAGTCACTGATAAAAAATAAAACTATGCTGAATATTTACGAAGCATTGAGCTTTTGTAGTGAAAAATTGATTTGTTTTAAGCATTGATTTAATTCGCGAGGCTGAATGCGGCTTTCTTGCAGTTCTGTAATCCATTGCATTTGACACAATTTTAAACTGCGTAAATCATGGCTATTGAGAATGCGAGTCATCAATTGTTTGCCCATTAAGCCACAGTTTTGTTGTAGCAGTTGAGCCATCAAGTATTTTACGTCATCAAAGCTTAATGCTTCTAAAGCCACATCTATTTCATGTTGTTGTTCTGTTGTCGTAGCGTGGGGGTGAGCAACTTCTGAAATAAGTGGTGTAATCGCAGTCGTGGTAATCGGTTCAGCCAACTTCTCTTGAAAAGTATTCGTTGTTTTGGATGGAAAGCTGGTTTTAATTTCAGTATCGAGTAGCGTTGTAGGTTCTGCCGTTTGAATGGGGTGCTGGATTGCAGTAGCAATTAATCCCATGTCTATTAATTGTGAAAGAATTTCTGGCGGTGCAATTCGATGCTTAAATTGTTCAGCCATAAGGTCAAAATCATCTGTACCAATCAGCAGTAATAGTCTGCGTTGGCGAGCATTTAGATTCATTGAGCGTTGTTTTAAACTTTCAATGCCCAAATCAGTTTTGTAATATTGAGACATGCCTTAATTTACTTCCCGCAATAAATTAAGGCAGATTGTATGAGTTGATCATGACAATATTATGTAAAAAATATTACAAATCAAAAGATTATAAAGTCGCTATATGGGCATTTTCTATTGCCTTACGTAAGTAAGGGTCGAGGTCTTCCTGACGAAGTAACCACTGCATATAATCTGCGGGTAAATCGGCAATGGCTGTACCACGATGTTTACCAAAATTAATCGTTCGTGGAATACGTGCATCTTCGGATGCGGTATAGAGTTCTTCAATGGTTTGAATTTTTAAATGATGTATTTCATGCATTAAAATATTTGCCGTTAAAATAATATCCATATCGGCGCGGTGCGCTTTTTTAATCATATCGCGGGCTTTTGCACTGCCTTTGGTAATCATATAGATAAGTGCAGAAATATTATGTGCTTCGGCATCTGGCCAAACTAAACGCGCAAGGGCAAGTGTGCAAATGGCTTTAATCTTTGAGGTATCTACGCCACATTTTTCAAGTGCACGAATATCGTAATCAATATTGTGCCCAATAATATAGGTCGTGTCCTGTGGCAGGCTGAAGCTTGTATAGTGGGGTTGATCGACCAATTCTGATTCTAAAATATGATGTACAGCCATTGCTGCATAAGAAATCGGTTCATCGACACGATAGAGCTGATCGAAAATTTGACTTTTATCTAGTGTAAGTTTGCCTTCATTGATTTGAACAGGTGCATAAGCAATCTCAATGGGCTGTCCATTTAAGGTATGGGTTTCTGTATCGAGAATAATTGCTTGCATGACCTAGTCCATAACCGTAGCGAAAGTTTGAATAAATTTAACACTTTCAAATGCCTTGGTACAAACTGAAAACACCGACTTTTGGCTATTCCTGATTGTTTCTGCCTAAAGGTGATGCTTAAATGCTCTTGTTTTATTCATTAGTCGAAATGAGACCTTTATACAGATATAAAAGCCAATTTTATGATTCATCTCTTTCATGCCTTAGGTGTTATCTATAGTCACGATTTGAAATGATAAAATGTTGTGTTTTTAAGCCAGATATTCGTAAGGTATGCAATCTTTTTAGATGTCGTGGGGCGTTAATTCTAACCCAAATAACGGTTGTGCTTTGCGGAGCAGTTTTGAGGTATATAAGTTGTCTGTTGAAAAATAGATTTTATTGAATTAAGATCGTTGTACATTTGCAATAATCATGACAATAATTTAAAAATCAATATCTTGTGTTTTCTTTGGGAGTTTTATTTTTAAATAATGATTGAGTCTGAAATTGCAAAGAATAAAGGTAATCGTTTTATTTAAATCATCACAACAAAAAATGTATAAGGAAATGCAAACATGAAAAAAACATTGCTTACAGTGTTAATGAGTAGCTCGGTCATGCTTTTAACCGCATGTGGAGGTGGGGATTCATTCTCTTTGTAGCTGATGATGGAGTTCCTGAAAATAATATTGACAAACCTGTATGTGACATCAACTGAATATACACAAGATGGAATGTCTGCAATTGCAGCAGAAAGTCGTGTGATGACGTATAAAATGCTAGGTGTGGATGGAACAGAAGTTCAAGCGACAGCTCTTGTATTTGTTCCTAAAACTGCTGCACCGGCAGGTGGATGGAAACCATTGTATGGGCGCATGGAACAACTGGTGTGGCAGATAAGTGTGCACCAAGTCAGCAGGGCTTAAAGGGCACACAATTTTTATTACAACAACTTCTTACCCAGGGCTATGTTGTTGTTGCGCCAGATTATGAAGGGTTAGGGGAGCCTAGTGGCAAGGAATCACATCCTTTCTTAAATGTTAAAAGCGAAGCGTATGCTATTACCGATGCTGTTGTTGCGACCAGAGATTATTTAACGCGCCAAGGTAAGTTGGTATCAAAAGATTGGTTGGCTATTGGGCATTCACAAGGTGGTCATGCTGTGCTTGGTGCTGCTGAATATGCATCACGAGCGAAGCTAAATTATAAAGGAACGATTGCGATTGCACCTGCATCAAATTTAAAAGCAATTTTACTAGGTGGTGAAGCGCTTGCTGTTGGCAAGCCAGCAGCTGTTCAGAGTTATATTTACTCCCCGTTAGACGCATTTACATTATTAATTGTTGATGGTATGCAAGGGCATAAAACATCAGTAGATTATTCGACCGTATTTAAAGGGAATTTGGCAACACTTATACCGACAATAAAAGGGGAGTGCTTTGGTGAAATAGAGGATGAGATTCAAGTTGATATGTCTGATTTCTCTATAGCGAATGGAAATAGTCTTAGAAAATTATGGTCGTACCCAAACTGGGTTTATGGATTTACCTCAAATTGATACTTTCTTAAATAAGACATCACAACCTCTATCTGCAAAAGTTTCAACTCCTGTGATTATTTATCAAGGTGGAAGTGATCAGACTGTACCAAAAGCAGCAACTGATACACTGGTTGCATCAGCTAAGACTTAATGGAACAGTTATAGAAGATAAAAATTATCGAATTGGGCACTTGGGATCATACGAGTGCATATACCTTAAATATTAATAATATTGTGACTGATGTTAAAGGGATGATGCCAACAACACCAACTCCATAACTTAATTTGACCTAAAAAGCTCATGTTTGTATTTACATGAGCTTTTTTATTTAAAACTGAGTAAAGTTCATTCCCGATATTTATAAACTTCATGCTACAATACGCGCCAATCTTAGCACGGCTTAAAAGCCCTAATTTATAGGACCTCGCTAATGTTTGCCAATATCTCAATTGCTGAATTTGATCCAGAAATCGCGCAAGCAATCACACAGGAAGATGCTCGCCAAGAAGCGCACATCGAACTGATTGCATCTGAAAACTATTGTTCTCCAGCAGTAATGGAAGCGCAAGGTTCAAAACTTACCAACAAATATGCAGAAGGCTACCCAGGCAAACGCTACTATGGCGGTTGTGAGTATGTAGACATCATCGAACAATTGGCAATCGACCGTGCTAAAGAGCTTTTCGGTGCAGATTATGCAAACGTTCAGCCACATGCTGGTTCACAAGCTAACTCGGCTGTTTACTTAGCGCTGCTTAACCCAGGCGATACAGTTTTAGGTATGAGCTTGGCTCACGGTGGTCACTTGACTCACGGTGCAAAAGTTAGCTTCTCTGGTAAAACATATAATGCGATTCAGTACGGTTTAAACACTGAAACTGGTGCAATTGATTACGAAGAAGTTGAACGTTTAGCTTTAGAACACAAGCCACGTATGATCGTTGCTGGTTTCTCTGCTTATAGCCAAATTGTTGATTGGCAGCGTTTCCGTGATATCGCGGACAAAGTTGGCGCTTACCTATTTGTAGACATGGCTCACGTGGCTGGTTTAGTTGCTGCGGGTGTTTACCCAAGCCCAGTACAAATTGCTGACGTAACAACAACGACTACGCATAAAACACTTCGTGGTCCGCGTTCTGGTTTAATCCTTGCGAAAGCAAACGAAGAAATCGAGAAAAAATTACAATCAGCAGTATTCCCTGGTAACCAAGGTGGTCCATTGGTTCATGCGATTGCGGCTAAAGCAATTTGCTTTAAAGAAGCAATGACACCTGAATACAAAGAATATCAAAAACAAGTTGTGGTAAATGCTAAAGCAATGGCTGAAGTATTAATCGCACGTGGTTACGATATTGTATCTGGTGGTACTGAAAACCATTTATTCTTATTGTCACTCATTAAACAAGATGTGACTGGTAAAGAAGCAGATGCATGGTTAGGTGCTGCTCACATCACTGTGAACAAAAATGCTGTACCAAATGATCCACGTTCTCCGTTCGTGACTTCTGGTATCCGTATTGGTACGCCAGCTGTAACGACTCGTGGTTTCGGTGAAGCTGAAGTTCGTGACTTGGCAGGTTGGATCGCTGACATCTTAGATGCGAAAGGCGACGAAGCTGTAATTAACGCGACTAGAGCGAAAGTTGAACTTGTTTGTGCTAAATTTCCAGTTTATGCAAAATAAGTAAAAACTTGAGAAAGCCCCCTCAAGGGGGCTTTTTTTATAGCTGTTTAAAAGTCATATTTTTCAAATATCATATTTCTGCTATAACAGAATAATACTTCATAAAAGATATAAATCATTTTGCTGTTGCTGTAATGACATCTTTCGTTCAAAGGAATCAGGTAAATGGCTAAACCAACAATTATTATTTCACAACAAGATCTTCAGCGTTTAGAAACCATGCTTGAGCATCAATCTAAACTCAGTCTGACCATGCAGCATCTTGAAGATGAACTTGCTCGTGCGGATGTTGTTGCTCCACAAGATGTCCCTGAAAATGTAGTGACCATGAATGCGCGTGTATTAATTACCATTGCACCCGCGACTGAACCTACGGAAATTACTTTGGTCTACCCACATGATTTTCGGGGTGATAAAGGTCAAGTGAATGTTCTTGCTCCAGTCGGTGCAGCCATTTTAGGATTGTCTGAAGGACAAGAAATTGAATGGCCACAGCCCGATGGTCATTTAATGAAGGTTAAGATTGAAAAAGTGTTGTATCAGCCAGAGCGAGCAGGCGATTATTTATAATATTCAATTTATAAAAATGATGCAGTAAGAGTTGAAAAGGGTATTTAAAAATCATAAAAAAAGGCAAAGTAAAAACTTTGCCTTTTTTTGATCTGTACCGATCTTAGTGGTGATGACCACCAGCGCCGTGTACGTGACCGTGTTCTAATTCTTCAGCAGAAGCTTCACGAATTTCAACGATTTCAACTTCAAAAGTTAAATCTTGACCAGCAAGTGGGAAGTTTGCATCAACAAGAATGTTGTCGCCTTCGATTGCTTTAACAGTAACGATTTGAACACCGTCATCCGTTTGAGCTTGGAATTGCATACCCGCTTGGATGTTGTCTACGCCTTGGAACATTTGCGCAGGAACTTCTTGTACTAGGTCTGGGTTGTATTCGCCATAACCTTCAGCAGCAGGAACATTTACTGTGAATTTTTCACCAACAGTTTTGCCTAATAAAGCATTTTCTAAACCAGGGATGATGTTACCTGCACCGTGCAAATATGCAAGTGGCTCACCTTGTGATTGGTCGAGAGTTTCGCCCTCTGCGTTAGTCAACGTGTAGTGGAAAGAAACCACGAGGTCATTTGCAATAGCAGTCATGTCATTGATCCATTCAATTTTTTAAGGGTACATCATAAAGTGAAAAGCAAATTTTGTAGACTATATTTATCAAAAAATTGCATTTTCCGCGTCTTTATGGCGTTTTTTTAATAATAGGGACGGTTTTTTAAATTTCAATGCAATTTTATCTTCGAAATGATTTTTCTTGTGAGCAAATTTTTAGCTATTCAGTGAAGATCATTTATTTTCAAGCGATGTACGATTTTAAAGACAAAAAATGGAAGATGACTGATTGATGTCATCTTCCATTTATGAATTTTAAGATTGTTATGCAGATTGCATAAAGTCAAAAAATTGAACTTTTTTATCCTAAAGGATATGTTTTGATTTCTACTTCATTGCTGGAGAAAAAACTAAAAAGTTGTTTAAACCAAATCGCAATTTTTTGGAAAAAATTAGCTTCTTCAATTTGCACATCGTCTTCAATGGCAATCGTTCGAATCAATTGGTTGTTCTGATATACCTGTACGGTGGCCAATTGCATGACTTTAGCCAAGGGAGCAGTAAGTAATTTTTCGTTGATTTCAACATTTAAGTGGGTTTTTGTTTCTTGTAAGGGTTCTATGGTTTGAATCGTACCATTGCCTGTATTCAACATAATGCGTTGATTGGTTGTGTCGTAGGTTGTTAAATCAATCGCAAAAGGTTGGTCATATAAAGATGTGGTGATAATTTGCGGTTTGCTGGTTTCTAATTTAAACATTTTTAACGTGGATTTGATCACAGGTAATTCTGCAATCAGTTGTTTGTCTTTAATCGCAACTTCATTACGAGTATAGGTATAACCCATGTTCATGAGGTTATAGGCAACTTCGGCACGTTTTGCCGCACTGGCTGCACCCAAGACAATGACCACTAAGCGACGTTCTGGCGTGTTTGGATTCATCGTCGGGCGGTTTGCAGTTAAGGCAAGATTATAACCCGCTGCTTTAGTGAAGCCTGTTTTTAAGCCATCTACCGTTGGATCAAGTTTTAATAACCTATTGGTTGCATGGTGAAAGCGATTATTATAAGAAAAGCTTTGTTGTTTTGAGTAATTTAAATAATCGGGCGTTTGTGTCACAAGGGCTTGCCCTAAAAGTGCCAAATCTGCTGCGGTTGAATAATGCTCAGGCATGCTAATGCCTGCTGGGTTTTGGAAGTGAGTATCTTTCATTCCCAAAGCTTGGGCTTCTTTATTCATCCGCTCAATAAATTTTGGTACATCTCCAGCAATGCGTTCTGCCAAAGTCACAGCAGCATCATTGGCAGACATCACCACCAAACCTGCAAGAAGTTGATCGACTGAAATCTGCTCACCTTGTTTCAGGTACATTTGTGATTCATCCCACATCACCATTTTAACCACTGGTGTTGCAGTTAAGACCTCATCTTTACGCAAATGACCTGCCTGAAGTTCTTTTAAAGTGATGTACGCCACCATCATTTTAGTCAGCGAGGCTGGGGCACGTTGAACATGACTATTATGTTCAGCAATGACTTGTCCCGATTGAGTATCAATAACAGTCCAAGCTTGAGCTTCAACGCTTTCTGGGACTAGATTGAGTAATGTGGCATTGACTATTGTGGAGCACAATAAACCAAGTGATGCGATGAGGTAGATAACAGCTTTCAATGATGTTCCTTTATTTGCCAATCCGTTGACTTTAAAATGCAAAAAAATCTTGCGAATGCTATGCTTTTTTTTACTGAATGGCTAGTCAGAATTGTAGACAATTGCGACAGTTCCGCATTGCTTTGTAAAAAAATGCTAAGCTCATTGATAAGTTACCTTTTTCATCTTTTGAATCGCCTATTATGTTGCATTATCAAATCGAATTTGACGATTATCGTCAGCATTTAATTCATGTCACTTTACGTTTTGTTGCTATTCCAACACAGGTACTTTCGTTACCGACTTGGATTCCCGGAAGCTATCTGATTCGTGAATTTTCAAAGCATATTGAGTCTGTCAGAGCCTATGATGAAGATGGACGTATACTGCAAATTAGTAAATTTGAAAAAAATAAATGGCGTTTATTTAATACCGATTTTGAACTGATTACAGTGGAATATGATGTTTACGCATATGACTTGTCGGTGCGTGGTGCTTATGTTGACCAGAATCGTTTATATGTGAATCCAGCATGTGCATGTTTGGGGCTTGAAGGTCAGGAAGAGAACCCTGTAGAGGTTGAAATTTTCCTTCCAGAAGAACTAAAACACTTCCAGTTGGCTACGGGCTTAGCGCATAAGAGCTTGGTTAAAGGTCGTCATACTTTAAAAGCTGACAACTATGCTCAGTTGATTGATAGTCCATTTGAACTGGCAGATCAAACACGCTTTAGTTTTCAAGCGAATGGCATTCCGCATGAGTTTGTGGTTTCAGGCAAACATGCCATGAACGCACAACGTATGCAGCAAGATATTGAAAAAATCTGTAGCACAGAAATTGCAATGTTTGGTTCAGCACCATTTGAAAATTACACCTTTATGACCATGGCGACAGGCAATAGTTATGGTGGTTTGGAACATCCAAACAGCACCAGTCTCATTACGCCACGTGATGACCTGCCTAAAGCGGATGAGCCTGTTGAACCATCTAAAGATTATCAACGTTTCTTAGGTTTATGCAGCCACGAATATTTTCATTCATGGTTGGTGAAATTTATTCGCCCTGAAAACTTTGTCAATTACGATTTAAACAAGGAAGGCTATACCTCTTTATTGTGGATTTTTGAAGGTTTTACTTCGTACTATGATGATTTGATTTTGCTGCGTAGTGGTGTGGTGAATCAAGCATCCTATATTGAGTTATTAAAAGCGCAGATTGATCGTTATTTACAAAATCCCGGTCGAGCTGTTCAAACTGTTTCCGAGTCCAGTTTTGATGCGTGGGTGAAATTCTACCGTCAGGATGAAAATTCAAATCATGCAGGAACCAGTTACTACAACAAAGGTTGTTTGGTTGCACTGTGTCTTGATCTGGGTTTACGTTTACGTGGTTCAAGTTTAGATGCCTTAATGCGTAAGCTGTATGAAAATGCACAAAACGGCATTCAAGTCAGTGAGCGGACTATTTTTGATTTGTGTAAAGCGCTGACAGGTCAAGATTGGGCAGAGCAGATTAATCACTTAATCAATACCACAGATGAATTGCCGCTTGATCAGCTACTGCCTGAATTTGGTTTAAGCTATACATTGAAAAATGACAAAACTTTGCCATTTGGGTTAAAAGTTGCTGATAAACCTGAAGGTGTGTTGGTTCAAAGTGCGCGACGTGATGGTGTTGCAGCGAAAATGGGTCTTTCTGCCCATGATGTGATTATTGCCATTGATGGTTTAAAAGCCACTGAGAAGCTTCTTGAGAAATATTCAAAACAGCAAGGAACTTTCACTGTGTATGCTTTCCGCCGTGATGAGTTGATGCAGTTTGAACTTTCAGGGGGTGCAATGGATTTAACCACGGTTGAATTGAAAGTTGAAGATCAAACCAAAGCTGAGAAATGGTTAAAAGCTTAATTTTCTAACGATTTGAAAGTCATGTAAAACCGATGCTTAGGCGTCGGTTTTTGATTAGATGTCGCCACGAATATGTATAAAAATAGATTAGGTTCAAAAAGAGATAAGAGAATAATAAGTAATTTTTCAAGCGTACTTCAAAGCATGTCAATAACAAGCAATGCGGGCTTTGTAAGAGGGAGGCGGTTAGTATGGTTGGATGAATGAATCCCGAATACTTATTCATTTAAATGTGTTGAAATGGATGATTCTTGGATTTACACGCGATGTCCTGCTGACGATTGTTGTTCGAAAGTCTTTAAGCTTAGGGCAATATAATGCTGAGGAGTGCTTACCTCACCATGACCATTTTTTCGGCTTGTTAGGAGGGAAATTTGCACCGTATTTCCTGAAGGGTAATTTATTTCCATGATACCCAACATGTCCCAAGTAATTGGTTTGTAAATCAGTAAATTGACCTGCTGAAATTTTAATCAATTTTATAGGGTGTAAAATAACTAAAATATTGATAAATATAAATTATATCTTATTTAATGCCCTAAATCATCGCTTCATGTAATCAGGTGTGTTTTTCAGTCGTAAAGACCAGCTTCGACTGTCTATATTCGAAAAAAGACGAAATTTCAAGTAGAATATCAGCATTGGTGAACAACGCTAATGTGTATAAATTTTCAGTCAAAGCAATATGAAAAGATATTGTTTTGACTGCGGTGCGATCAGCATCGATACTTTAAATATTTTATTTAAACAAACCGGTTCGCAGGGCTGAGTCAAAAGCTTGGTCCTAACAAACTCAATCCAAAGCAAGGGGCTATATATGGCTGGTGGAAAGTCAACAATCATTTACACACTGACCGATGAGGCGCCACTGTTGGCGACTTACTCGCTACTGCCGATCATTGAGACCTTTACTAAGCCAGCTGGCGTCGAAATTGTCAAAAGTGACATCTCTGTGGCTGTACGTGTGCTCGCAGAATTCACGGACTTCTTACGCGACGAGCAGAAAGTGCCTGACACTCTCGCAGAGCTAGGTCGTCTCACGCAAGATCCAGATACGAACATTATCAAACTCCCGAATATCAGTGCCTCTGTTGGTCAGTTGATGGCGTGTATTAAGGAGCTTCAGTCTAAAGGCTATGCTATTCCTGACTATCCGGAAAACCCAAGCACTGAAGAAGAAAAGGCAATCAAGGCGCGTTATGGCAAGTGTCTTGGCTCGGCTGTAAATCCTGTGCTACGCGAAGGTAACTCTGACCGTCGTGCACCTGCTGCAGTAAAGAACTACGTGAAGAAGCACCCGCATTCAATGAGCGAGTGGAAGCAGTGGTCACAGACTCATGTGTCGCATATGGAAGAAGGTGACTTCTACCATGGCGAAAAATCAATGACGCTTGACCGCGCGCGCAATGTGAAGATGGAACTTATCACTAAGAGCGGTGAAAATATCGTTCTTAAGCCAAAAGTGGCGTTGAAAGACGGTGAAATCATCGATTCGATGTTCATGAGCAAAAAAGCACTTTGCGACTTCTACGAGAAGCAACTTGAAGATTGCCGTGAAGCGGGCATCTTGTTCTCGTTACACGTGAAAGCGACCATGATGAAAGTTTCACATCCGATCGTATTTGGTCACTGTGTGAAAATTTACTACAAAAATGCATTCGAAAAGCACGGTAAGTTATTTGACGAGTTAGGCATTAACGTCAATAACGGTATGTCGGGTCTTTACGAGAAAATCGCAACGTTGCCTACTTCTCTTCGTGAAGAAATTATTGAAGATCTTCATGCATGTCAGGAACATCGTCCTGCGCTAGCAATGGTGGATTCTGCGAAAGGTATTACCAACTTCCATTCACCAAACGACGTGATTGTAGATGCTTCTATGCCTGCAATGATTCGTGGTGGCGGTAAAATGTGGGGTGCAGACGGCAAGCAGTACGACTGTAAAGCTGTAATGCCTGAATCGACCTTCGCACGTATCTACCAAGAAATGATCAATTTCTGTAAGTGGAATGGCAACTTCGATCCGAAAACCATGGGTACTGTACCTAACGTTGGTTTGATGGCGCAGAAAGCTGAAGAATACGGCTCACACGACAAGACTTTCGAGATTGCTGAAGCGGGTATCGCAAACATCACTGATCTTGATACTGGTGAAGTGTTGATGACTCAAAATGTTGAGGAAGGCGACATTTGGCGTATGTGTCAGGTGAAAGATGCCCCGATCCGTGACTGGGTAAAACTTGCGGTAAATCGCGCGCGTAACTCTGGCATGCCGGCGATCTTCTGGCTTGACCCGTACCGTCCACATGAAAATGAATTGATCAAGAAAGTTGAAAAATACTTGAAAGATTACGATACATCGGGTCTCGACATTCAAATCATGTCACAAGTTCGTGCAATGCGTTATACGCTTGAGCGCGTGGCGCGTGGTCTTGATACCATCTCAGTAACGGGTAATATCCTACGTGACTACCTAACTGACTTGTTCCCAATCATGGAATTAGGTACGTCTGCGAAAATGTTGTCTATCGTTCCGTTAATGGCCGGTGGTGGCATGTACGAAACGGGTGCGGGTGGTTCAGCGCCGAAACACGTTCAACAGTTAGTGGAAGAAAACCATTTACGTTGGGATTCGCTTGGTGAGTTCATGGCGCTTGCTGTTTCTCTAGAAGAAATGGGCATTAAAGAAGACAACGCTGGTGTGAAGTTGTTGGCTAAGACATTAGACCAAGCGACTGGCAAGCTTTTAGATAATGACAAGTCACCTTCTCGCCGTACTGGTGAGCTTGATAACCGTGGTAGTCACTTCTATTTAGCGAAGTATTGGGCTGAAGAGCTTGCTGCACAAGATGAGAATGCTGAGCTAAAAGCGAAGTTTGCTCCACTTGCGAAAGCATTGGCTGAAAACGAAGATAAAATCATTGCTGAACTTGCTTCCGTTCAAGGTAAGTCGGTTGATATCGGTGGTTACTATGCCGTTGATACAGCTAAAGTGAATGCTGTGATGCGTCCGAGTGTAACCTTAAATACAGTTCTTGAGACTGTTTAAGCTGAATACAAAGCTGGCTAATTAGTCGGTGATGTAAAAAAAGCCGGTGCATATGCACCGGCTTTTTTGTCCGCAATTTCTAAGGTGTAAATTTCCCTAAAAAAGCAACTGATTTAAACTAAATCTTAACGAGCATTACGTCCACGACCACGTGGTGATTTCGTGTTGTCACGAGTTGTACCATTGGTTTTACGACGTGGTTTATCAGCATCATCCATTTGCCAAATACGGGTTGTACCACCATTTGGCGTTTTCTTGCCTTTAAACGGTGCTTCGCCTTTTTCTTCACGTGCTTTATCTTTTGCAACAGAGAAATGCTGTTTCTTCTTCTGTACAATTTTTTTCGGAAAGTCACGACCTGTATACGGTTTATCCGCAGGAACATCTTTAAAGTCAGGGTAAAGTAAAGGTTCAATCTCGACTTGCTCACCCGGTTGTAAGCCCAGTTTTACAATGCTAATGGTACCAATTTGGGTGCGAATTAAGCGTAAAGTTGGGAAGCCTACAGCAGAGGTCATACGACGTACTTGACGGTTACGACCTTCACAAATTGAAATTTCGACCCAAGATGTCGGAACAGATGCACGGAAGCGTACAGGTGGAATACGTTCCCACAACCAATCTGGCTCGTCAATTTTTTGAGCTGTCGCTGGAAGGGTGATACCGTCTTTAAGTTCAACGCCTTTACGAAGTTGCTCTAGGGCTTCCTCAGTAATGTCGCCGTCAACCTGAACCACATAGGTTTTAAACTTTTTGCTGGCAGGGTTGGTAATGAACTGGTTCAAACCACCATGATCCGTTAAAAACATTAAGCCTTCTGAATCTAAATCAAGACGACCGGCAATACGCAAGTCAGGATCTTGAGTAAAATCAGCCATGGTTTGATGTTTCTCATCGGCACGGAACTGGGAGAGAACGTCATAAGGTTTATTAAGAATGACGATTTTCATAAAAAATAACTACTTTGCTAATGATTAAATTTGGAAACGTTGAGTATTATTTAATCGAGAAATATTGTTATTTCTCATATAAATCTCAAAAATACTGAATCTAGATTAGGATATTATGCGTTA
Organism: uncultured Gammaproteobacteria bacterium; assembly: GCA_963812025.1. Taxonomy (GTDB): domain Bacteria; phylum Pseudomonadota; class Gammaproteobacteria; order Pseudomonadales; family Moraxellaceae; genus Acinetobacter. The sequence continues at coordinate 107,924 of CAWETQ010000015.1, forward strand.
AGAACAGTTGAAAGTATTGCTTATTGGCAATTATTTTTTAGATTCGCCAGCGACAAAGGGAGAAGTTGTACAATGGGTTATCAAAAAATCACAGTTCCTGTGGATGGTAGCAAAATTACCGTAAACGCAGACTTGTCACTCAATGTTCCGAACAATCCAATCATTCCTTTTATTGAAGGTGATGGTATTGGTGTGGATATTACACCAGCGATGAAAGCTGTGGTAGATGCTGCGGTTCAAAAAGCTTACAGGGGTAAACGTTCGATTGAATGGATGGAAGTTTATTGCGGTGAAAAAGCAGACAAAATCTATGGTACTTATATGCCAGAAGAAACTTTCGATGCTCTTCGTGAGTTCGTTGTTTCTATTAAAGGCCCATTAACCACTCCAGTGGGTGGCGGTATTCGTTCACTTAACGTGGCTTTACGTCAAGAATTAGACCTTTATGTTTGTGTGCGTCCAGTGCGTTGGTTTGAAGGTGTTCCTTCACCCGTTCATCATCCTGAACTGACTGACATGGTGATCTTCCGTGAAAACTCTGAAGACATCTATGCGGGTATTGAATGGAAAGCAGGCTCTGATGATGCGAAAAAAATAATCAAATTTCTTAAAGAAGAAATGGGTGTGACTAAAATCCGTTTTGAAGAAAACTGTGGTATTGGTATCAAACCTGTATCTAAAGAAGGTACTCAGCGTTTAGTACGTAAAGCAATTCAATTTGCGATTGATAATGACAAGCCAAGCGTGACTTTAGTTCACAAAGGCAACATTATGAAGTATACCGAAGGTGCGTTTAAAGAATGGGGCTATGAAGTCGCACTTGAGCGTTTCGGTGGTGAACTTCTTGACGGTGGTCCATGGATCACGATTAAGAATCCTAAAAGCGGCAAAAAAATCATCATTAAAGATGTCATTGCCGATGCATTTTTGCAGCAAATTTTGATGCGCCCAGCTGATTACTCTGTAATTGCGACCCTCAATTTAAATGGTGACTATATTTCGGATGCGCTTGCAGCCGAAGTAGGTGGTATTGGTATCGCTCCTGGTGCAAATATCGGTGGTGCGATCCAAGTTTATGAAGCAACTCACGGTACTGCGCCTAAATATGCGGGTCAAGATAAAGTAAACCCAGGGTCAATTATTCTTTCTGCAGAAATGATGCTTCGTGACATGGGGTGGGCTGAAGCTGCTGACTTAATCATCAAAGGTATTGCTGGTGCGATTACTGCGAAAACGGTAACGTATGACTTCGAGCGTTTAATGCCTGATGCGACTTTGTTGCGTTGTTCAGAGTTTGGTCAAGCAATCATTAATAACATGGAATAAGTATATATAGTTTAATTCAACTGATGACAGCCCGTATTTATTGCGGGTTTTTTATAAGCATGAAGTTAGTGATTTAGAAAAAATGATGATATTTTAGTCACTATAATTAAAGGGGGATAATAATGAAGTACAATTGGGCGATTTTTATATTGTTAGGAATGCCATTCTTAACACAGGCGGGTACTGTTTATAAATGTAATAACAAAGGTGCAACGGTATATCAGTCTAAGCCATGTCTTGGCACAACAGTAGATGCTAATTTTCAGCGTGAGCAACGCATACAAAATCAATCAAATTCCGCTTATCAGCAACGGACAACAAATGGAACTTCCAACGAAATTGCGGAAACAGCAGAAGGGAAAAAGAAAAGTTTAGCAATTGCCCAAGAGGCATACCGTATAACAAAAGAGCGCTAAAATAAATCAAACTTTATTTGGTTTACTGAAAGGGAAATATTATTTGGTGACGACTAAAGCGAGAAGTATTGAAGGCTATTTGGCAGGTATTTATGCCTCATTATATGCCTATCAGCTTTGTCACCAAAATAAGCCAACGATCAAAATTAGCGAAAGTTTTAAAGCTTATATTCAATTTGAGAGTATTGAATAAAGAGTAGGATTACAGAAAATATCTATCAAGAATTGTATTTGATAAATAAGATTAAAGAGTGTTCATTTAAAATAATAGATGCAAATAAATGATGTTTAAAAAGTTAAAAATATTTTGTTTATCCATCTTTGTTCTAGGAATAACCGTTTTATTGACAGGTTGTAAGCCACCACCATCAGGTGAAGCCGCAGGTATTCGTTATCCAATTTTATTTATACAGTTACAACAAATGGAGTTACCTATACAGCTTGCAATGCCTGTTGAAAAGATTAAGCCTCGGCAAATACAAGATACTTGGGGTACAGCACGGAGTGGCGGTAGAAAACATGAAGGTATTGATATTTTTGCTAAGCGAGGAACACCTGTCTTAAGTTCAACACAAGGGATTGTAGTTCGTGTAGGCATTGATGATTTAGGCGGGAAAGTGGTTTGGATTGTTGGCCCAAATTTAAGCCGTCATTATTATGCACATTTGAATGATTATGCTGATCAGATTCAAGAGGGTGATTGGGTTGAAGTGGGTGAGGTGATTGGTTATGTGGGAAATACAGGCAATGCTAAAAGTACCCCACCACACTTGCACTATGGAATTTATTTAAATGGACAAGGAGCAGTTAACCCTTATCCATATTTAACACCATCTTCTTAAATATTAAAAATTGCTACACTTGTTCAGTTGTTTTGTATTTAGTTGAGCGTGTATGCCAAACCAATTGCAAAGTACCAAGCAGCAAGACAAATGAAGCCAAGATAAACTGTTGATGATAAGTCACACCAAAATGTTGTAGGGCACTAAAACTTAAGCCACCGACAAGCTGTGTAGATGCAAAACACAGCGTTGCAATACTCCAAAGCTTTTTATAAGCAGCACCATAAAGTTGTAAAATGGTGTAAGAGGTCAGAAAAACCACCGCAGGATTGAGCATTCCTGTAAAAAAGGAGGATATAAAGGTGAAAATTGGGATTGTACTCAGTGTCGCAATAAAAATAGCGATGATATAAAAACTATAAAGAATTTTCAGTGCAGTAAAATTACCAAATTTTCTTGCTAATAAATAAGCTGAAAAAGCACCTAAAGCACTGCCTAGACCATAGAGAATCCAATTGAAGTTAATCCAAAATAAATTCAGTTTTAATTCATGGCTCAGGTAGTCAATCCAAAACAGTGAGTGTGGAATATAAGCAAAGGCACTACATGAATAAGCAATCAGTAAACTATAGAACAGCGTATTTAATGATACTTCTGTGGATGTTGGTGCGGTTTGCGCAGATAAATGATGCTTAAATTGTTGAAGTAAAATACTTAGACAAATACAAATGATCAGTGCAAAACCACACAGAATAAGCCATGCTGTTTGTGTCGAAATTTGATCTAAATAAGGCAGGAAAAGTGTTGCCAGTAAAACCCCGATTCCCATTCCGCTAAAACCAATGAAATTGATTTTAAAGCGATCTTGGATGTCACAGCATTGTGCCACCACGCTAGGTGATAAAATCATCAATAGAGCACCACTTACCCCAGAAATAATCCGCCAAAAGATATACCACGTTTTTGGAAAGTCTGAAAATGCACAACAGAGCAAGCTTAGCATGCCAACAATGGCCGCTACTTGAATGTACAACGCCATGGTTTTATTCTGAGGTAAACGCATTGCCCAAAAAGCACCGAGCAGATAACCGAGTAAATTCGCACTGCCTAAAATACTGGAAAATCCAGCCGTCCAAGCAAATGCTTCACGAGTCGTGGGTAACAAGGCTGTATAAGAAAAACGTAAAATACCAATCCCTAAGCACATGCTGAGGCATAAAAAAATACTAAGCTTAATCTTGTTCGAGGACATCCTATGTTCTCACCTGTGCTTATTATTGATTAATAACAATAAATAGCATGAGTTGTGATGATTTAATATGACGATAACTAACAAAAAAACGAGTTCGTGGATTAGCTATTTTTTATTCTGGTTTATTTGGTGAGTATAGCGATGAGAATGATGGTACAAATGGAATAGAATTGATGAAATTTTATAAAAAAGAAATATTTAAAATAAAAAAACCGCGTTAAAGAACGCGGTTTTTGAGAGCTAAAATTAACGCATTTTGGCTAAGAAGCGACTTAAGCGGTTTAATGCTTCACGTAATTCATTTTCAGCCGGTAGGAACACCACACGGAAGTGATCAGGTGTAGGCCAGTTAAAACCAGTACCTTGGACCAATAATACTTTTTCAGCACGTAAGAAATCGAGCATGAGTTTTTCATCGTCTTGAATAGGATAAATTTCAGGATCAAGACGAGGGAAGCAGTACATTGCACCTTCAGGTTTAACACAGCTTACCCCCGGAATGTCATTTAACATTTCCCAAGCGATATTACGCTGTTCATATAAACGACCACCGGGACGAATCAAGTCATTAATCGACTGATAACCGCCCAAAGCTGTTTGAATGGCATATTGAGCTTGATGGTTGGCACATAGGCGCATTGAAGCGAGCATATCTAAGCCTTCAATGTAGTCCATTGCACGTGATTTATCACCTGTAATCGCCATCCAGCCTGAACGGAAACCAGCAATACGATATGCCTTAGATAAACCATTAAATGAAACACAGAGATGATCGCCCGCAAGTGCAGCAACAGCAACATGTTCAATGCCGTCATAAACAACTTTGTCGTAGATCTCATCTGCAAATAAAATTAAGTCATATTTTTTTGCCAGTGCGACAATTTGTTCTAATACATGACGTGGATAAACCGAACCTGTCGGGTTGTTTGGATTGATAATCACAATACCGCGAGTATTCGGTGTGATTTTACTTTCCATATCGGCAATGTCTGGATACCAATAGTTTTCTTCATCACATTTATAGTGAATTGCAGTACCGCCAGATAAGTTTACCGCAGCCGTCCATAATGGATAGTCAGGCATAGGAACCAGCATTTCATCGCCATCATTCAATAAGCCTTGCATGGCCATCACAATCAGCTCAGACACACCATTGCCAATATACACATCGTTGACGTGCATATTTAAAATGCCTTTTTGCTGGTAATACTGACAAATCGCTTTACGCGCAGGGAAAATCCCTTTTGAGTCGGTATAACCAACGGCATTTGGTAGATTTAAAGCAACATCATTAATAATTTCTTGCGGAGCTTCAAAGCCGAATGGAGCAGGGTTACCGATATTTAATTTAATAATTTTATGACCGGCTTCTTCCATTTCATTGGCCGCTCGTAACACAGGTCCACGAATGTCGTAGCATACATGCTCGAGCTTAGACGATTTTTTTATTTCGCGTGGGGTTTGGATAGTGTTCGGCATTTTGATGTTCTCGGAAAGAGTGGAGGTCATTTTTGCATAACGATATAAATAACTTTTAAATGTTTCAGTTGTTACCAAATCGAGATCATGTTCATCTCTGAGTAAAGCAACAATTTTTTCATGCGTAAATCCCACCTGTTGATATTGTTTAATCACAGGCAGTAGATGTTTAAAAATAACGCTCTTTTTTTGCGACATTTTTTAATCCTGAGCAAGAATTTCAATAAGACTAACATTAAATTTGCTCACAAAAAAGCATTTAAAAAATAAAATGCTCACCATGTTTTGTGTTTTTGCTTACCTTTTGCTTTTAAGTAAATTATAGGTCTTTTGTAAATTGTTAACTAAAGACTAGAAATTTTAAGATGAATCACGTAAATATAGGATTATCCTATTTTAAATAGCAAGATAGAAAGGGACGTAATCATGGGAAAACTCAATAAAACAGACCGAGAATGGCAAAGAGAGTTATCACCTGACGAATTTCGCATTACGCGACAAAAGGGGACTGAGCCAGCATTTACAGGGAAATACTGGAATACCAAGCAAACAGGGACTTATTTGTGCCGTTGTTGTGGGGCTGAATTGTTCTCTTCTGATACGAAATATGATAGTGGTAGTGGTTGGCCAAGCTTTTATAAACCGATTACTAGTGGCGCGGTTGATGAAAATCAAGATGCGACGCATGGTATGGTCAGAACCGAGATTGTTTGTCATCATTGCGATGCACATTTGGGGCATGTTTTTGAAGATGGTCCACAGCCGACTGGATTGCGCTATTGCGTAAATTCAGCTTCATTAGAATTAAAAACACAAGAAAAAAATGACGAGGAAACCTATCCATGACCAGCATTTATCAGTTTGAAGCTGAGTTGTTAGATGGAAAAAATAAATCATTTGCCGATTATGAAGGCAAAGTTTTATTAATTGTAAATACCGCAAGTAAATGTGGTTTTACACCGCAATTTTCCGGTCTTGAAAAACTGTATGAAAAATACAAAGATCAAGGTTTTGAAGTTTTGGGATTCCCTTGTAATCAGTTTGGTGGGCAGGATCCCGGATCGAATGAGCAAATCGGGGCATATTGCCAAAAAAATTATGGTGTGAACTTTCCGATGTTTGCCAAAGTGGATGTGAAGGGGCCAGAAGCACATATTTTATTCCGTTATTTAACCAATAACAGTAAAGGCATTTTAGGCAACGGGATTAAATGGAATTTTACCAAGTTCCTGATTGGTAGAGATGGCAAAGTTTTAAACCGCTTTGCACCGACTACTAAGCCTGAAGATTTAGAAAGTGAAGTAGCAGCGGCATTGTCGCAGTGATATTTCATGTTGGAAAATGAAAGAAAAGTGATCAGTCAACCGGAGCTGAATGTTCAGTTCTGGAGTGATTCGCGCATGCCTTATGTAGAAACACGTCAGGCATGCCAAAGTCGGATTTGTTATAAGGCGCACAGTCACGCTACTTTTTCCATTGGTGCGGTGGATACGGGGCTAAGTCGTTTTAGCAGTTATTTAAGTACTGTTGAAATGATTGAGTCCGGCGCTTTAGTGGTTATTCCAGCTCAGGTTGAACACTCCTGTAATCCTATGCCTGATCAAGCATGGAGTTATCAGATGATGCATTTGAATGCGGATTGGCTCGCAGCATTATTGTCAGAGACAGTAAGAGAGCAGATTCATGCATCAATTCCACAATTAAAACCCATCGTGATTAAAAAACCAGAATTGTATCGTGCGTTCACCCAGCTAAATCGAGATTTATTTAATCCTGAAATCGATTTTAGGGAAAAAGAACAGCGTTTGATTGAGGTGCTCACTCAAATTATTTTGCCCTGTTTTGAATGGGAAAAAGTCGATATATCACATTATTTTTATGATCATTTAAAGGATTTGATGGTCTATTTAAAAGATGTCGATACGATTGTTCCACTGGAAAAACTGGCAAGTATGTTGGGAATTAGTCGTTATGCGGTCATTCGTTTATTTAAGGCAAATTTGGGCTTAACACCACATGCTTTTCAGCTCAATTTAAAAGTGAATCAGGCAAGAGAATTGCTCAAGCGTGGAAAAAATATTGGTGAGATGAGCTATGAATTAGGTTTTAGTGATCAAAGCCATTTTCATCGTGTATTTAAAATACATACGGGGGTTACGCCTAGGCAGTATCAACAAGGCTTTATATAAAGCACTTGGTTTTTATGATTGATACTTTTGTCTGTTTAAAACCTAAAACCTAAAACCTAAAACCTAAAACCACTAAAACCTAAAACCTAAATTAAATCTATTATCGCGCAATTTTATACAAGAGAGAATTGTGTCAGGTTCTCTATGCTCATTCTAGCTATTTATTGGAATGATTTATGGAACTGTTTGTTATTATTGCATTTACGCACTTTATTGCTTTGCTTTCTCCCGGACCTGATTTTTTTCTTATTTTAACGACACTATTACGTCATGGTCGATCTGCGGCTCGCTTGGTCTGTGTAGGAATCGCATTGGGGAATGCATGTGTTTTACTGGTGATTTATGCCTGTTTATTTTTTCTTGGAAAAATTGATGAAAATATTTTGCTTTATGTTCGTTATATTGGTGCAGTGTATTTAATATATTTGGCAGCACTATGCTTTTATTATGCAAAAAGTGAAGTGATTACGACTCATGGAAAAATGGATGCTGTACCGACTTTATCAAGTACAGTGAGTTATTTGAGTCAAGGCTTACGCTCAAGTGTACTGAATCCTAAAAATATTTTATTTTATAGCAGCTTAGTCTTATTGGTTTATGTTGATTTTGGGGTTTTTCAGCATATTTTAATGGTGCTATGGATGGTTGCTGTAGTCTTGGTTTGGAATATTTTACTGGTTAAATTGTTAAGTTATAAAGTTTGGATTGACTGGCTTAGCGTAAATTCTAGATGGTTATATTATATTTCAGGGGGCTGTTTTATCTTATTTTCCCTGATGTTATTTATGATGAATGAATTCGGTTAAATGATTTTTATTTTAGCTTGGATTTGGATAGAAAAATTTAAATTAAAGTGAAGCAAAAGCCACCTGAAGGTTATGTTCGTCAGTTAAGAAATTGATTTATATTTTTAAATTCAGATGTTATCTCACCTATTACTCCGAAAGATTAAAAAGTAAGGTTTCTCGAAATTCCAATAATTTTATTTTATTAAATTGCTTACAAAACGACTCCAATATTTTTTAAAATAAGACTCCGTATGAGGAGGTTAAGGATTTTGTTTTAAAATCCTTAACTGATCTCACTAACGCTGGCTTTTGCATTAAAATTTTAAAGTATCGCTTTTAGGCGTTTAACCACTTCTTCACACTGAGCAATGTCCGCGACCAATGCTAAACGAACATGGTTTTCACCCGGATTACCTTGTTCAGTATCACGAGATAAATAACGCCCCGGAAGCACTTTAATGTGTGCTTTTTCCATCAGCATTTTGGCAAAAGCTTCGTCATTGTCTACTTTAAGCCAATAGTAGAAACCTGCATCCGGTTTTTTGAGTGGCAATAAATGACCCAGTTCTTTTTGGAAAAGTTCGAATTTTGCACGGTATTGCTTACGGTTTTCTTCAACGTGCGCTTCATCATCCCAAGCAGCAATCGATGCAAGTTGATGTTGAACGGGCATTGCTGCACCGTGGTACGTACGATATTGCAAATACGGCTTGAGTAAGGCAGCATCACCCGCAACAAAACCTGAACGCATACCGGGTAAGTTTGAACGTTTAGACAGTGAATGGAACACGACACAGTTTTTATAGTCATCACGTCCAATTTCAGCACACACTTCAAGTAAGCCAACGGGGGCTTCATCAAACCAAAGTTCTGAATAACATTCATCCGATGCAATGACAAAATTATATTGGTCTGAAAGTGCAATTAACTTTTTAAACTGCTCTTTAGATAGGACAGCACCTGTTGGATTACCTGGAGTGCAGACAAACAACAATGCCGTTTTTTCCCAGACTTCAGCAGGTACAGCATCAAAGTCACCTAGATAATTGTTTTCTTCAGTGCAATTAATGAAGTACGGTTTTGCACCCGAAAGTAAAGTCGCGCCTTCATAAATTTGATAGAAAGGATTCGGCATAACCACATATGGTGCATCTTCACGGTTCACTAAAGCTTGAACAAAAGAAAAGATCGCTTCACGTGTTCCTGATACAGGAAGAACATTGGTTTCAATGCTAATGCTGTTGAGCTTAAAGCGTCGTGTGAGCCAATCCGCAATACTTTGGCGCAGTTCTGGTAAACCTTTACTGTTTGGGTAAGTCGATAAATGCTTAAAGTTGTCAATGATTGCTTGTTTTACAAACTCTGGTGCAGGATGTTTTGGTTCACCAATCGACAATGGAATGAGTGGTAAATCTGCAGGTTGAATATCCTGAAAAAGTTTATTTAATTTTTCAAAAGGATACGGATGCAATAATGACAAACTTGAGTTCATGAAATCGATACCGCTTAATTTAAGTTAATGTTGACCAGAGACTTGATTCGAGACTTCATCGAGTGCCAATTTTAATTGATTAGCAAAAGTTTTGGCTTCTGAATCGGACATTGGAATGCCATCTTTTTTGGTGACAAAGAAAATATCTTCTGCGCGCTCACCAAGTGTTGCAATTCTAGCAGAGTGAATATCTAAACCTTGCATCATAAATAAACCACCTACTTTGGCAAGTAAGCCCGGATGGTCAAGTGTTGCAATTTCAACCATATTTTGTTGTAGCGCGGCATTGAGCGTGATGTCGACGGTATTTTCAATATCGAAATGGCGTAATTGGCGTGGAATACGACGCTGCATTAAACCGGGGTATTTATCCGATTGGCTGAGTGCTTTGACCAAGGCATCAATCACGGTTTCTTCACGTTCAGGGTCGGTCAGCAATGTGCCAAAACGGTCTAGAACCACATAAGTATCTAAGCTAAAAGCAGTACTTGCGGTAATAATTCGGGCATCTTGAACGTCAAGATTCATACGATCAAAAACAGCCACTGTGGTGGCAAATAAATTCGGTTGATCTTGCGTGTAAATAAAGATCTGTACGGCATCTTGCGCAGATTTACGATGTGCCCGCATTAACACTAAAGGTTCAGGGTTGTTGCCATGCTGCAAGATTGCGCGGGTATGCCATGCAATTTCATCGGCTGATTCTTTAATAAAGTATTCATCGCCCAATTCTTGCCAAACTTTTTCGACATCCGCCAATGGGAAGTCATTGACCAATAATTCGCTGGCTGCAAATTTGGTGTCTTCTATGAGCATTTGGTAATCAACTGGATGACCAAGTCCTGTACGAATCACATCACGAGCATGGGTATAAAGTTGACGCATCAGCGAGGCGCGCCATGTATTCCAAAGTTTTGGATTGGTGGCATTAATGTCCGCGACAGTCAGTGCGTATAAATAATCTAGATGTTCCATATCGCCAAGTTTTTCAGCGAAATCTTGTACCACGTCTGGGTCGGAAATATCTTTTTTCTGTGCGGTCATCGACATGAGCAAGTGATTTTGAATCAGCCATGCAACCAGTTTACATTCACGTTCAGTAAAGCCGTGGGTACGACAGAAGTTAACCGCATCTTCTGCACCCAGTTCACTGTGGTCACCACCACGACCTTTGGCAATGTCATGAAATAAAGCGGCTAAATAGACAATGTCACGACGCGCCAGACGTTGGAATACCGAACTCACCACAGGAAAATCTTTGGTAAATTCAGGTTCTTTAAAGCGATTTAAATTACGCAGCAATAACAGGGTATGTGCATCTACGGTATAAATATGGAACAAGTCATATTGCATGAGTCCCATAATTTGCCCGAATGCAGGAATATAGTTGCCTAAAACACTATAGCGTTTCATCGCAACCAAGGTGTCATAAAGGCGGTGTGGTGAACGAATAATTGCCATAAATAAGGCTTGATGTTCAGGATTATCTCTATAGCTTTGATCAATCCGTTTTGCAGCAAGTATGAGCAGGCGTAAAGTCCGTGCGCGAATCCCTTCAATGTCTGGTCGATTCGCCAATAAATAAAACAGTTCTAAAATGGCGCTTGGGCGTTCAGCAAAAATTTTGTGATGTTGGACAGCAAGTTTGCCATCTACCAATTTGAAGTGTTCGTTAATGTCTTCAATTTTGCGTTCGTAGTTGGGTAAACGCGGGGTAATCACCGATTCATTAAAGTAAGCAAGTAGCATTTCATTGAGGGTTGAAACTTGCTGTGCACTACGATAATAGCGCTTCATAAATTGTTCGATTGGATAGTTAGGTGATTTGCCTTCTTCACGGGCATAGCCAAACAGACCCGCTATATCACGTTGATAATCGAATAATAAACGGTTTTCATCACGTTTGGTTAAGCGGTGTAAATGATGACGAATTTCCCAAAGAAAACTTTCAGCTTCTTCTAAAACACCCAGTTCAAACTCTGAAATAAACCCTAAATGTACCAGATCGTAAATACGATTTACCCGAAAATGGCGCTTTGCAATCCAGCCAATTTGGTTGATGTCACGGATGCCACCCGGTGCATTTTTAATATCGGGTTCTAAATTGCTTTCAGTATTGTTGTGCTGTGCATAACGTCTGGCTTGCTCATCCATTTTGGCATCGAAAAAGGTTTTATCTGTCCATGTTTGTGACACGATACGACGCGGCCATCTGGCTAAATGCTGATTCCCTATAATGAGGCGTGATTCAATCAGTGCAGTGGCAACGGTTAAATCACTGGTGGCTTGTTCCACACAATGTGAAATGGTACGCACGCTAATACCGGGTTTGAAATTACCCACATCCCAAAGTGATGAAATAAAGGTTGAAATCAATTTTTCCTGATCTGGGCTGAGGTCATCTTCCGATAAAATCATGATGTCGACGTCTGAATACGGCAACATTTCCCGACGACCATAACCACCCACCGCAAATAAACCTAAATCAGTTTGATCGAGTTCAGCATGTTTCCAGAGGAACTGTAGCGCTTCATCAATCAAATTTGATCGGCTTAAAATGACTTCACGAATCGACTGTCCATTTTCAAAACCATCTTGCAGCTGTTTTTCAACATCTGTGCGCCATTGATTAATCGCTTGAATGTCATGGTTACTTTTAACGTAATTCAATAGCGGAGAGGTATTGATCATGAACAGTGGTCCGTAAATAAGGTGACAAGTTTAGTTTTGGTGAACACTGACTTGAGTCGCAGTGTGTAGTGCGAGTTCACGTGCTTGATCCGTTGTTTCAGCACGTGCGGTTGCAACGCCCATGCGACGACGTTTAAAACCTTCGGGTTTACCAAACAGGCGTAAATCGGTGTTTGGATTAGATAAAGCAAGATTTAAGCCAGAAAATGAAAGATTGTGATCATCCACACCTGCGTAAATGACAGCACTTGCCGCCACACTATGGCGTGTTGTATTCACAGGTAAGCCTAAAATGGCACGTGCATGCAGTTCAAATTCACTTTGAAATTGTGAAGCAAGGGTCACAAGTCCCGTGTCATGCGGGCGTGGTGATACTTCACTAAACCATACTTGATCGCCTTTGACAAACAGTTCAACCCCAAAAATACCGCAGCCGCCTAAGGCGATTGTGACTTTATTGGCAATGCGTTTTGATTCTTCTAATGCCATTGGAGTCATGGCTTGAGGCTGCCAACTTTCGACATAGTCACCAGAGTCTTGACGGTGTCCGATTGGATCGCAGTACTGGGTTTCAATTTCACCCGTTTCAGCATTTTTAGCACGAACGGTCAGTAGGGTAATTTCAAAATCAAAATCAATTTGTGATTCGACAATTACGGTGCCTTGATTGACACGACCACCAGTTTGCGCATATTCCCAAGCCGCATCAACTTCGTCAAAACTTTTAACGCGTGACTGCCCTTTACCCGAAGACGACATTACTGGTTTTACAAAGTTTGGATAGCCAATATCATCACAAGCTGCGCGGAAAGACTCCAGCGTATCAGCGAAGCGATAAGCAGATGTCGGTAAACCTAATTCTTCCGCTGCAAGGCGGCGAATGCCTTCGCGGTTCATGGTTAAATTAACGGCTTTTGCAGAAGGAATAACGGTGGCAATATTTTGTTGTTCGATGTCGACTAAAACTTGTGTCGCAATGGCTTCAATTTCAGGAATAATTAAATGTGGTTTGACTTGTTGAATCAGTTGTTTGAGTTCTTCGGCATCTGCCATATTTAAAGTATAAGAATAATGTGCAACTTGCATGGCTGGAGCATGATCATAACGGTCAGCAGCATGAACTTCTACACCTAGACGTTGTAAAGAAATCACCACTTCTTTACCTAATTCTCCCGAACCTAACAATAAAACTTTAAAAGCAGAAGATTGAAGGGGAGTCCCAATGGTCACGCTCATATAAATCGTCCTTGCTAAAGTGGTCTTTTAGCATAGCAGAACTGTTCTCGCTGTTAAGGGCTGATTCACATAAAATAATGATATTGTCTAACAATTTTATTTATAAAGTTTATTGAAATCTCCCTAAATCCCTCTTTATAAAAGAGGGACTTGTATAAAGGATTTAAAATGAAACGGGCAGGTAGGTATAAACCAAACCATAGACCACAGCGGCGGTAAGTGTTGCCGCGACAATTTGCTTAAATTTAAAATACAGTCCTGCTAAAGTGATAAAACCGACCAGCATGGCAAGGCTTTTATTGGGTGTTTCTATCAAGGGGGGCAGCGTTGCAACCACGAGCATTGAACTAATTGCGGCAATGCCAATACTGCCTAAAGCAATTTTGATCCAAACTGAACCGCGTTTTTGGGAGTTCTGTTGATGTTTTTGAATGACATAAAATGGGCCAAAACGAGAGATGAAATTCGCAATCCCGACAATAATGCCGATCAAAATGATTTCAAGATTCATGTGGTGCTCCAAACTCATCATCGTGTTGTTTTAAAACATAGTGTTTAAATAAGCCCGCCAAAATTCCCGATAAAATCCCAATAAAAATAGCAGCGGATAAATTAATAAAATAACAGGTGATGGCTGAAACAATTAAACATACAGCAACAATAAAAGTATGTTTCTTTTCAAATGCGGCAAGCAGGAAACTTAAGAACAGTGCAGGTAATAAGAAGTCTAAAGCTGCTTGTAAAAACTGTGGTAAAGAACTGACTTGGTCGGCAAATAAGCCACCCAAAAAAGAACCCAAAGCCCAAGACATCCAACTAAATAAACTTAAACCCAACATCCAAGATTCGGACCATTCTTGACGACGCTGCGATAGTTTAATCATGCCAGAGGCAAAAACTTCGTCAGTCAGTCCCCATGACCAAATGGCCGTTTTTTTTAAGTTTAATTTATCTTGAATTAAATTTTGTAAGGCAGGGCCATAAAGCACATGGCGGATATCTAAAGCAATGACCGTCAGTGCGGTCATCCAAATAGACGTACCGCTACCGAGTAAAGCCACCACTAAAAATTGGCTGGCTCCGGCATACATCGAACAGGATAAAAACAGCGCTTCCCAAGAACTAAAGCCAAATTGTGTCGCAGAGACACCGAAAGCAAAAGAAACTGGAAGATAAGTAAAAATAATGGCTTGACTGTCTTTAGCGCCTTGCCAAAAGCCAGCAGCTTGTACTGGAGGAATTTTGTGCTCAGACACGACACACCTAAAGAGTTAAACAATGGGGCAAATGATGATTGAGTATTCTACTCCGAATTCACTAGCATAGTGCCGAAATGTTTGTATAGGCAGCTGATATGTTTGCGTTCAAATCACGTGCAATAGTGATGGTTTCTGTACTGTGCAGTACTTTTGCATTGCAAGCTTGTGGTCAATCTTCAGAACAACCCAAGCAGAAAGTTGAAATTAAGTCTGCACCTAAACTCACCAATGATGCGACCACTTATGCACAACACGCTTGGAACTTTATCAATCAAGTGGATGGTTTGGTTTATGCGCAAAAATTGGATTTGTTAGAAGATCAAGTCCGTAAACCTGCGCGTAAGTTGAGTACCGATTGGCGCATTAATGTCAAAATGACGGATTCTGTGACTGAAGGTAAATATGCGTTATGCCGTAAAGCACTAACCAGTTTAGAAATTTGGGCGCGTGAAAGTATTGATCAAACAAATTCGGTGGCACAAAAACAAGCCGATTATGAGCGTGATAAAGCGCAATGTAAGGGTGCAATTGAACATCCTGAACTTGGAAATACAGATCCTAAAAAGAAAGGGATCTGAGTGAGGTTTAAATTAAACGAGGCAATGGTCTCGTTTTTTTGATCTAAATTTTTTTGGGGAAAAGATATTTTTATTGATAACTTTAATTACCGCAAGTGTTCAGCATGAGGTTGTACCTAGCACCAATGGTCTTGATGACTAAAAGTATGATTCATGCGTTATACAAGTATTTTTAGTAAATAAGATATATTTAAATTGTTGGAAAAAAGAACAAACAGTTGGTGCTAATTTTAAATGAAATGAAGAGCTTGGAGAGAAAATGGAGGTTTTGTATATTATTAGTAATGAAAATAGTTATCATTTATATTAGTATTCGGTAAATTTTACCATGCCTCCCACTTATGCAGTCTTTCTTTAATCAACAGCATTTAGCTTTTAAAAATACGCATTCAGATCGAATTTTAAAATTGAGTCTACTGAGCTTCATGATCGCGTGTGCTCATTCCACTTATGCCAGTGAAAATCTTGATTCGGCAGAAGGGAGCAAAACTACAGCTGTTCTTCCGACCATTGCCATTGAAGCCATGAGTGCACAAGATCCGGTAAAAACCTATGTCGACTATAAACAAGCCAGTGTGACGCGTAATGGTTTAGATAAAAAAGATATTCCACAAACCATTGATACGATAGATGTACAGAAATATAAAATCTATGGATCGAATGATTTAAGCGTCATGCTTCAAGGAACGCCGGGTGTCGATACGTCCTACGATATGCGTGGCGACGGAATTAAGCTGCGTGGTTTTCAGGCAGACATGAGTGATATTTACCGTGATGGTGTGCGTGAAAGTGGGCAAGTGCGACGCAGTACAGCCAATATTGAACGTATTGAAATATTAAAAGGGCCTGCTTCTGTACTGTATGGACGAAGTGGTGGTGGTGGCGTGGTCAATATGGTCAGTAAATATGCCAATTTTGACTCGAAAAGCAGTGTTGGAATTTATACTGGCTCATTTAACAATTTGGGAACAACGTTAGATGTAAATCAGGTTATTTCTGATCAATGGGCTACACGTTTAACCACCGATGTTTATAAAACGGATAGTTTCCGTAAAGGCATCAGCAGTGATGAGCTGATGTTGTCACCCAGTGTGAGCTTTAATAATCAAAAGGGTTTGGTGTGGACAGGGCAATATACCTATGACCGCTTACACCGTGTTCCAGATCGCGGCCCTAATGTTTGCTGAATTACCAGCTGGGAACTTCACGTGACATGGGCTTTGCTCAGGACGGTGATTATGTCAATGATATTTCCCAGACTTTACGTTCCGATTTAAGTTATACCTTTGCACCAGACTGGACGCTACACTGGGCTGCCAGCTATAGACAAGCCGATCAAGATTTTGACCATTTTTATGCAGGAAAAATGTGTACCGCAGATCAGCCAGTCACCGCAACAAATAAAGGTTGTCATAAGGGCTATATTGATCAGATTTATTATTGGCAACAGACCAGTAATAAAACCACATCAACAACGTTTGATGTTAAAGGGAAATTTAATACAGGTTCATTTCAACATCAGGTGTTGCTTGGCATCGATGCATCTTATGAGCAACGCGAACCGAAATTATCCAATAAAAATAGCGATGGCAGTTTAATTTATGGATTTGTTAATCCGCTAACAGGCGATCGTTTTAGTAATCGGGCGGATAATCCGCTCATTACGCAGCATAATTATAATCAAGGCACAAGTTATGGGGTGTTTGCACAGGATTTAATCACCATTATTCCAGAAGTTAAGTTGATGCTAGGACTGCGCTATGATCATTATAAAAACTCAACCAGCAATAAATTAAAGCCAGAAACTGATCGTGATTACAAGCGTACGGTCAGTGATCAATCGGTCAGTCCAAATATTGGCGTTGTTTGGCAACCAGTTGAATCACAAAGTATCTATGCATCTTATAGTAAAAGTTTTGCACCCTTTGGTGGTCAAATGGGGATTAGCGTGATCAGTGCCTCACAGAATTTAGATACCTTTAATGCTGAACCACAATATAGCGACCAATATGAAATTGGGCTTAAAAGTGATTGGATGGATGAACGTTTAACGACGCAGTTTTCAATCTATGATATTCGTAAACATAATATTCGTTATCGTCCAGATGCGGATAAACAACCTGATGTTTGGGCTGTTGAGTGGTGAGCATCAGTCGCGTGGTGCAGAATTTAGCTTTATTGGTCGCGTACTGGACAATGTCTACGTCCGTGGTGGTTATGGTTTTTCAGATGCGACTGTTAAACAAGATAAAGAAAGACCTGAGCTGGTGGGCAATCGTTTAAAAGAAACAGCAGAGCAAACAGGAAATCTCTTTGTCCGTTATTTACCTACAGAACAATGGTATGCGGAAATTGGCGTGACCAAGGTTGGCGATTCATGGAACGATGTGGAAAATACCAAAAAACTGAAAGGTTTTAACCGAGCAGACGCGGCGATTGGTTATAGCGCAAATCCTTGGAATGTCACTTTAGCTTTAACCAATTTAACCGATAAAGAGTACTGGCGTTCAAGTTCAATGCCGGGTACACCACGAAGTGCTTTACTGCGTATGAATTATGAATTTTAAGCTGCAATGTTAAAGCATGTTTAAATCAGCATCTAAGCCATCTTAACAATTAAGGTGGCTTTTTTGTGTTTGCTTAAAAGGCACCTTTAATGTGTATTTTATTCAGCAACAACATGCGCAATACGATGTAATTCTGCAAGGTCTAAAATTTCAATTTTCCGAAAAGAGAGACGCAAAATATTTTGCTTTTCTAAAGTCTGCAATTCCTGATTCACCGTTTGTCTAGAGCACGTCAGCATCTGCGCCAATTGTTCCTGAGATAAATGAATGGTGTTTTTTTCAATCATGAGATGGCTGCCATAACCATTTAAAATAAACATCAGGCGTTGGGCTAAACGCTGCTTTAAGGTTTGAGTTTGAATTGAAATCAGTTCTAAGAAAGCAAAACGCAATTTCTGACTGGTTAATTGCGCAATGTGATACCAAAAAATGGGCTGTTCTTTGAGTAGTTTTTGAATTGCGCCACTTGGAATATGTAAAATTAAACTTTTTTGAATGGCGATGGCATCGTGTGAGCGAGGTTGGGCATCGACCAAGGAAATTTCACCAAACCACATAATCGGTTCTACAATTGCAGCCACCGATTCTTTACCTTCAATGTCAATATAGCCTAAGCGAACAGCGCCATCTAAAACGGCATAAAGACCATTAAAAGCATCACCCGAATGGAAAATGGCTTGTTCTTTATCAAAATTTTGTTGAACTGCATGGCTCAAAATAAATGCTTTGAATATAGGTGGCAGTTGAGAAAACCACGTATTATTTTCTAAATGATGGATATCCTTTGCTTCAAACACATAACTTCCTTTTTGCTGTGAGTTGTCATTTAGCCGACAACTTGGTCTTTCATATTTTTATATAGTGGAAGCATAGTGTAACAAGGAAGAATCACATGACCAAATTAGAACAGTTGCTGAGCCAATATGCAGCATATCACTTAGACCATAAAAATATTTTGACTCATTTTGTCGGTATTCCTTTGATTGTTTTTGCAATTTTATGTTTAACCGCAAGAGCAGGGTTTGTGCTGTCAGGTATGGAACTGACACTGGCTTTGGGACTTATTGTGGTGACGAGTCTTTATTATTTTAGTCTGGATCGTATTTTTGCTTTCATCATGTTGATTGTTTTGCTTGCTGCATATCCTTTGGCTTTAAAAATTGCTCATCTAGAATTTGCTGCTTGGTTAGGCTTAAGTATTGGCATTTTTGTCGTGGGGTGGGTTTTTCAGTTTATTGGTCATTTTTATGAAAAGAAAAAACCAGCCTTTATGGATGATCTTGTAGGACTTGCTGTTGGCCCATTATTTGTTTTGGCAGAAATGGTTTTTATGCTCGGTTTTCGTAAGGCGCTAGAGCAACGGATGTTGGATCATGCCCATGTATTACGTGCTGAAATGGATGCGAAGTCTATACATATCAGTTCTTAAAATATTTATGAGTAGATTTTAATCGATTGATAAACATCCAAATTTTAAACTTGAGCTGCGAAAGTGACAACATGGTTTGAGATTCAAAAGAATAGAGAATTAGTTTGTCATTTAATGCTATTTTTAAGCTTAGTTTAAGCTGACAAAAAAAGCCCTGATTTTAATCAGGGCTTTTTTATATTAGAGACGACTTATACGTTAAAACGGAAGTGTAAAACGTCGCCGTCTTGAACAATGTAAGTTTTACCTTCTAAGCGCCATTTGCCTGCTTCTTTCGCGCCAGCTTCGCCGTTATATTGTACGAAGTCATCATAAGCGATACATTCAGCACGAATAAAACCTTTTTCAAAGTCAGTGTGAATCACACCTGCCGCTTGAGGTGCAGTTGCGCCAACTTTAACTGTCCAAGCGCGAACTTCTTGTACGCCGGCAGTGAAGTAAGTTTGTAGACCAAGTAATGCATAACCTGCACGAATCACCACGTTCAAACCCGGTTCTTCCATGCCCATCGCTTCTAGGAATTCAGCGCGGTCTTCATCTTCAAGTAAAGAAATTTCAGCTTCAATTTGGTTGCAAAGTGGAACCACAATGGCATTTTCTTCAGCAGCTAATTTTTTCACAGCGTCTAAATGTGGATTATTTTCAAAACCATCTTCAGCAACGTTAGCAATGTACATGGTTGGTTTTAAAGTCATTAAACCAAAACCACGAACCAATTTACGTTCGTCATCATCAAGCTCAGCAGCACGTGCTGGTTTGCCTTCATCCAATACAGGTTGAATTTTTTCTAAAATTGCTTTGGTTGCAATGGCATCTTTATCGCCACTTTTTGCAGATTTAGCTAAACGTGTAATGGCTTTAGCCACTGTTTCTAAGTCAGCAAGTGCAAGCTCAGTGTTGATGGTTGCGATATCATCAAGTGGGTCAATTTTACCGTTTACATGAATCACGTTTTCATCTTCAAAACAACGAACAACGTGTGCAATAGCATCTGTTTCACGGATGTTCGCAAGGAATTGGTTACCCAAGCCTTCACCTTTAGACGCGCCCGCAACTAAACCTGCAATATCAACAAATTCCATCGTAGTTGGAATAACACGTTGCGGTTTTACAATCGCAGTCAATTTGTCTAAACGTGGGTCAGGTACAGGTACAATGCCTGTATTCGGTTCAATGGTACAGAACGGGAAGTTTTCTGCAGCAATGGCAGCTTTAGTCAATGCATTGAAAAGTGTAGATTTACCAACGTTCGGCAAGCCGACAATACCGCAATTAAAACCCATGAAATGACTCACAACGTATTATTTAAAAATTGTGCTGATTTTACATGAAAGCCATGACAAAGTCAGGTCATGGCTGCCATGTTTATTGAAACAAATGAAATGCACTTGGGCTTAATTTTTGCGTTTATCCAGTTGATTGGTCAGCGTGTGTTTAGTCATTTGTAGCAATATCACTCAAATAATGAATGCCACAATCACCGCTCATATAATTTTCATCAAGGCATTGGATTGAATAAACCCTTACTTTTGTAAGGCTTATGAAAAATGATGTTTAAGATATAAAGTGTGAGATTTTGAATCAATCTGACGATATTCAATATTTAAAAATCAAAATAATTTGATTTTATGGACACGCTTATTTGAATTTTAATTGATTGCTTTATTTGTTTTGATGATCATGCAGACAAAAATATATAAAAATAATTGAAGTGATACGGAGTTCTATGTATTTATTTTTGAATAAAAAGTACATTGTATTTCTGAGGTAGGGTGACTAAAGTATTCGACTAATGTTGATGGTTATGTTTATAGCCAGAACCAAAAAAATAAATTGCGGAGAATTTATGCGAACTTTATACCAGTTTCCTTTATCTCACTTTTGTGAGAAAGCTCGCTGGTTACTCGATCATAAAGAGTTAGACTATGTTGCACACAATTTGATTCCGGGTGTGCATCGTGCATTTGCACAATTAAAAACAGGGCAAAATCGTTTACCTATTTTACGTGACCAAGATCGCTGGATTGCTGATTCGACCAAAATTGCACTGTATTTAGATGAGGTTTATCCAGAACACTCTTTATTACGTGCTGATTTACAGCAGCGTGCTTTAGCGTTAGAAATTAATGAACAAGCGACAGAGCTTGGCATGCATGTTCGACGTTGGGGGCTGGCGCATACTTTAACTGAAAGTGCAGAATCGCTTGATATTATGATTGGTGAAAAAGGTTATTTACGTCAGTTTGAAAAATATTCCAAACCGATTATGAAGGCAATGCTTTCAAGAAGTTATCAGCTCAATTCTGATAAAGTGGCAGAATCAAAACAACGCATGGATATTTTAGTCGATGGTTTGAATCAGCGCCTCATTGCAAATCATGGACGTTATTTTGTTGGCGAACGCCTAGGTCTGGCGGATATTGCCGTCTGTTCAATGCTTGCGCCACTTTTAGAAATTGCGGGCACACCATGGGAAAAAGAACGTGGTGAAAATCTATCGGATGAGTTTATGCAATATCAGACCTTTTTGACCAATTTGCCTTTAGGGCAATATGTATTACGTATCTATCAAACCGAACGTAATGCCCGTGTTGACTGGCGTGGTGTTTAAACATGGAAAAATAAAATACGTGCAATGGTGCGTATTTTATTGATAAGAATAAGTAAAAGTTAAAATGCTAATGTGTGAAAAATTATCTTAATAATCTATAAAAATATGAAATATTAAAAACATTAAATTCCAATAGGTTGAAAATATTTTTATCGAAAAAATAAAAGGTGGAAAATAATTTCAAAAACACTTTATTTTTTCTAATTTCAAGTAAATAATTATAAACAGATATCAATGACCTTGATCTCGAACCATGAATCGAGAGAGGGAAGGCAAGTGTTTAATTTTTCCTGAAAAAATTTTGTTTAAAATTTTTATAAAAACCTATTTTTTATTATCTAAAATATATAAACATCGTGGAGCTTATGATGGAACTGGATCGTTTTGATAAACAAATTCTTGAAATTTTAACGCATGAAGATCTGAATCTAAATGAGCTTTCAGAGCGTATTAATCTTTCTGTCAGTTCGGTGCATCGTCGAATTAAGCATTTGATTGAAAACAATATCATGTCTGGTTTGAAGCGCGATTTAAATTATCAAAAGCTGGGTTTTAGCCTACATGTACTGTTACAGGTTTCTTTAAGCAGACATGATACGGATATTTTTGCCAAGTTTTTGGAAGAACTAGAAAATATTCCAGAAGTGATCAGTGCTTTTTTGGTCACGGGACAATCTGCGGATTTTATTGTGGAAGTGATTGCACGTGATATGGAAAATTACAGTGACATTTTACTCAAACGCATTGGTAAAATTGAACATGTTGTGGCGCTACATTCCAGTTTTGTGATTAAAGAATATAAAGTTTTTAACTGTAGTGGGTTGCTGAGCAAACTATAAAATTGAATGGGTTAGGGTGACAAACCTTAGATAGTTTTAAACGTCATGCAGATATGAAAGATAAAAAAACGCACTGTATTAGTGCGTTTTTTTATAACCAGTTTAAAACGAGCTTTTAGGATTAAGCATCCAACTGTTCTAAAACTTCATCTGAGAATTCAACGTTGGTATAAACGTTCTGAACATCATCAAGATCTTCAAACATATCAATCATTTTTAAGATCATTTTTGCTTGATCAATGTCTGTGATTTCAGCTTTAGTTGACGGGCTCATCACCACTTCAGCATTATCAGATTTTAATCCTGCAGCAGTTAAGGCATCTTGAACATCACCAAAAGATTCAGGCGTGGTGATGACTAAGATCTCATCTTCACCGACTTCGATGTCTTCAGCGCCAGCTTCCAAAGCCACGTCCATGATTTTATCTTCTAAAGAAACATCTTCAAAAGTAATTTCACCACGTTTAGTAAAGAGGTATGCAACTGAACCTGCTGTACCTAAATTACCATTGGTTTTAGAGAAACAGTGGCGAACATCAGGCACAGTACGGTTTAAGTTGTCAGTCATGGTTTCAACCAATACGGCAACACCACCAACGCCATAACCTTCGTAGGTAACTTCTTTTAAATCGTCGTTATCTTCACCACCCGCACCGCGTTGAACGGCACGGTTAATTACATCACGTGTCATGTTTACAGATAATGCTTTTTCAACCACAGCACGAAGGCGTGGGTTACTTGCTGCATCGGGACCGCCGAGTTTTGCAGCTGTGGTTAATTCACGAATGTATTTGGTAAAAACTTTACCACGGCTAGCATCTTGTTTTGCTTTGCGATGCTTAATGTTAGCCCACTTGGAATGACCCGCCATGCGAAATATGCTCCTTGTAGATTGGCTTTATGCCTAATCGAATGTGCTAAATTCTACCATAAGCTGTTTTTTCTTAGAAAGGGTTAGCTTTTGAGTTTTTAAACAAATAGAACTTAGTTTTTAGCTTCAGGAATAATAATATCCAAACCAACCTTATCTTTATAAAGCTGTTTTAACAGCGCTAAATCATGGTTGATCTCGGTTGGGTGTATTTTCCCTAAAATTCCGCCTTGTTTGGTTTTTGAATTGGCATACATTAAAACAATAGGTACATTTGCGGCTTTAGCAATATGCCAAAATCCGGTACGAATTGGACGTCGCGCTTCACCTGCTTTTGCTCGAGTGGCTTCTGGGGCAATCACCAAGTTGAATTTTTCATTTTTTTGAAAATGTTCAACCATAAGCGCAACAATATCTTGATTGGATTTACGATCGACTGCAATTCCTCCAAGCGCTTCTAATAATGGTTTCATTGGCCCTTTAAATAATTCTTTTTTAATGAGGGTGTGAATTTTCATGTCAAAAATTTGGAACAGAGCCAAAGAAAGCACGGCATCCAGCATAGAGGTATGTTCAAAACCAACAATCACTTGTTTGTTTTCAAGCACATTTGGTTCTATATGGTAGTTCCATCCCGCAAGTTTAAATGCAGATTCACCAATAAATTTTTTTAGCATAGAAAGAAATTTGACAATATGAAAGTGGGCTAATTTCTGCTTGTTCTGATTTAGAGTCAAGAGCATATAAGCTTAAAATGACAAATAAATACATTTGTCTATATATTTGAAAAGTGGCTGTATTCATTGTTTTTATATATAAATGGGCGTTAATTAATATTTAAAATAAATAACATGATATAAATTAAGACTTAATTTTGACTTAAAATGCCTATTCAGATTAAAAAATACCTATTAGACTTTTGTCTAAGATAAGAGCTTCTGAACAAGCTGTTCAACTTTGGCATATGTTTAATAAGGAAGGAAAAGAATGATGTATTTTTCAACTTTTCTATGGGCTTTTGGGTTGTTTATGTTGATTGTTGCATGGTCTTTGATCGAAATTTGTGTGGAATCTCGTAAAGCACGTAACTTTGCTTCTTATAGCAGGCGAAAAGTTAAATTATTTTAAAATTATCTTTCTATTTTTATGCTGAAAGTATTATTTCACAGAGTTTTTGAATTATTTAATTTAGACTTTATAGGTATAATTAACTAAATACTCTATCAGCGGCCAATTTCAATATTTGAGTGGGTGAGTTGGCATTTATGATCTATTGAATACAATAAATTTTCTGGATTAATATCAAAAATACCAAGGCTTAATATTGGAGATGCGATTAAGGCTTGATCAAAAGATAAGCTCTAAAATAAAAGTGTGAAAGAATTGCTGTGTTACTGTGCAAGTGGAAGCAAAAACGCTTGTTTTTTGAAACAATCTTCGTTAGTATTACTTCGCTTGAACTTGTTGATATATAACAAATTCAGCTTATAAGGGCCTATAGCTCAGTTGGTTAGAGCAGCGGACTCATAATCCGTTGGTCGCGTGTTCAAGTCACGGTGGGCCCACCATATAAAATAACCACTTAGGTGCACTAATCCTAAGTGGTTTTTGTTTTTTGAATTTTAGTAAGCACATGGTAAGCAAAATAAATCAACTAGAACCCATCTTCTAATTTAAAAGTTTGAGTCTCTAAAGCTGCTAGAATCTGATTAGCGACTCCTAAGGTCTGCATAATTTCATAAATTTATTTAGCACCGACACATGCGAATAATTTTTATCGACTTAGCTTTAAATTTGCATGCTCTCAGTGTATCCCTAACTTTTGGAATCAAATCTCCTCACTATTTTTTGCATAGAAGTGCTCAAGAGACTCTAACTTTAATCTATACTCATAGAATTCATTTCTAAAATCATTAAAATGATTATTTAATAAAATATATCGTTGAGGATTATTATTAAAGGCATCTTGAACTACATCATATAAATTAATTTGTTTTAGGTGGAAATCTAAATCAGCTTTCATTTTGTTCACGCGAGAATCTGGTGCTAATTGAAAATGCAATATTAGTAGTTCAATTAAGTAATATCCTGTGCTACCAATTAAATCAATAATTAATGAACTGTACTGTAATAAACTTAAGTAGCTATATTCAAGATTTTTAATTTGAAGATTGAATTTACTTTGATAGGTCTTAAAAAATAAAAAACTATACACATCTAAAATATTTTCAAATTCTGTGCAAAATTTAACATCAAAGTTAATTATTACATCTTCAATATTTTTTTCACTTATAATTTTTTGAGTATTAGAGTTTAGATTTTTATAAAAATTATACAAGTCTGCTTCATTAATATAAGTTTTATCTAATATTTCCCAGATAGGATGGATGAAATAAATTGAAGAGTTAGGAAGCTTTTTTTCAACAATTTTTATTTTTGTGATTGGAGATACTTGCCCTGTAGAAAATTTTGTCCAAATTTTACTGCCATTTTCCCCAAAAAATCTATCTAGTTTATTTTTACTCGCTGAAAATGAGTCTAACTCCGTTTGATGTAGTTTTACATTATTTTGATCATTTTCATAGAAAACACGTTCTGCAACATGTTCATACCAAATAATGGTTTTCAACCTTGTAACAAAGCTAGTTTTTGGACGTCCTGACATGAAATGTTCCAATAGTAAGAAAAAGTGTGATTTTTCGGGGGGTAAAAAATATAGTAATTATTGGAACCTCCTCAAACAAGTAAAATTCAACTAAAAAATACTTAATTCAATTGAAATAGGAAGCTTCTTTATGAAGCATGAATCTTTATTAATCTCAACTGCTGACGCAGCCAAACTTCTTGGTATGCAGCCACAAACTTTAAGGAAGTGGGCCATTTATGAAAATGGTCCGATAGTTCCAAAGAGGCATGGTCGGCTATTACGTTGGAATCTTAATGAGATTTTAAAATTTTCCGGTGAAATTAAGTAGCTAAATTATTTGCTCCCTCCTTGTTTTTTAATTAAAAAAACTGCTTCTTAATCTGAAGCAGTTTGAGGAGGATTTTGTCTAATTATTAGGTTTATATAAATGCAAAAAATTAAAACCGTTGCCGAGACTCATGATTATGATGAGTGCATGATTGATAAAAGTGTTGAAAAGTCTTTGTGCTTAGATGTACAGCCATTTTTTATTCAGAAAAGTGATATGGAAAATCTAGTTTGTCTTACGGTTCATGACTTCAAAAATGAATTTTTAAGGACAGCAAGTGATACGAATCCTGTTCTTTTAAAATACAAAATTGCTACTTGTCAGCTATTTTATGAATTTAAAGAAAACTCATATTTAGATAATAAAAATCCAAATTTTGATTATGAAGGATTTTTGGCAGTAGATTTGTACAGTAAGAGTGGTCAACATTGTGGTATTTTGGCTCTAGGTAGAGAAAAAGGAAATTATAAATCAACGCAGTTGATGCAATATATCATCGGTCAAAATGGTGTTGCTGTATTTAATAAAAATGCAGCTAATGCAAAAATAAATTACTCTACGAATCGAATTGATGTTGCGTTAAAAATTGCTCAGTGTGCTGAGCGTGTAGCATGCGCGAGTAATTTAGATGATTGTGTTGACTTTTATTTAAACACTACAAATAACAGCCCTATTTGGGTTGATATATCGCACAATAACATTAATGCTTTGAGCTTGTTTAATTCTGATGAGATCTTAAAGGTAGAAAATAAGATTGGCTTACAGACCTATCTGCAGCAGCTATACGCTGATTTTTCTAAACAGCATGGCTTTGTGGAGGAAAATCCTCAAACTACTCAATCTGCATCAGATACAATTAAAGTCGTAAATATGAGTGATATTCCGGTATTACCAATTCTATGGTTATGGCCAGGATGGTTGCCATTAGGCAAGATGACAATTTTGGCTGGTGCTGGTGGGTGTGGTAAAACAAATCTATCACTTGCATTAATTGCAACTATTACAACAGGCGGATTTTTTCCAGATGGTCTGCGATGTGAAAATCCCGGGAAAGTCTTAATCTACTCAACAGAAGATGATCCCGCAGATACGTTGAAACCCCGGCTAATTGCTAATGGTGCAAATATTAGTAAAGTATCTTTTATTGCTGGAAGAACTAGTAAAGACGGTAAATTAGAGCCATTTGATCCTGCGAAAGATTTTTCTAAAATTGAGCAATATATAAAGACGAACCCTGATCTTAAATTATTAATGATTGACCCTCTTGTTTCTGCGATCAGCGGTGACATGAACAAAGCAAATGATGTGAGAAGATCATTACAACCTTTAGTAGACTTAGCTAATAAATATGATTTTTCAATTTTTGGGATCACGCACTTTGCGAAAGGTAGTGTAAACAATAATCCGACTGATAGAATTTTAGGCTCCCAGGCATTCAGCGCTTTGGCACGAATGGCCTGGACTGCTGCTCGGCGAGAAGCTGAGGATGATTATATTTTGGTACGTGCAAAAAGTAATATTTCTACTTTAGACGGCGGAATTCGTTATCATCTTGAGTCTGTGATAGTTGAAAATACTATTGAAACTACAAAAACAACTTGGTTAGGTATGATTGAGGGATCTGCTAAAGAGCTGTTAAATACTGCGGAGTTAAGTGGGAGTGAAAATAATTCTGTAGTTGATACTGCAAAAGAGTTTTTGATTGAGTTGTTAAATATCGTTGAGAAAATGCCTTCTAAAGAGGTTCAAGCTCAAGCTAAAGAAGCGGGTTTTAGTCCAGCATCTATCCGTCGCGCACAAGAAAGATTGAATATTAAACCATTCAGGCCTCACGGCGAAAAAGGTTGGTTTTGGTCATTGCCCAAAATTCATAGATTAGATGAGCCCAGCAATTTTTAATCCCAAATTCATCCATTGAACAATATGATCAAGTTGGACAATATTGTGGTAAATGATTGAAATATATTAATATTCATATTGCTCAAAATAAATAAGTTTGAGCAATATGATGAATAACTTGAAATTACTTATAAATCATTTGGTTATAGTCAATTTGTTCATGTTGCTCAACTTTTACTAATAGAGGTTGGATAGTTCACTTTGTATCTAAATTCACTCCAAAGCTCATCATAAACTTCATGAAAGTTGATCAACCCAGATCTATTAAAACCATATCTTTCAAAAAACTGATTATCAATAAAATAAGTAACTGCCTGATAGGTGTTAAGGTGATCAGCTACACCAAGTTGATGACAAAAATAACTATTAAATTGAATTTGGAGCTCCGTGGCTTCAATAATCCTCGTTGCAATCATTTTAGAAATTTGACGTACATTTAAATTTCGAATTGCTGGGTGGATAGAAACAGGAAGGTGGCTTGGAGAGTTGCTCATAATAGACTCCTAAAGTGAATTTACTTCAATGGTCTGTTATGAAAGAATGCAAATGTAAAACGTCGAAATTTTACATTCTTTCATTTCAGTGTTTTGAGATGAAAAAGCATGAGTACAAGATTGTCGAGATCTTGTACTCATGCACATACAATATTGTTCATATAAATCTCCTCTTTTAATTTCTGCTGAAGATGTCTTTTTGTCGAAATAGACAATAAAATACTCTCAATATATATATGTAAACTTGTCGAAATAGTCGAGTTTGTATTGTCGATTTATGGTGTTTTATGTTGATTGAGATGGATTCTGAGCTGTTTTGTAAAAGGCTCAAAGAAATAAGAACCCAAAGGAAAATGACACAGCAGGATATTTCTGAAAAAACAGGGATTCCATCGACCTCAATTTCGCATATTGAAGCTGGCTCTCGAAAGCCGTCTTTGGAAAATTTTTATAAGCTTGCTGTAGTGCTAAATGTTTCTGCCGACTATTTGCTTGGTCGTACAGATCAATATTCAGATTTGGGTACTGACCCAATTTCAAAATCAATCCAAGGTTTACCAGAGTCTGAACGAGAGATGATCGAGAAATTTATCTTGTCTCTACTTTCTTGAGAGAATGTCCTGATGAAAAAATTAGAATATTTCAGTTAAAATGATGAGTCAATTGCTCAAAATTCATGACGAAGTATTTAATAATGAGAAACATCTCACGGTCTTTTGATTAAGCTTGAAGTGGAATTTACTACTATTTACATTGCTGTAATTAACAGGTTAAAAAGACTGCTCAAGCAAAAACTGCTGGGTATTTATTACGAAAGTGGAATGTTGATTGTTTAGTAGGTTATCAGATAAAAAGCAGAGATTTATTTATGACTCAAAAAAACGAAACAATTTATAGTCTTTCAAGCACAAGCCTAGCACTCAGCTATGAAATGTTAAGAGGAATAAAATAATGGAAAACGTATTCAACTTTAGAGATGAATTAATAGATGAATACAGTTTGTTTTCCAGAAGCTTTGTATCTATTGCTTCCAGCGACATAAAACAATTAGTTGAGCAGGAATACACTAAAGGACGTTACTGGCCGCAGCCTCTCATTCAAATAAACCCAAACTACCAGAGAAAAGGTACAGTTCAGGATTTAGCAAAAGATGGTGTACTCCATCCCGTTTGTGCAGATATTTTTAGAACTGGTAAAACCGAGGGAAGGGCTGATCCTCTTTTCCTTTATAAGCATCAAATAGAAGCTCTTGCTAAGGGGCAGCAAAAGCAAAGTTATGTGGTAACAACTGGCACTGGATCTGGGAAATCTTTATCATTTTTCATTCCAGTAGTTGACGCAATTCTAAAAGGCAATGATCAGGATCCAAGTTTGAGGACACGAGCCATTGTCATATATCCCATGAATGCTTTGGCTAATAGTCAATTGGAGGAGCTTGAAAAGTTTCTTGTTGATTTCCCTTTAAGTAACAGACCTTTTACAGTTGCTCGCTATACTGGCCAAGAAAGCAAAGTACAAAGAGAGGAAATTGCAAATAATCCACCAGATATTCTGTTAACTAACTTCATGATGTTGGAGCTAATTCTGACACGCTATGAAGATGTGGATCGTAGAGTGGTTGAAAATTGTAAGGGACTAGAATTTCTAATTCTCGACGAACTCCATACTTATCGTGGTAGGCAGGGTGCGGATGTAGCTGTATTGATTCGTCGGCTTCGAGAACGGCTCGCCGCTAATTCAATGACCTGCATCGGTACGTCAGCGACAATGTCAAGTACCGGAAAGCAAGTAGATCGAAATAGGGTTGTAGCCGATGTATCCAGTAAATTGTTTGGTGCTAGAATTTCTGAACATGATGTTATCGGGGAGACACTTGAGCGAGTAACAACGCAATCAAAAGACGTTGCAGCGATAAAACCACTCCTTAAAGGTGAAATTGAAAAGGAGAGTTTTAGTTGGAGCGGATTTGATGAGTTTAAAGACTCACCACTTGCAATTTGGGTTGAACTTAATCTGGGTATCGAAATTCCAGATGATGAGCCACCTAAACGTGCTAAGCCCAAAACGCTGAATTCTGCCGCCGAACAACTGGCATCTGACTCAGGTGCTTCCCAAGAGCAAGCTGCCTTGGCACTGCAAAAGTTTTTAGTTGCAGCGCACGACATTAGAACGCCACAAGGGCGAGCCCCCTTTGCCTTCAAGCTACATCAGTTCATCAGTGGCCCTGGAAAGGTATTAGCAACGCTTGAGCCAGAAGGTATTAGAACCGTTACGTTAGATGCGCAACGTTTTGCGCCCGGTCGACAGGAACAAGCCATTCAATTGTACCCCACACATTTCTGTCGAGACTGTGGCCAAGAATATCACCCTGTTTGGAAAACAACTCATGGGCAAATCAGGTTTGACCCACGAGACATTGGTGAAATAACCACAGCAGACAATGAAGAGCTAAATTTTGGTTTTCTGTGCCCAGAAAAGCCTTCTCAAACATACAAAGGCAGATTGGAAGACCTCCCGGAAACTTGGATTGATTTTACGAAATCAGAGCCAAAGCTCAAGCCTGCCTATAAAAAAGCTCGACCCGAAGAGTTCCAGATTGATCCCCAAGGTATTCAAGGGCGGGGTCAACGATTTTGGTATATTTCTGGAAAATTCCGCTTTTGTCTAAATTGCGCACAAGTGCATGAAGCGCATGGTAAAGATATAAACCGACTCGCAAGTCTTTCAGGTGAGGGACGGTCATCCGCAACGACAGTATTAACGCTATCGGCACTACGCCAACTTTTTTCTATTAAGGATTTGCCAGAAGGTGTACCAGATCCAAGAAAACTCTTGGGGTTTACAGATAATCGGCAGGACGCTGCGTTGCAGGCTGGACATTTCAATGACTTTATCTTTTTGCTAACGCTACGCGCAGGATTAATAGGCGCACTAAAAGCCAATAATGGTGTGCTGGACGAAGAAAAACTTTCCGAGGAAGTGTTCAAATCACTCGGCTTTGATAAAGTCGACGAAGGTACTCTTGCTGAATATCTTAAAACACCAAAACTTATGGGTCTTGCGAGGCAAGAGGCTCAAAGAACTTTGCGCTATATTATTGGTTACCGCTTGGTTCGGGACCTGCGTAGAGGCTGGCGCTTTAACAACCCTAATCTAGACCAGCTGTCACTTCTACAAATAGGTTACCGGGGTTTGCAGGAATTCTGTGCAGAAGAGGAGTTGTTCGAGGGCTGTAAAAACTCGGTATTAGCTAGGTTGAATGCCTTTAATCGCCAGAATCTTTGCAAAGTCCTCTTTGATGAGATGCGTCGTTCTCTGTGCCTTGAAACGCGTTATCTCGATTCTGTTGAACAAGATAAAGCGAGAAACAGTGGATTCACCTATCTGAATGAGCGTTGGGCATTCGCACCTGACGAGAAACTTGAGACATCTAAGTTTCTGATTTTAACAAAGCGTCCAGAATATAAAGGCAAGCCAAGAACAGATTTAGTTTCTGCTGCTGAGCGTTCTCGGGTGATCAAAGTCATTAAGAATGCCGATTTCTGGAAGGGGACCTCATTTGCTGGACAAGTGAGTGCCTGGAAAGATGGCGAATGGGTTGAACTTGTTTTTTCCTTGCTTGAGCTTGCTACACTTTATGGCTACATACAGAAGCACAACGTTGAAAAGGGCTTGGCGGGCTATCGTTTGAATGCATCCGCTATGGAATGGTTGCTAATAGATGAGTTAAAGGCTGAAGATAGTACAACTAACCAATATTTCCGTCAGCTCTATCTGAATTTGGCGAAATTGCTTAAACAACCGAACCATCCTTTATTTTACTTTGAAGCCCAGGAGCACACGGCACAAGTTGATGCAGGTAGGCGTCAATTACTCGAGCAACGCTTTCGATATACGGAGAAGGATCGGAAAGAATGGCTTGAAGAGCCGGGTCATGAAAACCCACTCGAACGTCTGCCCGTGATGTTTTGCTCGCCCACCATGGAATTGGGTGTCGACATATCTGCATTAAATACAGTTTACTTGCGTAATGTCCCTCCCACACCCGCAAACTATGCTCAGCGAAGTGGTCGTGCTGGACGATCAGGTCAGCAGGCATTGGTCATCACCTACTGTGCATCTCTTAGCCCCCACGATCAGTGGTTCTTCCATAATGCGAATGAGATGGTGCATGGCGTGGTGAAAGCACCAACTTTGGACTTGGGTAATAGAGAGCTCATCGAAAGCCATTTACATGCCGTATGGCTTGCAGCGGCGGAAGTAGAGTTAGAAAGCTGTATTGCTCCATTATTAAATTTAGATGATGAAGCGAAACCACTCCAAGAATCGTTAATGCAAAAGTTGTCAGATCCTACTGTGATTGCTAAAGCTCGTATCGCAGCAATGGGTGTGATTAAGCAAATCGAAAGTGAGCTAAGTAAAAGTCATTGGTTTACTAAAGATTACATTGATTCAGTAATTAACCAAGCTCCTGTGAATTTTTCAAAAGCATTAGATCGATGGCGTGCATTATTTGATGCTACGCGTAAGCAAATGGATATGGCTGAAGATGTGGCAAAAAACCATACTGCTACAGACCAAGAAAGAACAAATGCTAAACGCCGTTGGGGAGATGCTGCGAATCAATATGGGATTTTGTTGAAGACAGGCAACACGCAGAATTCAGATTTCTACACTTATCGCTATTTAGCAAGTCAGGGGTTTCTACCAGGTTATAATTTCCCTCGTTTGCCTCTTATGGCATGGATACCAGCACGTGGCGGGAAAACTACAGGTAAAGATGATGAGGGGAGTATGGTTAGTCGACCACGGTTCCTTGCACTATCTGAGTTTGGTCCTCGAAGCCTGATTTATCACCAAGGTCGCATGTATCGAGTGATTCGTGCCAAGCTGAATGTAGGCAATACTGATCATATATCTGGTAATAGCTCACTCGCTACTATTACATCTCGTGTTTGTAGTCAATGTGGCTATGGGCATTTGGGTCAGCCTGGGGGTGGGGAGCTACTGGTTGAGCGTTGTGAAAACTGTGATGCATTATTAACTGAAGAAGGCTGGGTAAAAGAGTTATATCGTATTGAAACAGTTGAAACAGTACCTGTAGAGCGCATTTCAATCAATGATGAGGATCGTCAACGGCAAGGGTTT
This sequence comes from uncultured Gammaproteobacteria bacterium, assembly GCA_963812025.1. Lineage (GTDB taxonomy): Bacteria > Pseudomonadota > Gammaproteobacteria > Pseudomonadales > Moraxellaceae > Acinetobacter. The sequence goes on from CAWETQ010000015.1 coordinate 142,245, forward strand.
GAATTACAAACCACTTATCGATTCTTACCGGGGCCCGATGGAAAAATTCAACAACATAAGGCGATTGTTGAATCAGGCGAAGACCCACTTGCAGAATTGACTTATGCGCCAGCTGCCCGCATTTGGCGAATCAATCGTGGATGGCGTCGCAGGAAAGACAAAAACCAGCTTGGTTTTTACATCAATCCAATTACAGGCACTTGGAGCAAACAAGATGACCCTAACAGCGATGATGATGGAGGAAACGATGAAAGCGTAATGGATAAAGTCGCAAACCAGCGCATTGTGCCATTCGTTGAAGATCATCGAAACCTATTGATAATTCATCCTGTCAAGCTGCTTTCTACTGAATCAATGGCAACGGTTCAGGCCGCTTTAAAACGTGGCATTGAAATGACCTTTCAAATTGAAGAGTCAGAATTGGTCGCCGAGCCGTTACCAAAGCTTGATGATAGAAAGTCATTATTATTTTATGAGGCAGCCGAAGGTGGCGCTGGCGTTTTAACTCGCTTGGCTTCTGAGCCAGAAAGCTTGGCATTAGTTGCTAGTAAAGCACTGGAAATTATGCACTTTCAAAAACCAGCAGGTAACTGGAACGTCAATGAACTATCAAAGCTGGAGATAAAGGACAATTTAGGCAATGCCTTGTGTGAAGCGGGCTGCTACCAATGTTTATTATCCTATTTCAACCAGCCAGATCACGAAAATATCAATCGTCGTGATCGCGATGCGTTGGAGCTATTAGTCGCGTTAGCGAATGCAAATGTTCAACAAAGCTTGCAAACTACAACTAATGTACCAGTTAAAAATATATCAACAAACGCGTCGATCGATAACATTGCAAGGGAATTTCTCAATACCATTGAAAAGCAAGGCATCAATAAACCAGATGCGACCATGGTGCCCGTCTCTGGTGGCTCGGCTATTGCTGTAGCACAATATAAATCAGCACGTGCTTTGGTCTTTACCAAATGGCCAAGTGACGAAATTGTTCAGCAACTTACCGATAAAGGCTGGGCATGTATCAACGCATCAAATAGCGCGGAATGGGGAAGTCTATTTAGTGAACATGTCACGCTGTTTCATCCAGTAGGTAGTAAGGAAAATTAACAATGACACAAGAACATAACTACCTTCCGGGCAACTTGGTTCATGCACGCGGCCGCGAATGGGTGGTGCAAAACGAATCTAGTTCAGATTGGCTTCGCCTACGTCCGTTAGGTGGAACAGATGATGACGTGATTGCGCTGATTCCCGAATTAGAACTAGAACCAGTGCAGTCAGCTACCTTTCCCTGGCCAGATGCTGAAAAACCCGGTAATCATTCTGGGGCCCTATTGTTGCGCGATGCCTTAAGGTTAAAGCTGCGTACGGGGGGTGGCCCATTCCGTTCCTTTGGTAATATCGCAGTAGAACCGCGTGCTTACCAGTTAGTGCCGCTGCTCATGGCGCTACGCCTAAGTACCGTACGTTTATTAATCGCAGACGATGTGGGGGTAGGTAAAACCATTGAGGCAGGTTTGATTGTCCGTGAACTTATGGATCGCGGCGAAATTTCTAAGTTTGCTGTGTTGTGTCCACCTCACTTGGTGGAACAATGGCAGTCGGAATTGGAAAGCCGCTTCAACTTGCACGCCGTTGCTTTAACCTCTGCCACTGCAAGCCGTGTTGAACGCCAAGTACCGCATGGTACGAGTTTGATGGATCACTTTCCAATTGTGGTAGTCAGTCTTGATTACATTAAAAGTGAGCGTCATCGAGAGCACTTCCTCTCAATTGCACCGGAGTGCATTATTGTCGACGAAGCCCATACTTGTGCGTCTTCTGGGCAGGGCAAACAACTGCGTTTTGAACTGCTACAACGACTCGCAGCCAACGAAGAGCGGCACTTGATTCTATTGACGGCGACTCCTCATTCAGGTGACGAGACTGCCTTCTACAACCTTATCTCTCTACTTAATCCAAAGTTTTTGGCACTGCAAAATCGAACCTCAGCCAGCGATCCATTACGTCAAGAATTGGCTCGTCACTTCGTGCAGCGACGCCGTAAGGATATTGTCGAATGGCAGGCCGAAACCAACGATGGCACCGGCTTCCCACGTCGAATGAAAGCTGAAGTCACCTATAAACTCACAGGTGATTGGGGCAACTTTTTTGATGCAGTTCAAAACTACTGTGTTGAGTTAGCAGAAAGTGTCGAGCGGCAGGGGGAAAGTGATACGCGTTTGATCTGGTACACTACTTTAGCGTTGCTTCGCTGTGTGGCATCGTCACCGGCGGCTGCGGTGAAAGCACTGAGCAACCGAATAGAAGGCCTACAAACCGCTGATGAGCTATTAACCGACGAGCGTCTACATGATGGTGAAACCGACGATTTATCCGCATCGGATATTGAACCACCTGCGCAACTAAATAATCAAGCGTTGCAGGGATTAATTACAGAAGCAGAGTGCCTCAGTGGTAAGCAAGGGGATCCTAAGCTAGCGGCGTTAATTCAGCATATCAATGGATTAATAAAAGATGGCTTTCATCCTGTAGTGTTTTGCCGCTACGTTGCTACGGCGCACTATGTGGCTGAGCATCTGCGCAAACAATTCCCTAAAGCCACAGTTGAATCTGTGACTGGCGAACTCACATCAGAAGAACGCCTGCTAAAAGTGGAAGACATGGCGGAAGGCACACAACGTATTCTGGTAGCGACCGATTGTTTGTCGGAGGGCATTAATCTGCAGCATTTATTTACCGCTGTTGTTCACTATGACCTAGCCTGGAATCCTACTCGTCATGAACAGCGAGAAGGACGGGTAGATCGTTTTGGTCAGCAAGCCAGTGAAGTGCGCTGCACTATGCTCTATGGTGAGGACAATCCCGTAGATGGTTTTGTTCTGAATGTCATTTTAAGAAAAGGTGAAGCGATCCAGAAAGAGCTTGGGGTGCTAGTGCCAATGCCGGAAGACGATACCCGCATCAATCATGCACTGGTTAAGGCAGCTCTGATGAAGCGTACACAACAAGCAAGCCAACACCAGTATGATTTGTTTGCAGAGGCAAACGAAATACTCGAGCCAGTTCAAACAAAGTGGCAAGATGCGCTCACAAAAGCCAAAGCCAACCGCACCGTATTTGCCCAGCGCCGTATTCAACCGAATGAAGTGTTGCCCGAGTGGCAGAAACAGCAAGAGTCATTAGGTACCCATGAAGATGTGCAGCGCTTTGTTAAAACCGCAGCGGCACGTTTAAATGCACCACTTGAAACCGGTCATAATAATCGCTATCGCTTTTTGCCACAATACACGCCCGAGAATTTACGTCAACGCCTAGCCGATGAAGGTATTGAACAACCACTTGTGCTTGACTTTAACGAGATGCATCGTAGCCACCCTTTAGTTAGTGTGCTGGCAGATCATTTGATTGAAGAAAGCCTACAAGGGGATAGTAATTTAGCGGCACGCTGTGCAGCAGCTGAAACCGACAGTGTCGACATAGTTACCACCATTTACCTGCTACGTTTGCGCCACCAATTGGAATATGTGCGCAGGCGTGAACCCTTCCAGCTTATGGCAGAAGAAACCGTTGCGTTGGCGGTCAAAGGTCGCACGAATCCTGAATGGATCACAGGTTTTGAGGTTGATAAGCTCTTGGAATGCGTACCCAGCGGCAACCTATCCAAAGAGGCCATGACCCGCGAAATTAATTACGCCATTGCCTTCTTGCAAGAAAACCAAGCAAAGCTCGAAGCCTTAGCCGAAGAACGTGCTAATACCTTGCTGGACGACCACAAGCGCGTGCGTGAAGCCGCGCGCGATGTGGGCCAATACAGCGTAAACGCTTGCTTGCCGGTGGATGTGATTGGTGTGTACGTATTATTGCCAGATGCGCTGTAAGGAAAGACCATGAAAAAAATCAAACGCCAAACTAAAAGCGCATTAAACCTACCGAGCATCACTCTCGAAGGCACACTCTTTTTACCGGATCAGTTAGAAAAAGCGGCGCTGGGGCAAGCCAAACTCCAAACGGAAGCCGACTACCATACCCCGAAAGGTCTGCGCTTAAAAGATGATTACAGCCGCGCTTTTCAAATTGCTTGTGCGCAATGGAAACACTTTGCACCCGCATTAGAGCGGGAAGATGTCGATGTTCAAACCGTTACGCAAACGTTTGTTGAAGAATTATTGCATGATGCTTTGGGCTACAGTAGTTTGCGAGCAACCGTGACCGTTCAGGTAAATGAACGTGCTTACCCCGTTACTTTTGTAGCGGGTCATGTGCCGGTAGTGGTCGCTCCGTTTAACGTCAAACTGGACGATAGCCTGCCTAACTTTGCCATTGAAGGCAGCGGCAGCCGTAAAAAATCAGCGTTTCAGCTGGCGCAAGAACTTCTAAACGCTAGCGATGCTCACCTATGGGCTATCGTTACTAATGGCAAACAGCTACGCTTGTTGCGCGATGCCGCCAGCCTCACTCGTCCCAGCTTTTTGGAAGTGGATCTTCAAGATGTGCTTGCAGGGCAGCGCTTCAGTGAATTTGCCAATATCTGGCGCTTACTCCATTCAAGCCGCGCTGCATGTAATGATAAGCCCGAGTACTGCATTTGGGAGGCTTGGCGTGAAACCGGTAAACTTGAGGGCACACGGGTACGCGATGGTTTGCGCAATGGCGTAGAACAAGCGCTATTGGTATTGGGTGAAGGCTTTATTCAGCATCCTGCTAACCAGCATCTGCGCCAGCAACTGGATAATGGTGGGCTCACCAAAGATGCCTACTTCCAACAGTTGTTGCGTCTTATCTACCGCTTAATTTTCCTGTTCACTGTGGAAGAGCGCGGGGTATTGCACCCAGCAGACGACAGCAAGCAAGCGCAATTAGCACGTCGTGCGTATGCACAAGGCTATGCCCTTGGTCGCTTGCGCGAGGCCTGTTTAAAACGCCGCAACCTCAACCGTTTCGACGATCACTGGCAGGCACTACGCATCCTGTTCAAGGGCCTTGCCGAAGGCGAAACACGTTTGGCATTGCCAGCCTTGGGGGGCTTGTTTAATCCTACCCAGTGTCAAACTATTGATGCCGCCAGCCTCAGTAATAAACACCTGCTTTTGGCCATGCGTCATTTACGTTGGGCCTATCATAATGGCACCCCAGCCCCAGTTGACTACCGCAATATGGGGCCAGAAGAACTCGGCAGCGTATACGAAAGTTTGTTGGAACTAGTACCAGAGATCGACCTCACCGCCAAGACCTTTGGTTTCATCGGTATTACCAGTGAAGGCTCTACTGCCGGTAACGCTCGCAAAACCAGCGGCAGTTACTACACACCGGACTCCTTAGTGCAAGAGTTGATTAAATCGGCACTGGAGCCTGTTATTGCACGGCGCTTAGCGGAAAACAAAACCAACCCCACCGAAGCGTTATTAAGTATTCGCGTGATTGATCCTGCTTGTGGCAGCGGCCACTTTTTACTGGCAGCTGCTCGCCGCTTAGCACAAGAGCTCGCGCAATTGCGCAGTGAAGATGGCGCTGTAAAACCTGCCGATTATCGCCACGCCCTGCGTGAAGTGGTCAGCCACTGTATCTTTGGTGTGGACCGTAACTCTATGGCCTTGGAGCTAGCCCGTACGGCTTTGTGGTTGGAAGGCTTTGAAGAAGGTCAGCCGTTATCTTTTCTTGACCATCATTTACAATGTGGAGATGCCTTACTTGGCTTGATAGATTTAAAAGCATTGGAATATGGAATACCAAAAGCAGCATTTAAACCATTATCTGGTGACGACAAAACAGTGTGTACCGCACTGAATAAAGCGAATACCACAGCCCTAAAACAATTGGAAAAAGATCGGAAAAGCCCACAGTTTAAATTGCCTTTGGCACAAGCTAATCAACTTGCTGAATTGCAGGATATTGAGGCAATGCCACAAACAACTACTAAGCAAATTGCTAGACAAGAGACAGCATATAATGCCTTTTTAGAGAAAGCTAAAAATAACCATTTGCGCTATGCAGCCGATATGATGTTAGGTGCATTCTTAATGCCTAAAACTGAAGCCACGGAAAATGATATTCCGACCACTGCTAGTGTCTATTTAGAGTTGGTGAGCGATAGCCATAATGCCCACCATATTGCCCAGCGTGAGGCTGCGATGCAAGCTTGCGTTGATGCCCGCGTATTCCATTGGCCACTAGCCTTCCCGCAAGTGTTTGCTCAAGGTGGGTTTGATTGTGTGCTTGGTAATCCACCGTGGGAGCGCATCAAGTTGCAAGAAGAAGAGTTCTTCGCTACCCGCAACGCTAATGTCGCTAAAGCTAAAAATAAAGCCGAACGTGCCCAGCGCATTCAGTGGCTCAGCGAAGGTATGTTGGCCAAACACCTGTTGCCAGATCTGCAACATTCTGAGTATGAATGCGCTGCTGAAGTGCGTTTGTTTAATGAGTTTTTGACAGCTAAACGTACTGCTGAAGCAGCCAGTGCTTTTATGCATGTAAATGGTGATGAAGGTGGACGTTATGCGCTGACTGGTGTGGGGGATGTGAATACCTATGCGTTGTTCAGTGAAACCATCTATCAAATTGTGGCGCCTAAAGGGAGGGCCGGTTTTATCGTGCCGTCTGGCCTGGCTACAGATAATTCAACTAAAGATTTTTTTGGAGAGTTAATATCGAAGAAATCTCTAGATAGTTTCTTTGAATTTGAAAACGAAGGCTTTTTCAGTGGTGCCGGTCAAGGGCATATGCTACGTTTTGCTCTGACAACCATTGTCGGTTCTGCGCAAGTAATTCCCGAAACTCGTTTCCTGTTCCAGGGTAAGAAAATTGAACACCTGAATGACCCTGAGCGTGTATTTACCTTAAGTCCCGAAGATATATTTAGGGTGAACCCAAATACCCTGACTTGTCCGATTTTTCAATCACGCTACGATGCCGAGATTACCAAGAAGATCTATCAGCGAGTACCGGTACTGATACGCGAAGCCAATGGTGATCAGCTAGAGGTGAATCCTTGGGGAATTACCTTTATGCGAATGTTTGATATGTCTAACGATAGTTACTTGTTCAAAACCTATGAAGATTTGAGGGAAGAAGGATATAGGCTGAATGGGAATCACTTTATAAAGGGTGAAACTGAGTATGTGCCACTTTATGAGTCAAAAATGATTCAAATATATACGCATCGCTATGGTGATTTTAAGGATTCTAATCATGAAAGAGCCCATATATTGCCACGAATACCTGAGAATGTACTATCCAATACTAACTATTCAACTACTCCGTATTATTGGGTTCCAGACAGCGACGTAGTGTCTAAAAAATTAAGTGCAGGCTGGGGGCGAAAATGGTTTTTTGCTTGGCGACGTATTACTGATGCTCGAGCTAGTGCCCGTACATTGATAGCAAGCGTGATTCCTGACTGCGGTTCTGGTGATAGTTTATTTTTGCCTCTATTAAAAAATGTTAGCGACGGAAGGCTTTACGCTGCATTTTTAGCAAATATGTCTGCACTAGTTACAGACTATATTACTCGGCAAAAACTTGGCGGCTTAAATCTTAGCTACTTTACCTTTAAGCAATTGCCTCTGCTTGCACCATCTGTATATTCAGATAGCGACCTAGCTTTCATCAAAGAGCGAATTGTGCAACTAACGTATAACTCCTTAGATATGAAACAATGGGCAAATGATATTGGATATGATAGTGCTCCATTTGAGTTTAACTCATGCAAAAGAGCTATTCTGCAAAGTCAATTAGATGCTTATTACGCAAAATTATACGGTATTTCTCGTGATGAATTGAAATTCATTCTTGATCCTGAATCTATAAAACCGGGGTATCCATCAGAAACATTTGCTGTACTTAAACGCAATGAAGAAAAAGAATTCGGTGAATACCGTACCCAACGTTTGGTATTAGAAGCTTGGGATAAATTGGAAGCGGGAGAGTTGCACTGATGCTCACTCATTTAAAGCTTGATAACTTTAAAATCTGGTGCACTACCGGTCCGCTACGCTTGGCGCCACTGACGTTACTGCTAGGCACCAACTCTTCGGGAAAGTCCAGTTTAATTCAAAGTCTTTTACTGATTCGCCAAACAGTGAAAAGTGATGACCCAAATCTAGATTTGAATTTGGGTAATCCCGATAACGACAGTAATAAGTTGGATTCTGTGACCCTTGGTCAATTTCAGGATGTACTATGCCGTGGTGCCAATGCCAGCCCGAGCACACCGGCTAACCAGTTCGGTATTGAGTTTCGCTGGGCTGAAAAGTACGTTGGTAGTGATTCCTCTCTCTTTTCTGCGCGTTATCGTAAAGGTACTAGTAATAGTGCTGAATTGGATATGCTGCGTTTAGGCAAAGATGAGCAAGGCTTTACAGTAACACGCCGTAAGGCTGGTATTTACCAACTCAGCCTTGCCAATCAGCGCCGCCCTTTAGGCCGAAGCGCTGACTTTCGCCCAGAACGTTCCTTTGCTTTTTCAGCTGCCACGCTCAACAAGTTGGGCAAGCAGGCTGAAGCCATCAAGAATATCGGCCCGGAATTGCTAGATGAACTCAGCCGCATTATCTATTTAGGTCCTGTGCGCCGCTTAGCTCAGCGAGATTATGTATGGTCTGGTCGTATGCCAGCCCATATTGGTGATGATGGTGCTAAAGCAATTGATGTACTCATAGCCAGTGGAGTGGAATACCAGCAGCAACAGAAAACTGGAGCTACAATTAATGGTGGTGCATTACTGTTTGATCAAGTCATTCATTGGTTAAAAACAATGAACTTGGCTGATAATTTGGCGGTAAAGCAACTGGGCCGATCGGCGCGCTATGAGTTGCAAATCATCAACCATAATGAAGCCAGCAACTTAAAAGATGTGGGAGTGGGCGTTTCACAGGTGTTACCCGTGATTGTGGCGGCACTGTTTGCCAAACCCAACCATATTGTCATAATTGAAGAGCCTGAAAGCCACTTACACCCATTGGCACAAAGCCAGTTGGCCGAGTTATTTTCTCAAGTCAGCCATGAGCGCGGCGTGCAATTTATTATCGAAACTCACTCCGAGCATCTGCTTACGCGCTTGCAGCGTCGTGTAGCTGAGGAGAAAATTGAAGCAGATACACTGGCGATGTACTTTGTGGAACGCGATGGAGTTAAAGCGAAAATTAACGAATTGAAGCTGGATGACTACTGTGAAATCAGTAACTGGCCAGAAAACTTCTTCGGTGATGAAATGGGTGACATTGCCGCCCGTACGATAGCAGCCATGAAACGAAAAATAGAAGAAAAGAAAACCTTGGAATTCAAGGAAGGTAGCGAATGAGTACGGTAGTAATTGATACCAATGTGCTGCTGGTTGCGAATCAGCAACATCAAGATATTTCAGAAGAGTGTGTTCTCGCTTGCACGCAGAAATTACTTGAGGCACAACGACAAGGAATCATTGTGGTTGATGATTCATACAGAATCATCTCTGAATACTGTAATAAGCCCGATATCAATGGTACGCGCGTCGGCGATGTCTTTTTAAAATGGTTATTGCAAAACCAAGCCAATACAGCACGTGTACATCAGGTCACAATCACTGAGACTTTAGCCGACCACTTCCAAGAGTTTCCTGATCAAATACTGCAACCGGACTTTGATGCTCCTGATCGTAAGTTCCCATCTGTAGCAAATGCACACTCTGACAAGCCACCTGTTCTGCAAGCAGCCGATTGTAAATGGATAAATTGGCAGCCAGCACTCAATGCAGTTGGTATTTCTGTAGACTTTGTATGTCCAAATGATATTTGCCGTTTTTACGGTAATAAATTTCCGGGACAGCCCGTTCCAGTTTTGCTCTAAGGTGATGTTATGGATGCGTTGAAACGCACTTTAATTGAAAAAGCTGGTCACGATTTCGGTTTTGAATACACAGTGAGCGAAACCCTTGAATCTTTAACTCTTGGTTCTGCACGCCACCCACTGCAGGTAGAAATCGCACTCGCAAATGGAAACTATCTTTTGTTGTTTAGCAATGCAAAGCAACAGTTACTCAATGAGCTTAAGCGTGATTTTCCAGTGCTGAATCGTGAAATTGTGACTGAATCTTTGCAAAGTATGGCGGTTGTTTTTAAACGCGCAGCGGCGCTAGCGCATTCGCTTCCTAACCAAACTGAAGATGACTTTGAATCAGTACTGAAGGCTGAACTTAATAAGCTTCCCGGTAACATTAAGAACACCGAAGTAGAGCGTATAGTACGCCAACGTGTAGGTCAGGATATTTACCGAAAAGCTATGCTTGAATATTGGGGGGAGGCCTGTGCAGTAACAGGGGTTTCCATACCAAGTATTCTTAGAGCTAGTCATGCATTACCTTGGGCAAAGTGTGAAACAGATGCTCAGCGATTAGATGTGTTTAATGGATTCTTGCTTACAGCTAACTTAGATGCATTATTTGACCGTTTTTTAATTAGTTTTAATAAATATGGAAACATTATTATCTCAGAAAAAATTTCTGAAAAAGATAAAGCCCTATTGGGATTAACATCGGCTCTAAAGCTGCGCTGGGTTGCTGAGGAACATGAAAAGTATTTGAGAATACATAGAACTAGGCTACTCACTGTAAATTAGATTACTTAACCTGAGTTCGACGAAATCTGCTTAGCCTTTTAGCATATTTTGGAAAGTTGGCTTATTGGGATTCAAACAATAAGCCACTACAGCAGCCATAATATTCACCATAAAGTTGTTGATCGAACGATGACGTGAATGTTCAAGTTGCTGCAAATTTTTTAACTGATCATTCACTGTTTCAATCAATCCTCTTTTGCAAAGCAATTGTTTTTCTTCTTCAGTATGAATCGGTTTGTTTTTCATATTCCTGCGTGATGAGATGACGGTGGGCGGTTATATTGAATGTGCATGAGAAGAATCCTTCGTGTTCATAGCGAAATTGCTATGAATCAAAGAATATAGAAATGCAGTTATTTTCTCTTCTGAGAGAATGGAGTTTAATTTTTACAAAGTAATTTTGGCTTCTTTTAAGAGCCAATTTTCATATTCTTGAAGTTCTTCTTTAAGCATATCGATAGGACGCACAGTGTAGTGCCGCTCGACTAGGGCACTTGGTTTATGACCTGATATTTGTGCTAGTACGCCTTTATCCACTTTAGTCCATCCAGCTAAAGTTTCAAAGGATCTTCTCAACCCATGTGGGGTTAGTTTTATATTTAATTTTTCAGTTACTTTATTTAAAGTTTTATATGGATTAACAATGTAGCCATTTTTAGATGTAGGGCTGCTAAATACATACTGGGGGTCAGAATTGACTTTTAGTTGGAGCAATAGCTTTTCAACGTATTTGGTTAATGGAATTTCTCGACCAGTATTATCCACTTTATCTCTTAATTTGATCTTTTTCCATTCAAAATCAATATCCTTCCATTCTAGGGCTAGTAGCTCATCCTTGCGTGAACCTGTAATTAAAGTACATATAAAGAAAGTACTAATTTTTGTATTTGATATGTTTTTAATTTCATTAAACCATGATGGTAATTGTTGTTTCGTTAGGCAATCTTTTTTTGCATTAACTGGAGCAACATTTCTGCGTACTGCTTTTGTATTAAATGATTTGGATGGAAGCAGATTCTCAAAACGAGTATCTTCATCGCACCAATTCAAGAAGGCTCTGACAAGTCGATAAGATTTACTTGCTGTTGTCGCTCTAAACGCGTTCTTGTTTAGCCAATCAATAAAAAAATCAGAAGTTAAGTCTACAAGCTTGATATCAAGCAGTTGTTTAATGGGTTGCTCTTTATAAGTATAATTTTTTTCAGAATCATAACCTCCACGGCACAGGTCAATATGATCTTGGTAAGTTCTAGGTCTCCAACGATTTTTATTTGCAGTCACATATAATTCCCAAGCATCACGAAATTTTATCTCTTTACGTTTACTTTCTATGCCATATTTAAGATCAGATTCAATTCTTTTAGCTTTTTCAATTACCGGGTCTATTCCTTGAGAGCATAATACAGCAAGCTCTTTGGCTTTTTCACGAGCATCACTAAGACGCCAATCTTTTACTTGGCCAATGGTTATACGCCGTGTGTTGGAACCAACACGACCTTGGAAGATATATGTTTTTTTATTGTTTGGTGTGATTTTCACACCAAAACCACTAGTAGAGCTATCCCAATAGAAAGAAGGTTTAGAATCGGATTGGCATTCTAGTTTTTCTATTGCTGGTTTTGTGAAATTCATATTGATACCAAAAAAAATAAGCAATTAGTAAGCAATATAAGGTTACTATAATCAACACTAAGGGCCAATGGTTGATAATTAAAATATTGTAAGTTATTGTATTTGTATTATTTTAAGTTAAAGTTATTGATTTCTATATTGTGGGTTATAGAACTCATAATCCGTTGGTCCCGTGTTCAAGTCACGGTGGGCCCACCAAATAAAATTAACCACTTAGGTGCACTAATCCTAAGTGGTTTTTTAATGCATAAATATATTCAAGTGTTTGAAAATAATAATTTAAAAATCTAATTTTTGTATATGTAAGTTTTCGACTCATTTTGCACTATTTTATTTTTCATTCTGCACCAAATGGATTTTAACGAATCTACTCAAGCATTCATTCCATATAAATTTCGCAACTTCCCGAATCTCAATAGTGCATAAGTAATAGATAAATCACACTTTGGTATTAAAAGGTGCTTTGATTTTGTAATTTACGATAATAATTATTGCAAGGTTATTTGCATTATTAAAAAAATATGTTAATAAATAAAGGTGGTTTTTTTTTAATCACAGATACATTTTAGGATGAAATGTATTTTAAGTAAGCTGAATTTTAAAACAAGCAGAAGGAAATTTAGAAGATGCTTCAATTACTACGGAAATTGTTTTGTTTACATGTTTATGAATATGAGCACATGGAAGAAATAGGGGAACATAGGGAAAAATAAGGAATACAGGGAGTTTAGAGTCAATAAATTAAATAACTTTAATTTATAAGGATAAAAAGTGAGCTTTAAGCTCACTTTTTTGTTTTTAGAAAAAAATAAGAGCTGCTAATATTTATATTATAACTATTTGAATTATCATATAAAATAATTATTTTTAGCAGTTGGCTTCGTCATTTGAAAATTATAGAATTGAATAAACCGCTCATGGTTGGCTTGTGCAACAAAGCCTTTTTAAGCGTAAAAGCAATAATCTTCACCCAAGCTAGATAGAAATGATGCCAATGAACAAAGATTTTACAGCACAAACTTATATTGTAGATGAGCAGTTGCCAGATACATTGACGTGGTTATGCCATCATCAAGATAGTTTTGATTCCTTTAGTTACGATGCGATTACTCAAGAATTGCTGGTGCAGCATGCCAATGGAAGCGACTGTATTCGGGTGGGAGATTATTTGAATGCAAGTTATGGTATTTTAATTACGGCACATAACTTTGCAGAATAATTGAAGCAATAAAAAAGCCCACAAAGGGCTTTTTTACAAACAAGTAAAATGAATCACTTAACTTGCCATTGCATCTACAGATAATTCTTGCACGCGTGGCTTGGCTTTTTCAGCAATCAAACCTAACTTATCAAATAATTGTTTGTCTCTGCCTTCACCTGCATTTGGGGTTGTTAATAGCTTTTCACCAGAGAAAAGCGAATTTGCACCCGCCATAAATGCCAAAGCTTGATCAGAATCAGATAAAGACTCACGCCCAGCAGAAAGGCGGATGTAACTTTTTGGCATAATAATACGCGCAACGGCAATCGTGCGAATCCATTCGGTTACATCGAGCTTTTCAACATCAGCAAGTGGCGTGCCTTCAATTGGTACCAGCATGTTGATAGGGACAGATTCAGGGTGAATGGCTAAAGTTGCCAATTCATGCAATAAGCCAATACGATCTTGCTGGGTTTCGCCTAAGCCGACAATTCCGCCACTACACACTTTCATGCCAGCTTGACGGACAAAATCTAAGGTATTTAAACGGTCATCAAAAGTACGTGTCGTGATAATGTTTGAATAATATTCACGTGATGTATCTAAATTGTGATTGTAATAATCTAAGCCTGCTTCATTTAAGCGTTCAGCTTGTGATTGATTCAGCATGCCTAAAGTCATACAAGTTTCTAAGCCCAATGCTTTAACTTCGCTGACCATTTCTAATACATAAGGCATATCACGTTCGTGTGGATTACGCCAAGCCGCTCCCATACAGAAACGTGAAGAACCAGAAGCTAATGCTTCTTTTGCTTCTTGAATGACTTTATCTACAGCAATGCGTTTTTCAGCTTCAAGTTTTGAATCGTAACGTGCTGACTGTGAGCAATATTTGCAATCTTCAGGACATTTACCTGTTTTGATTGAAAGCAGTGTGCTAACTTGAATGGTATTTGGATCAAAGTGTTCACGATGAATGCGCTGTGCTTCAAAAATTAAATCTAAAAAGGGCTGATTATATAAAGCCTGAATTTCTTCGCGTGACCAGTCATTACGTACATTCATTGGTGAAAATCCATAATCATCATTATTTATTATTTATCATACCTAATTTATGTGAAATCTAAAGGCATAAAAAACCAAATCTTATAGTATCTATCGATTGGTTTTTGTAAATATTATAAATTATAAGATTGAGAATTTAGTTACAAAGTAGTGCTATTTATTGTAAATATAGTCACAATATTTTTTAGTGCTATTTTGAAAGTTGCTGTGAACTGGATGCTATTTTTTTTCTACAGTGAAAACTTTGTTAATATCTAGAAAAGATCAAAACAAAGAAAGTGTCATTTATTTTATTTTAAATCTAACAAAATTTAGCCAGTTGTTCTTGAATTGCCCAATCAATATGGACTTGCACAATCTCATCATATTGTTCACGCGTTTGTTGCAAAGTTGCAATAATTTCATTAGAAAAAGGGGCATTACCTAAACCAATCGCAATATTACGCATAAAACTTTGATAACCCGTGCGTCGTAGTGGACTGCCTTCAGTATTGGCTAAAAAGGTGGTCTCATCCCAATGCCATAAATCCAATAAACTACTCTGATCTAAATCGTGTCGTGGATTAAAATCTTCAATTGTGGCTTTCTTCGCAAAACTATTCCACGGACAAATCAGCTGACAGTCATCACAGCCAAATACACGATTACCAATACCACGGCGTAATTCTTCGGGAATAATGCCCTGATATTCAATGGTTAAATAAGCAATACATTTGCGTGCATCGAGCATATAAGGCTCAACAATGGCTTGTGTTGGACAAATGTCGATACACGCAGTGCAAGAACCACAATGTTTGCTTGTAGGGGAGTCAAAAGGTAAATCCAGTGAGGTAAATAATTCTCCCAATACAAAAAATGAACCTGATTTTTTGTGAATTAATAAGGTGTGTTTACCTGTCCAGCCCATACCTGCATTTTCTGCTAAAGACTTTTCAAATATCGGTGCCGAATCGGCAAAGGGGCGTGATTCAAAATCACCCACTTTTTCACGAATTTTGCTGGCTAATGTTTTTAAACGACCACGCATGACTTTGTGATAATCCCGACCTCGGGCATAGCGCGCGATAATGGCTAAATTAGGTTCATCTGGGACATAGCGAGGTTTAGGTGTTTCCACCAAATAGTTCATTCGTACACAAATAATGCTTTTGGTGCCGGGAACCAGCAAGGTTGGATCAGCACGTTTTTCTAAATTTTCTTCCAAAAACTTCATATCGCCATGATAACCCCGTTTTAAATATTCCTTAAAACGCGGCAATTCTTCTTGAGCATCTGGTTTGGCAATGACACAATCACTAAAGCCTAATTCCAAAGCTTGCGCTTTAATCCATGCTTTGAGTGCCTCAGGATCATTTTGATCTAAGGGGATTTTTTGTGACGCTGTAGATGAAGCCATAATTTATAAGAAGGGAAGAACAATGCATCGACAAGTTTACCATAGCCCTGTTTATCATAGCCAAAGTATTCAAGCATGGGAGCAGCGTTGGTTTGCCAAACAAAATAGTTCTTATGCCTTGATGCAGCAAGTTGCTTGGACGATTACGCAGCGTTTATTTCCCATTTTAAAACAACGTCAAATACAAAATATTGCTGTGTGTTGTGGGCAGGGGAATAATGCGGGTGATGGTTACTTAACTGCAAAATATTTAAAACAATTTGGTTTTGATGTGGGAATTTATGCAGCTGAATTAGGCGCATCAACCGATTTACATATGGCTTATCAAGAAGCTGTAGATGCAGAAATAAAGATTTATGCGGGTTTTGAATTTCAAAAACAATATGACTGTTATATCGATGCGTTATTTGGTATTGGTTTAAACCGTGAATTAAGTGCAGATTGGCAGCAGATTATTCAAAGCATTAATGCTCAAACTGGCTTGAAAATAGCCATTGATATTCCGAGCGGCTTGCATGCCAATACTGGGCAGCCCTTACCTTGTGCGATTAAAGCCGATTACAGCTATTCGGTATTTGGGTTTAAAAGCAGGATTGTTTACAGGACAAGGGAAAGAGTTTGCAGGTCAGGTGGAAGTCATTTCCCTGATTCCTCCAGATGCCGAATTAAAACCACTCGCGCAACTTTCTAAAACCACAATTACACTGCCGCAAGCGTGAAGCTTTTGGTCATAAAGGCAGTTATGGTCATGTACTTGTGGTGGGTGGGCATGCCGATATGGGCGGTGCAGTGATGATGGCTGCCGAAGCTGCCTTTAGTGCGGGTGCAGGCAAAGTGACCATAGTTTGCCATGAGAAACATCACACGGCTATTTTGGCGCGTTCACCCAATATTATGCTGCGTGATATCAATGCCTTGACCAAGGCAGAGATTCAATCGTTATTAGATCATGTCGATGTGGTCAGTTTTGGCATGGGTTTGGGGCGTGATACGTGGTCAGAACAACAATATTTCAAATGGTTCCCGAAAATAAACAGCATTGAACATTTGCATGTTGTGTTAGATGCAGATGCACTTTGGTTTTTAGCCGATCATCCTGAATTATTAAAAGTAGATTCATATCTAACACCGCATCCCGGTGAAGCTGCAAAATTGTTAAATTGTTCGATTCAAGACATAGAAAATGATCGAATTGCGGCTATTCATGCATTAAAAGAAAAATATGCTGGACAGTGGGTGCTGAAAGGTTCGGGAAGCCTGATTTTGGAAGATCAACTCTGGATTTGTACTGCGGGCAATGCGGGTATGGGCACCGGTGGTATGGGGGATGTATTGGCAGGGATGATTGCAAGTTTAAAAGCACAATGGGGCAATCAAATCCATTTACATGAAATTGTCACGTTTACATGCTTTGGCGGGTGATGGGTTGGCTGCAAAAGGGATGCGTGGGTTGCAGGCACATCATATGAATGAAGCCGTTTATCATGTGGTTAATATGCGGCATGATGATGAATAAAGCCATCAAGCTCATCATCTAAGTTTTATCGCATTGAAGATATGGTATTAAAGGTAATTGTTATAAAAACAAAAAGATAAGGTGAAAATGATGGATAAATATTGGGTCGTGGCGATAGTTGTCGTATTTTGTATTTTTCTGGTGATTTATACCCAACGTGCGAATGCAAGCCCAAGCACAATATCATTTAAGGAGATTGTGCAGAAAGAGTTTAGTCAATATCAGGTGAGTGAAAACAGCCAAAGCATTATGATTTGCGAAATGAGCGATGGTCATCAGCCAGATGAATTGGTTTTAATCCGAATTGATCCCGATCAGAAAAAGAATATGAGAAATTTTGGGCGTAGGGTGACTTTTACCTATCCCAAACAGCCATCACTTCGAGAAATGCGCAAAGATTTTGCGCCTTATCTTCAAATAGCGAGTTAACGTCTTCTACTACTCGAACGACTGCGACCGCGTGCCATACCGCCTAAGGCATTTAACACAGCCATTTTACTCATACTGCCTGAGGCATGCGCATGACAAATTGCAGCGGCTAAAGCATCGGCAGCATCTTGTTGTGGCTTAATACTTAAATTCAAAATACGCATCACCATCATTTGAACTTGTTCTTTATCTGCGGCACCATAACCGACAACGGATTGTTTGATTTGGCGGGCAGTATATTCAGCCACTTGTACATCAGAATTGACCAAAGCGGCAATGGCTGCGCCACGAGCTTGTCCCAGTTTAAGGGCAGAGTCGGGGTTTTGTGCCATAAACACTTGTTCGACCGCAGCTTCGGTTGGGCCATGAAATTTAACAATACGTTCAATCCCAGCAAAAATGCGTTTCAAGCGTTCAGGCATTTCTGGGGTTTCGGTACGAATGGTTCCTGCATCTACAAAAGTCAATTTTTGCCCATTTTTTTCGATAATACCGTAGCCAGTTAAGCGAGAACCCGGATCGATACCAATAATTAATGACATAGAAAGACTTTAAAAATAGAATAATGCCCATATTGTTACATAAGCGCATCAAAAAAGCTTGATCGAGATTAAGCACTTGAATATTGCACCCTATTTATTTTGTTGAGATTAGATTAATTTTTATGAAATTATTTCTTATTGTTTTGGCTGGCTTAATTCTAGAAGTATTTGTCTGGATTGGCGTGGGTGACCTCGTCGGCAGTATGTGGTACGTATTTTTCTGGTTTATGGCTGCCTTTTTTATGGGTATGAATTTGATTCGTAAATATTCAGCCGGTTTAATGCCTCAGATGCAGCAAATGCGTATGGGACAAATGACGGGTGATCCTGCGTTAACTTCAAATCTGCCAAAAATTTTAGCTGGATTTTTCTTGCTCATTCCCGGTTTGATTACCGATGTTTTAGCCGTATTAATTTTGATTCCAAGTGTTCAAAATATTTTTAAAAATGCCATGATGAAAACGATGGCAAAACGTCAGCAAGCCATGATGGATAAAATGATGGGTGGCATGATGGGCGATATGAATGGCATGGGTGGTGGTGCTCAAGGTCAAAACCCATTTGAGGACTTAATGCGTCAAATGCAAGACATGCAACAACAAGGCGGTTCACAGCGTCAGGATTCGAGCATTATTGATGGTGAAGCACGTGAAATCACACCTGATGTCCAAAAAATTGAAATGAAAGACGTAAAATAAATAAGTTCATTTATTTATCTCTTTCTAAAAGCCGAATCATGATGATTCGGCTTTTTTATTGTCCTTATTTTTATCGGCTGAATCGAGGGCAGGGGCATGCAAAAAATTGAACAAACGATATAATATGCTTTTTAAAAATCCTTCATATTTCTATGTCATTGCTTTTGACCATTTGTGCTCTTCATTTTGTTGCACAGCTTAGCCCCGGCCCCGATATTTTATTGATTGCTAAAAGTTCAGCATCAACTTCAAGGGCGAATGCGTTAAAAATTATTTTGGGTATTTCAGTGGGTATTGTGGTTTGGGTGGTATTAACACTGCTTGGTTTTACTGTACTGATCGAACAATTTCCTTGGATACAACAAATTTTAATGCTTGTTGGAGGGTTGTTTTTGGCTCGTATGGGCTGGGCAATGTTAAATGGTGGTTTGCAACAGCGTAAGCAAAGCTTAGCTCCTGAAGATGTAGAAGTGACTGTATTAGACACGAAAAATTATTTTCTGTTGGGGTTGATGACCAATTTAGCCAACCCTAAAACACTGATTTATTTTAGCAGCGTATTTTCTTTGGCTTTAAGTTCTGCCGCGTCGGGTATTTAAAAACCCAGTTGGCACTGATTATTCCAGTTCAGACTTTTATCGTGTTTACAGGGTTAATGCTGATTTTATCCATGCCGAAAATTAAACGGGCATATCAACGCTCAGGTAGTTATATCGATATTATTTCAGGTGGATTATTCCTGATTTTTGCCCTTTGGTTGTGGTATGACGTGTTGGCGCTGCTTTAGTTCTGTTGTGTCGCATCATCCGTTATTTGAGCAGATGGGGGAGTAACCGTGGTTATTTCCTCATTTTTTTGCAGTTGAGCGTAACGATTTGGTTTTAAGGTTGTTTCAGTGTTTTCTGAACCTTTGTAGCTGCGACTACGGTTTGCACGTTCGCGTAAACCACCTTTTTTAATCAGTTGCATCATCATAAACTCTAAATCATGGCCTGTTATTTTAACGAAAAAGATAAACAGGGTGTGGGTTTTACAGCTTTAATCTTTAAATTTTGATTTATTCCATTGTGTTACAAACAGTGTCATAGCATCTTGCTATGCATTCATGTTTTTTAATATAAATAAAGCGCTTATGTCGGAAATTTGGAAAAATATTTTCAAAGGCTTTTTTATCTATGGATAAAGAGTATTGTATCTGTAGGCAGACTCACATACTATTTTATGCATATTACACATCATCATGATGGAAATATAAAAACAAAAATGCGTAATGTAGGAGCATGCTTATGCTATATCAATACCATTGTGCTTGTTGTAATCGGGTTGTTGAATCAACTGATAAAGAATGTATAGATTGTGGTTCGCATAATATTCGAAGTCCGTATGGCTTCTGGATTTTTTGTATTTTAACCTGCTTAGCGGCAGTGATTGTTTTTAAAGTCGTTCATGTTTATTTACAGGATCATCAAGAAACACCCGTGCAAACTTCATTATTAACCGTTTTGCAACAAGGGGAGAAGAATAAGCAATGAGTATTTTTGCAACAAAAAAAGCCCACATGACGTGGGCTTTTTGATGACAAAATTACAGTCCAGCGGATGCTTTCAGCGCTTCCACTTTATCTGTTTTTTCCCAAGTAAATGCAGTGTCTGAACCTTCGCGGCCAAAGTGACCATAGGCAGCAGTTTGCTTATACATCGGTTGAATCAGGTCTAACATGCGGGTAATGCCGTATGGACGTAAGTCAAAGTGTTCACGAACCAATTGAATAATCAGTTCTTCAGACACTTTCGCTGTATTAAACGTATTGATTGAAATTGAAGTTGGCTCTGCTACACCAATAGCATAAGACACTTGAATTTCACATTTATCAGCCAGACCTGCTGCAACAATATTTTTTGCAACATAACGACCTGCATAGGCAGCAGAACGGTCAACTTTAGATGGATCTTTACCAGAGAAAGCACCACCACCGTGACGTGCCATACCACCGTAAGTATCGACAATAATTTTACGACCCGTTAAACCACAGTCACCTACAGGGCCACCAATCACAAACATCCCAGTTGGGTTGATGTGGAATTTGGTGCCTGCATGGAACATTTCAGCAGGAATCACTTTTTTCACAATTTCTTCAATCACTGCTTCTTTTAAAGCAGCTTGAGTAATTTCAGGATCGTGTTGGGTTGACAATACAACCGCATCTAAACGAACAGGCATGCCATTTTCATAGGCAAAAGTCACCTGACTTTTAGCATCTGGACGTAACCAAGGTAAACGACCATTACGGCGTAGTTCAGCTTGTTTTTCCATTAAGCGATGTGCATAAGAAATAGGAGCAGGCATTAAAACGTCAGTTTCACGGCTTGCGTAACCAAACATTAAGCCTTGGTCGCCAGCACCTTGATCTTCAGGTTTTTGACGGTCAACACCCTGAGCAATTTCAGGAGATTGTTTACCAATCATGTTGATGACCGCACAGGTTGTACCATCAAAACCGAGGTCAGAATGATGATAGCCAATGCCATTTACGGTTTGACGTACAATCGCTTCAAAGTCAACATTTGCTGTTGTTGTGATTTCACCCGCAAGTACTACAGCACCTGTTTTGACAAGCGTTTCACAAGCAACCCGTGCAAATGGGTCTTCTGTTAAGATTGCATCCAAAATAGCATCACTGATTTGGTCAGCCATTTTATCTGGATGACCTTCGCTTACAGATTCCGAGGTAAATACAGCGTACTCGCGCATAAGTCCTATCACAGTTAATTTTAAAGACCCGATATGTTACATCGAGTTAGACTTTTGGACTAGTTCTACACGATAAAAATGACTGAAATTATTTCAATTTCACGACTTTTTAATTGATATATGCATCTATAAAACTGATAAGCAAGCCAAATGAGCGGCTAAAGTTAAAGTTATACAGTTGAAAAATTTAAAATGCTGCTTAACTGAGTTGATGAAAAATAATCTATTTTTGACGTGTTGCGGTGAAAAAAGCAAGAGAAATTAAAATAATAGATATGAATATCAGATACTTAATAAAATAAAAAACTCAAACTAAAATGTGAAAGAACGGGGTTAAATAAATATTATGGGCAAAATGAGATCCAATAAAGAATTTTAAATTTGAATAGTTTCATTTATTTTGCACAAAAGTGAATTTTATTCATGTTTGGTTTTTTATTATGCTTATTTAGCAAATAATATAAGCAAAAGGGTATAAAAATATTTAAACAAACAGAAGTGATTGATTTGTGTACGACATCTTTCAATTTTATCGAACTGTATTCTAGGGGCTCATCTATTGAAGATGTCATAGATTGGTTTTAAACAGGAAGAATCCGCCCATTTTTTTATCGTTTCATCAGTAAAACTGATGTGTAAATAAGCTATTCCTATATTAAAATAGCCACAGTCACGAATAAATGTTGAAATGTTGGCTATTAGGCTTTACCCCTTGCTGTTTTTTTAAGACAATACAGCCAACTTTGAATTTTCCTATTCATCATCTTCTTTAAACGATTTAGTTGGACTCTGACCTATGACAACCCCGCTTAATGAACGTCGTATTGCAAACGCAATTCGTGTATTGGCAATGGATGCTGTGCAAAAAGCAAATTCAGGACATCCAGGTGCTCCAATGGGGATGGCAGATATCGCTGATGTGGTATGGCGTGATTTTTTAAATCATAACCCAACAAACCCACAATGGCCGAACCGTGACCGTTTTGTATTGTCGAATGGTCATGGTTCAATGCTTCAATATGCATTGTTACATTTAACCGGTTATGACCTTTCAATTGCAGATTTACAACAATTCCGTCAATTGCATTCAAAAACGCCGGGTCACCCAGAATTAGGTTATGCACCGGGTATTGAAACCACCACTGGTCCTTTAGGTCAGGGTATTGCCAATGCAGTCGGTTTTGCGCTGGCTGAAAAAACATTAGCAGCTCAATTTAATAAAGATGATATTCAGGTTGTAGACCATTTCACTTACTGTTTCTTGGGTGATGGTTGTTTAATGGAAGGTGTTTCTCATGAAGCATGTTCATTGGCAGGGACTTTAGGTCTAGGCAAACTGGTTGCTTATTATGATGACAACGGCATTTCAATTGATGGCGAAGTAGAAGGTTGGTTCTCTGACGATACAGAGCAACGTTTCTTGGCTTACGGTTGGCAAGTGCTTAAAGTTGATGGTCATGATGCTGATGCATTACGTGCTGCAACTTTGGAAGCAAAAGCTGAAACTGCAAAACCAACATTAATCATGTGTAAAACGATTATTGGTTTAGGTTCACCAAATAAACAAGGTAAAGAAGATTGCCACGGTGCGCCTCTAGGTAATGACGAAATCGCATTAACGCGTCAAGCTTTAGGCTGGACTGAAGAAGCATTTGTTATTCCTGCTGATATTTATGCAGCATGGGATGCGAAAGACAAAGGTGCTAAATCTGAAGCTGCTTGGAATGAAACTTTTGCTGCTTATGCTGCAAAATATCCAACAGAAGCTGCTGAACTTAAACGCCGTGTAAGTGGCGATTTACCTGCTGATTTCGTTGCTCAAGCCGATGCTTATATTGCTGAAGTGAATGCAAAAGCTGAAACCATTGCAACACGTAAAGCAAGTCAAAATGCACTTCAAGCCTTTGGTCCATTACTTCCTGAAATTTTAGGTGGTTCTGCTGACCTTGCTGGTTCTAACCTGACCCTTTGGAAAGGGTGTGTAGGCGTTCAGGACAATCCTGCGGGTAACTACGTGCATTACGGTGTTCGTGAGTTCGGTATGACTGCTATTGCGAACGGTGTTGCACTGCACGGTGGTTTCATTCCTTACGTAGCAACATTCCTGATGTTCATGGAATATGCGCGTAATGCAGTTCGTATGTCTGCATTGATGAAACAACGTGTGATTCATGTATATACCCATGACTCAATTGGTCTAGGTGAAGATGGTCCTACACATCAACCTGTAGAACAAATTGCCTCTTTACGTGGTACGCCAAACTTAAATACATGGCGTCCATGTGACACCGTTGAAGCCGCAATTTCTTGGAAATCTGCATTAATTCGTGCTGATGGTCCAACTGCGTTAATCTTCTCTCGTCAAAACTTGCCGTTCCAAGCACGTACTCAAGCTCAAATTGAGAACGTAGCGAAAGGTGGTTATGTATTGGCGACAGAAAAAGGCGAATTAAAAGCAATCATCATTGCAACAGGTTCTGAGGTTTCATTGGCGATGGAAGCTTATGCACAACTTGAAGGTGTGCGTGTTGTATCTATGCCATGTGCTGAAGAATTTGTTAAACAAGATGCAGCTTACCGTGAAGCCGTTCTTCCTGCTAACATCCGTGCGCGTGTTGCTGTTGAAGCTGCGCATGTCGATTACTGGTGGAAATTTGTAGGTCTTGATGGTCGTGTGATTGGTATGACTACATATGGCGAATCTGCACCTGCAAAAGACTTGTACCAACACTTTGGTATTACCACTGATGCGGTTGTTGCAGCGGTAAAAGAAATCACTGCTTAATCGAAAAAAATGAGTTTGTTAAAAACGCTCCAGATTGGAGCGTTTTTATTGAGATGAATTTTTAACGATATTGTTCTAGTAGTTTGTACGAATCAGTATATAGTGATGCCATTCATTGAGTATTCATTTTGAGATGGCATTTATTCAGCATAAGTGAGGAAAATATGAGCCTTTATAACCAGATTAATGACGAAATTACCCTAATGGACGCTGGCGAACAGAAGTGGATTGGTCAAGACATTCCACTTGAGTCCATGATGGCAGTCGTGTTGATGTTGAAAGACTTAGATGAAGAGAAAGTCATCAAAGTTCGTCGACAAAACCATGAAAAACATACGGGTCTTAAGCAGATTGATCGTGTGTTGGTTGAGAAGTTATAAAAGATTAAGCATCTTTAAAAAGCCCCTTTTGGGGCTTTTATTATTTGAGACAGCACATTTCTAAGTGGTTAATTCAGTCTGAATCTGAATATTTGAAGTCAATAATTTGTGGACAGGACAATTTTCAGCAACTTTCAATAATCGTTTATGTTGATCTTCAGTGAAATCGCCTTTTAGGGTAATTTTACGCACAATATTGTTTTGACCTGCTTCTTGTTCTGCATTTGGATTTAAAGCCAAGTCTACCTGTACATGTTCTAGTTGAATGTCTTTGTGATCGGCATACATTTGCAAAGTGACCGTTGTACAAGCCCCTAAAGCCGAAAGTAAAAGTTGTATTGGGTTTGGGGCACTATCTTGTCCACCTTTTGATGTGGGTTCATCGACATACCAGAGATGACCTGATGGATCGGTAAGTGTAACGCGATACGGTGTGGTTGTACTTTGAGCTTGTGCACTATGGATCATTAGAATTACAGCTTCTTTTTTGAAATAGATATTGTTATACAATGCCTTATATCGTGTTCATACTGTTTGTTTTTTGTATTAAATCATTTTCAAATGATGAGTAAAAGATTGAAAATAAGGCTTCTATATCGCTAAAAAATAAATAATAAAAATATTTATCTATTATTATCAATGTGTTGTTTGTGTTTTGTTTTGGATTTTTATGCTTTTAAAACTAAAATAAAGTGATTGTTCTATTCTTGCAACATATCGTTTTATCTATATCAGTGAATTAAGATGGGAAACCTATACACTAACAATCATTCCGAAGCGAGATAAAAACACATGAATTTTAAAGCAATAACTTTAGGTTTGGCTGTAGCATCAGTTGCAACTTTGTCATTGGCAAAACCTGTTGCATATCAAATTGATCCAACACATACCGCAACTGTATTTTCTTGGAATCATTTTGGCTTCTCTACACCATCTGCGAACTTTACTGACATTCAAGGTACAATTAACGTCGATAATGAAAAACCTGCCAATTCGTCAGTCAATGTTACGATTCCTTTAAGTAGCATAAATAGTAATGTGCCTGCTTTAGATAAAGAATTTCAACAAGAAGCTTGGTTTAATGCCGCTAAATATCCAAACATTACCTTTAAAAGTACCAAGGTAGAAACCAAGGATAAAAAACACTTTAAAATCACTGGTGATTTAACGGTGAAAGGTGTCACTAAACCTGTGGTTTTAAATGCTGTGTTAAATAAACAAGCTGTTCACCCAATGAGTAAAGTACCAGCGATTGGCTTTAATGCAACAACATCATTTGATCGTTCAGCATTTGGTATTGGGGCATATGTTCCAAATGTTGGGGATAAAATTACGGTAAATATCACCACAGAAGCTTCAGTTCCTGCAACAAAATAAGCTTAAGCTGTATTAAAAAAGTAAAAAAGCACCATTAATATGGTGCTTTTTTTATAGTCACTAAATATTTTAATCACGATTTAAAATTAAAAAACAGCCAAAACTAATAAAAATCCCGCCAGTCATTCCGTCAATCCATTTACTTAAACGTTGGTAGGCAGCATTCATTTTATGCCATGAAAATAAATAAGCGACTAAGGCAAACCAAATTAAGCTTTCAAGCCAGATTAAAGCCAGTAATGAGCTTTGAGTGGTTAAAGGCATGTCTGCATTAATGGCCAAGGAAAAGACACTACTAAAATAGACCAATGCTTTAGGGTTCGCCATATTGGTGAAAAAGCCCTGTAACAGTAAAGTGATCTTGGATTTTGGTATAGCGGTTGAAGGTTGTTGTACTGATGGTTGCTGCTTCAACGCCGATTTTAATAATTGTATTCCCAGATAAAACAGGTAAAGCCCACCTAAAATTACCAGTGCTTGCTGTAACCATGCAATTTTTTGGAACAGGAAGTGTAAGCCACTAATGGCACAAATCGCCCAGACTAAAATGCTCAAGGAAATACCTAAGGCTGCAAACATCGCATGTGATCTAGATTGACGAATTGCACTTTGGCTGACAAAGAAAAAATCTGGCCCCGGACTTAGTAGGGCAAAAAAATGAATCAGGGCAATACCAAGAAAAAGTGTCATCGTTTGGTCTTATTGTGGTAGATGACACTTTTATAAAGATGAATACGGTAATTGTACAGTTTATTTTGCTTAAAGTTGCATTAAATACTGTTGCATGATTTTAGCTGAAACGTGTTCTAGTGCAGAGGCATACCGCTGGTTATCTGCTCGAAGCGCTGTAATGTCGATATTGGCATGTCGTAATTCACAGGTATGACCAATCAACCATTTTTCCAAGCTTTCCGCGGCAACTTCTACATGGAATTGTAATGCAAGAATATTTTTACCGACAGTAAATGCCTGATTGGGATACAGATCGGAACTGGCCAATAAAGTTGCATTTTCAGGTAAATCAAAGGTATCGCCGTGCCAATGTAGGACTGGGGTATCTATTAATGTTGAAAGGAGATTGTTTTCAAGATTAGAGATCTTGAGCGTACTCCACCCAATTTCCTTTTGATGTCCTGCATAAACTTTAGCACCTAAGGCATGTGCAATCAGTTGAGCACCTAAACAGATCCCGATCGTGGGTAAATTTTGCTTCAAACGATCTTTAAGTAAGTCTATTTCTTTTTGTAGGAAAGGGTAGTCATCTGACTCATAAACCCCGATTGGCCCACCCAAGATAATGGTTAAGCCTTTATGCTGAAAGGCTTTTGTTAAGTCATCTACACCCGCTTCAAAATAGCGAACCCGATAGCCTAATTGATAAAAGACATCTTCAAGTGCACCTAAATCTTCAAAGGCAAGATGTTGAATGGCATAAATGGTGTCTGGAAAGTTTGGAGAGGTTGTTGTCATAATTTTTCAAAAAATTGGGAATAATAGAAATCTAACTTGAATAAAGAGAAAAATGAAGATTTTAATGTAAATAGTTTGATGAATATTTCGTAGTTTTAGATTTGAACTGAAAAACAGCAGTTCATTTGGTCTAGGGTTAGGGAAAGATCAAATAATACCGATTGTTAAAATTGAAAGATTGATGAAAATTGCGATAAGAGGGAAATAATCACATTTTTCAGGATGGGTCATAAAATGAAAAAAGCGAACCGAAGTTCGCTTTTTGATATTTGATCAAGATGATTTTAGAAGAAACCCATTGCCTTAGTTGAATAACTTACCAGTAAGTTCTTGGTTTGTTGGTAATGATCGAGCATCATTTTATGGTTTTCACGACCAATCCCTGATTTTTTATAACCACCAAATGCGGCATGAGCAGGGTAAATATGGTAGCA
Source organism: uncultured Gammaproteobacteria bacterium (assembly GCA_963812025.1). Lineage (GTDB taxonomy): Bacteria > Pseudomonadota > Gammaproteobacteria > Pseudomonadales > Moraxellaceae > Acinetobacter. Next base: position 170,514 of record CAWETQ010000015.1, read on the forward strand.
GTTTGTCCATACACGACCCGCTTCAATCGCACGACCAGCACGGTAAGCCGTATGTGTAGAACGTGACCAAACCCCAGCACCTAAACCGTAAATGGTGTCATTGGCAATTTTAATCGCTTCATCATAATCTTTGAAGGTGGCTACAGAAAGTACAGGGCCAAAAATTTCTTCTTGGAAGATTTTCATGCTGTTATCGCCTTTAAAGATGGTCGGTTCAATATAGAAACCTTGACCCACTTCCTGACGGTCACCACCACCTGTAAGTACTTGAGCGCCTTCAGCACGACCTGTTGCGATACAACCTAAAATCTTCTCTTGTTGCTCTTGAGAAGCCTGAGCACCAATCATGGTATCGGTATCAAGTGGATGTCCAGTCTTAATACGTTTTACTCGTTCAACCGCCATTTCAAGGAATTTATCAGCAATGCTTTCTTGAACCAGTGCACGTGAAGGGCAAGTACAAATTTCACCTTGGTTTAAGGCGAACATTGCAAAACCTTCGAGTGCTTTGTCTAGGAATTCGTCATCTTTGTCCATGATATCTTCAAAGAAGATGTTTGGCGATTTACCGCCCAATTCAAGCGTTACAGGAATGATGTTTTCAGTCGCATATTGCATAATTTGCTGACCAACAGCTGTTGAACCAGTAAATGCAATTTTGGCAATACGCGGATTGGTTGCCAGAGGGCGACCCACTTCAACACCGTAACCATTCACGATATTTAACACGCCAGCAGGGAGTAAATCTTGAATGAGTTCGACCAAAACAAGAATACTGGCAGGGGTTTGTTCAGCAGGTTTTAAAACAATACAGTTACCCGCAGCCAATGCTGGTGCAAGTTTCCACGTTGCCATTAAAATAGGGAAGTTCCACGGGATAATTTGCCCGACGACACCTAAAGGCTCGTGGAAATGGTAAGCAATGGTATCTTCATCAATTTCTGAAATACCGCCTTCTTGCGCACGGATACAGCCTGCAAAGTAGCGGAAATGGTCAATGGCTAAAGGAATGTCAGCAGCTAAGGTTTCACGTACAGGTTTACCATTGTCCCAAGTTTCAGCCACAGCCAAAAGTTCTAAATTGGCTTCTAAACGATCTGCAATTTTTAACAGCATATTGGAACGCGTTGTCGGTGACGATTTATTCCATTGTGCTTTGGCTTTATGTGCAGCATCCAGTGCAAGTTCAATATCTTCAACACTTGAGCGTGGAATTTTGGTAAATACTTTACCGTCAACAGGAGAGATATTGTCAAAGTATTCACCTTTTACTGGTGCTACCCATTGTCCGCCAATGAAGTTTTCATATTGGGCTTTAAATTGAACTTTTGAACCAGATTGATTAGGATCGACGTAACGCATATGTATCTTCCTTTGCTTATTTTAGTGTTTAAAGCTGCATCTACAGCTTTGGTATAAGGTACTTTTGCACATTATTTGATTAGCATACTCTGAACAAGGTTGGAGAAAGGTTGGAGACAAGAAGGTTTATAATCTTTTCCATTGCTTATAAAAGAATAGCGATTACAGTGGATGTAAATCATGAATTGTTGAGAGAATAAGGAATGATAAAAAAACAGGATTTAATGCAAAAAAGACAGAAAATTGATCAGTTTAGACAAAGTAATAGCCTGTCTCCATTGCATGCCGAACAGTTAGGAGAAAGTATTGTCAGTTCTTGGCAACGCTCAACCTCTGCCGAAATTCCAAAGGATCGTTCAGCTGCACCATTGATCCATTTACAAAAAGAAAGTTATCCCACTGCTTTGGAACATGCACTGCGCCATTGCGCCCAAGATTTAAAGCATATTGCTGAACAATCCTCGATGGTGCTGGCGGTCGGGGATATTGGCAGTACCATTATTTGGACGGCTTCAAGTCCACAAATGCAAAGTGCAGCAGAGAGTGTGCATTTTATTGAAGGTGGGCAATGGCGAGAGGAATTGGTCGGCACCAATGCTTTGGCTTTGTCGTTAAAAACCCAGCAATCCAGCTGTGTATTTTCCAATGAACATTTTATGTCCTCTATTCATGATTGGGTTTGTTATGCCGCCCCGATTATTGATCCCTATTCAAAACAAGTTTTAGGCGTGATTGATTTATCAACGCTATGGCAAAAGCATAATAGTTTGGGTTTACTTGCAGCAGAACGCTGTGCAGCGATTATTCAATCGGCATTACTAGAACATCAAAAACAACAATTGTTTATTCGTGCTTTTGCTGTGCCACAAATATTGTTTAATGGCAAAGTTTTGGTGCTGACACCGCGTCAAATTGAAATTTTAACGATTTTAGCGTTATGCCCTCAAGGTCTAAGTTTAGATACACTGCATCAGGCTTTGTATGGCGAAAGAAAAGTCAGTATGGGTACTTTAAAGGCGGAAATGTCACAATTACGCGATATTTTAGGTGGCATGCTGGGGTCTAGACCTTATCGTTTACTGGCCCATGTAGAAGCTGATTTTTTACTCACAGAACAATCCTTAGACGCAGGTTATATCGATTCTGCTTTAAAACTGTGTACGGGCGTGTTCTTAGCAAAAACGGAAAGTCCTTTTTTATGTGCATGGCGTGATTGCTTAGAGTCACGTTTAAGCAATGCTATTTTTAAAGCCAATGAAACCGATGTCTTGCTGAAACATGTGGCACGTTTTCCAGAAGCGATTGATGCGGTAGAGCGTTTAATTGAACTGATGCCAAAAACGCATCCTGTGCATCAAACCTTACTGAAATATAAAGATGATTAACCCTTAAAAGGACAAATTGAATTTATAGACCTTTTTGTTTAAGCCATGCAAAGAGCTGTTGATAAACATTTTCACGCACAGATTTTTCAGATAAAACCAAGTCGTGTAAGCCATTGTGTATTTTGCTGACAGTAACATCACCTTTAATTTTTTTGGCATATTTTTCAATGTGTTTTACATTCAAAATCACATCACTGGTTTGCGCATCTTTATGCCATTTTTTCGGGTTTTTGGTTTGATGTGAATGCATCACCAAAGCAGGAATATTCAGTTTTACACCCTGATGAATTTCCTTTTGTGCTTCAAAAATTGCCCGTACAAAACTCAGTCGAACCATTGGATAAGACGGTTGCTTCCATTCCAGATTAAAGTCCCATTCGCCATGCATGCTTTGGTGCAAACTTGCGGCATACCATTTATTCAGTTCACTTGGAAATTTTAAATCGGGGCAAATTTTACCTACACGACTTAAATTTGGAATGCCTAATTTTTTCTTGATCGGATGCATATTGAAGTCGTAAAAGGGACTATTTACCCAAAGGGCTTTAATGAATGGATGATCAGGGTGATGTGCTGCATATAATGTTGTGATTAATCCACCAGTAGAATGACCACAGAGCAGTACCGCGTCGTGTCCTTCCGCAGCAATGATATCTAGTGCTTGCGTAATTTCAGCATCATATTCAGTAATGTCCCGCACGTTATAATGTTTTTGATGGGGCAGATGAGAGCGACCATATTTACGTAAGTCGAGTGCGTAAAAGTCAAAACCGTGTTGGTTAAATTGTTCCGCCATTTCGGTTTGAAAAAAATAATCGATAAAGCCATGAATATATAAAACGGCTTTTGCTGTGGATGCTGCTGCTTTTTTTCGAACTAAGGTGGCAGTAACTTGTCCCTCATAATCATCGGGGAAATTTAAGGTGGCTTGTTCATAACCTGAACCGAGTACATCAAGTTGATAAAGTGGTTCGGTAATTTGTTTTGTCATTGTTCTGCTCATTTGGAATTATCAATTTTCTATTATCCTTGATGATGGGCCTTAATTTGTCAAATGAAAATAAGATGAAAAAACAACCTATATTCTGACTCTTGAGCAAAGAGGGAATATAGGTTGTCAAATGTGTAACTCAAGCAATGAGAGAAAACTTACACCGCGGCTTTAAAAATATCGACCACTGGAGCATTTGCCTTTAACGCTGCTTTAAAGATACTGACCACTTGAGCATGTGTTGCTTTGCGTGGGTTGGTTAACATGCAGGCATCTTTTTGTGCATTTTCAGACATCACACTCAGATCTTGCTCTTTCACGCCCAGTTCTGACAAACTTGAAGGAATACCAATCGATGCTGATAATTCACGAATGGCATCAATGGCTGCATAAGCTGCTTCTGTTACGGTCAGTCCGCTAGTATTGACACCCATTAATTGTGCAATTTTGGCATAACGATCAGGACAAGCAATCAGGTTAAATTCACAGACATGCGGAAGTAAAATGGCATTACATACGCCGTGAGGCAGATTGTAGAAACCGCCTAACTGATGTGCCATGGCATGTACATAACCTAAAGATGCATTGTTAAATGCCATACCCGCTAGATATTGTGCATAGCTCATTGCATCACGTGCTTCAAGGTTTTCACCATTGGCAACAGCAGGGCTAAGCCATTCACTAATCATGGTAATGGCTTTTTCAGCACAAGCATCGGTAATTGGCGTTGCAGCAGTGGATACATAAGCTTCAACGGCATGAGTCAGTGCATCCATACCTGTTGCTGCTGTCAGCGCTGCTGGTTTTGCGACCATGAGCTTAGGATCATCAATTGCAATAAGCGGAGTACAACGCCAATCGACAATCGCCATTTTTACATGGGTATCAGTATTGGTGATAATACAGAAACGGGTCATTTCTGAAGCTGTACCCGCCGTAGTGTTGATGGCAATCAGTGGTGTCATTGCAACAGTACTTTTATCAATGCCTTCATAGTCACGGATATGACCGCCACCTGCCGTAACCAAGCCAACACCTTTGGCGCAGTCATGCGATGAACCGCCACCTAAAGACACAATAAAGTCACAACCATGGTCGTTATAGGCTTGAACGCCATTGTGTACGTTAATATCGGTTGGATTAGGTTCTGCACCTGAGAAAATGTGGCAATCAACGCCTGCTTCTTTTAGGTAGGCAGCAATGGTGTCAGCAACACCAAATTTGAAAAGCCCTGCATCTGTCACAATAAGCGCTTTTTTTGCCCCTAAATTTTGCGCTTTGGCACCAATTTCTTTGGCACAACCTGGCCCAAAAAGCGAAACACAGGGAATATAAAAACCGTTGGTTTGATCTGCAATATTTTTAAAAGCCATGGTGCGATTCCTTCTACCATTCATTATGTTATCGGTGACCCTCACCGTAAATTGAGTATCAAATGAACAGTCAAATAATCCTACCTACCAAACACCTACCATTTGTAAGGATTGATTTTAAATGTGTTTTTTAAATGATAAGTCCGTGAATAAATACACATTTATAAATCTGATGTTGTAAATGAATGTTGCTATTCATCAAGCTGATTTTCATTGATTTCAAGCGTGACCCATATGCCAAGCGAATGAAAACAAACACATCATTCTTGAGTTTGGGATGGAAAGTAATCAATTTATGATGACTGTTTTAAAAACCGACTTTTTTTTATGTTATTCTTAGATGAAATCAATTTCGATCAAAATGAAAGATTAAAAAAATGAGGGATCGGGATTATATTTGATGAGTGATTAATTTTTTAGAAGACTTGATGATCTAAAAAAATTCATTGCTTTAGAAATAATAGAAAATTTGAAGATGTAATATAGGTACATATTTTAAATGGATCAAGCATAATTTATAGTATAAATAATATCCCATATATATGGTTTTTATATTAAATTGGTCAGGGGTTGTATGAAAGTTGCACATAATAAAGATGCAATATTATTGCATGGAATACATAAAGTTTTACTCAATGAATGGGATCCTTTAGGCATTAGCCGCAATCCTTCAATGCGAGATGAATATGAAGATTATTTGCCAAGAATTTTTAAAATGATTCGCGATCATTCAAGTGAGTCTGAAATTTTTGAATATTTATGGTGGGTAGAACATAAAGTCATGGAACAAAAAGGCAATAAACAACATACCTTACGCATTGCAAGCTTACTTAAAAAATTGTAAATGAAATAATAAATACATATTTTATCTCAGATTAAGTCAGCAGTTTCTTGCATTAATCAGCCATGTTTTAAGTTGAATAAATATTTTATCCAATACACAAGTATCCATTTATTTTTAATAAAATAAAGTTTATTCATTTGATGTTTGTTTAATTAAATCTCACCATCCATTCTTCTTAGACAGCATTAAAAATACACCTGTATTGATGAGAAAAAACCGGTGCATTCACACCGGTTTTAATGTTTAGAATTTCTTGTCTAGACTGATTAAAACACTTGGAATGGCTTGATTGATTCGTGACTCATACAGACTGCCATCAGTTTGATAGGTTAAGCGCTCTTTATAATCTGTACTTAAGATATTCCGCGCATGGAGCGTGGTCGCCCAACCATCGGTAAAGCGTTTGGTGATACTGATATCCATATTCACCCGTTCATTGCTGGTGCGATCATAGGGTTGATTATCTAAAGCACGGGTAAATTCAGGCACATAGTTTAGATTGACGCTGGTGGCAAGACGCCAAGGCTGATAGTTATAAGATAAGCCTGCGCTTGCAGTATAGGGCGCAACATCACTGACGAGACGTTGTTGATGATTTTCATCTTCAACTTTGGCGCGTACCGTAGAGAGTTGTCCATTCAACATGAATGAATGTCCCTGTTTGGTTTGTTTTAAGGCATAGCGACCTGAAATTTCAACCCCATACGTGGTGGCATTATCTTGGTTTTGTGGGCGCTCTACAAAACGTGAACCTTCCTGACGAATAACTTTTTCAATGTAATCCTCAATTTCACGTTGATATGCCGTGATATTGATACCACCTGATGGCATGTTATAGCCCAAAGTGGACTCAAATGCGGTAATTTTTTCAGGACGTAAATTAGGATTACCACCACGATCGGGGTTGTTGAGGCTACCCGCATCGCTATCGGTAGAAACCGAAACGGTGGGCAGTAAACGATCTGTTTTAGGGCTACGGAAGGCTTGGCTAATATTGGTTTGTAACGACCACGTATCATTAAAGTCAAAACGGTGTGCCAAGACAGGGCTTAAGTGACTGTCGCTATATTCAACTAAACCAGAACGCTCAATCCATTCTTGACGAGCACCCAAAGTTACAGTTTGTCGGTCTGTAAATTTCCAACTGCCTTCCGCATAGAGCGCGTAGAGTTGTTCATCTAAACTTTGACTGACATTGCTGTCGAGTTCATTGGCACGTGCATCTAGACCAAATTTCAGTTGACGAGTTTCATTGAACTTGCGAACGCCGTCATAGCCAATACCGTATTCATTAATGCGTTCATCGGTATAGGTGTTCAAGAGGGACGATTGAGTCGATTCAGTTTCATTTTGTTGTTCGACTGAAAGACGAATCTTATCTGAATTGTCTTGGTCTTTACGCTCGTAACGTGTGTTTAAACGGATACTGTCATTTTGGTCATTTTGAACTTGGTCGCCACGGATACCATCACTTTCATTGTTACGATAGAACAGTTCAGCAACCAACTTTTGTTGATCATCTAATTCATATTCAAGACGTGGTGACAACATTTGCGACTTACGTTGCGTAATCCGTTTTTGTTCACGTGTCTCGGTGCTGGTCTGGGTTTGGGTGACAGAGGTGGTGTCATTCCACATTTGATTGGCAGAAAGGCTATACAACCATGGACTGTCACGACCATCGAGTTGAACACTAATATTTTTACGTTCTTCTTCTTTTTGATCTGATTTTGCCAAACCATATCCGACACGGACATTAGCGCTTAAGCGTGTATGATCAAGCGGTTGTTTTAAAATAATATTAATGACTGCAGAGGATGCTACAGAGGCATGAGCCACACTTGGTTGCTTGGTAATTTCAATTCGTTCAATCATGTCGGGGGTTAAGCTATCAACAATCGACATTCCACCACGAGAACCGCCTTGTACCGCTTCACCATTAATTAAAAATACCGGCGCACCGCCGCCACGAAAGCGCATGCCTGAAGCACCACCGCCACCGCGTGGACCTTGTCCGGGTGTTGGCATTTGAAAACCCGCTGCGCGACGCAAAGTATCATTGACTGATTGATCACCAAATTGCAGCATTTCCTCACGCGTGACAATGGTTTTCGCCACTGCACTGATGTCGGGATCTTTCGCTGTATTTGGTGTTGCTGCAAATTTTAAGGTTGCTAAGGTTTGTACTGGCTGGGTTTGAGTGGGTGCGCTGTCTGTTGTCGTTGTATTGGGAATATTGTCAGCCGCCCATGTTGGGGACATAAATGTGAACAATGCACAACTTAATGTACTGAGTTTCCAACGCTGTTGTATGCGTTTCATTATTCGATGTTCCGTATGTAATTTTGCGTAAGATAACGTACAAATGTGAAGAAAAATTGTGGAAAATGCAGAAATAAAAGATAAAAATTAGCAACTGTTCACATTTTAAATCTAACTATATGAATCAGAAGATAAAATGGGAGATTCTATCTTTTAGATTTTAATCGGGAATTTGATTTTTAAGTTATTAAAATTAAAGGCTATTTAAAGCTGTGTTTATTTTCATACAGTAAATGTTAACACGCCCTAATTTAGCCCCAGTATTGTGTTGTCAGTTATATTGCTAAGGCGATGGTAAAATTTTAAGCTTGAAGAGATAAAATACAATTTTGGCTCATTTTTTCGATGTTTGCCTCACTGATCATAAGTTTGTCCCATTTCACCATTTGCAGAATCAGCCATTTAAAATCTTCCATTTTAGGTTCCGATGATTCATCGACAAAATGACGGATAATATTTTGAATAGAATGGAATTTTTTGACATGAACTGTATCAGAGCATTGGAATTGAACAATATTAAAATCAATCAGCATTTGCCAAACTTCAGCATAATCCTCTAAATATTTCAGTTCTTGTTGGGCTTTTTGAATGGCTTGGGTTAAAGCACGGTGTGTATGGGGATGCTGTATCGCCCAATCAACGGTGACTGCCAAAACTTTATCTGCAACTTTCGGCATAATGTCTTGGCTAGATGCCACAATTTGGCTGATACCACATAACTCACCTTGAGTATTCCAAGGTTCACCGACGCAGAAACCATCAATCACATGATTGCTTAAAGCCTCAACCATGTAGGGAGGGGGGAGTGTCACCAATTTCATATTTTGTGCAACATCAAAATCGACCAGTGCTAACCATTCTCTTAAACAATAATGATGAATTGACTGTTTAAATACATGTGCCAATTGAATGGGTTTTTGTTGCAATATGGCAGCTACTATTTTTTGTGCTGATTCCTGTGCAGTATCTTGGGGCGAAATATTGAGCTCAAAGCATAATTTTTGGCTCAAACTAATAAATGCACGGTTATAACTTAAAACTAAATTGGTTTGTAAGGGAATGCCGAGTTGGTCTTCACCCAATGCTGCGGCAGGTAGCATGGCAGACAGACAATGTGCAGCATCTAGAAAACCAAATGCCAGCCGATCTCTTAAACTTGCCCAAGAGGCTTCCTTGACCAGCGTGACATCTAAACCCACTTCATCAAAAAAGCCACGCTGCTTGGCCCAAAGAATGGCAACACAATCCAATAAAGGAATGTAGCCGATTTGAACTTGAGTTTTTTCTAAATCGGTCATGGCTTAATCCTTCAATTGGTTCTGTAACAGTTGCTGTGCATCTAATAAACGCCGTGCCATTTCGCCCATCGTCATGCGATGGCTCATGGCATTTTTTCGCAATAATTGAAACGCCTGATCTTCAGTTAAAGTATGCAATTGCATGAGTAAAACTTTGGCTTTTTCCACGTCTTTACGATCTGCCAGTTTATTTTTGGTATCTTCTAAATCACCCAGTAATTTTTTATGTTTTTTAAATTGTTCAATGGAAATTTCTAAAATACTTTCTAGTTTAGTTGGGTCAATACCATCGACGATATAAGCGGTGACGCCTGCATCAATCGCACTTTTGATGGTGTCTTTATGGCTGTTTTTGGTGAAAAGCACCGTGGGTAAATTAAACTGGCTGACACAACTTTCAATAATGTCGCGGTGTGGATGATCCATATCTAATAAAATCACGTCGGCATGTAATTGTTCTAAACGGAACATATTTAAATGGTCGATGGTCAGGCAGGCGACCACATCGAAATGATGCTCGATGAGTGAGGCTTGAATATAATTGGCACGGTCTTGATCGTCATCAATCAATGCGATTTTAAGTTTTGGCATATGGCTAAACATCATCAGGCACAGCCTGAAAGAAAATCATAAACAATACAATGCAATTAAGATGCCAAAGTAACTAAATTAATATTAATTGAATAAAATCAATGACAAAACTTGTAGGGAATAGAAGGGTGCACTGTCTTGATGCAAAAATGCGCTACAAGGACGCATAGTAAAGCTGACTTTCATTCAAGATATCTAATTTGCAATAAAGCAATAAGCTGAGCAAACAATGAAATATGCTATCAATAAATTATAAAAAATATTAATAAACAGTTATTTATAAAATTTTAAATTTAATTGGCATAGTCATTGCATTGTTTAAATTGAGTCAAAGAAGACTCCAAAGAATTTGTAAGACGGCCAACGACGTCCGCTCTGATCGAATCTGATATGCGGTTATTCGCATAGCAGATCACCCAATACGTTCAGTTCAGGAAGGAGAGGGCTATGTCTTCAAATTTAAATGCTAAAAAAGCAACAAAAATAAGTCTGTTTAATTTCAGCAGTGCAGCAATGAGAGCCTTCCATATGAGTTGGCTCGCGTTTTTTGTCTGCTTCTTTGCATGGTTTGCCTGTGCACCGCTGATGCCTGTCATTGCAGGTGAGTTCCACTTAACCAAAGATCAAATTGCCAATATTAATATTGCCGCTGTTGCGATTACCATTCTGATTCGACTGATTGTTGGGCCTTTATGTGATAAATACGGCCCGCGCAAAACCTATACCGCATTACTCATCCTTGGCAGTATTCCTGTCTTTGGTGTGGCATCTGCCAACAGTTATGAATCCTTTTTATTCTTCCGCTTACTGATTGGTGCGATTGGTGCCAGCTTTGTGATTACCCAATATCACACCAGTATTATGTTTGCACCCAATGTTGTTGGAACAGCCAATGCTGCAACAGCAGGTTGGGGAAATGCAGGGGGTGGTGCAACACAAGCGTTGATGCCATTAATGCTTGCTGCTTTGGTGATGTTCGGTGTTGAACAAGCGATGGGTTGGAGAATTGCACTGATTGTACCTGGCGTGATGATGTTAATTGTCGGTGCAATGTATTGGAAATATACCCAAGACTGTCCACAAGGCAACTTTAAAGAACTTCGTGCACAAGGTATTCAAGTCGGTAGCGATAAAAAAGGCGGTATGGCCATTCTGATGCACGCTGCACGTAACTACCGTGTTTGGATTTTATTTGGTGCTTATGCAGCATGTTTTGGGATTGAAATTTTCATTCATAACATCGTAGCGATGTACTACGTTGAACATTTTAGCTTTGGCTTAAAAGAAGCAGGATTAGCCGCAGGGATCTTTGGTTTATTGGCACTGTTTGCCCGTGCTTTAGGTGGAATTGTCTCAGACAAAGTTGCGACGACAAAAGGTTTAGACGGTCGTACCAAAGTACTGTTCGGCATGATCCTGATGGAAGGTTTGTTCTTAATCTTATTCTCACAAATGAATACCGCAGTTCTGGCAATTTTGGTCATGACCGTATTCGCACTCTTTACCCATATGGCATGTGGCGCAACGTATGCACTGGTTCCATTCATTGACCGTGATGCTTTAGGTGGTGTCGCAGGCATCATTGGGGCAGGTGGTAACGTGGGTGCAGTCGCAGCAGGTTTCTTACTCAAAGGTATGCTCGATATTCAAACTTGCCTGATGTTCTTGGGCGGACTGGTGGTGATTGCCGCGAGTTTTGTGCTGATGATTCGTTTCTCGGTGGAACATAAAGAAAAAGAGCAAAAGCTATTCGAAGATGCGGTGCTTGAGCGTAACAGTATGGTTGAAGCTCAACAATAAGCTGAAAAGTTAAAAAAGAATTGAGGAGAAAGTATATGAAATTGGTAATGATTGGTCATGGCATGGTTGGGCACAAATTCATTGAATCCCTACTTGAACATGCAGGGGATGAGGTTGAAATCACCATTTTGGCGGAAGAACCTCGTTTAGCCTATGATCGCGTCCATTTAACTGAATATTTCTCAGGAAAATCAGCCAAAGATCTTACCCTTTGCCGTTCAGACTTTGCTGATGCTTATGGAATTGATCTACGCTTAAATACCAAAGCGACTGAAGTTGATACTTTAAATAAAACAATCACCACCAATCATGGTGATGTGATTGCTTATGACAAATTGGTATTGGCGACAGGTTCATATGCTTTTGTTCCTCCAATTCCGGGTAATGAGCGTGAAAACTGTTTTGTCTATCGCACCATTGAAGACTTAGATGCTATTCGTGCTGCAAGCTTAAATGCAAAAACAGGTGTGGTGATTGGTGGTGGTTTACTGGGTCTTGAAGCTGCGAAAGCGTTACGTGATTTAAATCTTGAAACTCATGTGGTGGAATTTGCACCCCGTTTAATGGCGGTTCAAATTGATGATTTGGGCGGTAAGGTTTTACGCGCAAAAATCGAAAATTTAGGCGTAAAAGTTCATACCCAAAAAGCCACACAATGTATTGAAGCGGGGAGCAATACCACGCATGTGATGAAGTTTGGCGATGGTTCTGAACTTGAAACCGATATTGTTTTATTCTCTGCGGGTATTCGCCCACGAGATGAGTTGGCGCGTCAAAGTGGACTGGCGATTGGTGAACGTGGCGGAATCGTGATTAATGATTACTGCCAAACGTCAAATACAGACATTTATGCAATTGGTGAATGTGCGCTTTGGCAAAATAAAATTTATGGCCTAGTGGCACCGGGCTATGACATGGCACGTATTGCTGCAAAGCATGTCATGGATCAGAGCTGTAACGAGTTTGCTGGTGCAGATATGAGCACCAAACTTAAACTCATGGGGGTTGATGTTGCATCGGTCGGTGATGCACATGCCATGACTCCAAATGCACTGAGCTATTTTTATGCCGATGAAGCTGCCATGGTCTATAAAAAGATTGTGGTCAATAGCGACAAAACCAAGTTGTTGGGTGCTGTTCTGGTCGGTTGTGCCAAAGAATATAACGACTTATTGCAAATGATGTTGAATGGGTTGGCTGTTCCAGAACAACCAGAAAGCTTGATTATGCCGGGCTTTGAACAATCTTCAGCAAAATCGGGCGGTAGCGGTGTCGATTTATTGCCAGATAGCGCAACCATTTGTTCATGTAATAACGTCTCTAAAGCGGATATCTGCCAAGCGATTAGTGATGGTTCAACATCGCTCGGCGCACTGAAAAAATGTACCAAAGCCGCAACGGCTTGTGGCGGTTGTGCACCTTTAGTGACACAAGTGTTGAAGTCTGAATTACAACGTCAAGGCGTAACCGTTAACAACCATTTATGTGAGCATTTTGCCTATTCACGCCAAGAGCTGTATCACTTGGTTCGTATCAATGAAATTAAAACTTTTGATGATTTGATTGGGCAGCATGGTCATGGTTTAGGTTGTGATATCTGTAAACCAACCGCAGCCAATATTTTGGCCTCTTGCTGGAATGATTTTGTACTCAAACCAAGTCATGCAGGTCTTCAAGACAGTAATGATTATTACCTGGGCAACATTCAAAAAGATGGTTCTTACTCTATCGTGCCACGTATTGCAGGGGGTGAAATTACGCCTGAAGGTTTAATCACCATTGGTCAGGTTGCGAAAGATTATGGTTTATATACCAAAATCACGGGTGGACAACGTATTGATTTATTTGGTGCGCAAGTTCATCAACTGCCTGAAATTTGGGAAAAATTAATTAACGCCGGTTTTGAATCGGGTCATGCTTACGGTAAATCTTTACGTACCGTTAAATCGTGTGTCGGTAGCACGTGGTGCCGTTATGGTGTCGATGATTCAATGGGTTTAGCCATCTTCTTAGAAAATCGCTACAAGGGTTTACGTTCTCCACACAAACTCAAAATGGCGGTCTCTGGTTGTACTCGTGAATGTGCCGAAGCGCAAAGTAAAGATGTGGGTGTGATTGCCACTGAAAAAGGCTGGAATATGTATGTTTGCGGTAATGGCGGGATGAAACCACGTCATGCTGAACTGCTTGCTTCAGACCTTGATACTGAAACTTTAATTCGCTATATCGACCGATTCTATATGTTCTATATTCAAACAGCAGATCGTCTGCAACGTACTTCGGTATGGCGTGACAATTTAGAAGGTGGTTTGGACTATCTTAAAGCCGTGGTGGTTGAAGACTCTTTAGGACTTGCGACTGAATTAGAACGCCGTATGGATCATGTGGTCGGGACTTATCAAGACGAATGGCGTACTGCAATTGAAGATCCTGAAGTGCGTAAACGTTTTATCACCTTTATTAATGCAAAAGCTGAACAACAGAATGATCCGCATATTCAGTTTGCTGCTGAACGTGGGCAAATTCGCCCAAAAACCACAGTGGAACGTGATCCAACTCGTATTCCTGTAGTAGAAGCCTAAGCATTTGTGATTAAAGGAGAATAAATATGACGATTTTAAAAGAAATGAATGCTACAGATGAATTGGACTGGATTGAAATTTGTCATTTAGATGACATCACGCCAAACACAGGTGTTGGAGCGATTGTTGAAGATCAACAAATAGCCTTGTTCCGTGTCGGTCATGAAAAACGTGTTTATGCCTTAAGTAACCAAGACCCGTTTAGTCAAGCCTTTGTCATGTCACGCGGGATTTTGGGTGATTTACAAGGCGAACGTGTGGTGGCATCGCCTATTTATAAACAGCATTTTAGTTTAGCGACAGGACGCTGCTTGGAAGACAAAAACCAAAAACTGTTGGTGTTTCCAAGCAAAATTGAAGATGGTCGTGTTTTTGTCAGCCCAACTGCACAAAAAACCTATATTACCAATAATGGTACTTCGCAAGAAAAGATGAAACTGGTCTTGGTCGGGAACGGTTTAGCAGGGATGCGCTGCCTTGAAGATTTATTGGATATGGCGCCAGATCGTTATGAAGTGACCGTGATTGGTGAGGAACCTTGGGGTAACTACAACCGTATTATGCTTTCGCCAGTGTTGTCTGGTGATAAAAGCATTGAAGATATTATGCTGCATCCGCATGCATGGTATAGCGATAAAGGGATTCACTTTATTGCAGGTGATGCTGCGGTGAAAATTGACCGTCCACGTAAGCAAGTCTATACAGAAAAAGGCATAGTGGTCGATTATGACCGCTTGATTCTTGCCACAGGTTCTAAGCCATTTATTCCACCGATTAAAGGTTCAGATTTAAAAGGTGTATTGAGCTTCCGTGATATTTATGACGTGAATACCATGCTGGAGTACTGTAAAAACAAGAAAAATGCGGTGGTGATTGGTGGCGGATTACTTGGGCTTGAAGCGGCTTATGGGTTAAAACAACGTGGCATGAATGTGACGGTATTGCATTTGATGGATCGTATTATGGATCGTCAACTGGATGCACGAGCAAGTGCTTTGCTGAAACAAAGTATAGAAGCCAAAGGTATTCCAGTCTTGACTGAAGCCAATACTGAAGAATTGATTGGTCAAGACGGTCATGTGAGCCAACTGCGCTTAAAAGATGGCACCGTATTAGAGGCTGATTTTGTGGTTTTTGCTGTCGGGATTCGTCCAAATATGGCACTGGCACAAAGCGCTGGTTTGCGTTGTAACCGTGGCGTGATGGTGAATGACACCATGCAAACCTTTGACCCGAGTATTTATGCTGTGGGTGAATGTATTGAACATCGTAATCAAACCTTTGGTTTGGTTGAACCATTGTGGGGGCAAGCTTTTATTTGTGCCTCACATTTGGCTGAACACGGTAGCTTAACCTTTAAAGCACCGACCGTTCCGACCCAACTTAAAGTCAGTGGTTGTGATGTGTTTTCCGCAGGTAACTTTGAACCCGCTGATGATTATGAAGATATTATTTTGAATGATGAAAAACGTCATATTTATAAACGTATTATTATTCAACAAGATAAAGTGATTGGTGCAGTATTGTTTGGTGATACCGAAGATGGTGCATGGTATGCAGAGTTAATTGCAGATCAAACGCCTATTTCTTCAATTCGCAATAAATTGTTATTTGGTAAAGATTTTGCATTAAAACAAGCAGGTTGAGTATAAAATCAAATTGTTTAATGTCACTGAATAAGAGATGCGGAAACGTCATCCGCAACTGTTTGAGTCAGGACGAAATATGAAAATTCATAGTTTTTGCGTAACTTTTTGATAAATGATCGGATGTGAACGAGTTTTGCGGATGACAATGGTTTTGCCTACTTTTCCCGAAGGAAAATAGGTCGAACCGAAGGTTGATCCAGAAAAATGAGTTTTATTGATCAAAGATACCGTTGTAATGAACTCTATTTAAAGTAAATCAAGTAAATTTCAAAATTAAGGAGCATATCATATGAATAGTATCCCTGTGATGGAACTGCATAGCTCCACAGAATTATTGACGAAAACGACAAATACCACCTGTCCTTATTGTGGTGTGGGTTGCGGTGTGACTGCAACCGTACAAGAGACAGCGTTAGGTCAAAAAGTGACTGTTGAAGGCGATGTGAACCATCCTTCGAATTACGGCAAGTTATGTATTAAAGGCAGTAATTTGGCAGATACTTTGGGCTTAGAAACCCGTGTGCTTGAGCCGATGATGGGGCGCAAGGCAAATCGTCAAGTGGCAACTTGGGACACGGCTATTTCGAGCATTGCCAATAAATTTCAACAATGTATTGATCAATATGGTCGTGACAGCATTGCCTTTTATGTTTCAGGTCAGTTGCTGACTGAAGATTATTATGTGGTGAATAAGTTCGTCAAAGGTTATCTCGGAACAGCCAATATCGACACCAATTCACGTCTTTGTATGTCATCGGCAGTTGCTGCACATAAACGTGCTTTTGGGGAAGATATTGTCCCTGCAAGTTATGAAGATTTTGAACATACCGACATGGTGGTGTTGGTGGGTTCAAATACTGCATGGTGTCATCCAGTATTGTATCAACGCATCATGAAGGCCAAAGAACAACGGGACTTGTTTGTGGTCGTGATTGATCCACGGTTTACCAGCACCTGTGAAGCAGCAGACTTACATTTACCCATTTTACCGGGACAAGATGTCGCGTTATTTAATGGCTTATTACAATACCTGTCGAAAAATGGTCATGCCGATCAAGCATTTATTGCTGAACATACCCAAGGTTTAGCGCAAGCACTGGCACAGAGTGAAAGTGAATCTTGCATTGAAAATGTGGCGACACGCACAGGAATTTCTGTCGAAAAATTGCAGACTTTCTATGAAAAATTTGCCAATACCTCAAAAGTGATGACATTGTTTTCGATGGGGGTGAATCAATCTTCGCAAGGGGTCAATAAGGCCAATAGTATTACCAACTGCCATTTATTGACTGGAAAAATAGGCAAATTGGGTGCTGCACCATTTTCGATGACAGGACAACCCAATGCCATGGGCGGGCGTGAAGTGGGTGGGCTGGCAAATATGTTGGCGGCACATTTAGAACTGGACAATGAAAACCATCAACAATTGGTGCAAAACTTTTGGCACAGTCCCCATATTGCCAAGCAAGCTGGCTTTAAAGCAGTTGATTTATTTCATGCGGTTGAAAGTGGCAAAATTAAAGCCATTTGGATTATGGCAACCAACCCTGTGGTCAGTTTACCCGATGCTGATCAAGTAAAACGTGCTTTAGAGCAATGTGAATTTGTGGTGGTTTCTGATATTTGTATCGATACCGACACTACGCAATATGCTGATGTGTTATTGCCTGCACTGGGTTGGGGCGAAAAAGAGGGTACGGTCACCAATTCTGAGCGTCGCATTTCCAGACAACGTGCCTTTTTAGCGCAGCCAAGTCAGGCAAAGGCGGACTGGTGGGCCATTAGTCAGGTGGCAAAAAAATTAGGTTTTGATGGTTTTGATTTTAAAAATAGCCATGACATTTTCTTAGAGCATGCACGATTATCATCAGAGCAAAATTCAGATCTAGCGCAGCGCAGTGAAACACCGAATTTTCGTTATTTTAATTTAAACGGTTTAACGGATTTAACCGCAAGTGAATATGACGAACTGAAACCTGTGCAATGGCCAGTATGGACTAAACAGCAGCCAGAGGGCGCGGTGGCACGACTGTATTCTCAGGGGCAATTTAGCCATGCCGATGCTAAAGCTAAATTTATTGCCATTACGGCAATCAATCCCGTCAATTCAGTGTGTAAAGAATTTCCTTTGGTTTTAAATACTGGGCGAATTCGTGACCAATGGCACACCATGAGCCGTACTGGTTTATCTGCCAATTTAAGTACCCATCGTGCAGAGCCATATTGTGAAATTCATCCACAAGATGCGTTGAAATATGGTGTTAAAGAGGGTGAATTGGTTGAAGTAAAATCGAAATGGGGCAATTGCGTATTACGCGCGACGGTCAGTGATAATATTCGCCGTGGACAAGTCTTTGCACCGATTCACTGGAATGACCAAGTGGCGTCCGATGCCCGTATTGGTAAAGTGGTGAATCCTGTGGTCGATGCCATTTCAGGTGAGCCTGAGTTTAAACATACGCCAGTGATCATCCATCCATTTTATAGCCAATGGCAAGGCGTGTTTTATGTGCGTCAAGGCTTTGAAAAAATTGTGCAATCTTCAATTGAAGACACCGTGTGGTGGACTAAAATTATGACCGCCAAAGCCACACGATATGAAGTGGCAGATCGTAAAAAATTCACTTACATCACTGAACATTTAAAAGAACTATTGCCGTTTCAGGATGAAAGTTTTGAATGGCTGAATATTGAAGATCAAACGGCGCATATCAGTCACAGTGTGGTGCTGAAAGATGGTCATTTGATTGCAAGTTTATATATTGCACCTAAAGCGTTATTGCCAGATCGTGATTGGGTGGCAAGTCTGTTTAAGCGTGAACGATTAAGTGCCATGCACCGTAAAGCCTTGCTTGCAGGACAGCCGATGTCGATGGCCAATAATGAAGGGCCGTTGGTCTGTAGTTGTTTTAAAGTCGGTAAAAACCGCATTATTGAAACCATTAAAAGCAAAAATATCACCGATGAGAAACAAGTCACGGCATGTTTAAAAGCTGGGGGCAATTGTGGTTCATGTTTACCTGAAATTCGTGGCTTGATCAAAGCTTGTCAAATGGAGGCGGTTGAATGAAAAATAGCGTTAAAAATTCAATTTATCCCGATACGGACTTGGTGATTTTGGCTGGCGGACAGGCACAGCGCATGAATGGCATCAATAAATTGTTGCAGAAATTTGATGATCAAATTCAACTGATCAAGATTTATCAACAGCTTAAAGCTGATGTTGCACAAGTCTGGATCAACAGCCATCGGGATGATTCAATTTATCAAAAAATGATTCCTAATATTCAGTGTTATCAGGATGATGAAAATGGTTTCTTAGGTCCACTCATGGGAATGAAAAGTGCATGGTCACATGTACAGGCAGACTATGTGTTGTTTGTACCCTGCGATGTGACCTACATTCCCCCAAAAGTCATTTTGAAATTGCATCTGGCTTTGGCTAAAAATAGTTTGGCAGAAGTTGCTTATGTAGAAATGAATGGCACAGCACTGTACCCATTTTGCTTGGTTAAACGCAGCAGTTTAGTTAGCTTTACACATCACCTTGAGCAAAAACAGCGCAGTTTGAAGCACTGTTTTGCAGATTTGCACGCTCAAGTGGCACATTTTACCAATCATGCCTTATTTTTTCACAGTATTAACTCGCCAGATGAGCTGCAACAGCATCAACAACTCAAATTTCTGCATTAAAACTCAATATTTCGCCTTTGGCACAAAGTTGGAACACTTATTGCAAATCTAATAATAACAAGATTGGGCGATTTAACGCTTGTGCACACTATATGTGCAGTGACCACAAAATGCCTGAAGATGGATGTTCAACATGAATATGATGACAGAACTTAAAAGCAAGGCGCTATTTGTCGATCAATTTGGTCGTGGTAAGCGCAAACTGCGCATTTCAGTGACTGATCGCTGTAATTTTAAATGTGTCTATTGTATGCCTGAACATCCAGAATGGATGAAAAAACACGACTTACTCAGCTTCGAAGAACTCTATCAATTTTGTGACTTTATGGTGCGCCGTGGTATTGAGTTTATTCGTATTACTGGTGGCGAGCCACTCATGCGTCAGGGCGTGGTACATTTTGTTGCACAACTACAAAACTTAAAGAAGCTCGGGCTAAAACGCATTTCCATGACCAGCAATGCACATTATTTAAAAAAATATGCACATGACTTAAAACAAGCAGGACTGGATGATCTGAATATCAGCTTAGACAGTTTGGATGCGACTCAATTTAAACAACTGACTCAAAAAGATTTGGCACCCGTACTGGACGGAATTCGCGCGGCTCAAGCGGTAGGATTACCGATAAAAATCAATAGCGTATTAATGAGCGGTATAAATGATAATCAAATTTTGCCTTTGGCACGTTGGTCAGTTCAGCAAAAGGTAATTTTACGTTTTATTGAATTTATGCCACTAGATGGTGATCGAAAATGGTCGACTGAACATGTGGTCAGTGAGCAACACATTTTAGAAACTTTAGCCACTGAATTTGCAGTGACCACGCAAGCGCATGATTCAGCTCAGGCAACTTCAAATCCAGCCCGACAATATCTGATTAATGCGCATCCGATTGGCATTATTTCCACCATTACCAATTCATTTTGCGGAACGTGTGATCGGGTACGCTTAACCGCACAGGGTGAGTTTTATAATTGTCTATTTGCACCCCAAGGTTTGAATCTTAAAGCTGAAATTAAAGCACTTACTTCATCTGAACCTTTGAGTGAGGTGAGCTTAAATGGTGCTTTATCTCGCTATATCTGGAACAAAGAACAAGGTTTTCACGCCATAGAACAGCGCTTGAACAGTCAAAGCTTAGCTAAAAGCAGTCGAAAAATCAGCATGCATATGCTTGGAGGTTAAGATGTCACAGATCAAAATCAAAATTGAAGCCTTTGGTGCAGTAGAGCGGCAGTTACCGCAAAATTTAGAAATCATATGCAGCCTAAACAGCACAATTACAGATGTCTTGGCTCAAGTTGGGCAAGCCTATCCAGCTGCTTTTGCCATGATTGAGCGCTGTGCCTGTGCCGTGGGTGAAGACATTATTTCACGTCAAACTCAGCTTAATTCGGACAGTACTTTGGTACTCCTTTCACCCGTGGCCGGAGGTTGAAAAATGGACTTATTGAAAAATTTTCCACGGATTCAAGACACAGCTTTAACGCTAGAAAGCTTTGATCAGATTCAGCATTTTCCTGAATGTGGTGGGGTTGGTGTTTTTATTGGTACGGTGCGTAATCATCATGAAGGTAAAGCGGTTAAGGCGCTGAAATATACCGCTTATGCACCGGTGTCGGAAAAAATGATTCGCCAAATAGAGCAGGAAATTCAAGCCAAATATAATGTGTCCTATGTACGGGTCATTCACCGAATTGGCGCTTTAGACATTGGTGAAAAAGCCATTATTGCGATTGCTTATGCAGCCCATCGCCGTGAAGCCTTTGCTGCCTGTGAAGAAGCGGTAGAGCGGGTTAAACATGAAGTTCCTGTTTGGAAAGAGGAATTTTATATGGATGGCAGTAGCCAGTATGTGGAAGGCTGTTGTATTCGTAAAGATGACGTGGCTGAAACGCATTCACATCAGCATGCAGTTCAAGAAACTGAACATGGTCAACATTGTCATCACTAAATTGAAAATGATTTCTTAAATCTTTATTGACGTTTAAAACTTAATTTTACTGTAAAAATGAATGATAGGTACATGCAATGAAAAATGTTGGGATGAAAGCAGAGAGTTATCGTACTGCAGTGGCAACAGGCATTTTGCATGCACCGCCACATTGCATTGAATTATTACGTAACGGTAATACTGAAAAAGGCGATGCACTTAAAACGGCACGGATTGCGGGAATTTTAGCGGCAAAACGTACCGATGAGCTGATTCCACTGTGTCATCCATTGCCGATTTACCGTGCCGATGTGGACTTTGAACTGTTTGAAAATTATGTCGAAATTATTGCCACGGTAGAAACCATTGGGCCGACAGGCGTGGAAATGGAAGCGTTGACTGCGGTCAGCCTTGCAGGTTTAACGCTTTATGACATGTTAAAACCGCATTGTGAACCTGAAGATTTATCTCTGGATCAATGTAAATTACACAAGAAAAAAGGGGGCAAGTCACACTTTACTCGTGCATTAAAAGAAAGCCTGTCTGCCTCTATTATTGTGCTATCCGATACTGTAGCGGCAGGTAAGAAACCAGATACAGCAGGGCAAAATGTCTTAGAAATTTTGCAAGAAGCTAATTTTTCAAATATTGCTTACCAAGTGATTCCAGACAGTCCTGAACAATTATTGGCGCTGATTGAACAGCAAAAAAATCATTATCCTTTAATTTTAACTGTGGGTGGGACAGGCTTAGGGCCTAAAGACTTAACCGTAGAAACCATTCAGCCTTTATTAAAACGTGAAATTCCGGGCTTGATGGAAGCTTCACGTAGTTTCGGACAAAAACGGACACCTTATGCCGCTTTAAGTCGTGGGGTTGCGGGTTATATCGATCATAGCTTGGTGATGACTTTACCGGGCAGTCGACAAGGCGCACAAGAATCTTTAATTGCGATCCTTCCTGCCTTGGTACATTTATTTGATGTGCAAAAAAATATTCCGCATCAAGGTGGTTATCAATGAATAACATCGTGTCAGCATGCGGAGCAGAGCAGGGCTTGATTACCGTTGATCAGGCTTTGGATTTAATTCGAGATAAAACACAAGTTTTAGCGACTGAAAACCTTAAGTTAAATCAGGCTTTAAGCCGCTATTTAGCAGAAGATGTTTATTCAAGTATTAATCTGCCTTTATTTTCCCAAAGTGCAGTGGATGGTTATGCTCTTTGTGCACCATCGACAATTGAGCCGAATCGCTCATTTGCATTGGTGGGGGAAATTCAAGCAGGTCATGACTCCGAATTGCAGTTAACACAGGGACAGGCAGTTCGGATTTTCACCGGTGCCAAAATTCCTTTGGGCACCACGACCGTTGCACGTCAAGAAATTGTCAAAATCATCGATTCATCCCGTATTGAAATTACAGAAAGCTTAAAAGCCCATACTGATATTCGGGATGTCGGTGAAGAAATTGCTGTGGGTGATTTACTGGCAAGTTCAGGACAGCAACTCTCTGTCGGCGCAATAGCATCGTTAAGTATGGCGGGCATTCAAACAGTCAATGTTTTTCGGTATCCCAAAGTGGCTGTGGTGATTACGGGCGATGAGGTGGCGGCTTCAGTGGAGGATTTTGCAGCGGGTAAAATTTTTGATGCCAATGCACCTTTAATTCAAGCGTGGTTTCAGCAGCAATCGCAACAGGTTGAAATTTTCCATGTGGCAGATACCGAACATGCAGTGAAAGCATTAATTCAAACGTTATCTAAAAGTCATGATCTTATTTTAACCACTGGTGGTGTCTCGGTGGGAGATTATGATTTCATTCGACCCGTCACGTTAAATTTAGGTTTTGAGCAAATTTTTTGGAAAGTTAAACAAAAACCGGGTAAACCCATTTTCTTTGCCACTTTACAAAGAGCAGACCATTCAGCTTGTTATTTACTCGGTTTACCGGGTAATCCCGCGGCTGTTTATATGGGGATGCAAATTTATACTTCGACTGTGCTGAATGCCTTGCAAGGACAAAAGCAGCCACCCAACTGGTTTAGCGCAGTACTGACACATGATTTGAAAATGGATGCCCGAGAACGCTTTTTAAGGATGTCAGCCAGTTTTGACCAGTCTATTCTCAAAGTGAAAAGCTTATCTAAGCAACAGTCGCATATGCTGAGTAATTTAATGCAAGCCAATTGCTTAGTGAGGATACCTGCGGGACAAACAATGCTTGCAGGTCAAATTGTGCAAGGTCTATTTATTGGCTGATGAGGAAATGATGATGAAAAAAGCCCTGTTTTTATCCGTGTGTATGATGGTCTCTATTTCTGCAACACAAGCGGGAACGGTAAAAGTGTATGCTGCGGCAAGTTTGACCAATGCCATCACCGATATTGCCAATATTTACCAAGTACAGCACCCACAAACAAAAATTGTTGCTGTGTTTGGTGCATCCTCTGCTTTGGCGAAACAAGTGCAAGCTGGTGCCAGTAGTGATGTGTTCTTCTCGGCAGATCAAGACTGGATGAATTATTTAGTACAAAAGGACGTCGTGACTTCAGCTTCGGTTCGTCCTTTATTATTTAATCAACTGGTTGCCATTAGTCCGAAAAATTTAAATATTCCGTTTAAAGCACAGGCAAATTTTAACTTTGCGCAATCGTTTAAAGGACATTTATGTACTGGGCAAATGGAGTCTGTTCCTGTAGGAAAATACGCTAGACAAAGCCTAGTGAAATTGAATTGGCTAGACGCTTTAAAAGGTCGTATTGTGGGAACAGACGATGTACGTTCAGCGCTAGCTTTTGTCGAACGAGGTGAATGTGAAGTCGGGATCGTCTATAAAACCGATGCTTTAATTAGTCAAAAAGTTAAAATTATTGGAACTTTCCCAAGTCAATCGCATAGTCCAATTGTCTATCCGTTGGCATTGACGAAACAAGGTGAAAAAAATAAAGAAGCTGTTCAATTTGAACAGTTTGTGAAACATAGTGCTCAAGCCAAAGTGATCTTTCAAAAATATGGTTTTAGCCTGAAATCCTAAGTACAGAACTTGGGGGTAAATTGGATATGTTAAGCTCAGAAGAACTTAGTGCGCTTTATTTGTCTGCCAAAGTTGCAGGCTTTGCCACATTGTTTTGTTTACCTTTTGCGGTTGCATTGGCATGGGTCTTAGCGCGCCATGAGTTTCGGTTAAAGTTTCTTGTTGAAGCACTGTTACAACTACCGATGGTTTTGCCTCCCGTCGTTCTAGGCTATTTGCTTTTAGTTTTATTTGGTAATCAGGGATTGATTGGTCAGTATTTAAATGTGCTGGGAATTCAACTGGCATTTAACTGGAAAGGGGCTGTTTTAGCGTCCATGATTGTGGCATTTCCCTTGATGGTACAACCCATCCGTTTATCCTTTCAGTTGATGAATCAACAATTAGAACAAATCGCAGGTTCACTCGGTGCAGCGCCATGGAAAGTCTTTTTGAGTATTAACTTACCCTTGGCGATTCCGGGAATAGTGATCGGTAGTATTTTATGTTTTAGTCGAAGTTTAGGCGAGTTTGGTGCAACAATTACTTTTGTCGGCAATATCCCCGATGAAACCCGTACCATTCCGATTGCAATTTATTCATTGCTGCAACAACCCAATGGAGAAGAGATGGCCATGCGACTGGTTGCTTTATCTTTGGTTTTGCATTTAGCGCTTTAATTGCGAATTATTTTATTTTGCAAAGGTATCAACGGAAATTGGGAGTTTGATATGTTGAAATGCGATTTTCAATATCAACATGCTGATTTTATGTTGAGTATCAAATTGGAGATGCAACAGCAATTGTTAGGTATTGTGGGGGCATCTGGTAGTGGAAAAAGTACTTTATTGAAAAATATTGTGGGCTTATTAAAGCCGATACATGGCTCAATTCAGTTTAATCAGCAGATTTTATTCGATAGCCAGCAAAAAATTCATGTGCCGATGTATCAACGAAAAATTGCATTAATTTTTCAAAATGCCTTGTTGTTTCCCCATATGAATGTGCAGCAAAATCTTTGTTATGCAGAAAAATTAATTTCCCAGACTGAACGGAAATTTCAGTTTGATGAAATTGTTGAGTTGCTTGAACTGACTCACTTATGTCAACGTAAAGCACAGCAACTTTCAGGTGGAGAGGCTCAGCGTGTCTCGATTGGGCGTGCTTTATTATCTTCACCGAATTTATTATTGCTTGATGAACCTTTAACGGGTTTAGACACCAATTTAAAGCAACAAATTTTACCATTTTTAAAGCGAATTAAAGATGAGCTAGATTTGCCGATGATTTATGTCACGCATCATGAGCAAGAATTGGCATATTTAGAGGCAGATATTCTACAAATCAATCAGGGACAGTTGCAGCATAAGCATAGCCCTGAAAATGGTGCCATTATTTAATCAATTAAATAGCCTAAGCAAAGTTAAGCTATTTCTATCAGAATCAATTTATTCAGTTTTTTGATATTCGTTAATCACTTCAAGTGCAGCACGAAAGGCTTCCTGCGTGGCTGGGGCACCGCAGTAAGGCAAGCTATGAAGGAGCACTTCTTGAATTTCCTCTACAGTCGCGCCGTTATTTAATGCACCACGGACATGACCTTTAAGTTCTGTTGGACTTTTTTGTGCAGTTAAAAATGCAATGGTAATGAGTGAGCGATATTTACGCGGCAAAACACCTTCACGTTGCCAAGTTGAACCCCACGCATGTTCATTAATCCAGTCTTGTAAGGGTTGAGTAAAGGGGACTGTATTATCTTGTGCGCGTTTTACGAAAGATTCGCCCATAACCTCTGTACGAACTTTTAAGCCATTTTCAAAATCTTGTTGTGACATATTTTTACTCTTGTAATGTCGATAAAAAGGAGCGATCAAAGTTTATGCTTTAATGGCTTTGAAGCATATGGGTTTATGGTCTTAATTTGATTGAAATTATTTCAAAATCACTGATATTTCAATATTTTTATGGCAACAGTAAATGAAGATCTCGATAGCTTAAAAAATATCTCCATTCGCTATACGAGATCAGTCATATAACTCAAGAGACTAACGCATAGTGACAAATTCTTCAGCTGAAGTAGGGTGTATAGCGACTGTATTATCAAAATCTTTTTTAGTGGCGCCCATTTTGAGTGCAACAGCAAAACCTTGAAGAATTTCATCCATTCCGTAACCAATACCATGAATACCAATGATTTTTTCATCTATTCCTGAGCAAACCAATTTCATTTTTGAAACTTGTCGATGTTCCGTGACTGCCGTATACATGGAGGTAAAAGATGAGCTATAGACCTTGATTTGATCTTGACCAAATTGAGCAATCGCTTGTTCTTCGGTTAAACCCACAGTAGCAATAGGTGGATGACTAAACACAACCGTCGGTATATTTTCGTAATCTAGGTATTCTTTAGACTTTCCATTGAATAAGCGTTCTGAAAGTTTGCGACCAGCAGCGACAGCAACAGGTGTTAATTCTGCTTTGCCGATAATATCTCCCACAGCATAAAGACCTGATTGAGAGGTATTTTGAAATTGATCCACTTGAATGTAGCCTGAGTCATTTAATTGAATATTTGTACGCTCTAGTTTAAGTGCTTTCGTATTGGGTTCTCGTCCTACAGCCCAGATCAGACAATCAATATTATGCTGCGTGCCATCCTCAAGATGTAAAAGCAGAGACTGATCTTCGAGTTTGGACACTTTAACGGGAGTCGCTTGCGTGTGAACTTGAATATGATCACTTCGCATACTTTCTAATAATGTTTCACCTAAAAATTGATCTAGACTACGTAAAGGCAAATTTTTGCGTATGAACAGTTGAACATCGGAACCTAAAGAATTTAAAACACCTGCTAATTCAACAGCGATATAACCTGAGCCAATAATTGCGGTGCGTTTTGGTAATGCTTGTAATTCAAAGAAACCATTTGAATCAATGCCATGTTCTGCACCTTCAATATCGGGGCGAGAGGGCTGTGTTCCCGTGGCGATTAAAATATGGTCTGCTGTAAATGTTTCACCGTTGACTTCAATCGTTTTATCATCAACAAACGTCGCAAAGCCATGAATAACATCGACCTGATTTTTACTCAGACCAGATTGATAAGAGGCATGAATTCTTTTGATATAAGCTTGCCTATTTTCGATGAGTTTTTTCCAGTCGAAGCTTTTGAGTTCAGTATTAAATCCATAATCAGGGCCATATTTTTGAATGGCATCCGCAATTTGAGCTGAATACCACATGACTTTTTTAGGCACACAGCCGACATTTACGCATGTACCCCCCAGATCATTCGCTTCAATCAAAGCACATTTTTTGCCATAAGAAGCAGCACGATTCACCGATGCAATTCCGCCACTACCTCCACCAATTGCAATATAATCATAGTGTTTAGACATAAAGTACCTCATTATATTTTCAAGTTATTGTGTGTTAGATGGACGCTTGATGCTAAGTGCTAAAAGTAGGAATAAAAGAAGTTTAACATTGGCTAAATTTAAGTCATTGCAATGTTTTGTATCTATTTCTGAAAGAAGTCGTTGTTCGTTTGAAGGTGAGTATTTTCTTATATTTTATAATGATTTATTGGTTTAGATCATTTTTATGCTAAAAAAATTACTGGTGAGAATGCACGTATCGTGAAAAAGACGTAGTGAAATTGGAATATAAAGCAGTGTGGTAAAATAAATGA
>CAWETQ010000016.1:0-29995 GCA_963812025.1 uncultured Gammaproteobacteria bacterium
CACCCAAATAACACACTATAATTCACCCAGTCTCAACCCATTTCAACTAAGTTTATAAAAAAATTAATAAATATATAAGTTACAGTGTTTTATTGGTTTTTAAGTTTTACACCCATTGCATGGTGTTTCAAGTTGATTTAAGTTTATTCATGTTTGTTGTGTACATTGTTGTGTACATAATGTTAATTGTTACTTAGTGTTAAAAAAATTTTGTACACAGGTGTAGCAAAATGTCTCTTAACGGATACATGGCTTAAGAATAATTTAGATCGTGAAAGCAGCTGAGCAACATGTTGAAGCCGATCGAGATGGATTGAGTGTTCGTGTCTCGCCTAAAGGTAAAACTCACTTTCCAAATGCGTTTTAGATACCAACGAAAAGCAAGCCCGCTTAGATTTAGGTTCTTATCCAAATCTGAGTCTTGCAAGAAGCTCGTGCTTGAATTGCAAAAAATGAAGGGTATTTTAGAAGCCGGTCATGATCCACGGAGTGTATAAAAAGTTAGAACTTCACAAAGTGAGTAGATGCTATTGACTTTTGAAGCTCTGTTATAGAGAGTGGCACGACAAAATATTGTATTACATAATAAAAAAAATGCAGCATCAACAATTTAAGGTCATTTGAGTTTTATGTTTTTCCGAAGTTATGGAGGTATTGCCTGCGGATCAAATCACATTGCATATGTGGTTGGACTTATTGGAAGAACAGTTTAAACAGTCTCCATCAATTACAGATCGTATTCTAACGAATACTAAGCAGTGTCTGGATTGGGGGATTAATCGAAAGTTAATTGAGAAAAATCCTATACGGCATATCACTGGAAAGCGTGATTTGAATATTAAGAAAAATAAAACGGATCGTGTTTTATGTGATGAAGAATTGTCTTTAATTTTTAAAATATGCGATCAATCTCGAACATCTCTAAGGAATGTTTTGTTTCTAAAGTTGTGCCTGTTCTATGGAAATAGATATAGTGAACTGAGACTTGCACGAAAATCTGAATTTGATTTTAAAAATAATACTTGGACAGTGCCTTATGAGAATCATAAAATCGGAGAAAGTAAAGGAAATACTTGTTCGACCAATCATTGATGAAATAAAGCCTTGGCTACAGTCGGCTATTGATCTGAGTAGGTCTGAGTTCCTTTTCTCTCATGAGAATGGTAAAGAGCCTATGGGGCGCAGTGGGCCAACTGATAACTCCCTTATAATTTCATGCAATTTGCACGTAAGAATTTTGGCGTAAATATGGATCATTGGTCTATGCATGATTTACGACGTACAGCTAGGACGAATTTTAGTGCGATTTACAACGCAGGGATGTTGCTGAATTGATGGTTGGTCATGCTAATGCCTGGGGAGCAGGGTACTTATGACTATTATGATTATCAAAAAGAAATGGCAATAGGTTTATAAGCAGTGGTGGAATAAACTAAGAAAGCCTAACTAAGTAGTTAGTGGGTTTATTCGTTTGTTATTTCTGAAGTACTTTAGTTCCCATCCGTTCTAATTCTGGTTCTTTCATCCCATAGGTTTGTAGAGCCAGACTGAAATTTTTCACAGGCGGGGGGAAATGGCTCCTTAAAACATCTTCTGACTTGCTTGTTGCCAACGCCATAAAGTTGCTGGTGACTTAATGTTGAATCTTTCACGAACTTTTTTAGAGGTTACATATTTCATTTTTAATCACCATCAAGCATTATCTTTGCAGGCATGATGTATGTTGGTATTTATATATTGTTGATTAATTCTTAAGGCTTTAGTTAGGAAATCTGAAAAATCAGTTAAGTTGACCAAATAAGGTGCTTTTTGACTCTCATCAATTCTATAGCAGGGAAATGGAAATTCCATTTTTCGCGCTTTTTCAAGTAATTTAGCTTTACTCAAGTGTGGGTAATACATTTCTCCTATTTGATCAAGAGTTGGAGTTATTGTTTTAAACTGCATGAATAAGTAATCAGATAAATTGATCTTTCCTGCTTTCATTTAAATACCTCTAATTGGTCTGTTTATCTTTTCTGGAAGTATTAGTAAGGCTAGGTAAGCACCTAACATCTTTAATAAAATCCATGAAAATAATTGTATATAAGTTGAAAAAAATAAATTATGATAAAAAAAGGATGACTTTTTATCGTAGATCGTGAAATGCCAACACTTACTGATTTCCAAATCAGCACTATTACTTTATTGGACTATTTGTACTTCCATGACCTTGTCGCATTACAAACCTTCTCGGATGAAAAAAATTCTTTCTATCAACAGCTCACACTATCATTACGGCTAATTGTAGATAAGAGACACTACAAGGATCTTAGGGCTCAGCATTATCAGCACTTGCTGTTAGTTGGAATCGATTTGATTGCTTCGTATGATGAACCTTCAAAATCTATGCAAGTTGATAATCAGCAATTTACTGAAGCTTTGAATGATGAGCTCTTGTTTGAATATAGCAAAAGCTGGTTTTGATCTAGATGAGTTTGAACAAGATTTGAACGATGTGTTGGAGCAATACCCTTTAGCTCAATTTAGTCAGGACGTGCTCTATAAAGTTGTTAGCCAAGTTATGTGCTATCAGTTTGAGAATATTACGGTATGTGTATTATCAAGACTTTTAGATCACGGTTTTTTGAGTTTAGTAAAGTATGTAAAATGCTATCAAAAGTATTCACAAATATTTTTAGACATAGTGTTTTTTAGGGCTATGTTGTTTTTGGGAGTATGAGGCATTAAAAACAATTTATTATACCCTCAAAAGGATGATAAATTTTTAGCTTCAATAGCTTGGATTGTTTAAAGTAGAGCTAATGCTTTAATGGCAGCTAGGACAAAAGCAAAAGCATTGAGCGCGGTTCCCTATAGGCAAATTTACCAAATTGATTTAAATAAAAAGAATGATTTAAAAACATATCTGGCGGATGTTAAAGAAAGGCTGGGGCATAATCCTATTTTAACAAATCACCTTGCAAATTGGGTTAGTTTGGTCGGGGCTTGGCATGTGATGTATGCTGCAAAAACTAATTTAAATAAAACAATTTATCGAGGATCAGCGGCTAAGTATACAATTGAGCCTACTTGTTGTGAAATCGCACAATTGGAAATGAATGAATACTGCTTATAATTTTGAAAACAGCTTATATGATGCTTATAACTCTACTGAAAGCTTGTACAAGCTTATTGGTATAGCAGTAAATGAGGTGAATAAGACAAATCTTTATGGAGCTTTAGAGCCTATACTGACGCACTTTTTCTTTTTGATCCTATGATTGGCCCTTCTTTTAAAAGTGCTTTAGCGACAGTGGATGCCAGTCTGAAAAGTAAAAAATCCAAAACTTAAAGAATTTAGTATTACAAGATTAAGCCCAATATAGATTGGGCTTTGCTCTAGGTTTCTGAATGAAATATTTATATAAAAGTAGTGTGAAGTTTAAGATTCGTAGAGTGGTTTTCCACTTGGGTAGCAACATTCTTTTGTATAATTTTCATTAATTAATGTCTCAATCATATTTCCTCTTCACTTAAGTTGCGTTTATAGCAAAGTGCTTTTAAACATTCTTTTGTTTTAAGGGTTAAGGCATAGTAGTTTTCCTTCTTACCTTTATTTTCTTGCCTATATTTCCTTTGATACCAAGCATTAGAAAGTTTTTTTCTTAAAGCATAGTGAACTTCTTGATTTTTATGATAAAGCATATCAAAAATTGAGTTCACTACTATAGGGTATTCAGAGTCTTCAGTTGGATTATACTCTCTACTCTCATAGGCAGAATTTTCATCCATATATTTTTTTGCCCAAATATAAAAATATCTATCTTGATCGTTCTTAAAGTGTGATGGATATTTTGAATATACTTCACTAAAATCAGAAAAGATTCTTTCAATATGTCGAGGTAATTTATAAAAAACTGGCTGAGTTAAAGCTACATATAAGAAATTAAAATACTTGGATTTGATGTTCTCTAACTCTCTATCGCCAGCTTTTTCATTAATTAAATAACAAGCAAAATTTAAAAATCTCGCATTATTTTTTACCTTCGTAAAATCAATATTTGTTGTTTCTATCTTGCTTTTAAATTTTTTTAAATCATCTAGAAATCTCTGATTTCATGATTATTATATTTTTCATAATTTTTAATAACAAGTTTCTTAATGTCCTTAAGATTGTTGAGACTATTGAGACAATTAATATCAGCTTTTAAATATTCTAGATCTCTACTCCTTCTTGCTTTGCTGGAATTGTAGTCAACTTCATTTTGATTAAAGATATGTAGAACATAAATCAAATCCTCATCTGTACAAAGTGAAATGAAAGTCTTGAGCTCTTCTAAGTAATCGTAAGTGTTCATATTCTATCCAGTGTTATGAAAATCTTACATAATACTTTATGCATGAATTCCATGATCTGCTAGTAAGTTTTTCGCTGTATTTGCAGTGTTTTCACCTTGTTTTTTCAAGTGCTTTTATATATTTATTTCTCATGCTATAAATAAAATCAATCTGTATAGAGGGTGTTTTTATCTTATTTATTTATTTTAAATTTTTATTTTATTAATTTTTATTATGACAATGGTTTTGTTTTCAAATGAGAGATAACGCATAACTTTTTTAACTTAGATTGAATGTAATTTATTTATTTAGAGCTGGTGTGAGCTTTGTATTGTTATGGTTATCACTAGTTTTTTTATTTATTATGTGGAGGTTTTATTTTATTTAGATGTCAAAATATCAGGTTTTTAATATTATTAATAATAACTTAGATACTATTAATAATATTATTGAGTTCTCCTTAGAGAGCTCAACTAAGGTATAAAAAAACAGATTTGAATTCTTATATGGAAATATTCTATCGGAAGGGCTATGTCTATACGAATCAATGAATCAGCTTTACTGATTCAATTAGAAAACACTACAGAGTCTTGGATAGCACTGGATAATGAGCCTGATTATTTTTTTGAGGATTTTGCAGTATTAATTTATGACTTCAAGCAAATCTATCAACGAAGCTATAGCTACTTCGGTTATATCAATGCTTGGTGTAGTTTTTTAAAGCAAGAGGATATTACAGGATTAACATTTAATGAATTAACTGAGTACTTGCAAGAACAAAGTTTTAAAGAATATCAGCAATATTTTATAGGCTATAAGTCTCTGCATCTAAAAGATTTAAGACGGCATAGAGAAAATGAGAGCCGAAATAAGAGATCTCTCAAGGCGAAGGTGACAAAGGCCATCCAATGCTATTCAAAATCTGAAGTGGTACGTGTCGATTTATCATATTTGCAAAAATATCATGAGCTAGTAGATATGGAGGACTTTTGTGATGATATGGAACAGCTACGTAAAGATATAAGTAAAAGGAGAAAACCCTTTGATGACTTGGTTGATTATGCTTGGGCTTTAGAGCAAGGAGAAACTAAGGGCTATCACTGCCATTTATTATTGATTTTTAATGGGCACAAAAGACAAGCTGCATGGGGGATAGCCAAAAGGGTTGGTGAGTTGTGGAAAGAGATAACAGGTAATCTTGGTATGTATTTCAATTGTCATGATCCAGAGCAACTGAGTAAGTATACCAAGTTAGATATCTTAGGGGTTGGCAGGATTCATCGTGAGAATCCAGAGGAGGTGAGTCGATTCCTGAATGCTGTAACTTATTTAGTTCGCCCTGAAAAAGAGGCACAACATTTGAGGATAAAGCCTTTTTATAAAATGCGATCTTTTCAATAGATCCCAAAAAATCACAGATATACATCATCTACATGAACAGTGAGTGTTTATTTACACATTCAAAGGCTTATCAGACGGTAAGCCTTTTTTCATTTCTAGAGGTATATCTTATGAATATTACATGTCCTTATTGCTATTCTGAAAACGTGAGCCGTGAAACAACACAGTCTTCAGGTGGTAACAGTTTTTCTTCTATGGCTGGTGCTGGAATTGGTGCAACCATTTCCAAAAGTTTCCCTACACCACTTTCTCCATTGTTGGGTGGGCTTGCAGGTGCAGTGATTGGCGGTTTGATTGATAGTTTTATCCAACCCCCAAGACAACAACAGCCAGTTAGCTATTTCCATTGTCATAACTGTCAACGAAATTTTAACTGATGATCTAAGGGAGAAATAACATGGCACATCAACTTGAACAAATGGCCTATGTCGGTGAAACCCCTTGGCATGGTCTAGGCAACCAACTCACCCAAAATCAACCGATTGAAGTCTGGGCACAACAGGCAGGTATGGACTGGCGTATTGAATCTTCCAATGTCAGTTATATGGCACAGAATGAACGAGGGCAAAGCATCATCATGCCTTATGAAGAACAACGTGTACTTATATCGTTCTGATACCCATGCACCTTTATCCGTGGTCAGTCAGCGTTATCAGGAAGTCCAACCCAAAGAGATTTTAGAGTTCTACCGTGACCTGACTGAACAATCAGGCTTTGAATTTGAAACCGCAGGGGTGCTGAAAGGTGGTAAGAAATTCTGGGCATTGGCACGAACAGGACAGACATCAGCTTTAAAAGGCAAAGATGTCAGTAATGGCTATATTCTACTTAGCAACTGCATGTGATGGAACCCTTGCCACCACGGCACAATTCACTTCAGTATCCGTGTGGTCTGTAACAACACTTTAGCCATTGCCTTAAAAGGACAGAATCAAGTGCAGGTGTGGTCAAAGTGCCACACAGCACTAAATTTGATGCAGACAAGGTTAAACAGCAACTGGGTATTTCAGTCCGTGCATGGGAGGAGCACATGTATGAAATGAAACAACTGAGTCAGCGTAAAGTCACTCAGACAGGAAGCGGCAGCTTATTTTGATGCAGTGTTTAATAACACCAGCCTGAGTATAGTCGAACAGGAGGACAGGCATTATTCAGTTCTACCGCAATGTCGCCACATCAGGCACAGCCAATAGCTAAAGAAAAGCTGAACCGAATGGACGTGCCATGTCGAAAGTCATGAGCATGTTTAATGGTCATGGACGGGGTGCAGAGCTAGCTTCAGCCAAAGAGACTGCCTATGGCTTACTCTGTTCAATCACGGAATTTATTGACCATGAACGTCGTGCCATGAGTCAGGATCATCGACTGGATTCAGCTTGGTTTGGTGCAGGGGCAGGCTTAAAGCAACGCGGACTTAGAGCAAGCATTAAGCATGCTCGCTTAATGCTCAAATGCTAGTTTAAGCCTAATAGACACATTAGCCTAACTAATTATTGATAACTCTATATCACATTCCTTAAAAATCCTTCAAAGCCACATCTTCGGATGTGGTTTTTTTATGCCCAAAATTTAACAATCTATAGGAAATTAATATGAACACAGCAATGAACATGCACTCTGCAATGTAACACCGAATCCATAGCAAGCCATTCATGCTTTTATTGCTCCAAAACTGTTTACCGCAAAACGCTTTGTCGATACCAAAAACATGAGTCAAGCTGAATGGCTGGAAGTCCGTCGACAAGGTATTGGCAGTAGTGATTGTGCAGCAGCCTGTGGACTCAATCCCTATATGTCGATGCTAGAACTGTGGATGATTAAAACAGGGCGGAGTCAAACAATCCATTGAAGATGAAAGTGAAGGTCATGCGCCTTTGTATTGGGGCAAACGGCTTGAACCTTTGGTGGCTGAATACTACAGCATGCACACCAACAACAAAGTCCGACGGGTCAATGCGGTGTTACAGCACCGTGATCCAGACAAACATTTTATGTTGGCGAATTTGGATTACTCCGTGGTGGGTAATGCTGAAGTACAAATTTTAGAATGTAAAACCGCAGGGGAATATGGGGCAAAGCTATGGCGAGATGGCGTGCCTTTATACGTACTGTGTCAGGTGCAACATCAATTGGCTGTGACAGGCAAGAAAGCAGCGCATATTTGTGTGCTGACTCTGTGGGCATGAAACCCGAATCTTTAAAGTGACACGTTCTGAATCGGTGATTCAACACATCATCAATGCCGAGCGTTACTTCTGGGAGTGTGTGGAAAAGGATACACCGCCTGATGCTGATGCCAGTGAATCGGCAGCCAAAGCCTTACAACAGCTGTATCCTGAACATGTTCCACTCAGTACCACAGACTTATCTGAAGATGAGCAAGCCAATCAACAGTTTGAACAATTGATTCAAGCACGCAATCAAATTGAAAAGCATCAAGAGCAATTTGATCTACTCAAGCATCAACTGCAAGCCCAAATGCAGGAGGCAGAACGAGCCACCTTTAAAACAGGTTCAGTGACATGGAAAAAATCCAAAGACTCGATCAGCTTGGACAGTAAAGCCTTACTGAAACTACACCCTGAAATGCTTAATCAATTCCCACAAAGCAAGCAGGGCACACGGCGTTTTAACATTTATAGCAGATGATGAATAAATCTGATCTTAGCCTAAGCCAATCCAGCATATCCAAAAAATCGCAAAACAGCCCCCATACCCGAAGCCCGAAGTGCCTACGAGACAACATGGGATTTTTGTATGCAATTATGATTTCTAATATCAAACTGACAACCGTAAACATAACTGAATGAGGAAAATCACATGATTAAAGGTTTAGCAATCACACCACCAATCTTAGGCAGGATCAGTATCGGTAAAGTAGTTGAAAAGAACGGCAAACGCATGCCTGAAAAGGATGATCAATTTACCATTACCAGTCAAATCCAAAATAAAGAGGGCTGGGTTAAACATCCCTTAGATGAACAACTTCGAGCCAAAGCACCGAATCAAAAACTCAGAACTATTCCAGTGCGGATGATCTTTAATGATCCTGAACTCAACCTACGAGCTGAGTACAGCCTCTTTGATCGTCAAACAGGTCGGCCTGTTTGTGTGGGGAATGGTGAAACTTGTCAACGGCTGACGAACCAAGGCGTTGAACAACATCCATGCCCATCACCCGATTTATGTCCATTGGCACAAGGAGGCAATTGCAAGCCCTATGGTCGTTTGCATGTCAATTTAGATGAGTCGGATGAACTAGGTACATTTATCTTTAGAACCACAGGTTTTAATAGTATTCGGACTTTGGCAGCTCGACTTGTCTTATTACCATGCGGCATCGGGTGGTTTACTTTCGTGTTTACCATTACAACTGACTTTACGAGGTAAATCTACAACACAAAGTTATCGCACCCCTGTGTATTACGTCGATCTCACTTTACGCGAGGGTGTCAGTTTGAATGATGCCATTCGTGCAAGCCAAGGAGATTGATGAACAGAGTAAGGTGGCAGGATTTTATCAGGAGGCTTTAGATCATGTGGCAAGACAAGGTTATTGTAATGCGAGGTTTGAGGTGAATACTGAGGAAGGGTTGGATGTAGTGGAAGAATTTTATTCAGATTCTGAATTAGTTGAGAGACAGCAAGTTGAAGGGTTAAAGCAGGTTGATGGATTTATTCAGGATATTCAGCAGGGTTTACAGAGGAGTGTGAGGGCGGTGAACTAATATAGAAGGCATCTATTGATGCCTTTGTGACTATTTTTTTTTGAATATTTTAGGAATAACAATGATTTTGTTACTTGTTACTTTATTGTTGAAGTATGTTTTAAGTACATTGTTTTTAATAGTTTTAGTGGGTTTTGGCTAGGTGTAGTTTATTTAAAATCAATAACTTAAATATCTATATAACAAAGTCGATCCGAATGATTTTATAGGAATTTGGCTATGTCCTTAAATATGGATTTTATGTCCTTTTAGACTCTATTGGCTTCTGCTATTTATTGCTAATCTTTGCCATCAATTGGGGTGTTTCCCACAAGCTAACATCAGGAAGATGTAAGTTAATTAAAAATAGGCATGGAGTACCACATGGAAAATTTGCATAAAATATTGTTCAATTACTAATGCTTATATCAGGGTTTTATATTTTATCTATTTGATTATTAATGAAATATTAAAGATTTCTGATCGAGAGCTGTTGATACATGGATGTATTTTAAAATCAAAATAAAAGTGAGAAGAGCATGAAATATATAATCCACTCCCATGCAATCCTAGCTATTGCTGCCGTAACATTTGTCAACGTTGACTTAGCA
Source organism: uncultured Gammaproteobacteria bacterium (assembly GCA_963812025.1). Classification (GTDB taxonomy): domain Bacteria; phylum Pseudomonadota; class Gammaproteobacteria; order Pseudomonadales; family Moraxellaceae; genus Acinetobacter. Next base: position 10,040 of record CAWETQ010000016.1, read on the forward strand.
CAGGACGATGCAGATCAGTGCTTAAAAGCCTTTGCATTCGAGTTTGCCATACCTTGCTAGACCGAAGATTATCATCTGATAAAGCAGTTCTTAACAGCAGAATCTGTATCAGGATTTAGAAATTTCCAATATTCAAACTTCATATAGTGTGGCTTTTCTCGTCACGCTAGGACTTTTTTTCGAGTCTGTTTTTTTAGTCGGCAGCCGAGATAGGAAGTCTGAACAAGCAAATTGATAGGGCATAGCAAGAACAGCTGGCAATGTTAACTAACCAAATTATTCAGGAGTATCTGATGTTCAAGCTTAAACACAGTGTTGTATTACTTGTCACACTAGGCATGCTGCAAGGATGTGACAAGAATGCTGGCGTAGGCGGTGAAGCCAGCAATGCTTCACCTACTACGATTGCTACTAATGCGGAATTTTCAGCTAAGCTCAATTTGCAGAATCAACAAGACTTCGAAGATGCTAAGCGTGGTTTGATTGCGCGGCCAACAGGCAAGATAATTGGTGCCGATGGTCGGGTTCTGCGCGACTTTGATGAATTCAGATTTCTTGATGGCACCGTACCATCGACCGTCAACCCAAGCTTGTGGCGACACGCAAAACTTAATGAACAAATTGGTCTGTTCAAGGTGACGGAACACGTATATCAGTTACGCGGTTTTGACAATGCCAATATTACATTGATTGAGGGGAAAACTGGCTGGATTGTGGTGGATACGCTTAACACGCGGGAAAGTGCCGCCGCCGCTATGGCATTTGCACGGAAACACCTTGGTGATAAACCAGTTTCGGCACTGATTTTTACACACTCCCACATTGATCATTTTGGTGGAGCATTAGGGGTGATCACGCCTCAGGAGATCGCTGAGCGCAAGGTGCCCGTGGTGGCTCCAGCTGGTTTTATGGCAGAAGCTACGAGTGAAAATGTGCTAGTTGGCGTAGCTATGGGACGCCGTTCGAGCTATCAGTTTGGTAAGGATTTGGAACATTCCGCCAAAGGTATGGTCGATGTAGGTAATGGCAAAACGATCGTGTATGGCACGTTTGGCATCCTGCCGCCAAATACTCTAGTGACTCAACCGAGCCAAGAGATGATGCTAGATGGGATACGTTTTGTTTTTCACAATGTTCCCGGTGCTGAAGCGCCAGCAGAACTAACCTTTACGATCCCCGAAATGAAAGCTTACGGTGGTGCGGAGAATTTAGTGCAAACCATGCACAACTTACTGCCGCTCCGAGGAGCTAAGGTGCGCGATGCATTGGCTTGGTCCAACTATCTAAATCAGGCTCTTGAGCAGGTCAATGGTGTTGATGTTTATTTTGGTCAGCACAACTGGCCGGTCTGGGGCAATGCAAACATCAAAGAGTTTATTACTAAGCACCGTGACGTATATAAGTACACACATGATCAAACTGTACGCTTGATTAACGCTGGATATACCCCACGGGAAATTGCGGACATGGTTAAGCTGCCGAAATCGCTCGACAACTATTTTAGCGTGCGTGGGTATTACGGTGATATTCGACAGAATGTGAAAGCAGTGTATCAACTTTACATGGGCTCTTATGACGGAAATCCAGCAAATCTAAATCCGCTTGCTCCTCAGGATTCAGCTAAACACTATATGGAACTCGTTGGTGGTATAGACAAGGCTGTATCAGCTGCTCAGAGTGCCTATGAGAAAGGAGATTACCGTTGGGCAGCGGAGTTATTAAATCATGCAGTGTTCGCACAGCCAGATCATAAGGGTGCTAAAGAGCTATTGGCAAGTACTTATGATCAGATGGGCTATGTGGCTGAATCTGCACCATGGAGAAATAGTTATCTGACTGCTGCCGCAGAGTTACGCAATGGTCCACCTAAGAAGGGAATCAATAAAGCAGAACTAATAGATTTATTAGCACAAACGCCGATTGAGCGTTTTCTGGAAGGTATGGCTGGTAGCCTGAATGGTCCTGCCGCAGAGGATAAAAATTTCAAAATCAATCTGGTGCTCAGCGATACAAATGAATCGTTTGTCTTGTGGATAGAAAATGCGGTGCTCCATTTCAAGAGCGGAGCTGCCGAGCCTGATGCAAATGCTACGCTGACGCTGACTAAAGGGATCTTTATCAAGATGATCACTGGAACGGCGGGTGCGAAAGATACCTTATTTAGTGACGAGCTAAGCGTTAAGGGAAGTAAAATTGATCTGGTTCAATTCTTTTCATTGATTGATAAGCCTGAAGGTACCTTTCCAATTGTTACGCCAAAATAAACAGAATAATCATCCATATTCATGAAACTTATAAAGGATCAAACACTATGAATAGACATATGCCAAGCGAAATTTTTGCCATTTCTGACTTTGATGGTGCACGTGATGCCACAGGACCAGCCGATCGCTTGATTGAGGTACGGCGACGTGCTACTGAGTTTAGGAAGAGAATGTTGACTGAATCCGATGTAATTTTTTATCGTAGCATCAACCTCATTACAGTGCCATTTCCTGTGAAATACGGACTGCGTGATGCAGCGGTGTCAATCTCTCCCTTCCTTAGTATATTTAACCGCTTGTTTGTGGTGCAGTACAATACATCTGATGGGCTGAAAACCTTACTCTTCAGTCCATCAGACATTGATGCGAATGAAAAGACACCATTCTTCCAAACTCTTTTGGATACACCATTTCGTCCAATCATAGAACCTTTGCTAGTACCCTTTCGGCGTTCAGTTGAAGAGGCACTTGCACTCACTGGCATTAAACCAGATCAAGTCGATTATATTTCTTATGATCACTTACATACTCAAGACATCCGCAAGTGGTTGGGGGTTGATGGTAAGCCGGGATTTTTCCCGAATGCCAAACTGTTAGTCATGAAACAAGAGTGGGCTTCAGCCAATGCCTTACTACCATCGCAGGCGTTGTGGTATTGCCGCAATGGCGTGGCTGGGATAGATATAAATAAGATTGTGCAACTTGATGGATCAGTTAAGTTGGGTGAAGGCATTGCGTTGGTACATACGCCAGGTCATACGGAAGGTAATCATTCACTAGTAGCTAAAACACCCGAAGGTTTGTTTGTAACCAGCGAGAATGGAATCTGCGCAGATAGCTTTGCACCCCAGCATTCGAAAATTCCGGGCGTGAAAAAACATGCAGAACAGTATGGTATTGACATCATTATGAATGCCAACACTTTGGAAAATTCAAATGACCAATATATTTCCATGGATATGGAAAGAACGATAGCAGGGCCCTCTCTGAAAAACCCTAATTTCTACAATATAGCGTCAAGTTCAGAGCTTACTTCAAACTTCCTTTTTCCTTTCATGAAACCGACTTTCACTTTAGGCGAGTTGGAGTTTGGTAGACCAGTCTTGAGTAAGGACTCACTAGTGGTGTGAGTTATTGGCCACTAAATGTATTAGGTGATTGAAAAATGACATTAAGTAATCTAAAGGAATGGACGTATTTATGATTTCTAATTTAAATAAGTACTCATGCATAACTGGATTGTTGCTCGCATGGGGGCTTAGTACATCTTTGCATGCACAAACCCAACTCACTCCAGCAGCATCTACTGTAATAGTGCAAGTGCCGAATTCCACACCATTTGATTGGCGCGAAACTCATGCCTATGCATTAGGTATTCAAGCCTTTCATTATCTTTATCCTTGGGCTTATATGCCAGAGGCACGTTGGACGCGTACTGAAAAATCGGATCGCCAAGCAAATCGATTTGCCCATATTCGCAACATGGAAACTGCTGCTAAGACCAGTGGGGGGGCACCCAACAATGACACGCTATATTCGCGAGCTTGGTTATACGTCAAAGATGAGCCAATGATTATCTCGGTTCCAGAAATTAATGACCGCTATTACACGTTGGAATTTGTAAACTTTATGGGTGATAACTTCGATTACGTTGGTACGCGTACTACTGGAACCAAGGCTGGAAACTATGCAGTGGTCGCTGTAGGTTGGAAAGGCAAATTGCCCGATGGTGTGAAGGCGCTGACTCCAGTGACTACACCTTGGGCAATCATTCAGGGTCGTATCTTTGTTAAAAATAACTATGACGTTGCTGCTGTAAACGCCATTCAAGACCAACTTAAGATTACTCCACTGTCGCAATGGGGTAAATCTAATGCGTTAGTACCGAAGACCCCCGAAATTTGGAAACCTATTAACCCCCAAATTGATCCTCTGGCAGCATGGAAGACCATCAACCGTGCATTGACAGAAGTGGCACCTGATTCACGTGATGCTGATTTAATGCTGTCATTCAAGCAGCTTGGTATTGGTCCTGGACTCGATATCGATGCTCAACCAGCAGCGATTAAACAAGGCTTGGCACGGGCAGCTATAGATGGTCAGCGTATTGTTGCCCAGGCTATCAATAGTGGACATTTACAAAAAAATGTCAACGGTTGGTACTATCCGCCTATGACCATAGGTCGACCTACTGCTACGCGAGACTGGCTGTTCCGTGCGATGCAGGCGTTTAGTGGTTGGGTAGCAAATGATCCAGAAGAAGCTGTTTACCTCAACGTTGGGCAAGATGGAAACGGAAAGCCATTGATTGGCAATAAGCGCTACGTCATTCATTTCAAGCCTGGTAACTTGCCTAAGGTTCGTGCATTTTGGTCAATCACTATGTACAACCCCAAATTTAATCTAGTGGACAATCCGATCAATCGCTATGCTGTGGGTGATAGAAGTGGTTTGAAACCAGATGCTGATGGTGGTTTGACAATCTATGTACAAAAGGAAAGCCCAGGATTGGATAAAGAGTCGAACTGGCTACCCACGCCAGACGGCCGTTTTTTGATGTTCCTGCGTACCTATCTGCCTGATGATGACATCCTGAAACAGACTTGGCAACCACCTTCAATTGTACAGACAGATGGCGATTGATATTGATAGAGGGTGGTATATCTCTAAAGTAAGGTTTAGCGAATTCATTAAACAGCAATCGTTTTAAACCTTTATTTAGAGAATTGAGAAAGGCCTTTCCGAATAATTATAACTTTACTATTACGGCCATTATTCTTGATGATTGGCTGTTTTGGAAAGAGTTTTAACCGAATAAATCATAAAAAATAAAATGTATTTTCAGCTTTAAGAAGCTGTATTTACTTAGTTTAAAATTTTAAATATACACAATATGAAAAACTATCGCAGGGTAGCGGTAGTCGTTTAAAAACAAACTTTAGTTCAGGGTAACTATCGACTATACAATGGGAGAAAAAATGAAACTTCAAGGATTGAATTCAATGCATCTTAAGCCACTTCAACGCGGTATTCTTGTTGCAGTATGTATGATTTTTTCAAACAATGTACACGCGCAAGAGGGTTGGAAAATTCGCTACCCAACTGGAGGTACCTTGGGGCCTGAATTATCAGTATATAATATTAAACCAAGCGTAATAACGAGTATTGCTGTTAGAAATACTCAGTTAACTGAGCTTACTGATAAAGATGGTAATCAGGCAAGAACACCTTCGATCACCAATGCTCAGGGAGTCACTCAAAATGCTTTGGTTGACTTTAAACAACAGCAAACAATTGTTGATATTGGGTTAGGCTATGTCTTTCCGACAATGGTTGCTGATGGTCGAGTGATAGTCAGTATGAACATACCTTATTTTATCACAGCCAAGCGAAACCTTTCTTTTCCTGAAGTCTCAGCTATAGCAGCGGATGGGTCATCAGTAACTCCTGGCGCGGGCTATATTAATAGTTTGAATGACCAGAAAAATGCAAATGATGTTTCTACTGAAGGTTTGGGTGATACACAAATCAATACAACGTGGGTTTATGTTAAAGACAAAACTAAATTTTCTCTGGGATTGGCTGTTATTTTGCCGACAGGTGAATATCACGGTTTACCTTCGGGAGGTCAAGGTACGCCTGCGATAAACCTTGGCGCTGGTAAATACTATACAACTCAGCCATCGACGTCGATTGCCTATCGTGCGACTGATAAACTAACGGTGGGGGCTCGAGCTACGCTTGGTTTTAACACGACTAATAAGATTAATGATTGGAAAAGTGGAGATTTTGCAGCTCTAGAACTAGCAGCATCTTATAAAACACCAATAGGAGTATTTGGAACTCAAGTGGTTAATGTTAAACAATATCAAGATGACATAGGCGGACAGGCAGGGAATCAACCTGGTGGGTATGGAGCAAATCGTTTCGAATTAGTAAATGCTGGATTGTTTTATATGACAAAGGTTAAAGATATTGGGCTGATTGTTAGCTATACTGGAGGTTTACATGCTGAAAATGCATTGATATCAAATATTCTTTCAGCAAGACTAACGAAAGTATTCTGATTGTCGCAAAGCACAATTTAATGAAGAGAATAGCCCTGTTAAAATATATAATAGATATTTTTCAGGGCTTGATATATTTAAAATTCGATAATAAAAAAGGCACTATTTATTTTTTTGAGTTTAGGGGAATATGTTGGTAACTACTCGATATTATATCTACCATTAGCGTCGAGTTATGATATTAAGTGAAGTTATCATTTCCATTCCCTGACGCTTTCTTACGAAAAATGCTTGGGGTCGAACCTTTTAAGCGCTTAAAGGCAGTGATAAAGCTTGTTGGGCTTGAGTAATTAAGTAGTGATGATATTTCATATATTGATAGTTGTGATGATGTCAAATATTCTATCGCGATTGTAATTCGAACTTCGTCACGTAAATTGATAAATGTTGTACCTTCTTCTGCAAGGCGTCTTCTTAATGTACGGGATGTTATACAGAAATAGCGGGCAATGGATTCCATGTCAGACCAAACAGAAATATTGTGTGTAAGTAATTCACGTATTTGTGTTGTAAAACTGATCTTACCAATCAATTGATCTGATAACTTTTGACATTGCTGTATCGCAATTTTTAACATTAATGTATTGGCTTGTGGCAATGTTCTAAGAAGAATATCAGTACGTAGTCGAACGACATTTGCTTTAGTTGAAAATGTAGGTTGCACTCCAAAAATTGCAAGATAAGGTTCAATCTGCTGTGTGATAGGAAAGGTAAAATCAATGCTGTCTACTGCCGATTTTTTTGGGTATAAATCATGAAGTATTGTGACTAAAGTAGAGGTAGCGCGTTCTATAATAAACCGACGAATATCTAAGGGCAAAAATGAAGCATCTATAGTAACAATTGTATGGTGATCGATTTCTTTCAGGGAAAAATGAGCTAGTGCAAATGTCAGATTAAAAAAACGCAAGGCGAGTATAAGGGCCTCTCTTATGTTAGGGCTACTGGTGAGTGCTAAGCCTAATATACCTAGTGTGGATGTATGGCAATGTGAGCCTGCCAGTACACCGTATCCGGTAATATCTTCAATTTGCATATGCAAGTTTCGTATAACTTGTATCAATTGCTCACGAGTGATCATCGCAGAAGGGTCATTTAGATAGGCTTCTGGTATATCTGAATCTATTAGGCAATTAGATGTAGTTAAGCCATAGTCAAGACCTAATTTGACGAGTACAGCTACTCCTTGAATATTACGTAGACCTTTAGCCAAACCACGCATATTTCCAATCTCCCTAAATAATCCGTATCGCGGATAAGAAATTGACTTGAAAAAAATGACGAAAGCCATCAGTTGAGTTACTGTATAAACTCAAAAATCTAGTCATGATGTTTGATAGTACCCAATTATTTTGCATGATTGATGACTTTTTTCAAAAACTTGAATCAACTTGTTTGGAGTTTTTCAACAAAGCAGTTAACAATTGAGAATTTACTCTTTTTCACTGAGAACTTTAGAAATGGAATTCATCATTGTTGCACTTCGTCTAAGAATCTAAGAGTCAAAAAAATGATCAGGTTTTTTGGTGATAAGTTGTACTGAAAATATTGCAATATCCATGCATAATCTGTGTATGAAATACATCGATTCAAAGAAGCTTTCTGATTCTCAGTTTAAGCGATACACTGGCACCTCATGAGCAACTTTTTATTTAATGCTTGAGCAATTGCAAAGGCATACTCCAACTAAAGGCAGACCACCTAAGTTAGGCTTGGAGGATCAGATGCTTCTGTGATTGAGCTATTGGCGTGAATAGAACTCTATTCCATGTTGCGAGAAGTTATGGTATTTCAGAGCCCACAGCTTCAAGGACTATTCATCATGTTGAGGATTGTCTGATTCAGTCGAATCTGTTTAATTTACCGAAGACTTTGCCCAAAGGTGAAGGCATTGACTGGAATGTTGTGATTGTAGATGCAACCGAAATTCCGATCGAAAGGCCTAAAAAACAGAAGAAAAGCTATGGCGGTAAGAAAAAAGCTCATACCTTTACAATACAGGCCATGATTCACCAAAAGACACAGCAAATACTGAGTATATGTACCAGCCGTGGTGCCGTACATGATTTAGAGTTATTCAAAATAAATTTAAAAATGATTCCAACAGGTACTTTTATCCTTGCAGATAAAGGCTATCAAGGGATTTACAGGTTGTATTCGAATATTCTATTGCCGTTAAAAGTCAAAAGACGTTGTAAATTAGACCCTGAACTAAAAATCTATAATCAGGAAATCAATAAAAGAAGAATTGGTATAGAGTATGTATTTAGTAGACTAAAAATCTTCAAAATACTGGCTGGGCGTTATCGAAATAGTAGTAAAAGACTGGGCCTGAGATTTAATCTAATTGCTGGAATCTACAATATGGAACTGAGCAAAAAGTAATTTATGAAATAGGTCTAATATTGATACGAATCTAAATTTTCAGACCAGTGCAACCAAAGCCTATCTATGCAAATTTATTACCATATCTAAAAATTGATTCAATTTATTTTTGATATACATATTGTGCTCAATCAGTCATCAAACCTTTACGCTTTTCGAGATATGCACCACGTAAATAAGCAGCCTCGACTTCATCTGGCAATTTATGGGCAAGCACATGTTCACATACTTTGCGTGGGTAAGTATGTAGTTGAAAAATTGAGTTCATGATTCAGCAAAATCAATGCTTATTTTTATGCGCAGAGTAAGTTTGAAAATATTTTAAATTTATGGAATTAAACACTCTTCTAGTACTTATGGGGATTTAATGATTATTGTGCGAAATCTGCTACAATTGCGCCAATTTTAAGTTATCACTTCACTGGCTTGATACACATTTATAAATGTGTACAAAAATGTGTACATATTGAAGATTTCCCCTATGTTTAAAGATCAATTAGCTAAAGAAGTAAAGGCTCGTAGAACTTTTGCTATTATTTCCCACCCCGATGCTGGTAAAACCACCATGACAGAAAAACTGTTGTTATGGGGTAAGGCAATTCAGGTTGCAGGGATGGTCAAAAGCCGTAAGTCAGACCGCGCTGCAACTTCTGACTGGATGGAAATGGAAAAAGAACGTGGTATTTCCATTACCACATCAGTGATGCAGTTTCCTTATAAAAAACATGTCATTAACTTACTAGATACCCCCGGGCATGAAGACTTTTCTGAAGATACCTATCGTACATTAACTGCGGTTGACTCTGCATTAATGGTGATTGATGGTGCAAAAGGGGTCGAAGATCGAACCATTAAATTAATGGAAGTGTGTCGTATGCGCGACACGCCGATTATTTCTTTCGTCAATAAAATGGATCGTGAAATCCGTGAGCCTTTAGAGCTTTTGAATGAAATTGAAAATGTCCTTAAAATTCAGTGTGTACCAATTACATGGCCACTGGGTACAGGGCGTGACTTCGCTGGGGTGTATAACCTACTCGAAGAAAAGTTTTATGTGTATAAAGCAGGTTTTGGTTCAACTATTACCGATATTGAAATTCGTGATAGCTATGACCATCCTGACTTGCGTGAAAAAGTGGGCGAACTTGCTTTTACTGCATTTGAAGAGTCGTTAGAGCTGGTGCAAATGGCCAATGAGCCATTAGATCGTGACTTGTTCCTACAAGGTAAACAAACCCCCGTATTGTTTGGTACGGCTTTGGGTAACTTTGCGGTGGATCATGTGCTGAATACATTTATTCAGTGGGCGCCTGAACCTAAAGCACATCCAACACAAGAACGTACAGTTGAAGCAACAGAAGCAGGCTTCTCTGGTTTCGTATTTAAAATTCAAGCCAATATGGATCCGAAACATCGTGACCGTATTGCTTTCATGCGTATCTGTTCAGGTAAGTATGAAAAAGGTCTGAAAATGAATCATGTCCGTTTGGGTAAAGATGTACGGATTAGTGATGCCTTAACGTTCCTTGCAGGCGAGCGTGAACAGCTTGAAGAAGCGTGGCCGGGTGACATTATTGGTTTACATAACCACGGCACCATCCAAATTGGTGATACTTTTACCTCGGGTGAAAATCTACACTTTACCGGTATTCCGCACTTTGCACCGGAAATGTTCCGCCGTGTCCGTTTAAAAGACCCGTTAAAATCGAAACAGCTGCAAAAAGGCTTAAAAGAGCTTTCAGAAGAAGGCGCAACGCAGGTATTCATGCCGCAAATCAGCAATGATTTGATTGTGGGTGCCGTCGGTGTCCTGCAGTTTGATGTGGTTGCCTATCGCTTGAAAGAAGAATACAAAGTGGATTGTGTTTATGAGCCAGTCAACATCAATACGGTACGTTGGGTTTCATGTGATGATGAAAAGAAATTCAATGAGTTTAAGAAAAAAGCCCATGATCAACTGTCCCTTGATGGCGGTGGTCATTTGACCTACCTTGCGCCAAGCCGTGTGAATTTACAGTTGATGCAAGAGCGTTACCCAGATATCCAATTCCGGGCGACACGCGAACACTAAATAGAACGCAAAATAAAACAGCTTCTTTATGAGGCTGTTTTTTATCTAACATCATTTATATAGATTAATCATTTTAAAAAAGAGTTGTGAGCATGAACGGGAAAATAGTGGCTGCATCCGTGATCGCCATTGGTCTGATACTCAGTGCCTGTGATGCTAAAAAAGAATCCAAAGAACCGACACAGGAAAAGTCACCATCCTCTATATTTAAAACAGAGCAAGCGGAAGTTCTGCCATATTTAAATATCCAAGAACAACAGGCAAAAATTGCCTTACCTTTTTGTGAAACCAAGAATTGTATCGATCTCAGTATTCAAACCGTACATACTGAAGATGCTTGGCTCAATGATTGGATTGCCAAGAGCCAAGCCAAGGTGATTCAAGATCAAATTGCTCTGAAACAAAATATGACTTTGCAACAAGCCATCAATGCCTATGTGAAAAAATCAGATGCATGGCAAGCGGAATTTTCCAAAAATAAAGCCTACGAATTGTCCATGTATACTCGAATTGCCAATCAACGTAATCAGTATGTGCTGATGCAGTTAGGGGTGGATACCAAGCAAGAAGGGGTTAACGTCAAAGAGCGTTATTACTTTTTTGTGGCGGATCGTAAAAAGCAGCAACCTGTGCTTTTATTAGATTTAATTCAGCCGAAACAGCAAACTCACATGAATAATATTGTGCAGCAAGCGTATCAAAAATGGTTAAAAGAACAAGACACTGAAGTCAAACAACACGCACCGAAAAAACTGTATTGGGGACAAGCCGATTGGTTCTTTGATCAAGAAGGCATTGGTTTACATTATCGTACCCATGAAATTGTCAAAGATGGCGCGCAACTGGATATTTATTTAAATAAACAACAAACCAAGCAGATATTGAAAGTTGATGCTTATCAGCATATGTTCTAGTCATGCGTAGTGAATACAGACATCTCATAAGCGTCAATTTATCAGATAAAAGTTATAGGTCAGAATCATGTTAAAAAATAAAACACTATTTACGATCAGTATTCTTGTATCCATGATGGCATTGAGTGCCTGTCAACCGAAACACACTGAGCCGAAAGAAGATCCAGTACAAGAGCAGACCACAGTCGAAGCTGAAATTTTAAAATTGACGGGTGATACTGAAAAGTTAGCTTTGGCTTTACCTGAATGTGATGGTAATAGTTGTCCTGAAATTTCGATTGAGCGTCTTGCGAGTAATCAAGCTTTTATTGATGAATTGATTGATCAACAAATTTTAAAACAATTAAATCAGATTTTAGATATTTCACCGAAGTTGCTGAAGGCAGATCAACAAGCGGCAAGTGCTGCTGATCCGAAGGATATTCAGGTTAGTGATCAAGATCCTGCCGAAAAAGCATTGGCTACTGAAACATCGAAGCAAAAACTGGAAAAACAAGTTGCCCCTTATTTAGTGACATTCTTGGCTTTAGATAAAGAATTAAAAGCTTTAAGTGCCAATCATCAAATTAGTTTGATGATTAAGCCGAAAATTTTAAATGCAAATTTACCTTTGGCGACTGTAGTTTTAAATTCCAGTAGTTATTTGGGTGGGGCACATGGCTCTTCGTCACAGCGTTATTATAATTTTGACCTGAAAAAGAAAAAACAAGTTGAGCTCAATGAGCTTTTAGTGCCCAATCAAAAAGCCCATTTAGAAAAAAAAGCACATGAGGTTTTTAAAACGTGGGTACTAGAATCCAAATTAGCCAATAGCGTTGAAGAATATGAACAGGCATGGAAGTTTACCCTCTCCGATAATTTTTATTTATCTAAACAAGGCTTGGTTTTACAATATGGTGAATATGAAATTGGTCCCTATGTCGTAGGATTGCCACGTTTGATGATTCCCTATGACCAGTTGCAAGGCATATTGAAAAAAGAATATTTACCGCAGGATGAAGTTAAAGATCAGGCTGTGGCTGCAAGTGCTGCGACTGTAAATAAAGCCAAACCTTAATGCTTTATTCATTGTTTGATACCCATACTCATTTTGATGTTGCCGATTTTGATTCAGATCGGGAACAATTGGCACGCGCAGCCAAAGCGGTTGGGGTAGAACGCTTAATTTTGATTGGTTTTATTCAATCGCGTTTTCAAGCGTTGCTGCAAAGCCAACACGATTTAAATCAATTAGATCATGCACCGAAAAGCTATTTAGCCCCGGGTTTACATCCTTTTTATATTGAACAGCATCAACTGTCCCATCTTGCCGATTTGGAAGCTATTTTAAAAACAGAACAATGTGTGGCGATTGGCGAAATTGGCTTAGATACCTTTTTAAAACAACACAAACAGCCCGAAATTTTTCAACAGCAAAAAGATTTTTTTTCGGCACAAATTGAATTGGCTGAGCAGTTTCAGAAGCCCGTGCTTTTGCATATTCGTAAATCGCACGCTGAAACATTGGCGATCTTGAAACAGCATCAATTCAAATTAGGTGGCATTGCACATGCTTTTAGTGGTGGGATAGAAGAAGCCAAAGCCTTTATTAAACTGGGTTTTAAAATTGGTGTAACGGGACAAATTACCAATCCGAATGCGAAAAAGTTACATGCCGTGGTGCGGGCGATTGGTGCTGAACATTTGGTGCTCGAAACGGACTGTCCCGACATGACACCCTTATGCTGTCAAAGTTCGACTGAACATCGCACCCGAAATACGCCAGTCAATTTACCGCATGTTTTAATAGGATTGGCAGAAACACTGCATCTTGATCCCACTGTTTTAGCACCACAGTTATGGTTAAACTCGCTTCAGGCTTTACAGCTTGAGTGTTGAAAAAGCATGGTTAAAAACCTTTTATCTATAAGTATTCGTATTTAATTTTAGACTCTGCTATGAATATATTGTATTTGACTTCGTCATGGATTTGTCTCGATTTAATATTTTATCTGGCTTTTACATGACAGAACAGTGGTATAAAAAAGAACAAACCCTATTTTGTATTTAAAATTTTAAATGAAAAGAATGAGTCCATTATGCAAAGTAATAATCCCATTTTAACTCGGGTAGAAACCCACAGTGATTTTAACGACACGATGACCGTGCAAGGCGCGGTTCAAAAATCGATCTTACTAACCGTCATTGCGGCTGTAGTTGGATTATCACTATTTTTTTATAGCTTCATCACCTTAAATTTATCACTGGCCTATGCTGCGGCAATGGTTGGTGCAATTGGCGGCTTGATATTGGCGCTAATCACGACATTTAAGCCGAATACTGCACCCGTGTTGGCCATCCCTTATGCCTTGTTTGAGGGGGCATTTTTAGGTGGCATCTCAGTGGTTTTTCAAGTCAAATTCCCCGGTGTACCGTTGCAAGCTTTACTTGCTACTTTCATTACCACTTTGGTAATGTTTACCTTGTATCGCTTTCAAATTATTCGTGCTACAGAAAAATTTAAGGCGGTCGTACTGTCAGCGTCTATTGCGATTGCCATTGTTTTTGTGGTGCAAATTGTAATGCGCTTGGCTTTTAGTTCGAGCATTCCTTACATTTTTGAAAGTAATTGGCTCGGAATTGCTTTTGCTGCATTTGTTGCGGTGATTGCTTCTTTAAGTTTAATTCTAGATTTTGACCTGATTGAATCATCAGCTGCACAGTATGCGCCGAAAGCGATGGAATGGTTGTGTGGTATTGCATTACTCGCAACCTTGGTTTGGATGTATTATTCCTTCCTTCGGTTGCTCAGTTTATTGCAAGGTGATGATTAATCAAGCTAAAAATTAAATTGATTATAAGCTCAAGGCCGTTAGATTGAGGTAATGCCAGTCAGTTAATAAATTGACTGGCATTTTCTTTTTTAAATTATAGATACTATGAGATTCACGGAAATGTCATCCGCAATTGTCCGAGGTAAAACTATTTTGAAAAAGTATTGTTTCTGCGATTAATTGATCAATAAAAGGTATTTGACGAGTTTTGCGGTGAGGCGCACTGCGCCGCAAGATGCCTTTCTTGCGAACTCAAAATATATTTTGAGTTTCTCATTTGGGCTAAACCAAAGAACAAAATGAGCTCCAAGTATTTGATTTAAAGATATATGACTCCGTCGTGAATAATAAAAAGTTAAGGAATTTATTTCTAAAATCCTTAATTGATCAGCATTACCTAGATTGAGGGGCATTTTTTATGATTTTTACAGAACATATTAAAAAAAGGCGCATTATGCAATTTCGCAAATGCTTCAGACTTGGCATTATGCTTGTAAATTATTTTAAGCGAGATTCACATGGCACAAGGACTATTGGCGGGTAAGCGTTTTTTAATCGCGGGTATTGCAAGTAAATTATCCATTGCATTTGGTATTGCTCAAGCTTTACACCGTGAAGGTGCTGAACTCGCATTTACGTATCCAAATGAAAAATTAAAAAAACGTGTAGATGATTTTGCTGCACAATTTGGTTCAACTTTAGTTTTCCCTTGTGATGTTGCTGTTGATGCAGAGATTGACCAAGCTTTTGTTGAATTGGCAAAACATTGGGATGGTTTGGATGGCGTGGTTCACTCTATTGGTTTTGCTCCAGCAAACACTTTAGATGGTGACTTTACCGATGTGACCGATCGTGAAGGCTTTAAAGTTGCACATGATATTAGCGCATATAGTTTCATTGCGATGGCACGTGCTGCAAAACCATTATTGACCGTTCGCCAAGGTTGCTTACTGACTTTGACTTACCAAGGCTCTGAACGTGTGATGCCAAATTACAACGTAATGGGTATGGCAAAAGCATCATTGGAAGCAGGCGTGCGCTATTTAGCTTCTAGCTTGGGCAGTGAAGGCATTCGTGTCAACGCGATTTCAGCGGGTCCAATTCGTACCTTAGCAGCTTCAGGGATTAAATCTTTCCGTAAAATGTTAGATTTGAATGAAAAAGTTGCACCACTTAAACGTAATGTCACCATTGAAGATGTAGGTAATGCTGCATTATTTCTTTGCTCACCTTGGGCAAGTGGTATTACCGGTGAAATTCTATATGTAGATGCTGGCTTCAATACTGTGGGTATGAGCGCAGATCTCATGGCAGATACTGAATAAAAAGACACTCTCCTTTTAATGAAGGGAGAAGTACAAGAAATAAAAAAGACCGCATTTGCGGTCTTTTTTATGCAAAAGCAAAGCTAAATTAAGCTTGACCTTCAGCAGCAACTTGAGCACGTTGCATATTCGCTTCGAATTCAGCATCGAAGTTAATCGGGGTAAGAAGCAATTGTGGGAAGCTTCCTTTAGTTACCATATCATTTACAGCTTCGCGTAAGAATGGGAACAAAATATTTGGGCAATATGCGCCAAGAATATAAGGAAGACGTTCTTCTTCAACGCTATCTACCAAGAAGATACCCGATTGAGTTACATCAACGATGAATGCTGTTTCACCCGCATTGTTCGCTTGAACAACCACTTGTAAAGCCACTTCATAATGCGTTGCATCAATTTTTTCTGCAGAAGAAGACAAATTGATATTGAGTTCAGGCTGCCATTCTTTGGTAAATACTTGCGCCCCAGGTACTTCAAACGAAATATCTTTAGTGTAAATACGCTCTAATGCCAATTGTGGTTGAGCTTGTTGTTCTTCACTCATTCTTTAATCCTTAATTATGAAGAGTTGACTTGATTTAAAGTTTTAAGCCAATAGTTCGTTGAGCTTGCCTTCACGCTCTAAAGCATAAAGTTGGTCAAACCCACCAATGAACTGATCGTTAATAAAAATTTGTGGAACAGTACGGTGATTGGTGCGTTGCATCAATTCCATACGGACTTCAGGCGCTTCATTCGACAGATTAATTTCTTTATAAGCCACGCCTTTACGCTCAAGAAGTTGTTTTGCACGAACACAATACGGGCAAACTGTGGTGGAGTAAATTATTACTTCAGCCATTTAAATTCTCCTTAAGTGAATTATTTGCTTTTAATCAGAGGTAAGCCTTGGGCTTTCCAATTGTTTATACCGCCATCTAAACGATAGCTATCAGCATGACCCACTTGTTGTAATGCTGTACCGGCGATTTGACCTAAGTTGCAAATAAACACCAGTGGGCGATCTGAAGATTTTAACTCTTCAATATGGCTTGTAATTTGGCTATACGGAATATTACGGCTACCACTGATATGACCTTCACGGAAGTCTTTCGCATCGCGTAGATCAATCAGCATGGCGTTTTTAGCTTTGACTAAAATACCCAAAGATTGTGCTGAAATTTTACGGCCATTGCGTTGTCCTTCTAAAACGAAGAACAAAACAATCAAGACCCCAAGTGTTCCAAACAAGAAGGGGTGATTCCCCATAAATGCCAACCAACGTTCCACAAGTCACCTAATTACAATTTAAAATTGCGTAGAGTATAGCTCATAAATATGGCGATCAAAATCGCCGCTTCAAGGGCTAAGGGTTAAGAAAAATTAATTTTTTTGCTGTGCTTCAGCAATTTCATCGGTTAAACGTAAATAACTGTCTAAACGACGTTGTAAAATTTCACCTGATTCTGCTGCTTGACGCAAGGCACATTGTTTTTCATGCTTATGGGTACAATTGCGGAATTGGCAATATCCCAGCAGATTTTCAATTTCAGGAAAACCACATTGAACTTTGTCTGGGTTCAAATGCCATAATCCAAATTCACGAATTCCGGGTGAGTCAATCAGTGCTGAACCTTCGCCAAAAGCAATCAAACGCGTTGAGGTCGTGGTGTGTTGACCCAGTGCTGAGTTTTCCGAAATGATATTGGTTTTTTGTGCAGCATCGGGAACAATGGCATTAATCAGTGAGCTTTTCCAACACCAGACTGACCAACAAAGGCCACAGTTTCACCAGCTAAGCGATTTGCTAACGCGGAGACAGCAGAGGCATCACCCGTCGACTGACATTGCATGACTTCATAACCTAAGGTTTGATACTCTTGCATCAGCTTTAAAATCGGGTCATTTTCTTGAATTAAATCAGCTTTATTTAACACTAAAAGTGCAGGAATTTGGGCATCGGCACACGCCACGATATAGCGGTCAATGAGGCTGGGTGCAACTTCTGGGAAGGATGCAAACACAATCACAATTAAGCTGACATTGGCTGCCACAGGTTTAACTTTGTGGTAACGGTCTGGGCGTGTCAGGAGTGATTGACGTGGATGAATCGCAGTAATAATACCTAAACCGGTGTTTGGATCTGCTTGCCATTTAACCCGATCACCTGTGACCAAGGCTTCTAAATTGGTACGGGTATGACAACGCCATACACTGCCGATTTCAATCGGCTTCCAAAAAGGCTCTGGTTCACCTGATTTGATTTCAGATTTAATGGGATGCTCATCAGGCATTGATAGGGCTTGAACTTCAAGTTGACGACCATAGTGCTGTACCACTAAGCCTTCGAGGTCATTTGAAGTGTCGAGTTCTTCTTGACGTGTTTTCTGTTGTTTCTGAATGCGACGTTGTTGCTGTTCAGTTAAACGACGTTTACGAATTAAAGCCATTCATATCCTAAAAAAACCATGAACTAAGGAAGGCAAAAATAGCATGAAGCGGGGTATGAGTTACAGCCAAGTTGCAATAAATTTGCTACTATAGCCTTTTTTAAGCCTAATAAGATTGCACATTTATGAGCAGCACTCCTGATACCCGCCTCATTTGGATTGACCTTGAGATGACAGGTCTAGATACCGATAACGATAAAATTATTGAGATTGCGACCATTGTGACCGATGACAAGCTCAATATTTTGGCGGAAGGTCCTGTGCTGGCGATTCATCAGTCACCTTTGATCCTCAATGCGATGGATGAGTGGAATACCCGTCAACATGGACAATCTGGTCTGATTGAACGTGTGCGCCGTAGTAAATTGACTGCACAAGATGCAGAGCAGCAGACCATCGAATTCTTAAAAAAATGGATCAATCCAAAAGTGTCACCAATGTGCGGCAACTCAATTTGCCAAGACCGCCGTTTCATGCACCGTTTGATGCCTGAATTGGAACAATTTTTCCATTACCGTAACCTCGATGTGTCTACTGTAAAAGAGTTGGCGAAACGCTGGCGTCCTGAAATTATGAGCGGTTTGAAAAAGAATGCCTCGCATTTGGCGATGGATGATATTCGTGATTCGATTGCAGAATTGAAGTATTACCGTGAATACTTCTTTATTATGAATTAATCTGTATAGAAAGAGGCTTAAGCCTCTTTTTTTATGCGCGAAAGATCTGCCCATTTTTTATTTGAATCACATTCTATTGATTCTCTTGAACAGATAGATTATCCGAACAACACAGAATTTGATAAAATGCGCTGGTATTTTTTTAGCTGTTAGATGACGAATGACTGATCTCCCTCAAGATGATGAATATGAGCGCCGCTTTGCAGGTGTGGAAAAAATTTATGGAGAGGATGCTTTTCGTCAGTATGAACATAGCCATGTCATGGTGATTGGAATTGGCGGTGTGGGTTCTTGGGCGGTTGAAGCCTTAGCGCGAACAGGCATTGCTGAACTGACCCTGATTGATATGGATGTGATTGCAGCATCCAATATTAACCGCCAATTGCCCGCCATGAGTTCAACATTAGGGCGGGAAAAAGTTGAGGTGATGGCTGAGCGTTGCTATTCGATTAATCCGCGCATTAAAATTAATGTGGTTGATGATTATTTAACCCCTGAAAATGTTAAAGAATTTTTAGCCAATACGCCAGATGTTGTTCTGGATTGCATTGATGATGTCAAAGCGAAACTCGCGCTGATGCTGCATTGCCGATTTAATAAAATTCCTTTGATCGTTTCTGGTGGTGCGGGTGGAAAGCTTGATCCACTGAAAATTCGAGTGGCAGATTTGTCTAAAACCGAACAAGATCCCATGTTGGCAAAATTGCGCAGTCAATTGCGTGCCAAAGGCATTTGTAAAAAGAGCAAAGAAAAATTTGGCATTACCTGCGTGTATTCGATTGATAATCCATTTTCAAGTGCAGAGGTTTGCCCAAGTGCAGGCTTACGTTGTGGCGGCTATGGTTCAGCAGTGGTGGTAACTTCAAGTTTTGCCATGGTGGCAGTATCCGAAGTGTTAAAGAAATTGGCTGTGAAAAAAGCTAAAATTGAATCGGTAAAGTCGTGATCAAAGCTAAGGGCTGTTGATATTTGAATGTGGAAACCACAACACGGTTGTCCTCACCATAAAAA
>CAWETQ010000017.1:0-116539 GCA_963812025.1 uncultured Gammaproteobacteria bacterium
GGTGGTCTTGAAATTAAGAACCTAGGCATCTTGGATAATTCAACTAAACGGGTAGTGGTGATGGTACTGATGGTAACCGTGCTGCTGGTGAAATCTTTGTTGAGAGCATTAAGGTTGCAGATGCAAATTCTAAAGATTTAACAGTCAAGCAAAGTGTTAGTGTGATTGGTAAAGAAGGAGCGAGTAATGGTTATATTCGTATGGTCAGTAGCTCGGGTCCAATTGATAACTATGTAAAAGGCGTTCATTTAGGTAGCCGTGCTGCTGGTTCAATTGGTGATGTAGAGGTGCAAGGTCTGCAAACTTACTTCAGCCCAGCTATGGGTGCTTATGTTCCTGGTTCTGTAATTACAATTTCTGGTCGTTAATTTTGAATAAAAAAAAGCGCGTGATTTCACGCGCTTTTTTTTACAAAAATAATATGAAATTTTGCAAAAAAGCTTAAAAAAAGTAAAAAAAAGCT
The DNA here is from genome assembly GCA_963812025.1 of uncultured Gammaproteobacteria bacterium. GTDB lineage: Bacteria > Pseudomonadota > Gammaproteobacteria > Pseudomonadales > Moraxellaceae > Acinetobacter. The sequence goes on from CAWETQ010000017.1 coordinate 464, forward strand.
GTTTTTTTTTATAAAAAAAGGTATCTTCATTTTTACATGGATGTAGAGCATTTGCTCTAGAAAAATAATGAACATAGGCACGTCATGCCGATAACTAGAAAAGTTAAAAAGATATGTTAGAGATCGCATTAGGCTCGGCATTGATGTACTACTTTGCCACTGAAGCCTTTGAAATTAAGAAAAAACCAGCGGAAGCTGTCTATTACACAGAAACCTTGGATTCTCGACAAGATTCTTTTAGTCGGATGCATCGTGAGCCTGTTCTAATCAAACCTGCTTTAGAAGATCAGTTTCGTGGCATAGTCCGTCAGTCATATGACTATAGCTGTGGATCTGCCGCATTAACGACATTGTTAAATGGCTATGTGGGCACACAATTATCTGAACAACAAACCATGAATGGTCTGTTGAAGTTTGGTGAAACTGAGAAAATTATTGAACGTCGAAGTTTCTCTCTTTTGGATATGAAGCGCTTTGTCGGTGCATTAGGTCTAGAAAGTGGTGGATATAAAGGTGAATTTTCAGATTTAGTCACACAGGCTCAACCAGCGATTGTGCCAATTTCCTATGCTGGATTTAAGCATTTTGTGGTTTTTAAGGCTTATAAGAATGGTCGCGTTTATGTGGCTGATCCTGCATTGGGGAATATTAGTTTTGATGAACAGCGTTTTAAAGATATTTGGGAAAACAATACGCTTTTTTTAATTAATGTCGCTCCTGAGCACAGAAAAAAATTCTTAGCGCTTCAAGATTCAGATTTACGCCATGTAGAGGATGCCACAGTGAATCGCTACGCTTTTGTTGACTTGCAATATCCACAATTTTATATGGATAAAATTGCCGATAAAGCATCAACCATTCGTTTAGATAAAAATTTAAATGAAGAATCCGAGAATTTTGGTAAACCTACATATAATTTCTTACGTCTTTATTACAAGAGTAAATAAAGTTTAAAAGTGACAGATTAAAAAAATAAAAATGGTGAGATGGAATATGAATCGTAAATGGATGAACAAAACTTTATTGGCTTTGAGTATTCAAGTGGCAATAGGGGGGGTATATGCAGCAGAAGAACCAGCACTTGGAGAATATGATGTTGTTGATCAACAAACAGAAGTTGATTTAACAACTTCACAGGCGACTCCTTCTCAATCGGAAGGGGAATCGGTAGCAGAAGAGCCAGCACTGGGTGGGTATGACGCTGTCGATGAGCCAGAAACAGTGGCATCTACAACCTCGCAGCCTTCAGCAAATAGCGCTGTGGCGACCCCTGTCGCTGAACACTCAGAAGCATCTTCAGCCTTGCAGCAGCAAGAAGGTGATGCCAGTAAAGAAGCAAATTTACAAGAAGTTTTCACCTCAAATGAAAGACAGTATTCATTAATCAAAAAAGGTGATATCTCATCTTATTATGATGTTGATTATACGTATTATCGTGATACACAAATTGATGCTGAAATGTCTAAAGGTCAGCTATATCAATTGCGTGTGCAAGAAAATGCGACACATTCAATGACCAATACTTTTACTGCACAGTATGGTGTCTTGGATAACTTGACCTTTACCGCATCTTTACCATTAGTCGCAAAAACAGATTTATTAAAAGATACCTCTACAGCAGGCTTGGGTGATATTTCTTTTGGTGCACGTTGGGAACCCTTCCCACTGCAAACAGGTCGATTACCGCTGATTTTATTTGGTAATGTCTCGACTAAAACAGGCGATAGCCCGTATGAAGTAAATGCAGCTGATGACTTGGGAACGGGTAAGGGGTATTACTCTGCGGGTGTAGGTGCCAGTACACGGAAATATATAGATCCAGTCGTACTTTTTGCCTCTGTTTCAGCCAATTATGGATTTAAAGAATCTGGGCTGAATCAGCGCCGTGGTTCACGTACCATTGAAGAGTTTGAACCTGGGATTAGTGGCGGTTTTGCTTTTGGTTTTGCTTATTCGTTTAACTACGATGTTTCTATGACGATGTCATATCAGCAAAGTTTTAACACTGGATCGGAATTTACCTATAGTTCGGGTGAAAATTACTCTCCTGCTGATCAGACCAGTTCTACTTTAGCAATTTCATTGGGTGTCCGTGTGTCACCAGAGACAATTGTGAATGGAACTGTGGGCATAGGCTTAACAGAAGATGCACCTGATGTGTCTTTAGGTTTGTCATTCCCACTTGATATTTTAGGTTTCGGTAAGAAACTACGCTAAGAGGGTGGTCGTATGTATAAGATTCGACTTCGCCCGTTAGCCGCAGCAATTCTATTATCGGGCTGTTCAAGTGCAACTTTTGCTCAATTGGGGCAAAATTTATCTGTTGATATTCGATCACTAAGTATGGGGAATGCTGTTACGGCAGATCCTCCAGGCATTAGTGCAATTCATTTTAATCCTGCCGCTTTGACCAAAATTGAAGGTTTGCAAACCGATGTGCAGGGGATCCTTGCGAATTTTGATATTAAAAGAGAGTTTTCAGTTCCTGCCGGTTACAACGTATTTGGTTATTCTGATGACCCGATGGTGTGTAATGATGGTCCTGAAGTTTCTTCAGATTTGTGTACAGATTTTAAGGATACCGTTAGTGGCGATGTAGAGTACGTCAGTTTATATGTGCCGATATTGAAAAAAATGGTTGATCTGGGTGAAGGCATTCCGATGGCTGCACCGACAGCAGGTATAGCCTATAAACCGCCTGGCTCAAAAACTACGTTTGCCACAGCAATGTATGCACCTTTAGTGGCTGGTTTTGGTGCTGAAAATGGTAATCCTGGGAATTATATGGGGCAACAAGTTGCTCTAGAGCGGATTACCTATTTATCCCCTTCGATTGCCTATGAAGTGAATGATCATTTGTCGATCGGTGCTTCAGTGGGCATGTCTTATCAAGCCATTGGCTTAAAAACGGATTTGCGTTTTCCCAATGAATTGATTGGGATGTTGCGAATGATCGATGAGGTCGTTTGTACACCTTTCAAGGAAAATCAGGACATTATTACCGATATCTTGCTCCTTGGGATGTGTAATACCGAAGAAGGGATGAATCCTTTTGGACGTTTTGGACAAATGCAGCTCGCATTAGAGCAGTCGCTCAGTCCAAGCTATAACCTTGGTGTTTTGTGGGAACCGACTGAAGACTTTAGTTTTGGTATGGTCTATCAAAGCTCTGCAAAAATGCGTTTGAAAGGTAAATATCATATTGATAACGCTAAAGCGCCACAGGAGCTTATTAAAGGTTTAATGTCTTCGCCAACAGGACAAATTTTGGCAGCCATTCTTGGTTTTCCTAGTGTGGTTCCTGCCAGTGAATCAGGTTTGGTTTCCATGGATTTAGAATATCCTGCACATTTTCAAGCAGGTGTTAAATATATGGTACTGCCTGATTTACAAGTTAATTTTGATGTTGGGTGGACAGATTATAAGGCTTGGGATAAATTCAAATTTGAATTTGATCGACAAATTTCAGCATTAAAAATTGCCAAGTTACTCTCGGCAAATATTGGGGATACTTCTTTAGCATTACCGCTAGAATTTACTTCACCATGGAATTTTGGCATCGGTTTAGAGTATTCAGCGACAGATCGTTTGAAGCTGCGTGCAGGATACGAGCCACGTACCAGTGCAATTCCTGATAATAAACGTAATACGATGGTTCCGATTAACAATGCACAATTGTTTGGTTTAGGGGTGGGCTATCGTTTTGATGCCGATACGGATGTCGATTTATCGATTGGTTTTCTGCGCAGTAAAGATAAAATTCCAGCAAATTCAAGTAGCTTAGCAAACCAAACTGGTGTGAATAATATTCTATTGAATCCTTATGCAGGTCTAAATGTTAAAACGGATACGAAAGTCACAATTCTAGGATTGAACTATAGAACCAGATGGTAGGTGTATTGAAAATAATGAAAAGAAATTTATGGATGAAATCGATACTGACATTGTGTTTGCTAGAGGTATCTTTTTCATATGCAGGTGAGTTTTATACCATTATTGGTCCAGATGGTCGACCGATGGTCGTGCAACAAAAAAGCCTGCCAAAAAGTCAGGTTGCTGACGTTTTCACGCCACAGCAACCGCTTGTTTCAGAAGCAAAACAAGTGCCAGACATTCAGCAACCAATCACTGTAGCTGAAATAAAGTCATCAGCGTCTGTGGAGCTGCCCGTTGAGAATCAATCAGCGCTGAACATGACAAGAAAACCCGAAAATGTTGTTGCTCAAGTCCCACAACAGCGTGCCGTACAAGTCGAAGCTAAAAATGTAAAACAAACACAAGATCTTTCAAAGTCAAAGCCAGCAATTGAAAAAAATGTAGCGAAACCGAGCTTAGCCATGGTTGCTGCAAAACAAGCAGAAGTTGAAAATACAGACGCTTTTTCAATTATCAATGGTGAAAAATATATCAGAAATGAATACTTGGAAGATAAGGAATTTAACCTCGAGGGCAAAAAGCGTTTTTATGCAATGCCTGAAGGGGTTATTGATATTAAACATGGGGCAACTCGGCTGCAATTGGTAGAAAGAGAAAAAGGTGTCAGTAAATCAATTGTGCAGTCACTTTTTAAAAAGAATCAAAAAAAAGAGAGTGGCCCCATTACACTGTCATCGACGTATTATCGAATTTCACAAGCGGATGTCATTGAGAGTTTAGGACAACAATGTATTCAAGATAAAAAAATTAAAAATGCCAAAACAGTGAGTTTAGATAAAGAAGTCAATCTTTGGCCACGGGTGCCTTTAAAAGATCAATTCGATTTTGAAATTGTGAAGGTCGCCAATGCAATTCAAAACATTCAAATCAATTCTTATGCCTCGCGGCAACAGGACCCTACTTTTTATTGGCCCTTTGTGGTTTTTTTAGATGCGAATGCTTGTGTTCTTGAAGGTGCTGGTGGTTTTAAAAACCATGATGCTGCTGCATCTTTTACTTCGCATGAAAAGATTGAGGGAGTCATTCATCTCCCTTTAAATAGTCAATATATATTACTCACACCTTTAGCCAGTGCCATAGATTTAGAGAACAGAGCACTGATCAATCAGGGTCAATTAAAGTTAATTGCAATTCGTTAAGGATATAACAAGAGAATTTAGGATGAAAAATAAATATTTACTCCCTTTTGCACTCACAACATTAATGGCTGCTTTGAGTGGTTGTGGTGGTGAGAGCGCTAATATTATTCCCGAGACGTATGATTCTAGTACAGAAAATGGTGCGTGTACGCCAAGAATGAACGGCTGTGTAGAATTTGCTTTAGATTATCCATTGGATGGACTTAATTTTACCTGTAGCAGTGATACAGCCAATAGCTTTATATCGATATTTGATTTGAGTGATAGTGCTGCAACAGGGAGTTGTCGAGCAGGCGATAAAGTCACGTTCTTTATTAAAGGTGAAAAAGATAAAAAAATTAATTTAGGCGTGGTTGACTTAAATAAAGTTGCACGATTAAGTGCTGGACAAGTACCGCGTTTAACCATTTTGGATATGGCGGTGGGGATTACGCAACAAGATGCTCAAGCCTTAAGCAAAGATGATCCCACCGTTAAGGTGGCGATGAAGCTGGCAAAAATTTTCCAAGCTTTAGCTTTGCAACAGAACAAAATCGATGTGCCTACGGATATTCAAGCCTTATATATTACCGATGCAATGCGGTCGAAATTAGAACTTATTTTAAGTTCGATCAGCGCACAACAAATTATCAGTGATGAATATGTCGACATCATTAAGCCATGGGTTGATGTTTCAGTGATTGATGATGATCAAGCATTTGAAGTGGTGAGCAAATTAATGAATATTGCAACTGCGGCAGTCTATCAACCAGAATTTGCATTATTTTCCACCAGTGGCGTATTGGGAAGTTTAATATCGGGTTCGGATGGTTTGGTTGGATGTAATAAAGCTACGTGTGATTTAAAGGATAGTTCCACCAAATATTTGTCTGGACACTTTATGTTAATTACGGATCGACAGGGCTACACTTTTGGCAGTGGCTTACAATGGAAAGGTGCAATTACGGGTAAATTGGCTGTAATCAGTCTGATCAATGCTGAATTAATTAAGACAAAACCAGTACGTATGACCGCTCAAGCACAACCGCATTGGATTAACCCGATTAACAAGAGAATTGATCAAGATTATCAGCTTGATGTCGCAGATTCGGATCCATTGATCATTCATCAGGGTAAGCTTTTTAATGATTATATGATGGCGGGTAAAGAGCAATTTTATAAAATATTAACCAATAAGACGACAGTCAGCAGTGAAGAGTTAAAAGATCTCGGTCGTTGGAAACAAACGACGGGTACAGATGAATTTAAAGGTTCTTTAGATTTATATAAAATATTTCCAATCACTTATTTAGATAAACAGGTTTTTAAATCGGTCAGTAATGTGAAATCTGGGGAAAAGTATATTTTCCCAATGTATGCAGATTTAACCTTTAAATTTACAGATACTTCAGTGCCTGCGGTTAAGTTAGGGATTGTGATTGATCAAAATGGTGATATTCGTTCTAATATCAAATCAGGTTATACCGAGACGGATATGTCTACATCCAATAATGCTTGTACTGAGGATTCATTTGATCAGAATACATTTATTGATCAATATGGCGTACAACAATATCGTTTAGGGACAACTGCACGTGCATATACGAGTGATAAGTTATTGTCATTACGCATGATTTTAGGTGATGAAACGTTCGCAAAAATTAATGGTGCTTTAATTGGCATGAACTCTAGCATTAAAACATCACCTGATGGATCGACTTCAGATATAGTCGTTGGTGGAGCATTGCTCAACGTAGCAAGTTTATTAGATTCAGCTTTAACAAATGGACAAGCTCGTGTGGCATTTACAGATTCAGCTAAGAATCCTGTACGATGGGGAAATAGTTTAGCGAGTTTTCAAAGTGTTTATAATACAGCGAATAAGGATGTAGTAACTGATCAAGACAAAGCACTGGCTAAGTTAGCGGGGGGAACACTCGATTTAACTTTAGCCTCATGTTATAGCGTTGCGATGAAGTAAAAATTACCACTAGAATCAAAAAAGCCCATTACATTAATGGGCTTTTTTGATGCTTTAATTATGTTCAAAAAAATTAGCCAGTATGATCTAAACGAGAACCCAATGTTTCTAAGTGCATACTGAATGAATGGGTTTTACGATCTTCAAAATAGTGCTTTAACGTGTGTTCTACACTTGGAAAAGCCAGCTCAGACCAAGGGATTTCATGTTCTTCAAATAAACGGGATTCAATGGTTTCTTCACCTGCACCGAACATACCATTGACTAAATTGGCTTTGAATAAAACGTAAATTTGACCAATTCGGGGAATGTTATACATACAATAGAGCTGTTCAATTTCAATTTCAGCTTCGGCTTCTTCGCGTGTTTCTCTTGCCGCACCTTGTTCCATGGTTTCAAACAATTCCATATAACCTGCTGGAAGTGTCCATAATCCATAACGTGGCTCAATTGCACGTCGACAGAGTAAAACTTTATTTTCCCAAAGTACCAATGCCCCACAAATCACCTTGGGATTGATGTAATGAATATTGCCACAATCTGTACAAACACGACGTAATTGATGGTCGCCGAGTGGGATTTTTTCCGCTGTTTTATGTCCACAAATTACACAGAAATTCATATTCATCGTCAATGATCAGGGTGTGATCAGCATAACTGAAAAATTGAACTTTGACATCATTTCTATCTTTTAGAATAAAAATTCAGCTATGATGAAACGAAGAAGAAATGATGGGAGCGTAGGGCATGGATGACCATTCATTAATACAATTATTACAACAAAGATTGCGGTTTTCCACAAAGGTGAAATCTGCACAAGCTGCTGTATTAATTGCAATTACAAATGAGTCGAATCCCAAAGTTTTACTTACTCGCCGTTCACTTTATTTATCCAATCATGCGGGTGAGGTGTCCTTTCCGGGGGGCAAAAGAGATCCACAAGATACCAGTAATATTGTGGTGGCATTACGCGAAGCCTATGAAGAGACCGCATTAAATCCATTTGATGTGCAATTGATTGGTGATTTGCCGATGCAAAAAGCACGCAATGGTATGTTGGTTAAACCTGTGGTTGGATTGATTCCGCCAGAAGTCCAATTGATTGCTCAACCAAGTGAAATTGATCGTATTTTTTTTGCATCACTAGATAGCTTAATTCATGCGCCACCGATTCCTTATGAAGTGCGTTATGCACATCAGTCGTTATATTTTCCCAGTATGCGGGTGGAAAATGAAATCGTTTGGGGTTTGACTGCACGGATGTTGGTTTCATTATTTCAGTATGGGTTGAATTATCAGAAAGAATGGCCTTTTTTATTAAATTCGCCCGCTTTTCATGGCAGTAAGATTAAACGTGGTAAGTAGATCAAGGAAGATAAAAACATGATGTATAAATTTAATGGCTATGCACCGCAAGCAACGCATCAACCTTGGGATGGTTGGGTGGCTGAAAATGCAACCGTGCTTGGTCAAGTTGAAATGGGCAAGCAAGTCAGTGTTTGGTTTGGTGCCGTGATCCGTGGCGATAACAGTAAAATCAGCTTGGGTGATTTTACCAATGTTCAGGAAAATGCCGTTTTACATACCGATGCTGGCATTGAGATGCATATTGGCAGCTATGTCACGATTGGGCATCAAGCGATGTTGCATGGCTGTACCATTGGTGACAACACATTAATTGGGATTAATTCCGTTATTTTAAATCATGCTGTGATTGGTAAAAACTGCATCATTGGCGCGAATGCTTTAATTCCTGAAGGCAAGATCATTCCTGATAATTCTGTGGTGATGGGTTCACCGGGGAAAATCGTCAAAACGTTAGATCAGGCTGCCGAAGTGAAACTCAAAATGAGTGCTTTGCACTACGCTGAACATTTTAAGAATTTTCAAAATTTAGAAACAGTTGAACTTTAATTTTCACAGGTGTATGAAGCCAAGTTTGTACTTGGCTTTTTTGTATCCCTTATATGGAAAATCTCGCCTAGTCGGCATGAGTGGAGTATTATGTGCGTCGTTTTTTATATTTAAATTAATTAGGGTTGTGCATGAAATTGCTGGCATTGGAAACTGCCAATGAGCAGTGTTCCGTCTCTGTTGTAGATGAAACTCAAGAATTATTTTTCCAATTAGATGCGCGAGCAAAAGCACAAACGCAAACAATTCTTCCCATGATTGAGCAAGCATTTATTCAGCTATCTCTATCTGCATCAGAATTAACTGCAATCGCATTTAGCCGTGGTCCGGGTTCTTTTAGTGGCGTGCGCATTAATGCTGCTGTCACTCAGGCATTGGCATGGGCAAATGATTTGCCTGTTGTTGCTGTTTCGAGCTTACAAGCTTTAGCGCAGGCAGCCTATCGTCTTCACGGTTTAACCGCAGTGACTGCGGTACTCGATGCACGGATGAAGGAAGTGTATATTGCGAGTTTTCAGCTAGATCAACAGGGCATTATGCAGGCCGTTGATGCAGAGCAATTGTTAAATTATAGCGATGCCACTGAAATCGTTAAATTTGAACTGGTCGGTTCAGGTTCAGCTTTAATTAAGCCAGAACAAATACAATACAACGACTTAAATGCGACTGCGCAAGATATTGCGACCATTGCGCGCGTAGAGGTTGAGCAAAAAAAATGGGTCAGTGCTGAACAGGCATTACCTGTGTATTTACGTGATAACGCTTGGAAAAAAATTCCAGAACAAATTAAAGCAACTTAAGGTTAGATATGGATCTTTTATTATTGTTTAAAGCGGCCATAATGGGCTTGGTAGAGGGGATTACTGAATTTCTACCGATTTCAAGTACTGGGCATTTAATCTTAGCAGGTCAACTTTTAGATTTCTGGACGATTGAAAAAAGAGAAATGTTTGCAGTTGCAGTACAGATTGGTGCAATTGCGGCTGTGATTTACGAGTATTGGGGCAAACTTTGGGGCGCTTTAATTGGTGGTCTAAAAGGTCAAGAACAAGGTCGCCGTTTAAGTCTTAACTTAATTATTGCTTCAGTTCCAATCGTCATTGTCGGCTTAACGTTTGGCGATATCATTAAGGCTTACTTATTTAATGCGATTACTGTCGCAATTGCCTTAATTGTGGGTGGTTTTATTATTTTGTGGGCCGAACGCCGTCCGCATAGCATTGAAACTCAAGAAGTCGAAGATTTGACCTATAAACAAGCGACTTTAATTGGTTTGATTCAATGTCTAGCCTTAGTTCCAGGGACTTCGCGTTCAGGCTCAACCATTATTGGCTCTTTATTTTTAGGTGTGTCACGTAAAGCAGCAGCAGAATTTTCTTTCTTTCTGGGGATTCCTGTATTAATGGGTGCTGGTTTACTCGATATGTACAAAATGCGTGCTGATTTGCATAGTAATGATATGGCTGTTCTCGCTGTGGGTATTATTGTGGCATTTATTTCTGCACTCATCGTGATTCGTGCATTAATCCGCTATGTATCGAAACATGATTTCACTGCATTTGCGTACTATCGTATAGGCTTTGGTTTATTTATTTTGGTTACTTGGTGGACAGGTTGGGTTTCTTGGTAATGCATTTGTTTACAGAAGCTCAGTTTCAAACACAAGCACAGCATTATAAGGCTGTGCTTTCTTCTCGTGGGGTTCAGGTAAATTTAGAAATCATTGAAAAACTCAATGCTCGATTTTTACGTTTTCATCCAGAATTGGCGTTGTGCGTAGATGAATTGGGTCTTTGGCTGTGTGCCAATGGCATGAAGATGCAACCGGATTGGAAAGCTGAAGTTCCACGACTCAAAAGAGCTTCGATCAAATCGGAAATGATTGCACGAGCATGTAATTTAGGCGAAAAACCCAAATTGATCGATGCTACAGCAGGCTTGGGTCATGATAGTTTACTGATGGCACATTTAGGTGCAGAAGTCACTTTGCTTGAACGACATCCTATTTTATTTACCTTGCTTGAAGACAGTAAAAACAATGCTGAACATGATCCTTTTTTAAGCTCAGTCGTGGCGCGAATTGATTTGATTTTTTCTGATTCTGCTGATTATTTAATTCAGCAAGCAGAACAGCATCATACGGTAGATGTGGTTTATTTGGACCCGATGTTTCCGCAACGTGATCAAAATCAGCAAGCCATTAAAAAACAAGCCCAAGTCAAAAAACAGATGCAATTGTTACATATGTTATTACCTGAAGATGGTGAAATGGATTTGGGTGATAATTTACTCATTTTGGCACAAAAACTGGCCAAACGCGTGGTGGTGAAGCGTCCACGTCTGGCAGTCTATTTGGCAAATCAAGAACCCAATCATCAATGGCAAGGTGATGCTTGTCGTTTTGATGCTTACTTTCAGTCTCATCTGATAGAGTAGATGGATAATTGCTTCAATATTGTGCATAAATTTGTTATATAGTTAAAAACAGCATTGATAAAACTCTCATCAAGCATACACTTAGACTGTAAATCAGCGAGCTATAGCTAACCCGAAATCCTATGATCGACTTCAAACCCTCCATCAATTTTTGGCATGATTTTAAAAGTAACCAAACTGCAGGGATGTGGCTTTTTTTGGGGTCGCGTCGGTCTTTACAAATCGTTCGTCCCTCCATTTTACAATTGATTTTTTGGGGAGTTTTAGGCGGCAGTGCCAATAGTCTATTTAGCTGGTTAAGTTCGGGTGAAGTCGGAGATTTCAATCCTCAAGGCTTGATTAGTTATGCTTTATGGCCTTTTATTGCTTTAATCGTTGGGATTTTCCTGTCACAACGGATTAATAACCCACGCTTAATGTTAGTGCCAGCATTGTTATGGTTGGTACTCGACACGCATATCGCCTTATTACAAAGTTTCATTCAGTATTTAGGCTATATCGATATATTGCCTTATATCTTCTATGACTACTTACCCACGATTTTCATGGTGCTGTTTGTTTGGCAAAGTTTAGCTGTCGTTTGGGTGTTCTCGCGTGAATTAAAGTGGCCGTGGTGGGAGCGGGCACTGATTGTTGCTGCAACCCTGTTTACCCTTGTGGTTTGGCAAATATCTGTTAAAAGTCAACCCATTTGGAAAGTCGAAGAAACTCCCCCGACGTTCGCGGAAGATGCCTTTTATGCCCAAAGTCAGGTACTGAATAAATCTCTAGAATCCGTTCAGTATGGTGAGTTTGCGCAATCGCATTGGTATTTTTTAGGTGTGGCAGGGGCAGGCTATCAAGACGTGTTTAAGTCAGAAGTTGAACGCATTAAAGAACAGTTTGATACGCGTTTTGGAACTTTTGGTCGCTCATTGGTGTTAATTAATAATCCGACAACACGAACTAAAATCCCCATCGCTTCACGCACCAGTATGGATTTGGCGTTGCGTAGAATTGGACAGCAAATGAACCGAGAAAGTGATGTATTATTTTTATACATGACCTCTCATGGTTTGCCGAATCAGTTTGAAATGGAAAATGCACCAATCGATTTAAATGATGTTGATCCCAAATGGTTAAAAGATGCTTTAGATAAGTCAGGGATTCGCTGGCGTATCATTGTGATTTCTGCATGTTATTCAGGCAGTTTTGTCCCTGCATTACAAGATGATAATACCTTAATTATTACTGCATCTGCCGCAGATCGTGCCTCTTTTGGTTGTTCAAATGAAGCGGATTATACGTATTTTGGACGTGCTTTTTTTGATCAGGCGATGCGAGAGCAGACTTCGGTTAGTGCAGCATTTGAGCAAGCGAAAGCAACGGTGGCGCAGTGGGAGTCGGCTCAAGGTTTTGAAGCTTCTGAACCACAATGGTCGATTGGTAAGAACATGGAATTTATGTTGCCACAATTGGAACAACGCTTATTTCCCGTTGTGAGCAAGACCGATACAAAAACAGTAGAAATACCAGAGTTAAGTGTTCAAACCCAATAAAAGAAAGGAAATATGCACATGGAATTAATTCAACATAATCGATGCTTTGATGGTGAACAGCGCATTTATGCTTTTAATTCTAAGGTGCTCAAGGGTGAAGCAAAATTCGGTATTTTTTTGCCACCGCAAGCTTTACTTGGACAAGCCTGTCCGACACTTTTTTATTTGGCGGGTTTAACCTGTACAGAAGAAACTTTTGCCATTAAAGCCCATGCTCAACGCTTAGCCGCACAGTTGGGTTTTATCTTGATTAGTCCAGATACCTCGCCAAGAGGTGAACATGTCGCACAAGGGGATTCTTGGGATTTAGGTCAAGGTGCAGGATTTTATATCAATGCAAGCCAAGCGCCGTGGGCTGAACATTATCAAATGGAAAGTTTTATTGTTGAAGAACTTTATGATTTGGTGAGCCATAATTTTCCAATTCAAGCGCATAAGGTCGGTATTTTCGGGCATTCTATGGGCGGTCATGGTGCATTAACCCTCGCATTGAAATATCCAGAAAAATTTAAATCGGTTTCAGCTTTTGCACCCATTTGTGCCCCGAGCCAATGCCCATGGGGCGAAAAAGCATTTTCTCATTATTTAGGTGCCGATCAAGCGGAATGGAAAAAACATGATGCAAGCGCTTTAGTGCTAGCAAAAGGTGCTTTATTTAAAGAGATTCTGATTGATCAAGGACGGCAAGATCAATTTTATGCACAATTGAATCCGGCATTATTTCAGCAGGTCTGCGCGCAAGTGGGGCAGCATTTAACTTTGCGTGAACATGCAGGCTATGACCACGGTTATTATTTTATTCAAAGTTTTATCGATGAGCATTTACAGTTTCATGCGGTGCAACTCGACGCATAATTTTATACGTAGTTATGCTGTCTAAGTGTGTTGAAAATAAAGGGAGAATATAATTCTCCCTTTATGATTTATTGATGTTGCCATGTCGCAGTAAATTCTTGTTGTGCCATACGGCTTAAATGATCTAAAACCACCTGTTCTAAATGACTGAGGTCTTCGAGCGTGCTGTCAATGGAGACCAATAGCGCATCGGGCTGTGGCATCAGTTGAATGGTCGCATCGGGCATAAAAATAGTAAAATCAGCTTCAGTTTCAGCCACTTCAAATTTATGTTTCCAATGGTTGAGTAAGCGTTTGGCAATGCGAGCAGCTTCAGTCGTGCTGATTTGAGTATGGCTTTTCATTTGTATTGACCTTGTGATGGTCTGTCAAAGTAACAGATTCAGAAAGTGGCTACAGTAAAAAAATAGAACACAATATTGCATATTTAGAACGCTGAATAAATTGAATCGCATCAGGATTGCATCACAGTATTCAGGTTCAATTTGTTATAATGTGAAAAATCAATTTGCATACATAGTCAGGTTCTTCTTATGTCCAAGCCATATTTAATTGCACCATCAATTTTATCTGCTGATTTTGCTCGCTTAGGCGAAGAAGTCGACAATGTGCTTCTTGCAGGTGCAGATGTTGTGCATTTTGATGTGATGGATAACCATTACGTACCGAATCTGACTTTTGGTGCAGGTATCTGTAAGGCATTGAAAAAATATGGTATTAAAGCACCGATTGACGTACATCTTATGGTTTCACCAGTCGATCGTATGATTGGTGATTTTTTGGATGCCGGTGCAGATATTATTACTTTTCACCCTGAAGCAACCCAGCATATTGACCGTTCTTTACAGTTGATTAAAGCGGGTGGCGCGAAAGCCGGTTTGGTCTTTAACCCTGCGACACCATTACATTATCTGGATTATGTTTTGGATAAAGTCGATCAAGTGTTATTGATGAGCGTAAACCCGGGGTTTGGTGGACAAAAATTCATTCCAATGACTTTAGATAAACTTCGTCAAGCACGCAAAATGATTGATGCCTCAGGTCGTGATATTCGCCTTGAAGTCGATGGTGGTGTCACACCTGCAAATATTCGCGAGATTGCTGAAGCCGGTGCCGATATGTTTGTGGCAGGTTCAGCCATTTTTGGTCAACCTGATTATAAAGCGGTGATTGATGAAATGCGTTCTGAACTGGCGAAAGTAGGTGCTGTAAATATCTAATTAGTTTGTATGAATTGCAGCTATATTGTGGATAACATTATGGGTAAATATATGGATATCTATGTAGATAACTGTATGGATAGATTGCTTGTTTTACAAACGATTGGCTGTTAATCGTTGAATAATTAGACATTAAATGTATAAAAAGGATTCGATTGAGTCCTTTTTTACATTGTTAAGGCATTGGATAATATGCTTGTTTATTGATCTTTGCTTAAAAATAAAGCTGTTTAAAAAATAACGGTATTGTTTTAATACGCATCCAATATCGGGTGATGCGTTGTTGCATGTCAATTAAAAAAATTGAATATAATTTTATTGTTGGTTATGCTGTGATAAGAAGTAGATAAAAAATATCGTGATTTATTTTCTCTTCGACTGACTTAAAGGAAGGATGTGTGCTGACTCAATTACGCAAACAAGCTTGGTTTGTGTTCCTGATGGCTTTTGTCATTGGGTGGAGTAGTGCTGCCTTGGCTTCAGTCAAACCTATGCATCAGCAAATGATGATTGAGTCGAATGTTAAACAGAGTCATAGCGCAGAAATGTTGGCAATGTCCAATTGTCATGAGGCACAGACTTTACAAGCCCAGCTAAAACACGATTCTTCAGCGCATATTCAAATCCAACCTGATCAAGATTGTCATCCTTCAGTCAAGGATCAAATGCAGCATTCAAGTTGTAATGATTGCGTGCAGTTGCATTGTCAGAGTGTAAGCACTTGGTTAGATGCACAAACGGTAAAATTATTTAGTGCAGAAAAAATCCAACAGTTACAACAGCTCAATTTTGATTATTCAGCCCAGCATTTAAGCGGTTTCTGGCAGCAAATTTTACGTCCTCCTAAAGCTTAATCTCGATTTAAAAAACATTTTCATTTTTAAATTACAGGTTAAGTCATGTCTATCAAATTAAGTCAAAGCCTCCTTGTGGGCATATGTCTGCTTTCATCATCTTGGGTGTTTGCCGCAGTTAAAGAATATCATCTGAATATTGATGAACAGACGGTCAACATTACAGGTAAGCCACTCAAGCGTATTACCGTGAATGGTCAATTTCCTGCACCGCTTTTAGAGTTTGAAGAAGGCGATGAAGCCGTTATTCATGTGCATAATAAGCTAAAAAATAAAGATTCTTCTATTCACTGGCACGGTTTATTGCTGCCCGGTTTAATGGATGGCGTACCCGGTTTTAACCAATTTAAAGGAATTAAGCCGCAAAGCGATTTTATCTATCGTTTTAAAGTGCGTCAGAATGGCACCTATTGGTATCACGCCCATTCAAAAGGACAGGAACAGGATGGTTTATATGGTGCTTTGGTGATTTATCCGAAAGATAAAAAGCCCGTTGCAGCACATGAACAAACTGATCGTGATTATGTGGTGATGCTGTCCGATTTTCATGAATCGACCAGCGATCAGATTATGAAAAATCTGAAAAAATCAGCAGAGTACTATCAAAACGAACGTGAAACTGTAGCCGATGTTTTAAAGCAGGTGAAACGCGATGGTTTAAAAAGCACATGGCAGGATCGTTCCATGTGGAATCAAATGCGTATGTTAAAAACAGATTTGTCTGATGTTACTGGTTATACCTTTCTAATGAACGGTAAAACGCCTGAACAAAACTGGACGGGTATGTTTAAACCGAATGAAAAAGTCCGACTGCGTTTTGTGAATGCCTCCGCGATGTCATTTTATGATGTCAATATTCCAAATTTAAAAATGACCGTGGTGAGTGCCGATGGTCAGCCGGTTAAACCCGTTGTGGTTGATGAGTTTCGTATAGGGACTGCGGAAACCTATGATGTAGTGGTGGAGCCAAAAGCCAATCATTACCAAATTGAAGCAGAGTCGATTGACCGCAGTGGATTTGCAATTGGTACATTGCATAATGAAGCCATTGCACAGACACATGCGATTCATATGCCTAAAGCGCGTCCACGCGCCTTGCTGACGATGGAAGATATGGGGCATGGTTCTTCGGGTGATCATGGCAAGATGGATCATAGTCAAAATGAATCATAGCCAAATGAATCATGAAAAAATGGATCATTCCATGATGAAACATGAGCCTGCGCTAATGGATCATTCGCAAATGAACCATGCCGAAGTTGCATGACCATTCACAACACCAAGCCAAGTCTGATTCTAAGCAAAAGCAGCAGATGGATCATTCAGCACATGCAGCAGCGAAACCAACAGTGGATGATAAGGAACAACCAGTCTATGGTTG
Source organism: uncultured Gammaproteobacteria bacterium (assembly GCA_963812025.1). GTDB lineage: Bacteria > Pseudomonadota > Gammaproteobacteria > Pseudomonadales > Moraxellaceae > Acinetobacter. Next base: position 17,697 of record CAWETQ010000017.1, read on the forward strand.
GGCTAATGCTTCCACACCAGCAGGTCATAAAGCACTGCAATACAGTGATTTAAAATCTTTAACCCCGCAAAAAGACACCCGTCCAGCAGAACGAGAACTCGAGGTTCGTTTGGGTGGAACGATGGAGCGTTATATTTGGACCATCAATGGCAAGAAATTCACTGAAGTAGAACCTTTGCAGGTGAAATATGGTGAACGCATCCGTTTGAAATTTATCAATGACAGTATGATGGCGCATCCGATGCATTTACATGGCATGTTTATGCAGCTGGAAAATGGGCAAAGTAGCAGTGATATGCCGAATAAACATACCCTGATTGTGCCACCGGGTAAAACCGTGACCGCGTTGTTAACCGCGGATGAGCTAGGCGAATGGGCAATCCATTGTCATCTGCTTTACCACATGTCATCAGGCATGATGAGCAAAATGATTGTGGCGAATGTAGATGGAAATCAAGCAGCAACGACACCTTCTACCTCAAGTCCAGCACAGCAAGGAGACTCACATGCGCAGCATTAATTTATTTGCGATGAGCACATTGAGTGCATCATTACTGGTGCTGAGCGGACAGAGTTTTGCTCACGAAGGACATCATGCTATGTCGATGTCTGAACCGAAGACTCAGCCATCAGAAGAAATTCCTGTGGATCATTCACAGCATCAAAAAATGTCGATAGCACCTCAAGTCGTTACTGAAGAAAAACAGATGCAACCTATACAACAGGCGCATTCAAACTCAGATGACTTTGATCATAAATCGGATCATCAGTTGGATCATGCAGCGCATTTAAAAGAACATGGTGGACAGATTTATCAACAGACAACACTGCAAAGTAAATGGTTGCGTAAAGATGATGGTCAGGCTGTTTTAAAGTCAGAACTTGAGACCCGAATTGGGACGGATGAAAATAAAATTTTTATCAAAGTCCATGCCGATAAAGCCGAATCACAGCAAGCCAAATATGATGCCAAACTGTTATATAGCCGAAATGTTGCTGATTTTTGGGATGTACAGGCAGGTATTCGTTATCGCAATGACCCAAATCGTGAAGTTGATCAAGATCAAGTCGATGCTGTATTGGGTCTTCATGGTATGGCGCCGTATTTTTTTGAAACCGATGCTTATTTATATATCGGGCAAGACCGTCAAGTTTCTTTTAATTTAGAAACTGAACGTGATTTATTGCTCACGCAAAAACTGATTATTCAGCCTTATTTGGATATGAATATCGTGTTGAGTGATGATTCCAACTATGCCAAAAAGACCGGTTTAAACTCAGTACAAGTGGGTTTGGAAACACGTTATGAGATCAATAAAAAGGTCATGCCTTTTATGGATGTGGCATACGGATATAACAAAGGTGTTCAAGAAACGGCTTGGCAGAAATCATCGTCTTCTGAAAATGAGTGGTTCTACGGTGCAGGTATTCGTTTTAAATTTTAGATCAGCTTTTTGTGATTAAGAAAATACGATTGGTCAATGCCAGTCGTATTTTTTAACATAAGCAGTGAGTCAAAAGATGTAAAAATTGTCCCCATTTAAACTCATCATTTATATAATGATCAATTGTAGGAGGAACGACCTCCCTTGGCGTATTTTTTATTTAGCCAAGACAATTCGTCAGGACGACCTGACTCTAATGAACTGGAGCATAGTCGTCATGGCTTGGATTTTACTGATATTCGCGGGACTTTTTGAAATTGTGTGGGCATATGCCATGAAACTTTCGGAAGGTTTTACACGGCTTACACCCAGTATTATTACCATCGTTTTTATGATTTTGAGTTTTGCTTTGCTGGCTTATGCAATGCGCACTTTACCGCTCGGCACTGCGTATACCATTTGGACAGGCATTGGTGCAGTCGGTTCATTTCTGGTCGGAATTTTGATCTTGGGTGAGCCTGCATCTGCCATGCGTATGTTGGCTGCCGTTTTGATTATTGCTGGATTAGTGTTGATGAAACTGTCATCATCATAAAATCTTGATCATTTATTTCGCCGTCGGAGAAGACAATGAAACTCGCTTTTATGGAAATGCCTTCTCCTGTCGGTATTTTAAAATTAGTGGCGACAGAAAATGCCTTGGTTGCCGTGCTTTGGGAAAATGAAAATCCAAAACGTGTCCGCTTAGCAGAATTGATCGAACAGGTGAATCATCCCATTTTGTTAGAAACGCAAAAGCAATTGCGTGAATATTTTGCCGGAACAAGGCAGCAATTTGATTTGCCTTTAGATTTTGAAGGGACTGTGTTTCAAAAGAAAGTGTGGCAAGCTTTACTGGGTATTCCTTTTGGTGAAACTCGAAGTTATCGTGATATTGCTGAGCAAGTGGGGAATATCAAAGCGGTTCGTGCCGTGGGTGCAGCCAACGGGAAAAATCCAATTTCAATTGTTGCGCCGTGCCATCGAGTTGTTGGCGTAAATGGGAAATTGGTCGGCTTTGCAGGTGGTTTGAATAATAAAGAAATTTTACTTGGTTTAGAAAAACAATAATCAAAATCAAAAAACAGCTATTATTCTGTCTAAAATTGAAGACATTAAAAAAATATGGAAACAATATTCGGTCAATTATTTTCAACCTTTTGGTGGATGATTCTACTTTTTGTTGGGCTAGGCATTTTTAAAGCCTTCAAGCCTGTTCTAAAAGGAAAATTTGGTGAGTTTGCTGTAAGTATCCATGCAAAGAAATACTTAACAGAAGATTATATTTTACTCAATAATTGTACTTTGCCCGATGAACAATGCCGGAACTACACAAATTGATCATATTTTACTGAGTCCGTATGGCATTTTTATTATCGAAACCAAAAATTATAAAGGCTGGATTTTTGGTGGTGAGCGCCAAAAAATGTGGACACAAAAAATCTTTAAGAACAGTTATAAATTTCAAAATCCACTGCATCAAAACTATAAACATCAAAAGGTTTTAGAAGCAGTGCTGAGCGATATTATTACAGCTGAATATTTACATTCTGTGATTGTATTTATGCCCGATTGCGAATTTAAAACAGCAATGCCTGCGAATGTATTTAGAGGAAAGGCGTGGACTGAATATGTCAAAGGTTTTAAAGATGAGGTTATTCCAGCAATGAAACTGAAACGGATTCAACAGCGGATTGAAAAAGAAATTTTGGAAAAGTCTTGGAAAACAGACCGCTTACATGTCGCCAATTTGCAAGAGCGAAAAGGTAAAAGTTGATTATAAATGACGTAATTTAAAGCCTATAGTGAGAGTCTTCAAATAGGCTTTAAATGATAGCGTCTAGGAATATTCGATTAAGCTGAAGTGGTTTGCAGCTTGTCAATAATTTCATTCAGTTGCTTGATACGTTTAACTTCATTCCATAGCATTTTTGCTTCAGGATAATGCTTGGACATCATCCCAAGCCATTGTTTATAGCGTCCCACCATATTAATTTCTTTTTTATAAGGGCCGTGTAAGAAACGAATTTGTAGGGCTAAAAGTTCATCCCATGTGATGAGTGGTTCATCTAAATTTTGGCGGATACATCGGGTCAAATCAGGGGTGGTGACTGCACCACGACCAATCATTAAATCGTCACAACCTGACTCTAAACGACATTGTTTGGCATCGCTATTGGTCCAAATTTCACCATTGGCAATCACATTAATTTTAAGTGCTTCACGAATGGGGCTTAATTGATCCCAAAATGCAGGGGGCGTATAACCTTCGGCTTTGGTCCGAGCATGTACGGTTACCCAAGCGGCACCTGCATCTTCAATCGCGTGCGCATTTTCTAAAGTAAAGTTTCTGTCCATATAGCCTAAACGCATTTTTGCGGATACAGGAATATGACTAGGGTACAGCATCGCGAACGGCTTTTACCAGTTGATGCACCACTTCAGGCTCATCTAACAGCACGGAACCACCACGGTGGCGGTTGACTGTTTTGGCAGGACAACCAAAGTTCATATCAATGGCAGGTGCGCCAAGTGCGACAGCACGGACTGCATTGGCTGCCAGCATTTCAGGATCATTGCCTAGAAATTGTACATGTACGGGAGTGCCTGCCGCAGTTTTACCTTCGGTCAGTAATTCAGGGCAATAGTTATGATAAACGTGGTCTGGTAAGACCGAATTGGTGACACGAATAAACTCAGTGACACACCAGTCAAAGCTGCCGATATGCGTCAGTACATCACGCATAATAGGATCGGTTAAGCCTTCCATGGGTGCAAGAATGAGTTTCAATGTGTCAGACCTAAATAGGGAAAAATGCGTTATACGCATTTTTAAAGGGGTTGTCTAGCAAAAGCCGTTTGATGAAGGATGCTAGATGCCGTTAGTGATATCGGTAAAAATAATTTCATCAATAACAGCCTTGATATAAATTCATTTTTACAAAAAGGCTGTTCAATCTTCTAAGCTGTTTTTTGGCGATTCCGAGAGAAATCAATCCCCCATGCCACACACCATATTGCCAAAATAAAGGGAAAGGTCAAGGCAGGTAATGACAGGATAAACATCAGTTTGGTAAAGACAACTGAGAGAAGAATAGCCAATACGCAGAGCCATTTTTGTGGGGTTAATAATAAAACAGCAAGAGCTGCTAAGACAGCATTGTAGCTATACATGCCTGCAACAATTTCTGTATTTGACCACTGCAATAAAAAAGCCAAGCTCATTGCCAATGTTGCAGCAACAACTGCCCATATTGCATGTTTGACATTGTTTACACATATTGCCAAGATAAAAATGAGACCTGTCCAGCTATTGGACTGAAACATCACCTGTCCAAAACCTTGTAAAATGCCGTTTATATCGGATGAGCCGAAGGTCACTAGAGGCAAGTCCATGACTTGTTGCGGTACGACTGCAAAGATTAACCATAGGGTTAAAACAAAAGGAAAGGTATAAGGCTTGAGTTGATAGGTTTGCATAACATGCATGATCCATGTCGCAAAAATACTACCGCATATCAGTAAACCAAAAGTCAGTATAGAAAATGAGTAGAAATAACTGACCCCAATAGCGACCAAGGCACTGTTAAAACCATATAATCCTGCTGTAATTGCAGCGACAGGATATTTGCATAGTTTTGCCCAAAGCGTACCAATCACTGCACCAAGAATCGCAGCACCAGCTAAACTTAAGGAATGTATTGCTATACCTAAGGCAAATAAAAGCCCCGTCATGGCATTGCCTTGTAACATGATTTGTCCTAAACCACGAAAGACAACCTGAGTATAGGGTTTGATAATATCCATTCTTTAATTCACTGTATTTTCAAAGTTTTTATAAAATAATTCTTTATATACGACAATAAATCCAAGTCGCATCTATGTTGAATTAGAAAGATGGGTTACTGGATGATCTGTCGAATGTATTTTGTGCCTAGATCAATTGTATTAAATCAATAGTGGCTGTTAGCCGATGTCAAAATAGCTCAAACCCATGAGAGCAAGACAGTATTTATCGTTCCAAAACCATTTCTAAAATAAACTTAGAACCAATAAACCCAATGGCAAGTAACATAAAACCAATTAAAGTAAAACGAATGGCTTTTTGACCACGCCAGCCAAACTTGTAATGACCAATCAGCAATGCACCATAGACAAACCATGAAACGATACTAAAGGCAGTTTTATGCGCTAAATGTTGCGCAAAGAAATCTTCAATGGTAAAAAAGCCAAAACCTAAAGCGATGGTCAGTAAGATGAAACCAGTAATGATTAAATCAAACAACAACGATTCCATGGCTTGAAAAGAGGGCAGTAAATTGACCCAAAAGCGTTTTTTCTGTTTGTTCTTTAATTCACGATCTTGGAACCATAAAATCACCGCTTGTATGGTTGCCATGAGTAAAACCGCATAGGCAGATAAAGACAAAATAATATGCACGTCTAAACCAAACGAATGTTGTTCAATAAATTGATTTTGTTTACTTAAGGCAAAACCTAAGATTAAGCCCGTCGCGGCAACAGGGATGCCGATTAAATTCAACGCGAGAATTGGACGGAAGGCACTGAAAATATAGCTGAGCAACAACATGAGTCCAGATGTAAATGACAGTAAGACAAACACGTCATAATTTACACCTAAGGGCGTCAACATATCGTTATATAGAACACCGACATGTAACAGTAATCCCAAGCCCAGTACTAGCCCGACAAACCAATGGTTTGGATCACGTTTTGACATTAAGTGGATAAACAAATACCAAAAAGAGGTGGTATAAGCGATTAATGCTAAGATCGTGTAAACCAAGGGGAGACTGATCATGTCAAACCTTTTTCAGGATGATGAATATTCATTTATATAAATTCTATGCGAACTACAGTATCCTATAGCATCTTATGCATAAATTTTCTATTTTAAGAAAGATTTTTTTGCTACTGGCTATTTTAAGCGGATTTTGCAATGTTTGATACCTTAACAGAACGACTCACGCAGAGTTTAAGAAATGTTACTGGCTCAGGGCAGCTAACCGAAGACAATATTAAAGATACGTTACGTGAAGTACGTATGGCACTTCTTGAAGCCGATGTTGCGTTACCTGTAACTCGTGAATTCATCGCGAAAGTTAAGGAAGAAGCATTGGGTCAAGAAGTGATGACTCAGTTATCACCAGGCCAAGCTTTCGTAAAAATCGTCCATGACGAATTAACAAAAATGATGGGCGCGGCGAATGAAAGCCTCGACCTTGCGGCAAAGCCACCTGTTGTGGTCTTGCTGGCTGGTTTACAAGGTGCGGGTAAAACCACCACCGCAGCTAAACTGGCACGCTTTTTACAAGAACGCCAAAAGAAAAAAGTCGCGATGGTTTCTGCCGACGTTTATCGTCCAGCAGCTATTAAACAGCTAGAAACTGTGGCGGGCGAAGTTGGCGCATATTTCATTGCATCGACTGCCGATGAAAAGCCAATTACCATCGTTACGCGTGCGATTGAACAAGCAAAAATTCAGTTTGCTGATGTTTTAATTGTCGATACCGCAGGTCGTTTACATGTCGATGAAGACATGATGGACGAAATTAAAGAGCTTCACGCAGCCATCAATCCAACTGAAACTTTGTTCGTGGTCGATGCCATGACGGGACAGGATGCGGCAAATACTGCAAAAGCCTTTAATGATGCTTTACCGCTGACAGGTGTAATTTTAACCAAAACTGATGGTGATGCCCGCGGTGGTGCAGCACTTTCTGTTCGTGCCATTACCGGTAAGCCAATCAAATTCTTGGGTATGGGCGAAAAGCTCGATGCTTTAGAGCCATTCCATCCTGAGCGTATTGCACAACGTATCTTGGGTATGGGTGACGTCCTTTCTTTAGTCGAAGAGCTTGAACGCAAAGTTGACAAAGAAAAAGCCGAAAAAATGGCGAAAAAATTGCAAAAAGGCGGAAACTTCACTTTTGAAGATATGCTGATGCAATTTGAACAAATGAATAAAATGGGCGGCATGATGGGCTTCTTAGACAAGTTGCCGGGCATGAGTAATTCAGGTGTTCAAGATGCAATTGCACAAGCGAATCCTGAAAAGCAAGTGAAAAAGATGGAAGCGATTATTCAATCGATGACCGTCAAAGAGCGCCGTAACCCAGACTTGATGAACCCAAGCCGTAAAAAACGTATTGCAGCAGGCTGTGGTATGGATGTGGTTGAAGTCAATAAATTGATTAAACAGCATGCGCAAATGGCGAAAATGATGAAGAAATTTGCCAATCCGTCAGGTATGGCAAAAATGATGAAATCACTCAGTGGTATGCAAAAACAATTCGGCGGTGGTGGCGGTATGGGACCATTGTTCGGTGGCAATGATCAGAAGAAATAATCTTTTGATTCTTGTAAAAAAGGCGCTTAATGCGCCTTTTTTATTTGTAGTCATTGCGACTGTGATAAGACAAGTGCAGGAATTATTTTAATCCTAATTTACATATAGAAAAGGGTAAAATTACAAAACACTCATATGTTTTATTGGTAAAAAAGCACACTATTTTAGGCTGTTATTTCCCAATTCTAATAAGAAAAATAAGTGCTTATGAACATGCCGCAAAAGAAAGTTTATATCATTCATGGTTATCAAGCGTCTAGCACTGATCATTGGTTTCCGTGGCTTAGCCAGAACATACAACAGGCAGGGCATATTTCTAAACGTATCGTGTTGCCTGAATCCAATCGACCTGAATTTCAGCATTGGCAACAGGCGTTGCACATGCAAATTCGTGAGTTGGATCAAAATACAATTATTGTTGCACACGGTTTAGCTGGTATCAGTGTATTGCATTATTTGAATCAACATTTTAAAAATAAAGGTCAGAAAATTAAAGCGGGAATCTTTGTTTCTGGATTTAAGTCCAAGCTACAAAACGTACCTGAGTTAGATGATTTTATCGCACAGGCACGCTTGGATAGTGGTTTGTTGCAAACCCAAATGCCTTTGAGACTACAATTGCTGTCCAGTAATGATCCTTATATTTCACCGGCACTCGCATTACAATTTGGGCATTTTATGAATGCCCAAATACACGTGGTAAAAGAAGCGGGACATTTTAGGCGTCAAGATGGATTTACCGAATTTCCGCAATTGTGGACATTACTTCAGCCAATACTGGCTTCGGGATGATGTTGAATAAAAGTCTGTAAGCCTTTGAGCAACAAATCTGGCTCAATGTTCGGCTGATATGGTGCAAGAAACTTGGCAAATAAAGCAGCATCACCACCGGTTAAGATTAATTTTCGGGGTGATTGTTGCAACACTTTTTCGATTGCACTGACCAAGCCTAAAACAATACCGTGATGCACTGCATTAATGGTATTGCGTCCCGGTGTAAGTTCATCAAAAGCCGCATCAGGAATTTTAATGCCTTTGGTGTTTTGAATCAGTGAATCGCGTTGCAAATATAGATTCGGTAAAATATAGCCACCTAAATGCTGTAAACCATCAGCAAGGTCAATGGTTAAAGCCGTGCCACAACTAATGATGCAATAATTTTGCTCAGGGTCATTTGCGACTGCTAAAACTTGCAGCCAACGATCAATTCCCAGTTGAGTAGTATCATCATAACCGCAATTTAAACCTGCATATTCGGCATGAACTTTGGCAAAGACCACAGGAATGTTGAGACTTTTTAAGATGCGTTGAATACGGTCATTATTCTTTTTGTCTTGTACCGAAGACACGCCTACATTGTGCAATTTCAGTGCTTTAAAGTGTTGAATCAGACCTAAAAGTAAATCTGCTGGAGACTGCAAATGCATTTCTGCGGCATGTTCGATCACTTGATTATTATCGGTAATCCAATATTTGAGCCGCGTATTGCCAATATCTAACCATAAATTCTTCATTGCATTTCTCTAAAGAGAGGTTTCTAAGCGACGTAAGCGCCCTTGATAAAATTGTTGTAAACCTTCGCTGGTTTCAATGTTCACCGCACCATCATCTTGAATGCCAATAAAAATACCTGAGCAAAGCCCTGAATGATGTTCAAATTCAACAGCTTGATTTTTAAATGCCGCATAGTGGTTAAAACGGGCAGCAAGGTTGTAACAATGATGATCAAACCATTCACTGGCCTGTTGAATCGCAATATATAACTCGGCAATCAATTCAGTACGAGAAATATCATTGAGCCCTAACTCACGAAGTGAGGTGGCATGCTGGTCAATATTTTCTTTGGGGATGGGAGCAAGATTGATGCCAACACCAACAATCACTTGATGTGGGGAAAGCGGTTCAACTAAAATTCCGCCCCATTTACCTTGTGTACTATAAAGATCATTTGGCCATTTGACTTGTAGGTCTAAAGCTTTAAGCCTTGGCATTTGCAAAATATTTAATGCAATTTCAAGGGCAAGCCGCCCATCAATGGGTGTTCGTGTATTGAGCAATGTGCTTAAATAGATATTGCCTTCAGGGGATACCCACTGTCGTTGACGTTGTCCACGACCTTGAGTTTGCTTTGTGCTACAGACTAAAACGCTGTGAATGCCTTTAAGTGCAATTTCACGTACATCATCATTGGTTGACGTTGTGACGGGTTTTAGTATTAACACTTCAGGGCACTGATGCGCGTCATCGAGGATTTTTTGCAGTTGTCGAGTCTCTAAATCCATTTAAATCTAAGCAGCAGTGGAATGTGAATCATGGAGTTAATCATATATTTGTTGATTGGTGCAATGGCGGGTTTTGCTGCTGGCCTATTTGGTGTCGGTGGCGGACTCATTATTGTCCCTATTTTATATATTGTATTCACACAGTTACATTATGATCCTTCGGTGATTATGCATTTGGCTGTGGGTACGTCCTTAGCAACAATTATTGTGACCTCGATTAGCTCTGTTTCAGCACATCATAAACGTGGTGCTGTGATGTGGGATGTATTTCGTAATTTAGCACCGGGTTTGGCTTTTGGTTCATTTTTAGGGGCGGGTATTGCGGATTATATGTCGGGTCAGGGTTTGCAATTACTGATCGGATTTTTTGCGCTTTGGGTGGGATATGGCATGTTTAATGGTGCAAGCAAGCCGGTTGATCCTTCTCGCCATTTACCTACCAAAGGTATGCAAATGCTTGCAGGTGGTGGGATTGGTATTGCATCGGCTATTTTTGGTATTGGCGGCGGCAGTCTTACCGTGCCTTATTTAAATCGTCATGGTGTGGTGATTCAAAAAGCAGTGGCAACGTCGGCAGCAGGAGGTTTACCGATTGCAATTGCGGGTGCATTAGGCTTTATGTGGTTTGGTTCAAATTCAGCCGTTGAAGTGCCGCATAGCATTGGTTATGTACATATTTATGCTTTTATTGGCATTAGCGTGATGAGCTTTATCACAGCTAAATTTGGCGCTAAAGTGGCACATAAGTTATCGCCAGCCATGCTGAAAAGATGTTTTGCCTGTCTGTTAACCGTCGTTGGTTTATATTTTATTTACCAAGGCTTTTCGAGCTATTTTTAACCTTGTAAATTAAAATCAAAATAGATGGATTAAGCTGCACGATGATCAAGTCACTGGCTTCTTTGGGGTATTTCATGATGCTGTGTTGCTCAGGTGTTTGATTAGCATGCTTTTTTCATTCAATGGTCAAAAAAGAAAAAGGATTAAAAATAGAATTTAGCTCTATTTTTCGGATGCTCATGATCTTTTTATTCACGTGAGCTCTTTAATTTTTTTAGATTGACTGTATAGACTTAAAAATTGTCTGACAATGTCATTTTCTTTAGGGTTACAATTGAGTAAAAGAGAATATCAGTCAGTATTTATGACCGTTTTTCGATTGCATCTTATAAAAACAAGATAGGAATAGTATGCACGAACAGGGTAAGGAGAGTTTGTCCGAAAAAATTGCCAAACATATTAGTGAGCAAATTATTCGTGGCGAACTGGTAGAAGGTGAACGCATTCAAGAGTTGCGAATTTCGGCTGAACTCGATGTCAGCCGTGGTTCTGTACGCGAAGCATTACTGCTATTAGAACGTACACAGTTGATTGAAATTTACCCACGCCGTGGTGCGATCGTTTCAGAAATGTCTGCGCAACAAGTGCGTGCTTTATTTGATATGAGTGCTTTGCTCTTGGGGCAAATTGTTCAGCGTATGGCAGAAGCTTGGCGCACGCATGAAGCCGAAAAAATTCAAGAATTATTGGCACAATTGCATGAAGAAACCCGTCAGGGACATACTGAAAAATTTTATGATTTAATTTTTCAAGGTATGGCACAACAACAAGATATGGTCAGTAATCCCTATTTAATGAAATTCTATCAAGAGTTACTGCCGTCATTGCGTCGCAGCTATTTTTTAACCTTAAATACCTCTCGTCGTGAGCTACAAGAATCATTTGAATTGTTTAAGTTGGTGACTGATGCAGTTTTAATCCGAAAATCACAACAAGCTACTTTATTTATGGACGATTTTTGTCGACACTTGCGCAACCTTGTGTTGGAATCTCTAACACGGATGAAACAAATCGAACTTGCATGGGCAAGACGTTCACGACGTTGATCAGGACATTATGCGTTTAAGCAGCTTAAAACTTTCCGGCTTTAAATCTTTTGCCGATAGTACGACTTTACATTTCAAGGCGAATCGTACCGCTGTGGTTGGGCCAAATGGCTGTGGTAAATCCAATGTGATTGATGCCATTCGTTGGGTCATGGGGGAATCGAGTGCACGGCAACTGCGTGGCGGTAGCATGCAGGATGTCATTTTCACAGGGACAGTCAAACGTAAGCCTGTGGGTATGGCGAGTGTTGAACTGCGCTTTGATAATACCTATGGCAAGCTTGGTGGCACATACAACGCTTACAATGAATTGGCAGTACGTCGTCAGGTCAACCGAGATGGCAAGTCTGAATATTTCTTAAATGGCACAAAATGCCGTCGTCGTGATATTACCGATATTTTTCTGGGTACAGGTTTAGGGCCACGTTCATATTCGATTATTGAACAAGGCATGATTAACCGTTTGGTCGATGCCAAACCTGATGAAATGCGCGTGTTCATTGAGGAAGCTGCGGGTGTTTCACGTTATCAGGCGCGTCGTCGTGAAACTTTATTGCATCTCGATCACACCACGCAGAATCTATCGCGTTTGGAAGATATTAATTCGGAACTGAAGTCACAGCTAAAAACGCTAAAACGTCAGTCTGAAACAGCCGTGCAATATAAAGAACTTGAAACCCAGATTCGTACCATCAAAGTTGAAGTGCTGTCGTTTCAATGTGAGCAAAGCAGCCGTTTGCAGCAAGAATATACCTTGCAGATGAATGCCTTGGGTGAAAGCTTTAAGTTGGTTCGCTCGGAACTGAGTACTTTAGAACATGACTTAACGGCAACCAGTGAATTATTTCAACGTCTGATTCAACAGTCCACGCCTTTGCAAAACGAATGGCAACAGGCAGAGAAAAAACTGTCTGAATTGAAAATGACACTGGAACAAAAACAGTCTTTATTACAACAAAATACCTCGACTTTAACGCAGTTAGAACAACAGAAATTACAAACCAAAGAACGATTACAGCTGATTGAATTGCAAATTGAAACCTTGCAAGCGCAATACGAACAGCAGAGCGAACAATTACAGCAGCAAGAACAGCAAAACCAAGATCAAAGCCAAACTGTGGGTGCTTTGAAAGCACAGCAACAACAGGTGCAACAGCAATTTGAATTGATCAAAATTCAGGTGGAGAAGCAGCAACAGCAAAAAATGCAAATGTTGGCGCAAAGTGAACAATTAGCGAAAAATATTTCCCGTATAGAACAGCAAAAACAAACTGTGCAGCTACAAGCAGCGCAAATTCAACAGCAAAATCAGCATGATGATATTGAACAGCTTGAACAGGAAAAAGTTCAACTGAGCCAGCAGATTGAGCAGTTAGAACAAAATATTCAAACTCAGAAGCAAACTTTAGAACTTGCACAGACACAATACGCGCAGCAAAAAAATGATGCTGCAAGTTTGAAGTCAGCGATTCAGGTGTTGCAATCGGAACAAAAAAACTTAACTCAATTGCTGATTAAAAACAGTCCGAAAGTGCAGAATGATGCTGTGCAGTTGATGCAGCTATTAAAGCTGAAAGATCAAGCCAAACCGTATGCCAATTTAATTGAAAAGTTTTTGGCAAAATGGCTTTCTGCACAAGTATTAGATGCGAATGCTAATTTCGCTGAAAGTATTGCCCGTCAGCTGAAAAGCAATGTTTTGCAAAATCGGATTCAGTTAGCAGGTTTAGAGTGTTTAGCCGATTGGATTGAGTCACCACAGCATTCCATTTGGCAGCAGGTGGCGGTGGCAGACACACTAACTCAGGCATTGTCTTTGCAAAGCCAATTGAGCCTAGGACAGTCCATCTTAAGTTTGGATGGTTATCATGTCGGTGTGGATTGGGTGATTGGTTTATTTTACGATGAAGCCAGCCAAGCGGGGCAAGGGGCACTCAGTCATCGCATTCGTTTAGATGAAATTGAAACAGCACTGGCACAGCAGTTACCACAGCTTGAAGTGGCTGAACAGCAATTGCCGCAAGCCGTACAGCACATTCAAACGTTGCAAAAAAATATTCAAGATCAGCAAGAGACGTTAAAGCAGCAACAAAAGGCATTGCAACAACTCGATGTCAAAATAGCGCAACTACAAAGTACCGTTCAGGCATTTTCAGTGCAAAAGCAACAATTGCAAAATCAGTTACAACAACTGGATGAGCAGTTGGAAGAAGATGCCATGCAAAAAGATGATTTGGAAATTGATTTGCATGCCTTAAATTTGAAATTGGAACAGGCTTTACCGCATTATAAAACCATGCAATTTCAAGTTGAGGAACTCACCGAGCAGCTTGAAAATACTCAACAGACTTGGCAGCAGGCACAGCAGGAATTGGAGTTGCTGCGTCGTCAGAGCGCACAAACGGGACAGCAAACTGAACTGTTGGAAAAAGATGCTTCATTCTTAAAAGCACAATATCAACAGATTATGCTGCAAATGGCACAGGCGAAAAATTTTGTCGATCCTGTGCAATTGGAATTACCCGCACTGGAGTCAGAATTTAATCAACAAGCCCAAGTGACAGAGAAATTGCAAAAGACTTGGCATGAATGGCAAGTTGAACTGAATAATCTGCAAGAAAAACAGCAGTCTTTGACCGAGCAGCGTCATCAACAGCAACAACAAGATGAAAAATTACGTGGTCAATTGGAAGAAAAACGTCTGGCTTGGCAAGTGGCGAAATCTGACTTGCAGCATTATTCAGAACAATTGGCGGCTTTAAATTGTGAAGTCATAACAGGTTTAAGCATTGATTTGCTGGCACATCAACAACAGCTAGAAAAAGCACAACAGCGCTTTGATAAGTTAGGCGCGGTGAATTTAGCTGCTTCGGAAGAATATGAAGAAGTATCGAAGCGTTTTGCCGAGCTGAGTCACCAAATTGAAGACTTGGAAAAAACGGTCGATCAATTAAAAAATGCCATGAAAAGTATTGATCAAGAAACCCGTAAATTGTTTATGACCACCTTCGATCAAGTCAATCTTGAGCTACAAGATTTGTTCCCTAAAGTATTTAATGGTGGGGAAGCGAGTTTAAGTCTTGAAGATGACTGGCAATCGGGTGTAAAACTCATGGCTCGTCCACCGGGTAAACGTAACAGTTCTTTGGCATTATTGTCTGGTGGCGAAAAAGCACTCACGGCATTGGCATTGGTGTTTGCAATCTTCCGTTTAAATCCAGCACCGTTCTGTGTTTTAGATGAAGTGGATGCACCTTTGGATGATGCCAATGTGGGAAGATTTTGTAATTTGGTAAAAGAGCTTTCTGAACAAGTACAATTCATTTACATTACTCATAATAAAGTTGCAATGACGATGGCAACCGATTTGTTAGGTGTTACCATGCCAGAACCCGGTACATCAAAATTAGTCACTGTCGATTTGGAACAGGCAAAAGAATACGGTTTAGTCGCGGAGTCATAATATGGAAGTCACAACCGTCGTTGGTATTGTTATCGCCGTTATCATTATGTTATTCGGTTTAAAAATGCTGTTTAAAAAACCTGCTGATGCAGCACCTTCATTGGATTCAGAACTGCATGTCGACTCAGATAGCCAGCAGCCTGTGATTCCTCGCCATGTACGTGATCAATTGCAAAATGCCGCAGAAACGTCAAGTGCTGAACCGACTCAAGATTTAACCAGTAGCGAAGCAAAAACTGAAAATGCTGAGGTTAAAGCCGTTGAAGCCAGCAGTAATGCTGAATCAGCCGTAGATTCGCTTGAACCTGAACTGGCTAAAGCGGTCGATGTTGCAACTGAACCATCCGCTCAAGTGAAAAAAACTGAAGCAAAAGAACCCGCAGAATTTAGCCTGAATGCCAATATCGCCAAAGCTGAAATTTCAGAGTTTGAAGAAGAAAGCAGCATTTTGGATGAACACTTACATGAACAGCAACGCGTTGATGAAGAAAGTGCATTATCCACTGCGGTTGAATTCATTGCGTTAAATATTTATCCAGAGCGCCGTGTACTTTCAGGTGAAAAAACCTTAAAAGTGCTGCTTAAATATGGTTTACGTTTTGGTGAAATGGCGTGTTTCCATCGTTATAGTCAAGATGACAGCAAATTACTTTTTTCTGTTTTACAAATCACCGATGAAGGTGCGGCAGGCTTTGACCTTGAAACCTTGTCTACTGAACAAGTCAAAGGTTTAGCATTTTTCTTAGCGTTGCCACATAGTGACGTACAAAATGCCTTTGATACCATGGACAGTATTTCGCGCTTAATTGCCCGTGAAATTGATGGCACTGTTTACGATCAAAATAATCAGGAGTTTACGCCGCAGTTGCGTGAGCAATGGCGTCATCAAGCGATTGATTATCGTTCAGGACACGCAGCAGAAGTTTAGTTTGAAACAGAAGCACTCGATTTCTATAATAGCGAGTAGATAAAATTTTTTAAGGGCGGAAAATAGACCGCCCTTTTTTATGGTGAAGAAATGACTCAAGATTCAACTATCAAAGCGCAAATGCGTCAATTGATCCAAATTTTAGCCAAGCATAATCATGCTTATTATGTAATGGATCAACCGACCATTGAAGATAGTGAATATGATCAACTGTTTCATCAATTAAAAGCGTTAGAACAGCAATATCCAGAATGTATACAAGCCGATACACCGACCAATAAAGTGGGCGGTAAAGCGCTACCTAAATTTGAAAGTATTACCCATGTTGTGCCAATGCTGTCATTGGGTAATGTATTTAATCAAGAAGATCTATTTGCATTTGCACGTCGTATTGAAGAACGCTTGCCGAATCAAAAAATTCAATATGATGTGGAATTAAAATTTGATGGCTTAGCAATTTCACTTTGGTATGAAAACGGGATATTGGTTCGTGGTGTGACCCGTGGCGATGGTGAAACCGGTGAAGATATTACTCAAAATGTTAAAACTATTCGTAACTTACCGAAAGTTCTTTCATCCGCTCAAGTTGCTGTTCCTGCACTGTTAGAAGTGCGTGGTGAAGTGCTCATGCCTAAAGCAGGCTTTGAGAAACTCAATGCGGAAAATGAAGCCAAAGGTGAAAAGACTTTTGCCAATCCACGTAATGCAGCAGCAGGCAGTTTACGTCAGTTAGACCCAGCGATTGCGGCGTCTCGTCCTTTGGCATTTTATGCTTATGGCATTGCACAATGTGAGCCAAATCATGGTTTAACGTCGATGTCAGCAAGCTTGCAGTGGTTAACCAATTTTGGTTTTGCTGTCGGTGAGCGCCATTTTCTTTGCGATAGCATTCAAGAAGTCCAAGAAAAATATGAACAGATCAATGTAGAGCGTCCAAATTTAAGCGTTGAAATTGATGGCATGGTGGTCAAAGTTGATGATTTAAAACAGCAACAACAGTTGGGTTTTCTAAGTCGTGAGCCACGTTGGGCAACTGCTTATAAATTTCCAGCCGTTGCTGCTTTAACCACGGTTGAAAATATTGATTGGCAAGTGGGTCGGACGGGAACTTTAACGCCAGTCGCACGTTTAAATCCAGTTGCTGTGGGTGGGGTTACGGTATCCAATGTGACACTGCACAACATTGGCGAAATCCATCGTTTAGATGTTCGTGTTGGCGATACCGTGAGCGTATACCGTAGTGGTGATGTGATTCCGAAAGTTGAAAAAGTTTGGCCTGAATTTCGCCCTGATGATACGGTAGAAGTTCATTTACCTGAAAATTGTCCAGTCTGTGAGTCGCCTGTGGTGATGCCTGAAGGTGAAGCATTGGCACGTTGTTCGGGTGGACTCTATTGTGCAGCGCAACGTATTGAAGCGATTCGTCATTTTGTTTCGCGTAAAGCACTGGATATTGAAGGTCTGGGTGATCGTTGGGTGGAATCTTTGTTACACCTTGACCTGTTAAAAAATGTCGCTGATATTTACAGCTTACATGAGCATCGTGAGCAATTACTAACGATTGAAAAAATGGGCGAGAAGTCTGTTCAAAACCTATTTGATGCAATTGAAAATAGTAAAAAAACCACTCTTGCGGCTTTTATTTATGCTTTGGGTATTCGCGGTGTAGGTGAAACCACAGCACGCATGCTAGCCAATACTTTTCAAACTTTGGAAGCATTACAAAATGCCGATATTGAAACATTAAAGAAAACGCCTGATGTGGGTGATATTACCGCAGAATGGATTATTGATTTTTTCCAAGCGCCGCATAATTTGGAAGTGGTGCAGCGTTTACTTGAAGCTGGTATTCACTGGGATGCCCCAATTGCGCCAACACGTCAGCCGTTAAACGGCGAAAGTTGGGTGATTACAGGAACGCTGAGCCAAATGGGGCGTGATGAAGCAACGCAAATGCTGCAAGCTTTAGGGGCACGGGTAAGCGGTAGTATTTCCAGTAAAACCAAGTGTTTGGTTGCGGGTGAAAAAGCAGGTTCAAAACTTGAAAAAGCTGAAAAGTTAGGTGTGAAAGTGATGAATGAGCAAGAGTTTTTGAATTTTGTAGCGCAATATGGAAATATTGAATGAGTATCCAAAAGTTAAAAGCGTATCTTGCAAATAAATCAGAAAAAGAATTAACTAGAGAAATTATTGATTTATATCAACAGTTTTCTGGGGTTAAGGACTTTTATAATTTGCGGATGAGCGCAGAAGATGCAAATGATATAGTTGCTAAACATAAAACGATCATTAAAGATGAGTTTTTGCCTAAGCGTGGTTTCGGTGATGCCCGTTTATCAGTTGCCCGTAAATCAGTCATGGATTTTAAAAAATTAGTAGGGGTTCATGAGAGCCTTGTTGATTTAGCTCTATATTATGTAGAAGTGGGCGTTCAATATACCAATACTTATGGTGATATTAATGAACCCTTTTATAATAGTATGGAGTCAATGTTTGCCCAAGCATTGAAATGGATGAAGCAATTGAATGTAGCACATCAGTTTCAACAAAGAGCAGCAAAAATTTGTCAGGATACTGATGGAATGGGTTGGGGATTTCATGATGGGTTATGTGAAACTTATGCTGATTATTTTGATGAAATAGATAGTTAAGAGACACTTAGTCAAAAGCCCATTCAACTGACTTAAGTTGAATGGGCTTTTTTAGCTTAAAGGTATTTTTTCACCACACCATCATCAAGCAGTTGTTGAAAATGTTCAACCAAACTGCTTTCAATATTATAGTATTCAATGCCAAATTCTTGCTTGCTCTTATCGGCATTGAAGTAAATTGGATAGCCCATATTCAGCTCGACAAAGTCTTTAGAAAAGCCTGCCAATGGACCAAAAATTTTAAAGGCAGCTTTAGGTAAATGATTACGCGGGAACGGGAATTTATGACCAAAGTTTTGACGTAAAATTTTGCCCATTTCCAATAAACTGAGTGTACCACCGCTAATAATATAACGACCTTGAGCATCGGCTTTAAATGCAGCATGGATATGCGCATCGGCAACATCACGCACATCGACAATACCATTCCACATTGGCGGTACGCCTAAAAGCGTCATCCCATTGGTAAATTGTTGCAAAACTTCAACACTACCCGATTGTGTAGTGGGCGTTAGAGAAGGGCCAAGAACCAAAGCAGGATTAATACAGATTAAATCCCAACGGTTTTGTGCTTTTTGCATGTCCCAAGCTTTACGCTCTGCCATGACTTTAGAATATGGATAAGGTTGATGGGTTTCAGAACTGCTGGTATTCCAATGTGATTCATCAAAGGCATTATTTTCGGTTTTTAGAATGTCGATTGCATCGCCGTAGGTAGAGGCAATACTAGAAGTCACCACCACACGTTTCACTGACTCGGTTTTATTGACACTGTTCAGTACATTTTCTGTACCCAAAACAGCAGGCTCAATAATGTCTTTTACCGCATCTTTAAAGTTGGTAACGACAAAAGGCGAAGCCATATGTAAAACGATTTCACAGCCTTGCATTGCTTCATCAAAAGAATTTTTTTCCAGTAAATTGGCTTTAAAGAGTTTAAGCGTACCCGTACTTTGCGCTGCAATTTTTTCTAAATGGGCAAAACCCGATTTTTTATTCAGATCACGAACAGTGGCATGCACCTGATGACCTTGTTGGAGTAGTTTTTGAATGACCCAACTGGCGATATAACCAGTTGCACCGGTCACTAAAATTGGAGCTGTATTTTGAGGAGATGTCATTTTTAAGCCATTGTTATTTTCAAGTATGTGCATGATAGTCAGAAAAAAGTGGCTTGTCTTGGGCTAAAGATGAAACTTGCGAGTCAGAAAAGATAAATTGAGTAGATCGTGACTGGTTACAAAAAATTATATTTTAAAATAGAGTAAAAAATGATGCGGATTTGAGTCATAAAAACTGCAACAGCTTGTTTTATAAATAGGAATTTGATGGTTTAAAGTGCAAATGCGTATGTTTCTCATTTTTATTTTATAAAAATCATAAACTTACATAATTTTTGCTTTGCATTGATGCTAAGTTTTGCCCATAATATTAAAAAAGAGTATGGAGTATTTGAAATGCGTGGCAATCCAGAAGTCGTAGACTATCTAAATATGTTGATCGGTGGCGAACTGGCTGCTCGTGATCAATATCTCATTCATTCTCGTATGTATGAAGATTGGGGTTTAACTAAAATTTTTGAACGTATCGATCATGAAATGCAAGAGGAAGCAGCGCATGCCGATTCGATTATTCGCCGTGTCTTATTTTTAGAAGGCACACCGAATATGAATCGTGATGATATTGAAACAGGTGAAGATGTGGTGAGCTGCTTAAAAGCAGATTTAAAACTTGAATATCATGTCCGTGAAAAACTTGCGCAAGGTGTGAAACTTTGCGAAGAAAAAGGCGATTACATTACTCGTGATATGCTTCGTCAGCAAATGTCGGATACTGAAGAAGATCATACCTATTGGTTGGAAAAACAAATTCGTTTAATTGAATTGATTGGTTTACAAAACTATATTCAATCGCAAATGTAAGATTTTAGTTTTACATAAAAAAAGCTCAGTGTTTACTGGGCTTTTTTATTGCTGCTATGAATGGTTACAAGCATTGATTTAAGTGATGAGTTATCTAATCCATCACGTTGAATCTATTTGTCATTTGGGATGAGCTGGGTTGAACTTATTTTTTAGAAAATTTTTGAATATCTGCTAAAACCTGAGCGGCATGGGACTGGGTATTTACACTATTGTAGTGATAAACAATTGTTCCTTTAGGATCAATTAAAAAGCTCTCTCGTTTTGCTATTTTAGTCACACCTAAATTTCGCACAATCCCAAATTGAGTTGCCAGTTGGTGATTATTGTCGGCCAAAATAGGAAAAGGTAAGCCTAATTTTTCGGAAAATTTTTGATGAGATTGCACATCATCTAAACTGACCCCAAGAACAACGGCATTACTTTTTAAAAACTGTGGATACAGTGCTTTAAATTGATTGGCTTCTTGAGTACAGCCGGGTGAATTATCTTTTGGGTAAAAATAAAGCACCACCCATTTGCCTTTATATTGGCTTAATTCATGCCATTTTTTATTTTGATCTTGTAACTTAAACATCGGTGCAGGTTTGCCAACCCATTGCTTTTGTTGAGTATCAGTTTTGGTAAAAATAGAGTTTTCCGCATGGCTTAAGGTGGAAAATCCAGCGGATGTGCTGATACAAACCAAGCCAATGCTAAAGAATTTTGTATAGTTCATATCATTTATACTTTTTATTGGAAAGTGAACTCAGTTTAGCAGAGTTTAGAATGGTGCAGTGCTGGAAATTGCTCAGGTTTTTTGCATACGGAAAGCGTATGTTATAAAGATGAATCAAAATTATAAAATAAGAGCAATATATGGATGTTGGCGCGGTACTCATCAAATTAAAGCCTGATACTTTGGATCATGTTGAAGCATGGAAAAAAGAACTGAATGAGCGTAAAGATGAAGCGATAGAAACACTTCGGGCAGAAGGTGTGCATGTGGAATCGTGGTTTCACTTGGAATTAGACGGTCAAGATTATTTGTTAGCCTATATGCGGGCGGATGATATTGCACAAGCTCAGCAAATCGGTCGAAATAGCCATTTCCCGATTGATCAGGTACATAAGCAATTTAAAAATAATTGGGCCAAGGTTTTTCCTGCAAAGTTATTGCTAGATTTGGAAAATAATGCTTAGTTTATATTTTTTAATTTGGGGCTGATTGTGAAACAACGTATTTTACTGATTACAGGTTGGGGCGGGGGCACGAATCTCCTGCATTCATTACAACTGGCTTTGCAACAGCAAGGTCATCAAGTTGAGCTGATCAATATCTTTAATGCTTTTGATCAAGATGTTTTGCAACACAAGGCTGAATGGGCGCGTCAATTTGATGTGATTATCGGTTGGTCTTTAGGTGGGCAGCTTGCCAGTCTTTTGGTGGATGAAATTGAACAACACTATGCTGAACAAAAGATTTTAATCACCTTGGCATCCAATCCTTGTTTTGTCGCCAATGACACATGGCAAACGGCTATGCCACCACAGACCTTTCAAGTTTTTAAACAATCCTTTGAACAGGATGCGGTTGCGACACTGAAGAAATTTGGCTATATGGTTTGTCAGGGTGTAGAAAGTAGCAAAAAAGACTTCATCACCTTACAAAGTTTAATTCAGCCACAACAGTTTGATCTGCTTGAACAGGGATTGGAATTGCTGGAAAATTTAAATATTGTCGATATATTAAAAAATTATCAGGGTAAGCAGTATCATATTTTTGCAGAGCAGGATGTTTTAGTTGATTGCAAAGTTATCCAAAATTTCCAACAATTCGACGCAAAATTTTTGCAGGTGGAGCTTAATTCAAGGTTCACATGGTTGTCCTGTCTTTAAAGCTGAACTGATAACTGACAAAATCTGCCAATATTTACAGAAAATGAATTAAACATGCTGATAAGTGGCAAATATCGCAATTTATTTTTTATCTGTGCAGGTTTAAGATCGACAAAATAGATTTTTGCTGTAACTGTGGAGTTAAGGATGACTGAATTAAATGATCTGCAATTTGATCTTGAACACATCTGGCATCCCTATACCTCCATGACCAAGCCTTTACCCGTCTTTAAGGTAAAGCAGGCTTATGGTGCAACCATTGAATTGGAAGATGGTCGTCAGTTGATTGATGGAATGTCATCTTGGTGGTGTGCCATTCACGGTTATAACCACCCAGAATTGAATCAGGCGGTAACGGATCAATTACAGAAGATGTCGCATATCATGTTTGGTGGTTTCACCCATGAACCTGCGATTGAACTGGGTAAACTTTTACTCCAAATTACCCCGCCCAGTTTAGATAAAATTTTCTATGCCGATTCAGGCTCTGTGGCGGTAGAAGTTGCCTTGAAAATGGCAGTGCAATACTGGGCCTCGCAAGGGAAAAAAGAGAAGAGCAACTTTGTCACACCACGTTCGGGCTACCACGGCGATACATGGAATGCCATGTCCGTCTGTGACCCTGTGACAGGCATGCACCAAATTTTTGGTTCAAGTTTGCCGAATCGTATTTTTGTGCCTGCACCGCAAGTTGGTTTTTATGATGAGTGGGATCAGGCAGATATTGCCGAACTGGAACAGACTTTGGCTGAACAACATCAAAGCATTGCGGGACTCATTTTAGAGCCGATTGTGCAAGGTGCAGGCGGCATGCGTTTTTACCATCCTGAATATTTGCGTCAAGCCAAATTACTCTGTGAAAAATACAATATTTTGCTGATTTTTGATGAAATTGCGACAGGTTTTGGGCGTACAGGTAAAATGTTTGCATGGGAACATGCCCAAGTTGAACCTGACATTATGTGTATTGGTAAGGGTTTAACGGGCGGTTATATGACACTTTCTGCCACCTTAACCAGCAAAAAAGTCGCGGAAACCATTAGTCAGGGTGAGGCAGGTGTGTTTATGCATGGTCCCACTTTTATGGCCAATCCTTTGGCATGTGCTGTAGCAGTCAAAAGTACCCAAGTGTTATTGGCGCAAGACTGGCAAGCCAATATTCAACGCATCAACCAACAATTATCACGCATTTACAGCCATTGTCACAGCTTGAATATGTGCAGGATGTGCGTATTTTGGGCGCAATTGGCGTGGTGGAACTGACGTTTAATGTTGATATGAAAACCTTACAACAAGAATTCGTGCGTCGTGGCATTTGGATCCGTCCATTCGGAAAATTGGTCTATGTGATGCCGCCGTACATCATCACGGAAAATGAACTGAGAACTTTATTGCAACAATTGGTCGAAGTGGTTGAACAGATGGAGCATTCGGCATGAGTCAACTTGAGCAACATCTGGATCATTATTCAGCGCAACTTGAGCAATTAAAACAACAAGGGAATTTACGTCAATTTACTTCGAATATTCAGCACGGTCGCACGATCCAAATTAACGGTCAAAGCATGCTGAATCTTAGCTCGAATGATTATTTGGGTTTAGCTTCGGATCTTCATTTACGTGAACAATTTTTCGATCAAACACCGAATGATTTACGTATCATGAGTTCATCCTCATCTCGTTTATTGACAGGAAACTTTCCTGAATATGAACAACTTGAAGCAAGTTTAAGTCAGGCATTTTATGGACGGTCAGCGCTGTTGTTTAATAGCGGTTATCACATGAATATTGGCATTTTACCTGCGCTGAGTGATGCAAAAACCTTAATTCTTGCAGATAAACTGATTCATGCCAGCATGATTGATGGCATCCGTTTGTCGTCGGCTAAATATGTGCGTTATCGTCATAATGACTTGAATCATTTGAGCCAACTTTTACAAAAATATCATGCCGATGAAAGCTTTGATCGCATTATTGTGGTGACTGAATCCATTTTTAGTATGGATGGTGATGAGACTGATTTGGCTGAATTGGTGCGGATTAAACAGCAATTTAGCAAAGTGATGCTTTATGTGGATGAAGCACATGCGATCGGTGTACGTGGCGAGCAAGGTTTGGGCTGTGCGCAACAATATGGCGTGATCGATGAGATTGATTTTTTGGTTGGCACTTTTGGTAAAGCTTTAGCTTCCGTCGGTGGCTATTTGATTTGTCATGCCATTATTCGTGATTATTTGATTAATAGCATGCGACCGCTTATTTTTAGTACGGCACAACCACCGATCTGTATGGCGTGGACAAATTTTATTTTCCAAAAAGTTTTAGAGTTGAATCAGCAACGTCAGCATTTACAACAGATCAGTCAGTATTTACAACAAGCAGTGCAAGGCAAAGGTTTTGATTGCCCATCGACTTCACATATTGTGCCTGTCATTATTGGTGAGTCGAAAAAAACCGTAGATAAAGCCAAAGCCTTACAACAGCAAGGTTTTTACATTATGCCTGTACGCCCACCGACGGTGCCGCAGCATGGTTCACGGTTGCGGATTTGCTTAACTTCGCAAGTGAATCGGGCCGATTTGGATCAGTTGGTTACGTTGTTGTGAGTACTTTGCTGTGAGTGATGTATTGTGAAAAACCTCAATATTGATAAAGCCCAAGTCGCTCAGCGTTTTGAAAAGGCGGGACAAAGCTATACGCAGCATGCCGTGGTGCAAAAGCAGATTTGTCAGCATCTTATTCAATTGATGCAGAATGATTTGCCCAAAACAAAGCTTGATCGTATTTTTGAAATTGGTTGTGGTTCGGGTAATTTAAGTCATTTGTTGATGCAGAATTTTCAGTTCAATCAATTGATTTTGAATGACTTATATCCTGAGGTTCAGCAGCATTTTTCTGAATCAAAGCAACTGCAATGGCTGATCGGTGATATTGAACAGCTGCAATTTCCCCAAGATTTAGAGGTGATTGTTTCCAGTTCTGCGTTGCAGTGGATATTTGATTTGGATGCGATTTTCAACCAATGTTCAGATGCTTTAATCGATGAAGGTTATTTATGTTTTTCCACCTTTGGACAGCAAAACCTGAAAGAAATTAAAGCGTTAACGGGGCAAGGTTTGGACTATCTTGATCTTGCAACGATTCAGGAAAAACTGATTGCTCAGGGCTTTGATATTATTCATTTATCTGAAAATATCGAAACTTTAGATTTTGAGCATCCCAAACAAGTGTTACAGCATTTAAAAGCCACGGGTGTCACGGCAACAGCGTCCAAGCATCGTTGGAGCAAACAGTCGTTACAACAGTTTTATTTAGATTATCAACAATTTTCAAATGTGGATCAGTCAGGTCAAGCAAGCTATCGCCTGAGCTATCATCCTATTTATTGTATTGCACGGAGAAAGCCATGAGCGCACCTGTATATTTTATCAGTGGCATTGATACAGGGATTGGCAAGACCTACACGACGGGTTATTTGGCAAAATTATGGAACGAGCAGGGGCAAAAAACCATTACCCAAAAGCTGATTCAAACGGGTAATGTTGATATTTCTGAAGATATTGAACAGCACCGTGAAATTATGGGCATGGGCTGGTTTCCTGAAGATCTAAGCAAACTGACCATGCCTGAGATTTTTACTTATCCTGCATCGCCTCATTTAGCCACTGCAAATTGATGGTCGTGAAATTGATTTTCAAAAAATTGCCGATGCAACCCAACAGCTGGCTGAAAAATATGATGTAGTGTTGCTTGAAGGTGCAGGTGGTTTGATGGTGCCTTTAACCACAGACCTACTGACCATTGATTATATTGCGGAGAAAAAATTCCCCGTCATTTTGGTCAGTTCAGGGCGTTTGGGCAGTATTAATCATACGCTTTTAAGTCTGGAAGCCTTAAAAATCCGTGGTTTAGAACTGTATGCTTTGGCTTATAACTTAAATGATGAATCGCAAGATGCACTGATTTCTCAAGATACCGCAGCCTATTTAAAGGCGTATTTGGCGAAGCATTTTCCCAAAGCACTGTGGATTGATATTCCAGTCCTTTAAAAATTTTCTTCTGTTTTTGAGCTGTAAAAAGCGACAGGTATAAAAAAGCCACTCATTTGAGTGGCTTTTCTTTAAGAATTTAAGCATTAAAACTTCTTAAAGCCTTTATTGATACCAAAAGGTTTGCGTGGAGCAAATTTGTTTTCACCACGGTTTTCGTTAGCCATAGTGTTACCGTTACGATCATTGTTAACACGA
Source organism: uncultured Gammaproteobacteria bacterium (assembly GCA_963812025.1). Taxonomy (GTDB): domain Bacteria; phylum Pseudomonadota; class Gammaproteobacteria; order Pseudomonadales; family Moraxellaceae; genus Acinetobacter. The sequence goes on from CAWETQ010000017.1 coordinate 44,747, forward strand.
TTGCCACGGTTGTCATTACGCGGTTCTGAGCGATCAGTACGTTGCTCTGAACGATCAGTACGGGTGTTAAAACGGTTATCGCCCGTGCTTTCTGTACGAACAGGACGACTATTGAAACGGTTGTCACTGCGGTTATCAGGACGCGCATTTTCAGTGCCCGTTTGGCGCTGGTCACGACGCTGTTCAGGTTGCTGTACTTCACCTTCGCTATCGCGGCGTTGTTGGCGTAGGTAGCCACCACGACGTGAAGCTAATGGTTTTTCTTGCATACGTTCGTTACGGCGTTTTGCCATACCGAAAAGACCAGTACCTTGACGTGGTTTTAACTCAACAGACTTGGTTAAGTTGTCGATATCGTTTTTATCCAGTTCAATCCAGCGACCTGTACGAAGTTCACGCGGTAAAATCACGCTACCGTAACGGGTACGCAATAAACGACTGACTTTTAAACCTTGAGATTCGAAAATACGACGTACTTCGCGGTTACGTCCTTCTTTAACCACCACTTGATACCAACGGTTAATACCTTCACCGCCAATTTCAGAGAATGACTCGAATTTTGCTGGACCATCATCCAATACAACACCATTGGTCATGTTGTTCTTGATTTGAGGCGTTACTTCACCCATCACGCGTACAGCATATTCACGTTCAATTTCATTTGAAGGATGCATTAAACGATTGGCCAATTCACCATCATTGGTGAACATTAATAAGCCGCTTGAGTTGATGTCTAGACGCCCCACCATCACCCAGCGATCACCTGGAATTGAAGGTAATTGTTCGAAAACTGTTGGGCGTGACTCAGGGTCATTACGTGAACAGATTTCACCTTCTGGTTTGTAGTAAATGATCACACGACGACGAATTTCGTCTTCAATTTGGAACTGGACTTTACGACCATCGATGCGAAGCTCATCAGTTGGTTCAATGCGTTCACCGACTTGGGCAACACGTCCGTTGATACTGACACGACCAGCGGCAATGACTTCTTCCATATAACGGCGAGAACCCAAACCAACGCGTGCAAGCACCTTTTGTAATTTTTCACTCATGACAGCATAACCTTAGAAATTATCATCAACAGTTCACCTATCTATGACTTCGCTGCGTGAGCATCGAGCGCCATAAAAGCTTCCTTGGCATCCTGTAGGGGAGGCAACTGACCTAAAGATGCTAGGCCAAATGCATTTAAAAATTGTGGCGTTGTAACTAACAACGCGGGTCTTCCCGGGAGTTCTCTGAACCCAGATTCTTTAATCCAGTTCCAGTCAAACAATGATCTTAATATTTGACTATTGTTTGAAACTCCACGAATTTGTTCAATATCTGCTCGAGTTACAGGTTGATGATAAGCAATCACAGCCATGGTTTCGAGTAGGGTTGGTGATAAGCGAGTAGGTCGCTCTGGCCAAACTTGGGTAATGAGATTGCGATATTTAGCACGAACTTGAAAACGGAAACCTTGTGCTGTTTCGACCAGTTCGATTGATCTGCCATGTTGTAGCATAGCCAGTTGTTGTAAGAGTTGACGCAATTCTGCTTTTGTATATTGATTTTGCAATGCTTCTTTTAAGCGAGCAAGCGAAACAGCAGCTTCACTGGCAAAAATAATCGCTTCAAGTTGCATTAAAATTTCATGTTGATTATCGGCAACAGACAGCGGCACAGTTTGAGAATCAATCATGCTCGCACTCCTTGAATCGCCAAAGGGGCTTCAATACCTGTTGCAATAATATTAACTTTTTGTTGGCGTGTTAGTTCAAGAATCGCCATAAACGTCACGACCATACCCATACGACCTTGGCTTGGTTTGAGTAAGGCGTCGAAATGTAAAATTTCACCAGAGCGTAATTTATATTCAATAAAAGCAATGCGTTCTTCTAACAGCACAGGTTCTTGTTGAATTTGGTGAATCACAGGTTCTGGTCGATTAAACAGACAAAATAAAGCGTCACGCAAAAGAGCCAACATCGTAGCCTGCGTTATTTTGTGCAATTTCACCTAAACCCGCATGGGCTGGGAAAGTATCACGCTCTAAAACGGGCAGTTGACCCAGACGTTCAGCCGCTTGTTTAACCCGTAAATAGGTTTCAAGGCGGTCAATGAGTGCTTGTTTTGGATCTTTTTCAACAACAATGGATGAACTTGCTTTTGGCAGTAATAAGCGTGATTTAAGATCGGCCAATAAGGCTGCCATCACCATATAATCTGCAGTCAGTTCAATATTGAGGGACTTCATTGCATCCATATAGGATAAATATTGTGCTGCAATCGGAGCAATATCAAGTTGTAATAGGTCGAAACCACTTTTTTGAATGAGATAAATTAAAAAGTCGAGTGGTCCTTCGAAATGCTCTAAAAGAATTTCAAATGCAGCAGGAGGAATGTATAAATCCTCAGGAATCGATTCTTGCCACTCATCCAGAACGCGGATGTGTGAAGTTTGCTCCATAGGATTATGGATGGATTGATTCATTGCAGTTATAGGCCACGCGAATTTTCAAAAGCATGTAGGAGGCTTTCTATTCGATATCACATCGAAAGAAAAAGCACGTAATAAGTAAGCACTAGTGTAATGGAAATTTGACTTCAAATAAATTAATTAAGTGATCAAATACAAAAAAACCTGAAAATAAATAGGGAATATGTATTTAGATACTAATCTAAGATGACAGTCACGAACATGATGTCATTGTTAAATCTATATTTTTTACTGGCGTAAAAGAAATTTTTTGCGCAATATTAAATCAAGAAAATACGTTGTGATTACATATGAAAAATGATCAAAAAGTACAAGAAAATGAATATGGTCAGATCGTTGGGATTCCTGTAGCTAATCCTTTAGCAGTCCATCTTTTAGTAGAAAATTTATATGGAAAAAGTGTCACATTACATTATTTATCTGCAACGACGCTGAGTGAAGATCGTTTTAAACAAATTTGGCAATGTGTAAAAACTGAAGTGGATCGCAGTTGTTGGACATATTTACCTTATTCAGATTTTGAGAGCGCAGATGAATTACGAAGTGCTTTAGAAAATTGTTTTGGCTTTAAGGGAACCACGCATTATTTAATTGAAGTGAATCACATGATTGTGGGGTGGGTGGGCTTAATGAATCAACGTCCTACAGATCATGTCATTGAAATAGGGAATGTTTATTTTTCTCATCAAATGAAACAGTCTACAGCCTCGACAGAAGTGATCTATTTATTGTTACAAGCTTGTTTTAAGCAGGGCTTTCGCCGTGTGGAGTGGAAATGTGATGAATTGAATCAGCCATCAAAACGTGCAGCTGTACGTTTTGGCTTTCAGCATGAAGGAACTTTTCGTCAAGATCGTATAGCCAAAGGTCGAAACCGCAATACGGCATGGTTTTCAATTTTGGATGAAGAATGGATTGATCTGCAAAAGGCGTATGTAGCTTGGCTAAACGCGGATAATTTTGATGTAGATGGTAAACAGAAAAAGCGCTTAAGTGCTTTTATTTGTAATTTAGCGGAATAATTTAAATAAATTGGGTGCGGAACTTGATCAAAGGAAACATGAGAGCTTAATGAAAATTAGAAAATAGTCGTTGATTTAAGCGGTATTTAAGAACGTAGGATAAAGCGCTTACTCAAAAGCGCTTACATCACCAACACCGCGACGAATCACTTCAGGATAATCGCCAGATAAATCAATAATACTGGTGGTATTTAAAATACCTAAACCACCATCAATAAACACATCAATACGTTTATCTAACGCCATTTCAATATCATAAGGATCATCTAAAGGGTCTTCATGATTGGGAAGGATCAGCGTACTGGTTAAAAGCGGTTCACCTAATTCCTTGAGTAACATTTGGCAAATCGGGTTGCTTGGAATACGCAGACCAATGGTTTTCTTTTTAGGATGCATTAAACGTTTAGGCACTTCACTTGTTGCAGGTAAAATGAAAGTGGTGACAGCAGGGGTGTTACTTTTCAGTAAGCGATACATGGCATTGTCCACTTTTGCATAGGTGGCAATATCGGATAAATCAGCACAAATAATCGCATATTGGTGTTTTGCGCCTAAACCACGAATTTGAGCAATACGCTCCATGGCACTTTTGTTACCAATTTGGCAACCAATGGCATAAGCCGCATCGGTGGGATAAACCACGACATCGCCGGCACGAATACGTTCGACCGCTTGGCTGATTAAACGTGGTTGAGGATTATCAGGATGTACTCTTAAATGCAGCATATTTATTTTCCCCCGACTTATTGTTAGATATTATCTGTTGAAGTTACAAAGTCTTGCAATCAAGCTTTGATGGGTTTGTGTAATTTAGTCTAACATTTCTCGTTGAAACTCATTACTTTGTAATGTTTTGCCACTTCTAACACAGGCGCAGATGCAGTCAATAAAGTGTGCGGCATCGCGTGGAAGTTTAGCTTCACCAGTAAAATATTGTTGTAGTTGAGCGTAAACCCGATCTTTAAATGCTGCGCCATTACCGCCATCGCCAGTTAAATTATCTAAAGACACCCGAAATTTACGTCCAAATGCCTTGGAAAATAACCATTCAATCGCTTGTGGTTTAATTTCGACCTGCTCAAATAAGGCTTGTTGTTCAGCTGTTCGACCATCGGGTGCATACCAATATCCAAGGTCTGGCAATAAGCGTCTTTGCTCGCCTGCAATGCTCCAATGGCTGATTTCATGCAGTGCACTATTAAAGAAACCATGGGCAAATTGAATCCGCGCAACTTCATTTTTAGTTGCAGGAAAGTATTCTGGTTCAAAATCTCCACGTACAAGCGTCACATTTAGGTGGGAAAACCAATGATTAAAGTGTAAGATAAGCCAGTCGACCTGTTGAGCTTCTGTATGTAAATTCACCCACTGTATATGTTGCGCAGGGATTGAATTTTCAGCAAAAGCAGAAGTTGAATGCGTGTTGAACTGTAATGAAGTTGTGACTTCAGGTTGCGGCTGCAACTGATGCATGACTTGTATTACCCAAATGATCTGTCTAAATAAGTACAAAATTGTATCTTAATCTTTGACAGAGTACCCATGAATTTGTAGAATTGCCGCCTTAATTATGTCAGCAAATACCTTTCCGGCACAGATTGAGCCGTTTAAATGGGCTGAACAAGGTTATGCATGGTCAGGTACCCTGCCATTGTCTCGCTTTGTTCGAATTTCCCGTGAAGCTGTTGGATCAATTGAACATCAATTGATTAACATAGACTGTAAGCTATCAATGGATGCGTATCATCGTATCGTATGGCTAAATGGTCATGTTGAAACGAAAGTCCCAATGGAATGTCAGCGTTGTCTGAATACTGTTGAAATTGCTCTCGTTTCAGATTTTCATTTAGCGCTTGTGGATGATGAATCACTGATAGAGCGCTTGGATGAGGATGCTGATTTCATCGTTTTAGGTGAAAGTGAAGCAACGACAAAAGGTAGCATTGATGCACCTGCGTTGGTTGATTTACTCGCGCTGATAGAAGATGAGTTGTTATTGTTGATGCCTTTGTCTCCTAAGCATGATGTTTGTGAGCATAAGCATCAACCCGCCAATGATGACGTTGTCGAAGAAAAACGGGACAATCCGTTTGATATTTTGGCAGGTTTGAAGGGTAAACTTAACTAATTTTTTGTGTTATACTGTTAAGTATAAGACAACTGAATTTGTTCTGATCCATTTTTTCGATCTTTGTAAGGAGCCATCATGGCCGTTCAGCAAAACCGTAAAAGTCGCTCTCGCCGTGACATGCGCCGTTCACATGACGCTTTAACCGAGAATGCATTAACTGTAGACCAAGCTACTGGCGAGACTCACCGTCGTCACCATGTATCTAAAGATGGTATCTACCGTGGTCGCCAATTATTCGCTAAAGCATCTGCTGAATAATTGATGATGTATTAAGCGTCAAGCTTAGTAGAAAAAATGGGAGCGAAAGCTCCCTTTTTTTGTTGCTGTTTTTTGTTGTATTTGGCAATTACCAAAACAAAAATTAAGTGTTAAATTTCGCTCCATAAACGAGCTAAGGTTCATGAAAGGATTTTTATATGTCGGCTAAACGACTCGAGCAAGCAGCTCAAGCGACAAAAACTGCATTTGTTTTTCCTGGTCAGGGTTCACAAAAAGTTGGCATGCTAGCCGATCTTGCAGAACAGTTTAGTGGTGTGATTGATACTTTTGCTGAAGCTTCAGACGCGATTGGTTTTGATTTGTGGCACATTGCACAAAGTGGTGAAGGTTTAAATCAAACAGAATTTACACAGCCTGTATTGCTGACTGCAAGTATCGCCTTATGGCGCGTGTGGTTGGAATTAGGCGGTGTTGCACCGAAATATCTTGCAGGTCATTCACTGGGTGAATACAGTGCATTGGTTGCTGCTGGGGCGATGAGCCTTGGTGATGCCGTTAAATTGGTGAACTTGCGCGGTAAACTGATGCAAGATGCTGTCCCTCAAGGGCAGGGTGCAATGGCAGCAATTTTAGGATTAGATGATGCCCAAGTGCTTGAGTTATGTGCTCAAGTCAATGCACAAGGTATAGGTTCAGTCGAAGCCGCTAATTATAATGCTCAAGGTCAAGTTGTGATTGCAGGTGATAAAGCAGCTGTAGAAGCCGTTATGGTTATTGCAAAAGAACAATCAGGTAAAGCCATTGCACTTCCCGTTTCAGTGCCATCACATTGTTCATTGATGAAACCTGCTGCGGAAAAGTTTGCAGCAGCTTTGGAACAAACTGCCATTGAGCTACCTAGCCTTCCTGTATTACAAAATGTCAACGCAGAAATTGCGACAGACGTGACGCAATTACGTCAGGCATTAACCGCGCAGTTGTATCAATCTGTGCAATGGACCAAGACCATGCAGTACCTTCAAGATCAAGGTGTGCAATATGTGGTTGAATGTGGTCCGGGAAATGTTCTTGCTAATCTTGCGAAGCGTTTACCAAATATTGAAAAAGCGTTCCCACTCGACAGTAAAAGTCGTTTGGAGGATGCACTAAATGCCATTTTTGTGGCTGAAGGGAAAATTGCATGACACAAGAACGTAAAGTCGCACTGGTCACCGGTGCGAGCAGAGGGATTGGTGCAGCCATTGCTCAGCAACTTATTTTAGACGGTTATTTTGTAGTCGGTACGGCAACTTCTGAAGCAGGCGCAGAAAAATTATCTGCAAGTTTTGCTGAAAATGGTGCAGGTAAAGTACTGGATGTACGCGATGCGACAGCCATTGATGCCTTGGTTACAGATATTGAACAAAAATATGGTCCTGTTCTTATATTGGTAAATAATGCAGGCATCACCAAAGATAATTTGTTACTGCGTATGTCTGAAGATGATTGGGATGACATTCTCAATATTCATTTGAAAGCCGTTTACCGTTTATCTAAGCGTGTTTTAAAAGGCATGACCAAAGCACGTTTTGGACGCATTATTAATATTAGTTCTGTGGTTGCACATTTTGCAAACCCGGGACAAGCCAACTATTCTGCCGCTAAGGCAGGCATAGAAGCGTTCGGTCGTAGCCTTGCAAAAGAAATGGGTAGTCGCCAAATTACGGTGAATGCTGTTGCCCCAGGTTTCATTGCAACAGAAATGACTGAACAATTAAGTGAAGAAATTCGTAAGAAAATGATTGATCAAGTGGCATTAAACCGTTTAGGTGATCCACAAGATATCGCGAATGCAGTGAGCTTTTTAGCTAGCGAGAAAGCAAGTTATATCACTGGTACTGTTTTACATGTGAACGGTGGTCTATACATGAGCTAAGCTCAAGTATAAACTTTCCAAAAATCAGATATTCAATTAAACTAACGGCATTAAAAACGCCACAAGCAATGAGGAGAATTCCTGTGAGCGATATCGAACTACGTATCAAACAAGCGGTTGCAGAACAACTTGGTCTTAAAGCTGAAGAGATTAAAAACGAAGCATCTTTTATGGATGACTTAGGTGCTGACTCTTTGGACTTAGTTGAGCTTGTTATGTCTTTCGAAAATGATTTTGACATCACTATCCCTGATGAAGATTCTAACGAAATCACAACTGTTCAAACTGCAATTGACTATGTTTCTAAGAAACTAGGTTAATTGTTGTTTCAGCTTAGCTGAAAATGAAAGCCACCTTTTAGGTGGCTTTTTTATTGGAAAATTAAAATTGTTGTTACACAACTTTTATTACCTACCGTTTGGTTTGATTCACCAGAAGTAACTTTTTGCATAAAAATTTTAGGTATAAAAATAGAAGACTGTTTCTTAAGCAGCACGAATAACAATTACGGCTACGAAAAAAATATGAAGAATCTTTTTTGATGTTGAAATTTGTTTGCTTATAATTTGATCTCAATTACCATTTAATAATTTTTAGGCATAAATTTTGCTGTTGATCATTCAATCTATTTTAATGAATGGTAAAAATGACTTATCAAATTCATCGTTGTACAGAAAATTTAAATGCTGATTTTTTGATTTTAGCTTCAGGCTTGGGCGGTCATGCCAGTTTTTGGCAGCCTCAAATTGCCGCATTCAGCCAGTATTTTCATGTTTTAAGTTATGACCAAGAAGGTTGCCACGCCGATTCAATGGCTTTACCAGAACAATATTCAATGACTGATTTAGCCAAGCAATTAGTGCAAATTTTAGCGCAAGAAAAAATTCAGCATTTTCATTTTATTGGGCATGCGATTGGTGGATTTATTGGCGCAGAACTGGCTGTTTTACTTCGGTCATCTGAAACTACATGCTTAAGTTTAACCTGTATTAATGCATGGAATGAGTTAGATCCGCATACAAGAAAATGCTTTGAAGCGCGGATTCATTTATTAAAATCGGCAGGTTCAGAGGCTTATGTCAGAGCACAGGGATTATTTTTGTATCCGCCTGCATGGATTTCAAAAAATCATGAACATTTAAATACAGTAGAAAATATTCAACTGGAAGATTTTCCACCAACTCAAAATGTTCTTAAGCGCATTGATGCTGCACAAAAATTTAGGATCAATGAACAGCACATACAGGCATTGCAGCATAGTCGACTGCATTTTATTGCAAATCAGGATGACTTTTTGGTGCCCGTGCAAAAATCGAGTGATTTACAGCAACAGTTTGGACATGGGCAACTGACGGTTCTTGAAACAGGCGCACATGCTTCAACAGTGACTACGCCAGAGGTACTAAACAAAACCATACTGCAATTTTTTCAGCCACATTTGATGCAAATGACGGGTTCATAGTCTTTCGTCAGTAAATCTACAGAGAGCACCTGTATTGTTAGAAGTGTAAATAAGCTGGTTTTTAGTTTGTTTGATTAAACCGTGATTTTAAGATCACGGTTTTTTTATTTATGCTGTTAAAGATATTTATGCTTTATAAAAAATAGTGACTATTTTTTTAAATTGTGCATTTTTTTGGAGCCATTGTAGCTATAACAGTGCATATGTTTTATTGGTTATTTTACTGTTTGTTAAAATAAATAAATTATAAATATATGATTAATATTGAAAAATAATATTTGGCACGCCATTTGCTAAATACTTGATATAAGAAATCAAGTGGAATACCTAAAAGGTATTTTTAAACAAATGGTAAAAAGAGGTGCTCAAAAATGAAAATCGGTGTCTTCTGTCCAATTGGAAATAATGGCTGGTTGTTGTCTGAAAATGCACCACAATATAAGCCTAGCTTTGAAATGAACAAACAGATCGTGCAACGTGCAGAACATTACGGATTCGATTTTGCACTATCCATGATCAAGCTACGTGGCTTCGGCGGCAAAACAGAATTTTGGGATCATAACCTTGAAACTTTTACTTTAATGGCTGGGCTGGCAGCAGTCACAAGCAAAATTCAAATTTATGCCACTGCTGCAACACTGGTCATGCCACCTGCAATTGTGGCACGTATGGCATCGACCATTGATTCTATTTCTAATGGGCGTTTTGGTTTAAATGTGGTCACGGGCTGGCAAGCACCTGAATATAAACAAATGGGCATGTGGCCGGGGGATGAATATTTCGCGAAACGTTATGATTATTTGTCGGAATATGTGGAAATTTTACGTGAGCTGTGGGCGACAGGACAATCAGATTTTAAAGGTGAACATTTCCAAATGGATGATTGTCGGGTCAGTCCTCGTCCACAAGCAGAGATGAAAATTATTTGTGCAGGACAGTCCGATGCAGGTTTGGAGTTCTCGGCTAAATATGCCGACTACAATTTTGTCTTTGGTAAAGGCTTAAATACACCTACAGCCTATGCCGATATTAATGACCGTTTAAAAGCGCAAACCGATAAAACAGGACGTGATGTTTCTACTTATGTTTTATTCATGCTGATTGCTGCTGAAACGGATGAGGAAGCTTTTGCGAAATGGCAAAACTATAACGATGGGGCAGATGTAGAAGCGATTAACTGGTTATTAAATCAGGGCGGTAAAGACACTAAATCGGGTGCAGATACCAATATTCGTCAAATGGCTTCAAGCGTATCTCCAGTAAATATCAATATGGGAACGCTTGTTGGCTCTTATGAAAATGTTGCCAAAATGCTGGATGAAATTGGTGAAATTAAAGCAACGGAAGGCATTCTTTTAACCTTTGATGATTTTATTCAGGGGGTGGAGGACTTTGGTCAGAAAATTCAACCGCTGATGAAATGTCGTGAACATATTGTGGTTGAGGGTGAAGCGACTCAAATTCCTGTTTTGGAGAAATCAGCATGAATAGCAATGCATCATTTGAAAATGTGGTTTGTGCAGGGTTTACCCAAGCCGCAGGAACTGGAAAAATTTTAAAAGCAGAACCAGAAGCGATTCAACTGGCACCTGAGCAAACGGCGTTAATCGTGATTGATATGCAAAATGCCTATACCTCAAAAGGTGGCTATTTGGATTTAGCTGGTTTTGATGTTTCGACCACTCAGCCTGTGGTGGAGAACATTAAAAAAGCGGTCGCTGCTGCACATGCCGCGGGCATTCAAGTGATTTATTTCAAAAATGGCTGGGATGACCAGTATGTTGAAGCAGGTGGTGTAAATTCACCGAATTTTCATAAATCCAATGCCTTAAAAACCATGCGTAAGCAACCTGAGCTGCAAGGAAAATTACTTGCAAAAGGTGGCTGGGACTTTGAACTGATTGATGAGTTACAACCTTTAGCACAAGACATTGTGATTGAAAAACCACGTTATAGCGGTTTCTTTAATACCGCACTGGATAGCATGTTCCGCAGTAAAGGCATTCGTAACTTGGTTTTTGTCGGTATTGCGACCAATGTGTGTGTGGAATCGACGTTAAGAGATGGTTTTTTTCTTGAGTATTTTGGCGTAGCACTGGGTGATGCCTGTTATCAGGCAGGGCCAGCAGAAGCACAGCAAGCCAGCCTGTATAACATTAAAACATTCTTTGGTTGGGTGTCGGATACGCAGGAATTTACGAAAACTTTTCAGTTAAATCCGCAACATTTTGACAAAACAGCTTAAGTAAACCCGTTGAATAAAATGATCAGAGAATAAACCTATGCCTAAAAAAATCATCCTTCCAGAAGGAACAGGAAAGCCACTCGCGCCTTATGTTCCAGCGACACAAGCTGACAATATTGTTTATGTTTCTGGCACTTTAGCCTTTGATGAAAATAACAATGTCGTCCATGTTGGCGATGCTGCGGCACAGACCCGGCATATTTTAGAAACCATTAAAAAAGTGATTGCAACCGCAGGTGGCAGCATGGATGACGTGACATTTAATCATGTCTTTGTCAAAGACTGGGCCGATTATGCTGCGATTAATACGGTCTATGCAGAATATTTTCCGGGAGATAAACCTGCACGTTATTGCGTACAAACTGGATTGGTTAAGCCGGATGCTTTGGTTGAAATTGCTTCAATCGCGCATGTCTAAGTCGTCACCGTTTTTAACAACAAGCCTATTTAATTTTGATATTAATAAAGGATAGCGCTGAAATTCAGATGAGATATTAAGCATTGAATTTCAGTGAGGAGATCGTTATGAACAGCAAAATAATGTCAGTTCAGTCGAGTCATGCTGTAGCGCAACAGGCTCAAAGTTTTCAAATCACTGCGGATGAAAAGCATATAGAAATTGATCAGGCGACTTTTCGACAAGGGATGTCTAATTTGGGTGCAGCGGTCAATGTGATTACGACTCATGGCGAGGCAGGACAGGCTGGTTTTACCGCTTCTGCTGTGTGTAGTGTGACGGACTCACCGCCAACATTATTGGTTTGTTTAAATCGTTCTGCATCCGTATTTGAAACCTTTAAAACCAACAAAGTCCTTTGTGTAAATACCTTGGCGGCACATCAAACTGAATTATCTAATATTTTTGGTGGAAAAACCCCCATGTCAGAACGATTCTTGCGTGGAACATGGTCAACCTTAAGCACACAGGCACCTGTGCTGGAAGATGCTTTGGTTTCTTTTGACTGTGAAGTGGTGCAAAGCATGTCTGTGGGAAGTCATGATGTACTGATTTGTCAGGTTAAAGCGATGAAAAAAAATGAAGGTCAGAATGCACTGATGTACTTCAACCGCACCTATTGCGAGCCACAACCGATGTACTAATCCAAAATTCCTAATTTGAGGGAGGGGAAACCCATGCAAGCTAAAGAACCGTGGTTTCCGAAATTTAAGCCTTATCAAGGCGATTTAGATGTAACACCTGTACAGGTGGATGAGTATTTACCTGCGGGTAAAAGTATTGTTTTAGGTTTGCAACATGCTTTTGCGATGTTTGGTGCAACGGTACTTGCACCCTTGTTGATGGGGTTTGATCCGAATCTCACCATCTTTATTACAGGAATAGGCACGATTTTATTTTTCCTTATGACTGGCGGTCGAATGCCCAGTTATTTGGGCTCAAGTTTTGCATTTATTGGCGCAATTGCCGCAGCAACGGGCTATGCAGGTGTGGGGTCAAATCCGAATATGGGTCTTGCATTGGGGGGAACCATGGCCTGCGGTCTGGTTTATGCGGCTATTGGTTTAATTGTCATGAAAACGGGAACTGGCTGGATTGAGAAACTCATGCCACCGCTTGTAACGGGTGCGATTGTGATGATTATTGGTCTGAATCTAGCACCGATTACCATTAAAAGTGTCTCGGCAAATAGTTTTGATACATGGATGGCCGTGGTCACAATTTTATGTATCAGTGTTGTGGCGGTCTTTACTCGTGGCATGCTGCGTCGTTTGTTGTTGCTGGTGGGTTTGTGTAGTGCTTATTTTGTCTATTTCTTGCTGGCCAATGTCATGGGTTTTGGCAAAGCGATTGATTTTTCTTTAATCTCAAATGCCGCTTGGTTTGGTCTGCCAACATTCCATAGTCCAGTTTTTAATGCCAATGCCATGTTATTGATTGCACCTGTGGCGATTATTTTGGTGGCAGAAAATTTGGGGCACTTTAAAGCAGTTTCTGCCATGACGGGTAAAGATTTATCACCTTATATGGGGCGTGCATTTTTTGCTGATGGTATCTGTACCACAATGTCGGCATCGGTAGGGGGTACAGGGATGACCACTTATGCTGAAAATATTGGCGTGATGGCAGTGACGAAAGTCTATTCAACCACGATTTTTGTGGTGGCGGGTTTGTTTGCCATTTTATTGGGTTTATCACCAAAATTTGGAGCAGTCATTAGCACCATTCCAGTGGCTTTATTGGGCGGTGCATCAATCGTGGTTTTTGGTTTGATTACTGTGGCAGGCGCTAAAATTTGGGTAGATAACAAAATTGATTTTACCAAAAACAGTACTTTAATTATTGCTGCGGTCAGCCTGATTATGGGTGCTGGTAACTTTAGCCTACATATCGGTGCATTTGATTTAGGGGGAATTGGTACGGCAACTTTAGCAGCCATTGTACTGAATCTATTTTTAAATCGGAGTGAAGAGGCCACCAGTTCGGTGAGTGCAAATGCCGAAAACTCTGTAACACCTGTGGTGCATCATTAGGAGCTTATTTTGAGTCATACAATTTCATTTATCGGACTTGGTGCAATGGGCTGGCATATGGCCTCCCATCTTCCTAAACTTGGACATGAGGTTTGGGTGTGGAACAGAACGCAGGCGAAGGCAGATCATCACTCTATTTGCTTCGAAACTCAATCGGTTTCATTGCAGAAAGCATTACAGGCAGATTTTATTTTTAGCTGTTTACCCACCAGTGCCGATGTTGAACAGTTGATCGCCGCACATCTGCCAAAACAAGGTAGCATCTGGATTGATTGCACCAGTGGTGTGCCTGAGTCAGCAAAAAAACTCAGTCAACGTCTGAATAAACTAGGCGTTGAATATCTAGATGCACCCGTTTCAGGGCAAACCATCGGTGCTGAACGGGGCACGTTAACGGTGATGATTGGCGGTGATGCTCATGCTTTTGCAAAAGCTAAACCGATTATTTCAGCATTTTCAGCTTTAATTGAATATGTTGGAGAAAGTGGATCGGGTTTTGCGGTAAAAGCCATTAATAATACTTTAATGGCAACGCATTTATGGGCTTTAGCGGAAGGGCTGACTGTGCTGAAATCTAAAGGTGTAAATTTAACTGCTGCTTTAAATTGTATTAATTATTCCAGTGGTAAAAGTAGCATCTCTGAAAATATTATGGCGCAGCGGGTACTGAATCGTAGTTTTGATAAAACCTTTGCACTGGATTTATTGCAAAAAGATATTGGGATTGCCGTCGATTTGATTCAGCAGACAGTCATTACACGCTGCCAAGTATGCATCTCATTCAGCAACAGTTTGCTCGTATTGAGAAAAAACAGGCGAGTCAATTGGATTTTTCTGCTGCGGTACAAAGTTTAGAGCAGATGAATCAAATTGAATTGCGATAGTGATGCAGGGTTGCTAAATGACGTGTTTGATTAAATATTCGAGCTAAGACGTTTTAGACAGGCAATTTTCAAACTGGTTTTATCTTTATTTTTGGAATTTTAAAAGGCGCTTCATGCGCCTTTTCTGTTTAAAAAAATCATATATAAAAAATACCGGAGCATATAAACTGAATAAGTCGTTGATAAAAAATAATTAGGTTAAAAATGAAAGGCCAGATATTAGATTATTCCGTGCAGAATAATGCGGGTTTTATTAGTGGTGATGACCAGAGACGTTATTCATTTACAGGTGCAGAGTGGCGAGGGCAAACCGTTCCGAGCCGTGGTCAGCTTGTTGATTTTGAAATAGATCAATCAGGGCAGGCACTGAATGTTTATGTCCTGAGTCATCCGTCAGTATTTTCGGGGCAAGTGGGTTCAAAAAATCGAATTGTTGCCGCAATTCTTGCATTCTTTTTGGGTGGTTTTGGTGTTCATAAATTTTATTTAGGTCAAATTGGCTGGGGTATTGTTTATTTACTTTTCTGCTGGACATTTATTCCGTCATTGGTCGCTTTTATTGAATTCATTATTTATTTATGTACTTCAGATGAAGATTTTGCACGTAAATATGGTTAGTTTATTTAAAATAGAGGGCTTTCAAAGCCCTCTATTTTTATGATTGAACAATGCTTATTTTGCAGGTTGTCCCCACTTATTGTTTTCCTGTTTTGTATCTGAAGCCCACCAAATAATGAGTGGAATAATACCAATAATAGTCAACATCAATAATTGCCACCAGCCAGAGCGACCTGTGTCATGTAGACGACGTGCACCTGCAGCTAAGCTGTGGTAACGAATAATGCTAGATTTAAGATACCATTTAGAATTTTGTCTGTACCAAGAATTGCATCAATGATCTGAGCAATGATGCCTAACAATAATGGACACTAGCATAAAGAACCAAAATTCTTTTCGACGTGCACGTCCAGTAAAGTTAGCATAATTTTTTAAGCATTTTATAGACCAATCAATCATGTTGAATTGTTCTTCAGCTTTATTTTGATCAGACAATTTGTCTAATTGATTGGAAATATTTTGCACAGGGTTGCTTTGACCTAGTGCGGTAAAAATTTGAATTGCGCTACCTGTATTATCGACATCAAAATCCACACGATCACCACGAGCAGGTGGGCGTTGTCCACGCCATTCTGCACCCGTAAAATTGTAGCGGTTTTGATCCTCGCCACTGATAATGCCTGTGTTGGTTTGGATTGAAAAATCTAATATCTGCCCTTTCATTTTTGACCTCTTTGATTTTATGCTTATTAAGTTGTAAATTTAGTGTTGTTATTCACTTTTATAGTAGCAGAACAGTTTAAAATTTAAACTAATTATTTGTTCTTAAGTTGCTGTATTTTTATTGTTTTTTATAGTGTTTTTATCTTTTAATAAAAAATCCCGCATGGTGCGGGATTTTTTGAATCTTTAAATTACCAGCTTAACGCGCCACCCGTTTGGTAGTCAGTTACGCGAGTTTCAAAGAAATTCTTTTCTTTACGTAAGTCCATCATTTCAGACATCCACTGGAATGGGTTATTCACACCAGCAAATTGTTCAGGCAGACCGAGTTGTGCTAAACGACGGTTGGCAATGAACTTCAAGTATTCTTCCATCATGGCAGCATTCATACCCAATACACCGCGTGGCATGGTGTCACGTGCGTATTCAATTTCGAGCATGGTTCCTTCAAGAATCATTTGAATGATTTCTTCTTGGAATTCAGCTGTCCAAAGTGCAGGGTTTTCATTCTTGATTTGGTTAATCATGTCGATACCAAAGTTCAAGTGCATCGACTCATCACGTAAAATGTACTGGAATTGCTCAGCAACACCATTCATTTTATTACGACGACCCATCGACAGAATTTGGCTGAAACCACAGTAGAAGAAGATCCCTTCAAGAACACAGTAGAATGCGATCAAGTTGCGAAGCAAGATTTGGTCGTTTTCAGGTGTACCTGTTTGGAAAGTTGGGTCACATAAAGATTGGGTGTATTTTAAGCCCCAAGCTGCTTTACGTGCGACTGATGGTACTTCACGGTACATATTGAAGACTTCGCCTTCATCCATACCTAAAGATTCGATACAGTATTGGTAAGCATGTGTGTGAATTGCTTCTTCAAATGCTTGACGCAAAATATATTGACGGCATTCAGGGTTGGTAATGTGACGGTAAATCGCCAAGACCAAGTTGTTTGCAACCAATGAATCGGCAGTCGAGAAGAAACCAAGAGAGCGCATAACAATGGTACGTTCGTCTTCGGTTAAGCCATTTTCAGACTTCCAAAGCGCGATGTCATGGTTCATGTTCACTTCTTGCGGCATCCAGTGGTTTGCACAACCGTCTAGATATTTCTGCCAAGCCCATTCGTATTTGAATGGTACAAGTTGGTTCAAGTCAGCACGGCAGTTGATCATGGCTTTATCATCAACTTGTACACGCTGCGCACCCATTTCAAGCTCTTCTAAGCCTGGGGTAACATCCAGTGTTTCTAAGGCAGCAGATGCTCTTGCCAATGAATCGGTTGAATGTTTTGTTCCACCTTTACGGGTTGCAGCGGGTTGTGCAGTTGCCACATCCGACGATGTGTTGTGTGCATCAGATACCATCTGCGTATTAACCGCTTTTTGCGGGTCGATGGGCGCAGACTTGCGTTCAGGTGCAGCCGGTTTTTGCGAATCATCTTCGAAATCGTCCCAACTTAGGATAGACATATTAATTCTCTCTTCGATGCTTATATCTGTTTCTGACATCTCATAAGCGAGGATGTCTTACTATACGCTCATTATGAATAAGCAAAATTAAGTTTTGCCAATGAAAGCACTAAACTTGTTCGATAGAGCAGATATCCACACTACTTATTTTGCTTACGCTGTTGCCGCCGAATGGCTAAAAATGCATAGCCCATCGGTACATAAAAGACAATAAAGGCAAAGACCAGCACTGCGAGTCCTAACATGTAGTTATGAGTCATATGTTGCATGGTCTTTTCCTTTATTTGTATTTTTAATCTCCCTAAATCCCTCTTTCTAAAAGAGGGACTTTCCCTTCGTTTAAATATCGGAAGTTCCCTCCTTTTTAAAGGAGGGTTAGGGAGGATTTAATTCACCAACTTATTGGCAAGCTTCACAATCAGGATTGTCGATTGAACATGCAAGTGGCACTGGTGCTGCTTGAGCAAAATCATCTTCAGCTATTGCTTCAGGTTTTTTCGCAACTTCAGCAACAGGTGCGCTAGTCACGACAGGAGCGCCCATGTTCGATTTAACTGCGTTCAATGCACCCGTGTTGATGGTTGATTTCTCAGCAGAAGTCGCACCCAATGCACGAAGGTAATATGTGGTTTTTAGACCACGTAACCACGCCATTTTGTAGGTCATGTCCAATTTCTTACCATTTGCACCAGAGATGTAAAGGTTCAGAGATTGTGCTTGATCGATCCATTTTTGACGACGTGATGCAGCATCCACAATCCAACGTGGCTCAACTTCAAATGCAGTCGCGAAGATGGCTTTAAGCTCTTCAGGAATACGAGAAATCTTTTGCACAGAACCTTCGAAGTGTTTCAGGTCGTTCACCATCACAGAGTCCCAAAGACCGCGATCTTTTAACGCACGTACTAAGTACGGGTTAATCACTGTGAATTCGCCAGAAAGGTTAGATTTCACATAAAGATTTTGGAAAGTTGGTTCGATTGATTGTGAAACGCCACAAATGTTCGAAATGGTTGCTGTTGGAGCAATCGCCATAACGTTTGAGTTACGCATACCGTCTTTTTGAACTTTGTTACGTAAAGTATCCCAATCCAAACGCGTGGTGCGATCTACTTCGAACATACGTTCTGGGCGTGATTTCGCAACCAAATCTAAAGAGTCGATTGGCAAGATACCTTGATCCCAAAGTGATCCTTTAAACGTTTCGTAAGCACCACGTTCAACCGCTAAATCACTAGAAGTTGTAATCGCGTAGTAGCTAATCACTTCCATTGATTCATCGGCAAAATCTACAGCAGCATCAGAACCATACGCCAAGTTCATTTCATATAAAGCATCTTGGAAGCCCATGATACCCATACCCACTGGACGATGCTTCATGTTTGAAGTACGTGCTTGAGGAACAGCGTAATAGTTGATGTCAATCACGTTGTCGAGCATGCGAACAGCAGTTTTTACTGTGCGAGCAAGTTTCTCACGGTCAAGTACACCACCTTTAACGTGTTGTACAAGGTTGATTGAACCTAAGTTACACACCGCAATTTCATCTTCATTGGTGTTTAACGTAATTTCTGTACACAAGTTAGAAGAGTGAACTACGCCAACGTGTTGTTGTGGTGAACGTAAGTTACATACGTCTTTGAATGTGATCCACGGGTGACCTGTTTCAAACAACATAGACAGCATTTTGCGCCACAAATCTTTTGCACGAATCACTTTGTGCAACATGTTTGTTTCTTTCGCAATGCCTTCATAGTAAGCATAGCGTGCAGCGAATTCTACGCCCATCAAATCATGAAGATCTGGCGTTTCAGAAGGTGTGAATAACGTCCATTCAGCATCTTCAAATACACGTTGCATGAACAAGTCTGGAACCCAGTTTGCTGTGTTCATGTCATGGGTACGACGACGGTCATCACCTGTGTTCTTACGTAGCTCTAGGAATTCTTCAATGTCCAAATGCCAAGTTTCAAGGTAAGCACAGACTGCACCTTTACGTTTACCACCTTGGTTAACCGCAACAGCAGTATCGTTGGCAACTTTAAGGAACGGTACAACACCTTGTGATTTACCATTTGTGCCTTTGATGTATGAGTTCAAGGCACGAACAGGTGTCCAGTCATTACCCAAACCGCCTGCCCATTTAGACAACATTGCGTTATCACGCATTGCGCCATAAATGTTGTACAGGTCATCAGCAATGGTGGTTAAGTAGCAGCTAGACAACTGTGGACGAAGCGTACCTGAGTTGAATAGGGTTGGTGTAGATGCCATGTAGTCGAAGCTAGACAATAAGTTATAGAACTCAATCGCACGATCTTCACGGTTTTCTTCATTCAGTGTTAAACCCATGGATACGCGCATGAAGAACAATTGTGGTAGTTCAAAACGTACGCCATCTGAATGGATAAAATAACGGTCAAATAAAGTTTGTAGACCTAAATAGGTAAATTGGTTTGAACGTTCTGGTTGAATCGCTGCGGCCAATTTAACAAGGTCAAAGTTCAGTAGTTCAGGCGATAAAAGATCAAGCTCGATCCCTTTCTTTAAGAAGGTTTCTAAAGCCGCATTTTCTAAAGTATCGTTAGATAAACCTAAAAACTCTAAACCTGTTGCAACCAAGTTGTCACGTAGTAAACGTGCAGTTACATAAGTATAGTTTGGTTCTTGTTCAATACGGGTACGTGTCGCCATCATCATGGTGGTTGAGATGTCAGACTCTTTTACGCCGTTATATAGGTTCTTGATGGTTTCATCGATGATCGCTTGAACATCAATACCTTCTAAGCCTTCAGCCGCTTTTTCTATGTGTGCTTTGAGCGCACCTAAGTCAAGGGGTTGAAGCTGACCATTTGCAGCAGTCACTTGTAACGTCGGGTGATGATGAGCACCTGTTTGTTTACGTGCTTCAGAACGTTGTTCACGGTAGATAACGTATGCACGTGCAACTTTTTGTTCACCAGTACGCATAAGCGCAAGTTCAACTTGATCCTGAACTTCTTCAATGTGAATCGTGCCACCTGATGGTAAACGACGGTTAAACGTATTCATGACCATTTCAGTCAATTGTTCTATACGATCATGAATGCGGCTTGAATCAGCGCTTTGTTGACCTTCTACAGCCAAAAAAGCTTTACCTATCGCAACAGAAATTTTTTCTGCATCAAAAGCGGCAACATCACCGGTGCGTTTAATCACCTGAAGTTGACCAGGAATTGAAGTGATTACGCTCATGTTGGCATAGCTCCATTTATTGTTATGTGTGGACCATTTTAACTGAGCGACAAATCGCCTCAGTGTTTGAGGTTAAACACAAGAACTAGTGGTTTAAAGTTGAATTGAGCACAAGATACGGGAAAATTCAGGGTAGATCAATATTGACATTTTAGTAAAAATTTTTCTAATGCCTTGCAATATTCCTTTGCAAAAAAATCCCTATTTTTATGTTTCTTGTATAAGTCTTATTAGACAAGGGTATAGCATAGCAAAGCTAAATAAATGTGCTTATAGATAACATTGTGGATAAGTTTAAAAGAGCAAAATTAATCAGATTAATCAGTCATATTCTGAACAAAAGTTGAAAATAGTATATAAAATGGTCATTTTGTAACAAAATATATTTTAAATTGGGCTGTGTTGTTGATAGATTTTAAAAAGATCAATTAATTCAAGTACTTAATAAAAAGATAACAAAAAACTACTTTGATGTATCAGTTTGGTGAATGCTATCTTGTTTACAATGTAAACGTGTGTATATTGCTGAATATATTAAAGCGTATCCTTTGGATTTTTAAGGATACCTTAATCCATATAAAGGGGCATTGTATGAGCCAAGAAGAAAAGTTACCAAAAATTTTAATCGTTGAAGACGATGAGCGTCTCGCACGTTTGACTCAAGAATACTTGATCCGCAATGGATTAGAAGTTGGCGTAGAACCTGACGGTAATCGTGCCATTCGTCGCATTATTGCAGAGCAGCCCGATATGGTGGTGCTTGATGTGATGTTGCCGGGTGCGGATGGTTTGACCATTTGTCGCGAAGTTCGTCCACATTATCATCAACCGATTTTGATGTTGACTGCACGTACTGAAGATATGGACCAAGTTTTAGGTCTAGAAATGGGTGCAGATGACTATGTGGCAAAACCTGTTCAACCGCGTGTTCTTTTAGCCCGTATTCGTGCTTTATTGCGTCGTACAGATAAAGCTCCTGAAGACGAAGTGGCACAACGCATAGAATTTGATGACCTTGTGATTGACAATGGTGGTCGTTCGGTAACTTTAAATGGTGAATTGGTTGATTTCACCAGTGCTGAATATGATTTGTTGTGGTTGTTGGCTTCAAATGCAGGTCGTATCTTATCCCGTGAAGACATTTTTGAGCGTTTACGTGGTATTGAATACGATGGTCAAGACCGTTCAATTGATGTACGTATTTCACGCATTCGTCCAAAAATTGGTGATGACCCTGAAAATCCAAAACGTATTAAAACAGTCCGTAGTAAAGGTTATTTATTCGTTAAAGAAACCAGTGGTCTTTAATTTTTTGCCTCTAATTTGATAGGACAGCCTTGTGTTTAAACACAGTATATTCTTGCGTATTTATGCAGGGTTAGTGATTTTGGTGGCATTGGTTGCTGTATTTGGCTACCTGTTGGTACAAATCATCAACTATCAGCGCGCGCAAGAATATCGTGAATCTTTGACCGATGGTGTGTCTTATATCATTAGTGAGGGAATTGCACGCCAGCCCAATGAACAGCAGAAACGCGATTGGATTTCTGATGCGTCCGATTTACTTGAACTGCCCATTTATTATGTAGATTCAAGTAAAGTTGATTTGTCTCGGACTGAGCAAAAAAGAATTGCTAATCGTAAAGCGGCAGTGCGTTATGATGCGAAAAATTCGACGGCTTCCATTATCATTGGTTTGCAAGACGATCCAAAACATTTGCTTTATATTAAAGTAGATAAAATAGGGGAGCGCCAAATGAAGGCGTTGCCTATTTTTATTTTGGATTATCTGGTGTATTACCCGGGGCAAGAAAAAGAATATCTGGCAAAAATTCAGTCAAATTTCTCTTATCCTATTAACATTGAAAAAGTTCAAAACCTCCCCCTTGATTCTGAACAGATTGGTCGACTTCGATTAGATCACAGTATTATTTTATACCGTGATAATGCTTCAGTGCGCGGCACCACCATTTCTATTGTTTCACCCATGCCAAGTTCACCCTCTGAGGTGTTGGTTTTAGGGCCTGTACCACTATTTAACTGGATGCCTTTCCAACTTGCAGCAGGTATTACCTTGCTCAGTTTGTTTGTGTTGAGTTTGGGGGTGTATGGTCTGTTGGTGCCTATGCAGCGTCGTTTGCGTGAAGTGAACTATGCTTTACATCGGATGAAGTCGGGTGATATGACGTTGCGTTTGCCTGTAGATGGTACCGATGAAATGGCAAGTTTAGCGATCAATTACAATAGTATGTCTGATCATATTCAGCGTTTGATCGAAGCGCAGCGTGAATTAATGCGTGCGGTTTCACATGAGCTGAGAACGCCCGTGGCACGTATCCGATTTGGCATGGAAATGTTGGCGGAAGAGGATGATTACGACTACCGTTTACAGCAAGTCGACATGATTGATAAGGATATTGAAGCACTGAATACCTTAATTGATGAAATCATGACCTATGCAAAATTAGAGCAGGGTACGCCGTCTTTAGATTTTGAAAAAATTGTCTTATTTGAAGTGTTGGATCAGGTGATTGTTGAAACTGAGGCACTAAAAACGCAAAAAGAAATTGAGCTGCTCGCACCACCCATGAACTTGGTTGTGGATGCTGAACGTCGTTACCTGCATCGCGTGGTACAAAATTTGGTAGGAAATGCGGTTCGCTACTGCAATTATAAAGTGATTGTCAGTGGTGGGATTGATGATGCGGGAATGGCCTATGTTCAAGTTGAAGATGATGGTTCAGGTGTCCCTGAAGAGGAACGTCAGCGAATTTTTGAGGCTTTTGCCCGTTTAGATGATAGCCGAACTCGCGCATCGGGTGGTTATGGTTTAGGTCTCTCGATTGTGAGTCGAATCGCGTATTGGTTTGGCGGTAAAATAGAAGTCGATCAAAGTCCTATTTTAGGCGGTGCACGTTTTACCATGTCATGGCCGGCACGACGCTTTAATCGCTCTAAAAATAAAATCAATATGACGAAAAATGATCTAGAGCCTTAGATATAGCGTCTTGAATAAGAAAAAAGCACCGATTTCGGTGCTTTTTTATATCGGCTTATTCATGGCTGGTTGGGTCAGGTTCAATCATTTTTTTCCCTTGCTTGAGGTTTTCTAGGGCATCAGCATTGAAGTCTAGAAGCAAAGAATTGTTTTTGGGGTCTACGGAGTAATGGCTAATGAGTTTTTGATCGCCGTTTAAAGTCTCTACTTTGTATTCATCTGCAATATGTAGAATCGCGTCTAGATTGGTGGTTGCAGAAGCAAAGTCTTGGCGGAAAAGTTCATAAATATCACGAAGGTCAAAAATGGCATTCTGCGCATCTGGATGTTTTTCAATATAGCCTTCCACATGATGCACCAAGAGTTGTGCAAAGAAAAAATAATCAGGTTGATGTGTATATTCTAAGTTCATGTGTTTGTTCCTTATTCTTTGTTCTCGGGTTGTCTATAGGAATAGCATAAATAGGGGGAGGAGGGCATCAGGAGATGCATTTGAGTTGCAAAAAAACACACAAAATATGTATTGGAAAATTTGGGTTATGACTTTCTTATATGAAGTCACGAATTTTAAAAAATCAGACGAAAAGCATTTTTATATTTTTTATCATCATGATAAAAGTATTGCTGTGATGAAAAGTATGCGACAAGAATAATTTGGATTGGAGTGAGATATTCTTCAACATAATGCATGAATATTTGATCGTTTTCGCGAAGCAATAAGGCTTGTTGTAGGGGCGATTGACGTGATTACTTAAATTTTACCGAAAAATACACAGGTCAATTTGATAGCTTTGAAAAAAATAATCACTTTTCTTTTTTTTATTTGATAAAGCGATTGCTTGAGAAATAATAGGGCTTAAGCTTTGAAAAAAATGCAAAATGATTAAAAAATCATCCGAAAGACTAAGGCTTATAAGCTAGCAAGTGAAATCATAAATCAGGTACAATTGGCGGGATTAATTTTGTGTTTGGTGTATTTGAAGGCCAATACATACATTCTTTGTTAATAAATTAGGCCTGCCAGGAGTTATCCCCGCATGAGTGCCATTACTCCATACGATTGGGCAATTATTGCCTTCGTGATCGGCGTTACATTTCTTTGCGTCTTTATGCTCACAGTTCCTTTACTCCTTGGGGGTAAATCATGGGGCCGTGCGAAGCAAGAGCAATTTGAGTCAGGTGTGGTAGGTGCTGGTGGAGCACGCATCCGCTTGTCTGCTAAGTTTTATTTAGTTGCGATTTTCTTTGTAGTTTTCGATCTAGAAGCCCTTTATCTTTACGCATGGGCGACATCGGTTCGTGAAGTAGGTTGGTTTGGTTTTACCACTGTGGTGATTTTTGTTGTCGACTTGTTGATTGCTTTGGTTTATGCAATTTCTGTTGGCGCTTTAAATTGGTCACCAGTAGATCGAAACAAATTAACAGGCAGACCATTGAAAATTGGTTCGCCAAATATGAATCTTGCGGATATTACTCGCTTCAATTCTATCGAAGAGTTGGTAATGGACCCTACAGGTACAATTCCAGCTCAATCTTCTGGTCGTGTGAAAGCAAAAACACCGGCTACATCATCTATTAAGGAGTAACTCGGGATGAAATACACATTAACCCGTGCGAATCCGGATGCTGATCAATATCCTCTTCAAGAGCGTCAGGTTGTTGCTGATCCGCTTGAAGAGGAAGTGAATAAAAATGTATTCATGACTCGTTTAGAGGACGTGGTACATACAGCTGTAAACTGGGGCCGTAAAAATTCGGTATGGCCTTTTAACTTTGGTACATCGTGCTGTTACGTAGAATATGCAACAACCTTAACCGGTGTGCATGATATGTCACGTTTCGGTGCCGAAGTCATTCGTGCTTCGCCGCGTCAGGCGGATTTAATGATTGTTGCAGGGACTTGCTTTATCAAGATGGCACCTGTAATTCAGCGTTTATATGAGCAAATGTTAGAGCCTAAATGGGTGATTTCAATGGGTGCTTGTGCAAACTCTGGTGGTATGTATGACATTTATTCAGTAGTACAAGGTGTGGATAAAATCATTCCTGTCGATGTGTACATCCCAGGTTGCCCACCGCGTCCTGAAGCATTATTGCAAGCATTAATGTTGTTGCAAGACCAAATTCAACTTGAGCGCCGTCCACTTTCAGCGGTGATTGGTGATGATCTTCAGCCCGTATACAAGCCAAAGATGCAGCCAGAACGTGACCGTAAGAATGCAGAACGTATTGCTGTGAAAAACTTACGCTCTATGGATGAAATTAAATAATTTTAACGATGAAATATTGATGCACCCGATCTGGGTGTAATTGTCGTTAAAGTTGACTGAATTTGTATTAAATAGGAAGCCAAGCCAATGGCTGAAACTGACATTGCTATGCCAGAGTCAACGCCTGTTGATTCACGCCCAGCATTTGCAATTGTAGAAGAGCTCAAAGCCAAATTTGGTGAGAACTTCTATGTGCAAGCGACTTTTGAAGATTTTCCAACGGTCTGGGTTGAGCGCGCACGTGTACAAGATGTTTTAATGTTCTTGCGTACAATATCACGTCCATACGTGATGTTATTCGACTTGTCTGCGGTAGATGAGCGTTTACGTACCTACCGTGACGGTTTACCTGCGTCAGACTTCACTGTGTTTTATCATTTGTTATCGCTAGAGCGTAACAGTGATATTCGTATTAAAGTTGCGTTGAGTGAGAGTGATCTCAATATTCAAACAGCAACTAACATTTGGCCAAATGCCAACTGGTACGAACGTGAAGCTTACGATATGTTCGGGATCAATTTCGAAGGGCATCCAATGCTCCGTCGTATTTTGTTGCCAACCTATTGGGAAGGTCATCCACTGCGTAAAGAATATTCTGCACGTGCCACTGAATATACACCGTATATGCAGAACCAAGCCAAGCAGGATTTCGAGCAAGAACACTTACGTTTTGTTCCTGAAGATTGGGGTCTATCACGCGGTAATGCCGATGAAGATTTCATGTTCTTGAACTTAGGTCCAAACCATCCATCTGCGCACGGTGCATTCCGTATCATTTTGCAGTTTGATGGTGAAGAAGTGAAAGACTGTGTGCCTGATATTGGCTATCACCACCGTGGTGTGGAAAAGATGGCTGAACGTCAAACTTGGCATTCATTCATTCCATATACCGACCGTGTTGACTACTTGGGTGGTTGTGCGCAAAACATGCCTTATGTGATGGGTGTGGAGCAAATGGCGGGAATTACTGTTCCTGACCGTGCACAATGTATCCGTGTCATGATGTCTGAATTGTTCCGTATCAATAACCATTTGTTGTTCATTGGTACTGCAATTCAAGATGCCGGCGGTATGACGCCAGTCTTCTATATGTTTGCCGATCGTCAAAAGATCTATGATGCGATTGAAGCGATTACAGGCTACCGTATGCATCCAGCATGGTTCCGTATTGGCGGTACTGCGCACGATCTTCCAAACAACTGGCAACATCTCATTCGTGAAATTCTCGAATGGATGCCTAAGCGTATGAATGAATACTACACAGCTGCGCTACGCAACTCAGTATTTATTGGTCGTACCCGTAATGTGGCTCAATACGATGCAAAATCTGCATTGGCTTGGGGTGTCACAGGTACAGGTCTACGCGCGACAGGTATTGACTTCGATGTACGTAAATATCGTCCTTATAGCGGTTATGAAAATTACGACTTTGAAGTGCCTTTAGAGTATGAAGGTGATGCTTACGCTCGTGTGATGGTGCATTTCCATGAAATTAATGAATCATTAAAGATTGTTAAGCAGTGCTTGGATAACATGCCTTCTGGTCCATATAAAGCGGATCATCCATTGGCTGTTCCACCGCCAAAAGACAAGACATTACAAGATATTGAAACTTTGATTACGCACTTCTTGAGCGTGTCATGGGGTCCTGTTATGCCTGCAGGTGAAGCTTCTGTTATGGCAGAAGTGGTGAAAGGTGCATCGAACTACTACTTGACTTCAGATAAGTCAACGATGAGTTACCGTACGCGTATTCGTACACCAACCTTCACGCACTTACAGCAAATGCCTTCTGTGATTAATGGCAGCTTAATGTCTGACTTGATCATTTATTTAGCGACCATTGACGTCGTAATGGCTGACGTGGATCGCTAGGGGAAACGCATTATGATGATTTTGACTGATAAAAAGCCACGTGTGAATGTTGAGGGAATTTTAACTTCGGAAGAAATTCATGAGATTGAACATCACATTGGCCACTATCCATACCCACGTGCAGCATCACTGGATGCCTTAAAGTGTGTACAACGCCGTAATGGTTGGGTAGATGATGCACAGATGAATGCCATTGCTCAATTATTGACAATTAGTGTTGCTGATTTAGAAGGTGTTGCAACTTTCTATAACCGTATTTACCGCCAACCTGTTGGTCGTCACGTGATTTTACTCTGTGATTCGATTGCTTGCTTCTTGATGGGTGCGGAAACTTTGGCAGAAGCATTCCAGCGCGAACTTGGAATCCAGTTTGGTCAAACGACTGCAGATGGTCGTTTCACTTTACTGCCAATTTGCTGCTTAGGGAACTGTGACAAAGGTCCAACCTTAATGATTGATGAAGACACTCATGGATTGGTTGAAGTGACTTCAATTAAACAGTTATTGGAGAAGTATGTATGAATACTGAACCAAAACCAATTTATGGTGACGGTAACCCAGAAACGCATCCATTGACTTGGCGTTTGAGTCAGCGTGACGAAGTTCGTAATGCTGATGACTACGAAGCACTTGAAGGTTATGCAGGTTTTAAAAAGGCGATTGAGCTGAAACCTGCTGAAGTGCTTGATGTGATTAAAGCTGCGACGGTAAAAGGTCGTGGTGGTGCAGGTTTCCCAGCAGGGATTAAATGGTCATTGATGGCACCGAATGATGGTGGCCCTCGCTACCTGATTTGTAATGCTGATGAAATGGAACCGGGTACGTTCAAAGACCGTTTGTTGATGGAAAAGCTTCCACATCAATTGATCGAAGGCATGTTGATTGCGGCTTATACCTTAGAAGCAACGCAAGGTTATATCTTCATCCGTGGTGAGTACATCGAAGCTGCGGGTTTCTTGAATGAAGCTTTAGAGCAAATTCGTGCCAAAGGTTACTTGGGTGAAAACATCTTAGGTACAGGTTGGAACTTTGATTTACACGTGCATACCGGTGCGGGTCGTTATATTTGTGGTGAAGAAACTGCATTGATTAACTCGCTTGAAGGTCGCCGTGCAAACCCACGTACTAAACCACCATTTCCACAAGTTGCAGGTGCTTGGGGTCGTCCTACGATTGTCAATAACGTAGAGACCTTTAACAACTTACCAGCCATTATTTTACGTGGTCCTGAATGGTATGTGGGTTTATCTGCGGGTAAATCGAAAGATCCGGGCACTAAAATTTACGGTGCATCAGGTAAGGTGAAATTCCCCGGTTTATGGGAACTTCCATTTGGTACCACTGCACGTGAAGTGATTGAAGACCATGCCGGTGGTATGCGCGATGGCTTAACACTGAAAGCTTGGTTACCGGGTGGTGCATCAACTGACTTCTTGGCTGCTGAACACATTGATTTGCCTATGGATGCAGAAAGCATCATGAAGGCAGGTTCACGTTTAGGCACCTGTTTGCTGATGGTCGTGGATGAAACGCAATGTATGGTTTCAGCAACGCGTAATTTAGAAGAGTTCTTTGCGCGTGAATCATGTGGTTTCTGTACGCCATGCCGTGATGGTTTACCTTGGGCGGTTAAAGCGCTAAAAGCAATTGAAACGGGTGAAGGGAAGATGGAGGACATCCAACATCTTCAAGAACTCACTAAAAAATTGTGGATTGGTAAGACTTTCTGTGCCCATGCACCGGGTGCGATGGAGCCATTGATGGGCGCACTCAAATATTTCCGTAGCGAATTTGAAGCAAAAGTGACGAACAGTCCAATTGCTCAAGCTAGCCACGTAGAACCAGCGTAAGGAATTCGACTATGGCTACAATTCATGTCGATGGAAAATCGTATGAAGTCAATGGCTCAGAGAACTTGCTGCAAGCATGTTTGTCTTTAGGTATTGATATTCCGTACTTTTGTTGGCATCCATCTTTAGGTTCGGTGGGTTCTTGCCGTCAATGTGCCGTTACCCAGTACGCAAATGCAGAAGATACGCGTGGGCGCTTGGTAATGTCATGTATGACACCAGCATCTGACAATACCTTTATCTCGATTGAAGATAAAGAAGCAACAGAGTTCCGTGCTTCTATTGTTGAATTCTTGATGACCAATCACCCACACGACTGTCCAGTGTGTGAAGAGGGTGGTCATTGTCATTTACAAGATATGACCGTGATGACACAGCATGACCGTCGTCGTTACCGTTTTACCAAACGTACGCATTACAACCAAGAGCTAGGCTCATTCATTTCACACGAAATGAACCGTTGTATCGCATGTTACCGTTGTGTTCGTTATTACAACGACTATGCGGGCGGTACGGACTTTGGCGTGTATGCAAGTGCGTCACGTGTTTACTTCGGTCGTCCAGAATCAGGTACTTTAGAATCTGAATTCTCGGGTAACTTGACTGAAGTCTGTCCAACAGGTGTATTCACCGACAAAACCCATTCTGAACGTTATAACCGTAAATGGGACATGCAGTATGCGCCAAGCGTATGCCAAGGCTGTTCGTCAGGTTGTAATATTTCTCCGGGTGAACGTTATGGTGAACTGCGTCGTGTCGAAAACCGTTTCAATGGTGATGTGAACCAATACTTCCTTTGCGATAAAGGTCGTTTCGGTACAGGTTATGTGAACCGTGAAGATCGTCCGCGTCAACCACAATTCCGTGATGGTGCAAACGTAACAACTGTTTCAGTTGACCAAGCACTCGATCAAGTTATTGCAAATATCCAAGACAAAAAAGTATTGGGTATTGGTTCACCACGTGCAAGTTTAGAATCAAACTTCGCACTACGTGAATTGGTGGGTCAAGAGAACTTCTCTACAGGTCTTTCTCAGAAAGAGCAAAACTTGGTTGAGTTGGCTGCGTCTATCATGCAAACCGAGGGTGTTTACAACCCAAGTATGCGTGAAATTGAAAGCTACGATGCCGTGCTCATCTTAGGTGAAGACTTAACCCAAACTGCACCACGTATGGCATTGTCTGTTCGCCAAGCTGCGAAAAACAAAGCCAAAGAAATGGCGGCAGAACGTCGTACGCAAGAGTGGTTAGCTGAACCGGTGCAACGTATTGCTCAAGATGAAAAATCTCCGATTTACATTTTGGCGGCAACGCAAACGCGTCTTTCTGATGTTGCAACGGGTGAAGTGGTTGCTTCTCCAAATGATATCGCACGTTTAGGTTTTGCGGTTGCTGCGGCACTACAAGGCGAAACGGTGAATGGTTTAGATGACGATGCCAAAGCATTTGCGCAAACCATTGCGGATACCTTAAAAGCTGCGAAAAAACCATTAATCATCTCGGGTACAAGCTTACAAGATCCAGCGATCATGGAAGCGGCAGCGCAAGTTGCGCAAAACTTGGGTGCAAATGCAGGTTTGACATTGACTGTTCCTGAAGTGAACTCAATGGGCTTGGCGATTTTTGGTGGTCAAAGTTTAGAGCAAGCATTTGCGCAAGATTATGATGCCATCATCGTGGTTGAAAATGACTTATACCGTCGTTTACCAACCGCTCAAGTCGATGCAGCACTTGCCAAAGCGAATGATGTGATCGTTCTTGATCATTCTGAAACTGAAACCGTGAAGAAAGCCTCTGTGGTACTTTCTGCGGCAAGTTTTGCCGAAGGTGATGGTACTGTAGTGAGTCAAGAAGGCCGTGCACAACGTTTCTATCAAGTGTATGACCCAAGCTACCACAAACCAGAATTGGCCATTAAAGAATCATGGCGTTGGTTGCATGCCCTTGAAACAGGTCTGAAAGGTAAGGCTATTTCTTGGACATTGTTAGATGACGTGATTGAATCTATTGCCAAGAATGTTCCAGCATTGGAAAGCATTCAAGATGTTGCACCAGATGCAGGTTATCGTGTACATGGTTTGAAAATCGCGCGTGAACCACGTCGTTATTCAGGTCGTACTGCAATGCGTGCGCCGTTATCTGTACATGAACCAAAACAACCGATTGATATCGATTCTGCATTAACATTCTCTATGGAAGGTTATGTGGGCGATAAAACACCAGCAGCGTTAGTACCATTTGCATGGTCTGCGGGTTGGAACTCTCCACAAGCTTGGAATAAATTCCAAGACAATGTGGGTGGTCACTTAAAAGGTGGTGATTCAGGTATTCGTTTATTCGACCGTCTGAAAAAACGTCCTGCACGTACTTTTGTTGCACCAATCCCTGTTGTGGCAAATGCAGAAAGCTTCCGTTTAGTACCGATGCATCACATCTTTGCTTCAGGTGAATTTACGGTGAAAACACCAGCAATGGAATCTCGTATTCCAAATGCGATGTTTGCGGTAGGTGAACAAGATGCTGCGCGTTTAAATGTGCAAGATGGTCAAAAAATTACTGTGAAAGCAGGTGAGGCAATCATTAGCCTTCCAGTTCAAGTGATTGAATATTTACCGACAGGTTATATTGGTTATCCAATTGGTCTTGCTCCAACGGTTTCACTTGCAGAGCCTGTATCAGTCGCGGTAGGAGTGTAATTCATGAATCAAGAAATTATACGTCAAACACCGCTTTGGGCTGAGAACTGGCCAATCGCTTATTCGGTTATTCAAGCGATTGTGATCTTGCTTGTGGTGGTGCTTGTCGCTGCGTTGATGTCATTCGTCGAACGTCGTTTACTTGCATTATGGCAAGACCGTTACGGTCCAAACCGTGTTGGTCCTGGGGGGATGTTCCAAATCGTTGCTGACATGCTGAAAATCATGTTTAAAGAGGATTGGACACCGAAGTTTGCGGACAAATTGACTTTCCGTTTAGCACCAGCAGTTGCCATGGCAACTGCGGTACTGTCATTCATGGTGATTCCTGTAAGCCCAACGCTTGGCGTTGCGGACATGAGCATTGGCTTATTGTTCTTTATGGCAATGGCAGGTATTGCAGTGTATGCGGTACTGTTTGGTGGTTGGGCGTCTAATAACAAATATGCGTTATTGGGTGGTCTACGTTCTGCAGCGCAAACCATTTCTTATGAAGTGTTCTTGGGTATTTCACTGATGGGTGTGGTCGCAATTGCGGGTTCATTCAACATGCGTGAAATTGTAGAAGCACAACGTGATGTGTGGTTCGTGATTCCTCAATTCTTAGGTTTCTTAATCTTTGTGGTTGCAGGTGTTGCGGTAACGCATCGTCACCCATTTGACCAACCAGAAGCTGAACAAGAATTGGCGGAAGGTTATCACGTTGAATATGGTGGTATGAAGTGGGGGATGTTCTTCGTTGCAGAATATGTCAACGTGGTTCTTATTTCAGCACTGATCGTTACTTTATTCTTCGGTGGATGGCTCGCACCATTCAACTTAGAAATTCCATTTATTCCACCCGTATTCTGGTTCATTATTAAAACAGCATTCTTTGTAATGATGTTTGTCTTGGCTCGTGGCTCGTTAATGCGTCCACGTTATGACCAAGTGATGAACTTTGGTTGGAAGATTTGTTTGCCATTGGCGTTGGTCAACTTGTTGGTGACTGGTGCTGTGATTCTGATGAATCAGGCCTAGGACAGCAAGGAGTACAAAATGTATAAAATTCTAGCTGGATTCGGGTCAATTTTACGTTCATTGTGGATGGTTTTTAGCCACGTGACACGTAAACGTGACACCATTTTATATCCAGAAGTGCCAGCTGAACAAATTGTTCCGCCGCGTTTCCGTGGTCGTATTGTATTGACTCGTGATCCAGATGGTGAAGAGCGCTGCGTTGCATGTAACCTATGTGCGGTTGCATGTCCTGTCGGCTGTATCTCTTTACAAAAAGCTGAAAAAGAAGATGGTCGTTGGTATCCGGAATTTTTCCGTATCAACTTCTCGCGTTGTATTTTCTGCGGTATGTGCGAAGAAGCATGTCCAACGACTGCAATTCAGATGACACCTGACTTCGAGTTAGGTGAATACGTTCGTCAAGATTTGGTTTATGAGAAAGAAAACTTACTCATTTCAGGTCCTGGTAAATATCCTGACTATAACTTCTACCGTGTAACGGGTATGGCTGTTACAGGTAAAGAGAAAGGTCAAGCACAACGTGAAAGTGCGCCTGTTGACGTACGGAGCTTATTACCATGATGTGGCCATTTTATTTGATGGCACTTGTGGCCATTATCTCTACGGTTCGTGTTGTCACCAATGCGAATCCTGTACATGCATTGCTGAGCTTGATCGTGTCACTTCTTGCCGTGGCAGGAATGTTTATGATCGTGGGTGCACCATTTGCTGGTGCGCTTGAAATTATTGTTTATGCAGGCGCGATCATGGTGTTGTTCGTGTTTGTGGTGATGATGCTGAATCTGGGTCAACATACTGTTGAGCAAGAACGTAAGTGGCTCACTTCATCTGCATGGGCGTATCCAGCGTTAATGAGTTTCCTGATGGGCCTCGTGCTGGTATGGATGCTCGGTTCAGATTACACCACAGCGGGTCCTGTGATGGGCACCGAAGTGATTGGACCTAAAGCTGTTGGTCAAGCGCTCTTTACTCACTATTTACTATTGGTAGAAGTTGCCGCGATGTTATTGCTTGCAGCCCTTGTTGCAGCATTCCATTTAGGTAAACGTGAACCAAGTGCAGAAAAGGAAAAAGAATAATGGGCAACATCCCTTTAGAACATGGTTTGATCGTTGCAACCATTCTTTTTGCACTTGGTTTCTACGGTGTAATGGTGCGACGCAACCTCTTATTTATGTTAATGAGCCTTGAAGTGATGATGAACGCAGCTGCACTTGCGTTTGTTTTAGCGGGAAGTGCTTGGTTACAACCAGATGGACAAATTATGTTTATCTTGATTTTAACCCTTGCTGCTGCTGAGGCATGTATTGGTCTTGCGATCGTCCTTCAGTTCTACCATCGCTTCCATCATTTGGATGTGGATGCTGCTAGTGAGATGCGCGGATGAGTTATTTATATTTAACAGTATTATTTCCGCTCATTGGTTTTATCCTTTTAGCGGCAGGGCGTAACAAGCTTCCTGAAAATGTTGCAGCCATGATTGGGGTCGGTTCAGTCGGTTTATCTGCTTTATTTGCACTGATTGCTGGCATGAGCTTTGTCAGTCATGGTTCGGTTGCACAAGTTCAATATCTTTGGACTTGGTTCAGTGTCGGTGGTTTTGCACCGGGCATGAGCTTACATTTAGATGGTTTATCATTACTCATGATGGGCATGGTGACGGGTGTGGGTTTCCTTATCCACATCTTTGCATCATGGTACATGCGTGGTGAAGAAGACTTCGCACGTTTCTTCTCTTATTTCAACCTGTTTGTAGCAAGCATGTTGTTATTGGTCTTGGGCGATAACTTAGCGTTATTGTTCTTGGGTTGGGAAGGCGTAGGTCTGTGCTCATACTTGTTGATTGGTTACTACTACCAAAAACCTGAAAATGGTTTTGCAGCAATTAAAGCATTTACCGTAACGCGTATCGGTGACGTATTCTTGCTGATCGCATTGTTCTTGCTTTACCAACAATTTGGTACTTTGCATATTGGAACAATCGTTGCCAATGCACCTCAAGTATTAGCGGGTGATCATTCACTGGCAATCTGGACATCTTTAATGTTGTTCTTGGGTGCGGCAGGTAAATCTGCACAAATTCCATTACAAACATGGCTTGCCGATGCAATGGCAGGTCCTACACCTGTTTCTGCATTGATCCATGCTGCAACAATGGTAACCGCAGGTATTTACCTGTGCTGCCGTATGTTCGCTGTGTTGGAAATGACCCCTGAAGTGATGATGTTTATCTCAATCACGGGTGCGGTAACATTAATTGTGGCTGGTTTTGCTGCATTGGTTCAAACAGACATCAAACGTATTTTGGCTTACTCAACCATGAGTCAGCTCGGTTATATGTTTATGGCTGTCGGTGCTGAAGCATACCAAGCAGGTTTATTCCACATGCTTTCACATGCATTCTTCAAGGCATTATTATTCTTGTCTTCTGGTGCGGTGATCATGGCTTACCACCACGAACAAGACATCTTCAAAATGGGTGGCTTGTTTAAACATAACAAATTCTTGTTTGCCTGCTTCGCGATTGGTGGCGGTGCATTGGCCGCAATTCCATTCTTAACCATCGGCTTCTTCTCAAAAGATGCGATTTTAGGTGCAGTATGGGTGCAAGGTCAGTTGCAATTGCGATTTATGATTGCTTGTACTGGACAGGTGTTGCAGGTGCATTCTTAACCTCAATTTATACATTCCGTTTAATTTGGGTTGTATTCTTTGGTCAAAGAAAATACGCCATATCACGCAATTAAAGGCGCAACCTATTGGGCTCCTTTGGCGGTTTTGGCGGTACTTTCAACTGGTTTAGCGTACTTCTTAAAAGCGCCAGTAGAATCAATTTTAAATGCTGCAAAAATTCCAGCATTTGTGGTTGAAGAAGCAGCTTGTTCAGGGTATGCACAGTGCTGAATACACAGCAGTCGGTATTGCACTAGTTGGTCTTGTGGTTGGCGTGATCTTATTTGTATTTGCTTATAATACAGTGAAAGGTTTTGCTCAAACTTCATTTGGCGCTGGTCTGGTCAATATCTGCCGTAATGCACTTGGTTTCGATGCTTTGTATAACATCGTATTTGTGAAACCATATTTGCTGATTGCGAAAATTCTAGGTCGTGATCCGATTGATGGTTTGTGGTTAGTGCTTCCAGCCATTGTTAAAAGTGGTCATAGCTTCACCAGTTCACGTCAAACAGGTTCATTGCGTGAATACGCATCAAGTACGTCACTGGGTGTCGTGGTATTACTGATGATCTTGATCGTGATTCAGGTCGTGGGGAAATAAGATGGAAATCACAAACAATTGGATTTTACCCGCGCTGATCCTCGTACCGTTCATTGCAGGTTTTATTTGCTGGTTGGTTGATAAATTTGACCAGTCTTTGCCACGCTATATTGCATTATTCGGTATGCTCATTACGTTGGGCTTAACCGTTATACTTTGGCAAACAGGTACATTTACGTATGAATTAGGCGCTAAAGTTCCGACTTGGTCTGCCGAATTCATGTTGCCTTGGATTCAAACTCTCGGCATTAACATTCACTTAGCGGTGGATGGTCTTTCACTGCTTATGGTTGGCTTGACTGCATTACTGGGTGTACTTGCAGTTGGCTGTTCATGGGGTGAAATTCAAAAGAATGTTGGCTTCTTCCACCTGAACCTTTTATGGTCGTTAGGTGGTGTGATCGGTGTATTCTTAGCGATTGATTTGTTCTTGTTCTTCTTCTTCTGGGAGATGATGCTGGTTCCAATCTATTTCTTGATTGCACTTTGGGGTCATAAAGGCGCAGATGGTAAATCTCGTGTTTATGCTGCAACCAAATTCTTTATCTATACCCAAGTCGCTGGTTTAATCATGCTGATCGGTATCCTAGGCCTTGTGGTTTACGGTTACATGATGACAGGCATGATTGGATTCGATTACAACTACTTGTTAGGTGTAGCGAATACGCTTGATGCACAATTACCATCAGTGGCGTATGCCTTGATGCTGTGTATGTTCGTTGGTTTCGCTGTGAAACTTCCAGTGTTCCCATTGCATGGCTGGTTACCAGATGCACACGCTCAAGCACCAACAGCAGGTTCTGTTGACTTAGCGGGTATTTTGATTAAGACGGCTGCATACGGTTTACTGCGTTTTGTTATTCCGTTCTTCCCAGCGGCTTCTGCACAATTTGCAGACATCGCGATCATCTTAGGTTTGATTGGTGTGTTCTACGGTGCTTGGTGTGCTTTCCAACAAACCGATATGAAACGCTTACTTGCTTATACTTCTATTTCGCACATGGGCTTTGTTTTACTTGCGCTTTACGCAGGTAATATTCTGACGTTCCAAGGCTTAATGATTATGATGTTGGCACATGGTTTATCCTCTGCTGCATTGTTCATTATGTGTGGTCAAGTGTACGAACGTTTACATACACGTGACTTACGTCAAATGGGCGGTATTCGTGGTCAATTCCAATACCTTTCATTCTTCCTCATGTTCTTTGTCGCTGCGCTTGTTGGTATTCCAGGCTTAGGTAACTTTATTGGTGAATTCCTCATTTTGATGGGTTCATTCGGTAAATTCCCAATCTTTACCATTTTGGCTGCAATCAGCTTAGTCTTAGCAGGTCTTTATGGCTTAATCCTAATTCATAAAGCATTGTTTGGTACGCCAAATGAAGAGCAAAAACAGCATTATACAAATCCATTGAAAGACTTAAATGCACGTGAAATTGTTATTTTGCTCATTTGTGCGTTTGGTCTACTTTGGCTTGGTATCTTCCCACAAAGCTTCCTTGATATTTCAAATTCAAGCATGGCGTGGTTGGCAAATAGCTATATTCCAGTTCAAGAGACAGTTGAGGTTGTACAACAAGCAACCACTCAACTCGAAAATGTGGAGATCCAATAAGCATGAACTTCACAATGTCATTTTCTGAACTTATGCCATTAGCTCCTGTGATGATCGTAGCTTTAACTGCGGTCGTTGTGATGATTCTCACTTCAATTAAACGTAACCACGATTTAATTGCAACAGCATCTGTAGTAGGTTTAAACCTTGCTGCGGCTTATATTCTGTTGGCCATGTTTGGTGGTGCTTTTGCACCGGCGAACGTGATGGGCATGTTTATGGTTGATCCATTTAGCGTGCTTTATCAATTGGTGATTTTAGTTGCGGCACTTGCTTGCTGTACGTTGTCGCATGCTTATATTGAAAGCTATAACGATAACCGTGAAGAACTTTACATCTTAATGTTGTGTTCGGTTGCGGGTGCGATGTTAATGGTTTCAAGCTCGCACTATGCATCATTCTTCATTAGCCTTGAGTTAATGTCGATTCCGATATACGGTTTGTTGGCATATACGCATCAACGTTCGCAATCTTTAGAAGCGGGTATTAAATACCTTGTTCTTTCAGCCACTGCTTCGGCAATGTTGTTGATGGGCATGGCATATATCTATGCTTATACCGGTTCTTTGTCTTTCTATGACAACGTTCAAGCGTTAATGCAAGCGATTCACCAACCGATGGTGATTTTAGGTTTAGGCTTAATCATCTGTGCGGTGGCATTTAAATTGTCTCTTGCGCCATTTCATAAATGGACGCCAGACGTGTATGCCGGTGCACCAGCGCCAATCGCAACATTCCTTGCGACTGCTGCGAAAGTGGCAACCATTGGTTTGTTTGTACGTTATTTATTAACGTCAGGTGCAATCTTGATTGATTCCATCGTCACTATCATCACGATTCTTGCGGTGCTTTCAATCTTGGTGGGTAACTTCCTCGCAGTACGTCAAGTCAACTTGAAACGTATTTTGGGTTACTCTTCAATTGCACACTTTGGTTATTTGTTGATTGGTTTAATCAGCATGACTTATGCAAGCCTTGGCAACGTAACGGTGTATGTGATTACTTATGTGCTTACAACCATCGGTGCTTTTGGTGCAGTAGCCTTAATGTCGAGTCCGTATAACAATGCGGATGAAGCACAAAGCTTAGCGGATTACCGTGGTTTGTTCTGGCGTCGTCCAGTATTGACTGCAACTTTGACGGTCATGATGTTGTCTCTTGCAGGTATTCCATTAACTGCGGGCTTCATTGGTAAGTTCTTGGTGGTGATGGCTGCGGTTACAACGCACCATTGGTTCCTTGCGGCAATGATCGTGGTGGGTTCGGGTATTGGTTTGTACTATTACCTTCGTGTAATGGTGGTGATGTATATGACACCACCAGACACCCCACGTATTGATGCTGATGAACATTGGGGTCAGAAAGTGGGTGGTGTAATGGTGCTTGCTGCTGCATTGGCGGTATTGGTGATCGGTATTTATCCAGACCCAATCATCAAATTGGCGCTTCAAGCAGAGATTTTATCTCCACTACATTTCATGCTCTCGCAACAGTAATCTAAAAAAACGATTATTTTTTATCAAAAAGCCTCCTCAATTAGGGGGCTTTTTGGTTTATAGACGATGTGAAAAACATTTATAATAGGAGAAATTTTATCTCATCTTTTAGGTGTTCTCCCGTGGCTATTCATGAAATCCGACATCCGCTTATTCGACATAAACTTGGTTTGCTACGCCGTGCAGACATTAGTACAAAAAATTTCCGCGAATTAGCACAAGAAGTCACCATGCTTCTAACGTATGAAGCCACTAAAGATTTACCAGTATGTGACCAAGAAATTGATGGTTGGAATGGTAAAGTGACTGTAGATCGTATTGTGGGTAAAAAGATTACCGTTGTGCCAATTTTACGTGCCGGTATTGGCATGTTAGATGGTTTTTTAAATCTTATTCCAAGTGCAAAAGTATCTGTTTTAGGTCTAGAGCGTGACGAAAAAACCTTAGAAGCACGTACATACTATAAAAAATTGGTTCCAGATGTACAAAACCGTCTTGCGATGATTATCGATCCAATGTTAGCCACAGGTTCATCACTGGTTGCCGCGATTGATGTATTAAAAGCAAGTGGCTGTAAAGACATTCGGGTGATGGTATTGGTTGCTGCACCTGAAGGCATTAAACGTGTTGAAACAGCACATCCAGATGTCATCATCTTTACTGCATCGATTGATGAGGGTTTGAATGAACATGGTTATATCGTTCCGGGTCTGGGTGATGCGGGTGATAAAATCTTTGGTTCAGTGCAAAAAGATTAAGTTTTTAGACTGACTCAATAAAAGAGGCTATAAAGCCTCTTTTTCAATATACTGATGATAGCGTTTACAAAGTAGAGCAAAGTTAATGAAGTTAGAATTTCAATACGGAAAAGTAATGACATACAATCCTGAAAAGGGATTTGGTTTTATTTCAATGGCGGGTGAAGATGTATTTTTTCACGTTTCAGATTTTCCGGCAGCACTTGAAGTTGAGCCAAAAAGAAATGAAAAAGTAAAATTTATCATTGAAGAGAATGGCGATAAACTCAAAGCAACCCGTATCGAGCGATTAGATCCTAATCCTGCGAAAACCAAGCAAAAAAAGATTCTTGAACACAATGAGTCGATCACCACTGATTTGTTATCCAAATTTTTACGCTGATTGCTCTGATCAGTAGAGTTGCATTTTAATCTAGATTAATTTGGTTCTACGCCAAATAAAAAAAGCGCCGTAAGGTGCTTTTTTTATTACAATTATCAGCATAAGACTTAAAGAAGAAGAGATTACTATGTTTACTGAGGGGAAAATTAAAAGCTACATCACAGAGCGTGGCTTTGGATTTATTAGCATTCAAGGGGAGTCGAAAGATTTATTTTTTCATATCAAGGATTTTCCCAATAAAAGTGTTGAACCTAAAATAGGCGAGAACTTAAAGTTTCGTATTGTCGAAGATAACGGCAAATTAAAAGCCGATCAGATTGTTCGTTTAGATGTCAAAACAGAACACAGCAGATTCGGAAGCTCATCCACAACAAAGCTCGATCGCAAGCTAACAGTCGCTTCTCATCGTTTTAATGACCGCAGCCTAAAGGTCGTATTTTCACGATTATTGGGTTAATTATTATCGCTATTCTAGCAGTGTTGGTTTATTACAAATATCAAGATTATAGACAGGCCAGCAATTGAAAGCGCAACAACTCATGCAACAACAGGCGCAGATTGTGGAACAGCAGCGTAAAGCTTTGGGAGATTTACCAGATCGAGTACTTTCAGAACAAGGTCAAAGGCATCTAGACAACACATCTAGTCAATCATTGAGAGCTGAAGTAATAAACGGTGCAGAAAATACTGAAGCTCAAGTCACAAATCCAATTTAAGTTGTGATGGGCGAATTCATTGTGTCCAAATGAGTTCTATAGAAGAAGCCGTATTCTTTTTAAGAAACTGTCCCGGAACAAAAATGGATGGTAATAATGATGGAGAACCTTGTGAAAATGATTCACGTTGGTAAAAGATCTGGATAATAAAAAAGCGCCTTTCGGCGCTTTTTTATTGGGGGTTAAATATATTATTTTTCACAGAATTTCATAAAAGCTTTTAAACCCGGCCCTTGGTATTTTTGGCGATGTACCAACATAAATAAAGGACGAGCTAGCTGCCAAAAAGGTGTTTGTAAAATAACCAATTGACCTTTTTCAAGTAGCGGTTCAATGGCAAGTTTAGAAATACAGGACATGCCAATGCCACCCGCGACAATTTTTAGAATCGCTTCATTATGACCAAGGGTTAAACGGATATTGGCATCGGGTAAATCTTTCAGAATCGCATTATCAAAAACTTCACGCGTACCTGAACCTTCTTCACGTAAAATCCACTGTATAGCCACAGATTCAAAGTCAGCAGGGGTCAGTGGACGTCCGAGTTGTGCCAGTGGATGATTAGGCGAACAACACACCGCAAGTTCATCATCGCGCCAGTGAATACATTGCAACTGCGGTAAATGGCATGAACCTTCAATCAGTGCTAAATCCAACTGAAATTGATTCACCGCTTCAATCATTTGGCGAGTATTGCCGACTTGAAGTTGCAAATGTGCTTGCGGTTGAACCTGTAAGAAGTCAGCCATCAGATCAGGCATCAGGTAATCACTGATGGTCAGCGTTGCACCTAGTCTTAAGTCGATACTTTGTAGCTCGCCTTTAGCGGCTTGTTCAAAAGCATCACAACGCCCTAAAATCTCTAAAGCCTGTGGCAGTAAAAAACGCCCTAAGTCATTGAGTTGTAGACGCTTACCCAAGCGGTCAAACAGTGGAGCACCTAAGCCATCTTCTAAGTCTGCTAAAGCCATACTTGCAGCACTTTGAGTGAGTTTTACGGCATCACTGGCTTTGGTTACTGTGCCTTCTTGAGCGACCGCTACAAAAACAGCCAACTGGCGTAAAGTCATGCGCATGAATAGAGCCTTAACATTTAAAAAATATTAATAAATTATGTTGGCATGCTACCATGAGCGCAGTCTTTCATGCCACGTTGAAATCATGTCAATTGAAAAATTTAGCTTAGAAAAAGTCTTATCTATACATCGTTGGACCAATACCTTATTCAGTTTTACCATGACGCGACCTGCACATTTTAAATTTACCGCAGGGCAGTTTGCGCGTATTGGTTTAAAAGTGGGAGACGAACTGGTGGTTCGTGCTTATTCAGTGGTGTCATCACCTTTCGATGAAACTTTAGAATTTTTTTCAATTGTGGTGCCTGATGGTGCATTCACCTCGAATTTGCAACACTTACAGATCGGTGATGAACTGTACTTAGAAAAAATTCCGTATGGATTTTTAACACTGGCGCGTTATCAATTGCCTTTACCGCATGATTTATGGTTATTGGCGACAGGTACAGGTTTAGCGCCTTTTATTTCCATGCTGCAAGATTTTGACACGTGGTCAAAATATAAAAAAATCAATCTGGTTTATAGTGTCCGTACCGCATCCGAACTGGCTTATGCAACACGTATTGAGGAAATTGCAGCAACGTTTGGTGAAGGGCATAGTGGTTTTAAATTTGTGCCGATTATCACCCGTGATCCGAATGCAGCATTACATGATCGCCTACCTGTGCTGATTGAAAATGGTGAATTAGAAAAAGTTTGTCGGATTAGAGTTAAATACAGAAACCAGCCATATAATGCTGTGTGGTAATCCGCAAATGGTGGAAGACACCAAAGAAGCTTTGAAAGCGCGTGGTTTAATGATGAACCGACGTGGTGAAGGCAACATTGCGGTTGAAAATTATTGGTAAAAATCTTGACCAAAAAAATCCCTCACAAGTAGAGGGATTTTTTTATTCATTTTTAATGTACGAACATATCGATATATTCACGGATTTCTTGAATTGCCGTTTCGACATCGGCTGTGAGCCATGTCGGTTCAAATAATCCTGAATAATGTTCAAGACGATCTTGTGGAACAACCAAACGAATTGGACATTCTTCTTCTAATAAGCGCCAAGGAACGATGGGGACTTCATTGTCTAAAAAGGGTGCGATATTGCGAATATCAATCACCATTGCATTGATGCACTCAGGAAAAGGCATCACTGAAAATTCTTCAGTACGGCGACGAAAATATTCCAAGTCACCCCATGTAAGCACGTAGCTTGGTTTGTTAAATTCAATAATACCAATTAGATGTTCATCACGAGTGTAATGCAAGCAACATTGATGAGTGACATCAGTGTCCAAATCAAGCGTTACAGATTGTTGACGATACGCCATAAAGTTAAGCAGCATGAAAAACAAGGTGCATAATTATAGCTCATTTTCGCTTTTTCAGCAGCAAAAGCATTGTTGATCTTTATTCCTTATAAAAAATCAGTCTTTCCTTGATTTATTTTCTTGGGAGGGTGCCAGAAAGCTTTTTTCTAACTCCCTTTTAAACGTGATGAGGGCTGATATTTTTTCCATTAACGTTAAAAAATTTACATGTATTCACCATCTCACTATGCTTTTATACACAACAAAGTCATCATTGTTGTTAGCATGAAAATAGGACAGAAAATA
This sequence comes from uncultured Gammaproteobacteria bacterium, assembly GCA_963812025.1. Classification (GTDB taxonomy): domain Bacteria; phylum Pseudomonadota; class Gammaproteobacteria; order Pseudomonadales; family Moraxellaceae; genus Acinetobacter. The sequence goes on from CAWETQ010000017.1 coordinate 89,227, forward strand.
TTTAAAAAAAGAGGGGAAACTTATGACGCATGATTTTAATAAACCACCTCATATCATTAGTGCAGAAGAAAAAACCCACAAGAAAAGAGTGCCTGTATATATTTTAATTCTTATCGGTATTTTCTTTATTGCATTACTTGCCTATATGTTTGCAGATAGAGCACCATCAGCCCCTGATGCAACGCCTAATGCTTCTACTCAGCCTGCAACACCAAACAATGCCACTCCAGAGACCTCAGGTAACGATAAAGATAGCGCAAAAGGCTATTAACGTATCTAGACACTTATTTATCTTTTTATGAAAGCTCTAATCTGCAAAGACTAGGGCTTTTTTTGCAATCTAATGTGCCATTTTGTTGTATTTGTGATGATTGTTGTTGATTAAAAAATGATCAAATTCTAATGTGTTTTGAGTTGCATCATTTTAGGTTGAGTTCACTCAAGAGAACAGCATGATTTATACACAGTAGAACTTCAATAAGTAATAACAAGAGGAAGTGACAACATGAATGAATATTTTTCAGGAGGCCCTAAAGGTGGAGAATTTGATGCCATGTATTATTGGAATCAATTTCATCCCATTCTAGCGGCTGTCGCTATTTTATTGATTGGTTGGATTGTTGCACTGGTTGTTGCGGCGGGTATTAAAAAAGTTTTAGAAAAACTGGGAACAAATCAAAAGCTTTCAACTGCTACAGGGCATCGTTCCAATATCGAAAGTATTGTTTCACGTGTGGTGTTTTGGTTGGTGATGATCATTGCGGTCATTGGTGCATTGAATGTCCTGAATCTCACCAGTGTCAGCGGTCCATTTAGTAATATGCTGCAACAGTTCCTGCTCTTTATTCCGCAACTTTTAGCTGCTTTGGCGGTTGGATTTATTGGCTGGATTGTGGCGAATTTGGTCAAAGTCGGCTTGCAAAAGTTACTGGATCACACACAACTGGATGAAAAACTCAGTGCGGATGTGGGTGTTAGTCCAATTAGCCAAAATATTAGCAATATTGTGTATTGGCTGATTTTGTTGTTATTCCTCCCAATTGTTTTATCTATTTTAGGTTTAAATGGATTGTTATTGCCAATCCAAAATATGCTGAGTGAAATGGTTTCATTCTTACCCAATGTTTTTATTGCTGCTGTTATTATTTTTGTGGGTTATATCTTGGCAAAAATTGTACGCGGTATTATTGAAGGTTTGGTGAATAGTTTAAATTTGCAACAACAAGCACAGAAAATTGGTCTATTTAAAAATTCCAATTTGCCGCAAGTACTCGGTTCATTTGTCTTTGCAATGGTCATTATTACCGCATTGATTATTGCATTTGAAGCTTTAGGCATTGAAGCTATTTCTCAACCCGCTACAGCGATGTTGTATGAAATTATGAATGCAATACCGCATATTATTGCGGCAGGGTTGATTTTAATTTTGGCTTATGTGGTTTCACGCTTTGTCGCCAATTTGGTGGTCGAGGTGATCTCTGGAACGGGTGTCGATGAAATACCTGCTAAGTTAGATGTACAGCGCTTTTTAGGCACCACCAAAGTGTCTTGCGTTGTCGGTTACTTGATTGTGTTCTTTACCATGCTGTTTGCGGTTTCTGAAGCAGCAAACCGACTGGGCTTTGAACAAGTCAGTGGACTGATTTCCATGTTCATCCAATTCGGTGCCGATGTTCTATTGGGTGCTGTTATTTTATTGGTTGGTTTTTGGCTTGCCAATTTGGTGGCGAAAGTCATTGGGCGTGGTGAATATAATAGTTCACGCTGGTTAGCCAATTTAGTACGTATACTGATCATGGGCTTGGTGGTGGCGATGGGCTTGCGTGCCATGGGTATTGCAGATTCCATTGTCAATTTGGCATTTGGTTTAACGCTAGGCGCAGTTGCAGTCGCATTTGCTCTGGCATTTGGTTTAGGCGGTCGTCAACCTGCGGAGCGTTTACTTTCAGATTTAATGGATAAAGCGAAAAAAGATGCCTGTAAACCTAACCCGTTACATGATGCATCGATACAACAGGAACACGTCGCGCCTTTGACAGAACAAGTCGATTCAAACGTGGTGGCAGATGAATACCAAGATTTAGATGTCTCATCCACACAAGTCGATATGGATCTTCATCCCAAAGATGATCCGAAATAACCGTTAAATTTTGCTAGAAATCGATCACATTGATGTGGTCGATTTTTTATTTTATGCTCAAGAGGAAGTGCTGATGTCGAAAAAAGAACCCAATAAATTTATAGCACCGATTGTGATTGCAGGAATTACAGCAGGATTTTTTATCAGTGCATATAAATTTGTCTTTGCTCAAGCTAAGCAAACAACGGATCAAATAGAACATGATGATTCAGTAGATCAATCAGCAGAGACTCAAGATGAAAAATAGTGAATAAATAATCGTTTTTATAAATTTTTTATGCTATTTATAAATGACTATTTCATAAAAAATAAACATTTAGATTAATGTGAATGAAATAATGATAAATCATGCTTGGATGAATGATAAGCAATAATAAAGGGAAAAAATTATGTTATTGAATAAAATTTTAAAGTCATTTTCGATGATGTTAGACACCAATAAATCTTCTAATACAGCAGGAGCAATGGTTAAAATGGAGATCACCATTGCTCGCTTACAGCAGGCTAAACAGGTTGATTTATTGCGTACTGATTATTTGGAATAATTTAGTTCGCTTAAACATATTGCGATGCGGCATGTGCAGACGCCCATGCCCATTGAAAATTAAAGCCGCCTAAATGTCCTGAAACATCTAAAATCTCACCGACAAAGTACAAACCTTTTTGCTTTTTACTTTCCATAGTTTTAGAGGATACTTCTGTGGTATCCACACCACCCAAAGTCACTTCCGCAGTACGATAGCCTTCAGTTCCTGATGGTTTTACCTCAAAAGCATGTAAGCGATTGGCAATCTGTTCTAATTTATCATCGCTCAAATTACCAATCGCGATATCGGCTGATTCAGCCCAAATTAGGCTTTGTAATTCTAAAACGACACTTTTCGGTAAATGTTCAATCAATAACGTACGTAACAAAACTTTCGGTTGGCTTTGTTTCTTGGCTTTAAAGAAATCGAGTAAATCCAGATAAGGCAGGAAGTTAATTTTAAAGCTTTGACCGACATCCCAATAGTTCGAAAGTTGTAAAGAACTTGGCCCACTTAAACCACGATGGGTAAATAACAAGGCTTCGGTAAAGCTGTTTAAGTCATTCGATAATGTTGCATCAACAGCATTGCCACTTAAACGCGTGGTGACTTCTTTAAACTGATCGGAAAAGGTAAAAGGAACTAAGCCCGCACGCGTCTGGTGTATATGATGCCCAAACTGTTTGGCGATGTCATAACCAATGCCTGAACCGCCTAAGGTTGGAACAGATAAACCACCTGATGCAACCACCACTGATTCAGCTTTAAACTGACCAAGCGTGGTTGCTACTTGAAAACCTTGATCGGCAATAGAGGTCACTGCTTTCACTTCACAACTGGTTTTAATCTCGACTAAGCCCGTTTTATCGCATTCAGCTAACAGCATGGCTAAAATTTCTTTGGCACCATTGAGGGTGAAAAGCTGACCATGCTTGCGTTCTTCGTATTCAATACCATGTTGGCAGACCAAACCAATAAAGTCCCAATTGGTATAGCGTGTCAGGGCAGAAATGACAAAATGCGGATTATGTGAAATAAAATTTTCAGGTTCGACATACAGGTTGGTGAAGTTACATTTACCCCCACCAGACATCAGAATTTTTTTACCCACTTTATTGGCTTTTTCAAGCACCAGAACTTTACGACCACGTTCGGCAGCCATATAGGCGGTCATCAAACCTGACGCACCTGCACCTAAAACAATGACATCATATTGATTTGAAGACATGAAAAACTCACGGGAGATAAAAGCAGGGCATTATAGACAATTTTGCGCTCAATTTCAGGTTTGATCTTATTTGAGGGTTCTGCCTTGTAAACCACCGCTATGAATGATCAGAATTCTTGTATTTTTTGGGAAATATTTTTTTTGCATTAAATCAAAAATACCGTAGAGCATTTTTCCGGTATAGACCTGTTCCAAAGGAATAGCAAAATCCTGTTCAAATTTTTCGATAAATTGCATAAGTTCTACAGGTGCTTTGGCATAACCGCCAAAACAATAATCATCCGTGATGTTCCAGTTTTTTTTGGCCGTATATTGGGCAACCTCATGATGATAGAAAATCACCTTTTAATGCAGAAAAACCTAAAATAGTTTGATGTGCTGCACTTGCTTCAATCAGCCCTGAAATCGTGCCGCCTGTTCCAACTGCACAGCAAATCACGATCATAATTTTGTCGATCATGTGCGCTTAATATTTCCTGACAGCCTTGGATTGCAAGTGCATTGGTTCCACCTTCGGGAATGATGTAATGCTCAGGAAATTGTTGTTTCAATTCTGATAAATATTCAGGCTGATCTTTTTGTCGATAGTGCTCACGAGAGACAAAATGCAGTTGCATGCCGAAGTGTTGCGCCGTGCTTAAAGTCGGATTAAGCGTTTTATTGCTGAGTTCTTCCCCGCGAATGATCCCGACACTTTTTAGACCAAATAGATGTGCTGCATAGGCGGTGGCAGCAATATGATTGGAATAAGCACCACCAAAGGTCAGTATTTTATCAAAGCCTTGTTTTTGCGCTTCCAGAAAGTTGTATTTCAGTTTAAAAAATTTATTGCCCGAAATTTGCGGATGAATTTGATCCAGCCGTTTTATGCTCAGGCTGACTGAAGCATCCAGCGGTAATTCTTGGTAAGCAATGGCTTGGGCAATACTGTCGAACATAGATGAATCTGAATAAATAAGTTCAACAGTATTGTACCTATAGTTTTAGGGCGTAATCACACTAAAGCAGTTAAAATTAGTTCGTTGCCGTATTGACTGAACTGATCACAGACATGCCCGGACGTAATTTTTCAATTGCGGTCTGATTTTGGTCAATAGCAATTCTGACGGCAATACGTTGCACCACTTTGGTAAAATTTCCTGTGGCATTGTCTGCTTTTAAAATGCTGAACTCAGAACCCGCAGCAGGTGAAATACGTTCCACATGACCCGTAAATTTCTGACCATTTAACGCATCTACTGTGAAGGTGGCTTGCTGACCGACCTGCATATGAGTAATTTGAGTTTCCTTAAAATTAGCCATGATCCATGTTTTTTTCGGAATGAGATAAAGCAGCTGTGAACCTGCGGCAACATACTGTCCGATACGAGGTGTGACTTCACCCAATTGACCATCCATTGGGGCAAGAATAGTACTGTAATTTTTGGTGGTTTCTGCTTGATCAAGCTGTGCTTGAGCATTGCTGACTTGCGCTTTTAAACCTGTTGCCGCAACCTGCGCCGTTTTAAACGCTTCTTGGGCAACCATAACATTGGCTTCTGCCTGTTTTAATAATGCCTGATTGTTTTTAACATTTGCCGCGACTTGGTCTTGCTCAGCTTTTGATGCAGCGCCACTATTTCCCAGTTGTTGATAGCGTAATAATTGTTGTGCTGATAATTGGTATTGTGCATTGGTTTGTTCAACTTTTGCTTGGGCTGCGACTATATCGGCTTGGCGTTGCGCAATGGTTTGACTTTGATTGGCTAAACTATTTTTTGCCTGATCTACCGAAGATTCAGCTTGTATTACTTTTTGGTCATACGTGGTTGCATCAATATGCATCAAGGGTTGACCTTTTTTGACATAGTCAAAATCTTGCACTAAAACATCTTTGACATAACCATTAATCTGCGAAGATAAAATCGTGGTTTGTCCCCGAACATAGCTGTTATCCGTTTGTTGTAGCTTGCTGTTGAATGGGCCAACTCTCCATGCCCACAGAATGATGATAATCCCCACAATAAGTACCAAGAGCATCCAGATTAGGGTGGATTTTTTGGTGGGAATGAGTTTGCTTGATGCTACTTCAGCTTCATCAGTTGAGGTTGGTTGTGTTTCATTTTGCTCAGATGTCTGTTGCTGAATTTGTCTGTTCAGAATTTTTTTGGACAAGATTCGGTAGTGCGATTTAGCTGATCATCCGTTTTATTTTCACTGGAATTTTGGTCTTGAGACATTTGGGTTACTCTATTATCTTCGCTGAATTTTATGACTTAGGTTGGGAGACTTTCTTTGCGATTTCGCCATTTGGCACGTGCAATGTTGAATGCACCTCCCATTAACAGGAAAATGGCAAAAATGCCGTTTAAGGCGATAACATCGTTATAGGCACGCACTTGAGCTTCACGTGTGATCAGCTGATTTAATGATTTAATTTCCTGATTCTGTTGTAGGGTCGGGTCATTAATTGTGCTGGCTACACTCTGTTGATAGAGCGCGAGCCTTTTAGCCACTTGTGGGTCAGTTGGATTTAACTGGCTGATCAGTTCGGCTCGATAGGTTTGGGTACGCTGCTGTTGATAAGTGGAAAAGAAAGATGAACCCAGTAGGCCGCCAAAGGTTTGCGTGGCAGAAAACAGCACCATAAATGTGACTATATGTCCCGCGCCATGCTGTAAGGCACTCAAAGCACCGACCAATAACAGTGGTCCAATAAACATGCCACCGGCAAAGCCAATCAAGAATTGGCTGGCAAAAAAGTTGGCAGGACGAATATCACTGGTCAGATGGTAATCTAGTCCACATGCCACCAATATCAATAGTTCGGCAAACAGCAAATGCAGAATAATGGTTTCTTTCGAAAAGGTCACAGCACTGAAAATTGTACCAATGACAATGCCCAAGAAAATTACGGCATATAGTGATACAAACTGATCTGGCCCCATGCCCATGGCTTTGAGAAAGTTCACTGCGGCATAGCTTTGTTCTGACATTAAAAATCGTAATGCTAGCGCACTGAAAATGAATTGTAGGGTAGAGCTTAAGCCTAGCCATCGCGTCATAATCAGAGGGTTTTTACGATAATGTTCGAAAATCAAACCGAATACGATGAGAGCAAAACCGGCAATGAGGGCATAGGCCAATTCGGGTGCGTCAAACCACCACAGAATAGGACCTTGAGCCAGTACAATACACAGTAGGGCAAAACCGGGTGCAAGCAGAAAGAAGGTTAAAAAATCTTTTTTCTCAAAGACTGCAATACGCAGACTGCGTGGTAATTTTAGCGATACCACCATGGCTAAGCAGCAAACGGCTAGACCCAGTTCAAAGGTGTATAGCATTGTCCAATCATTGACGTTGACCAATGCAGGGGAAATTATCCAAGCAAGGGGTAAACCCAATTGTTGAAAGCCTAAACCCAGATATAGACCTTTCGCCATATCTTCGCGTTTAAAAGCTTGCATGGTGTAATAAATACCTAGCGAACTCAGTGGTGCAGCGGTTAAACCACTAATGAAACGGACAAACAGTGCCATCTCAAAATCACGAACAAATAAATGTAGCACCAACACCGCAATAAAAATGATGAGTCCAATTTCGGAAAAAAAGCGTAAGCCATACTGTTGTCGAGCTTTAAATAAAATCAGGTTAGAGCTGACATTGGCCATGACAAAAACGGCAGGAATCCAAGCGGCTTCCAATGGTGTTAATCCATACTCGCCCTGAATAGCAGGTAAGTTTGCGGTAATAAATCCATTGCTCAGACCTGCTGAAAGGGTAATGAATAAGCCAATGAAAAAATACAAAAACCGTTTTGGAACGGAATGTAAAATTGCACCGGGAGAACCCGGCAACGTAGGTGTTTCTTCAGGCGTCCATGCCGGTGCTGGTTCTAAATAGCGAGGTTCTTTTGCCATGATTTTTCCCGCTTAAGCTCGAATACCATTGAGTAATAAATCAATGGCGCGTTTGGCTAAACGTTGTTGCTCCATTTCGGTTAATCCCTGAAATGAAGTCCGCAGGATTGCAGTAATCATGGCGTAATCTTGTAGTGCTCAGATCGGCACGGCAAATTTTGTGTTGAATGGCTTTGTCTATCAGTGGTTGCAGAATAGAGTCACGGCGTTGATACACCTCAATCATGACGGGATCATGCCGATCAATGACCCGCCAATAATCCATTAATGCCGTTAAATATGGCAAATTTTCCACATGGTTCTCAATCAGTTGAATAAAACCATCATTAAACTGTGAATAATAATGTGCATTTTTTTCTAAGCGTTCTAAGGCTTGTTCAATGAGCGCAAGGACTAAAGCACGACGATCTTGGAAATTTCGATAGAAGGTGGCACGTCCTAGCTGAGCTTTATCAATCACCATCTGTAAAGGCGCATTAATACCGTGTAAACGGAATATATCCGTTGCAGCACTCAGAAAAGTTTGACGGTTCTGCGCGGCAACTTGTTGGCGAAGAGAAGACATATAAAATGCAATAACAGATAAATTGAGTTGCTATTTAACGGACATTTTTGTCCGTTGTAAATATTTTAAATTATATTTATTTGTAAAAATATCTTAAGTTATTGAATATTAATTATAAAAAAAAGATCAAAAAATGTACATTAGTGCTAAGCTAAGCGATATAACAATTATGAAAAAAGAGGATATGTAATGAAAAAGCTATCCATTGTGTTATCTATTTGCTTGTTGGTTTTAGTCACGGCTTGTGATGCAAAAAATGATTATAACAAGCCAAAAACTGAGGTACGTACCATGATTATTGGTGGTATGCCGATTCATGATCAGGATTATCGTCTTACTCAGCTGAATGCCCGCGAAATTAAACCTGTCGTTCAACAGTGAGGCGATACAGAAAATTAGGTGGGCATATTGTCAGTACAGGGTAGTGCAGGGTGATGTGTAAGAAGTAACAGATGCAGTGTGCTACGCCAGATTTGTGAAAATTTGAAGTAGACGTTTTACTTCTTGCAAACAGTTTGTCTTATTTAAAACCTTACAAACTGTATAAAAAGGTCTTGTACTCGCCCAATATGCCCGAACTGTGGTGTAAATAGCGATTGAATTCAATCGCCATTTACAAAGCGGTTAAATGAGATCAATTTGCCAATTCGACGCTTGAATCTCTAAATTATTTTGGCGCAGTTTAGCGCTAATATCATCGGCTTGCTTTTGTAATTCGCTCACTGCGATGACTTTAATCCAGCGAATTTCACTTGAACTATAGCGTGCATTTTCACGGCGTGAATTATCTATCGCTTGTTGCACAATACGATGTTGGCTAATTAATCGATCACGTGCATTTAAAACCTCAAGCAAAGATTTTCCATGGATAGTTTTTGCTTGAGCATTGGTGCTATGAATCCGTTTAATCAGATCATGTAATTCAATATTGACGGCAAATGCATTGGATAATAAGACATTTGGGTCTTCGCTAGGTTGATCACCTTCTTGTACCAAAACATTATTATTAATCCGTTGTTGTAATGATGCGAGTTTGGTCTGCAAGTCATTTCGAAGAAGAAGAGCTTCTGCAAGTTTCATAATTTATATACTTTTTAGCGCTAAATTTGCAAGATGTCGCTTATCTTGCATTGGATGAGTGAATGGAGCAATTGTATTTTGTATCCAGATAAAATTTCATTGCGCAATTAATCTGAAATATAAAATTATTAGGGTAATAAGGACATAAAACACGTAGAATTGGTAAACACATTTTTCCTCATTATTTAAGGTTAAAAGCATTGGAATCGTTATTGATATTAGGCTCAATTACTTTGGCACTCATGTTGGGTGCAATCAGCCCTGGGCCAACGTTTATTTATGTAGCAAAAAATTCAATTTCGATTTCACGTAAACATGGCTTGTTTACGGCTTTGGGCACAGGTACGGGCGCGGCTTTATTTGGTTTTTTAGCCGTTATGGGGTTGCAAGCTGTTTTACTGGCAGTGCCATCTGCTTATTTGGCTTTGAAAATTTGTGGTGGTTTATATTTACTTTGGCTGTCATATAAAATTATTAAACATGCCAAAGAACCAATGCAAACCGCAGAAGGTGATGTAAAGCCCATGAGCTATGCGCAGGCATATCGTTTAGGTTTAATTACCCAGTTGAGTAACCCAAAAATTGCCATTATTTTAGCCAGCGTTTTTACGGCACTGTTACCGAAAGACATTCCTGCTTATTTTTATGTGGTATTACCGATGTTATGTTTCTTTATTGATGCAGGTTGGTATTCATTGGTGGCAGTGGCATTGTCCGCAGAAAAACCCCGTCAGGTTTATTTAAAATTTAAGAAAGTATTTGACCGAATTGCAGGTGGGGTCATGACCTTACTGGGTTTAAAACTCATTTTTGGCATGAAGTAGTTTTTTCTAGCTCATTCACATATTACATTATTTTATCATTTAGAGAGCGAAGCAATGCATCAGGCATTGCTTTAAGTATTTAAAATGAATATGAAAATTAAAAAATAAGTTTTACAAAATAAAAGACCGACGATTCGAGTGATAGTGAAATCGTCGGTCAAAAAATCTGTTGCAAATTTTAGCTCGGGCTGCTGTTCCATACTAAAATTTGAAACTAACTAAGTTTATTGCTTTAGGAAAAGTTCACCGAAAATATTGTGGATGCCGGTACAAATTAACGGGTTTATGAACTTCTTACCTCATATAACGTAGGGGTTTACAGATTGGTTGACAATAAAATGAAAAAAAACTCATTTTTTTTTATAATGGTGATCTAAACGTTGTTTACGTAGGTACATAGTGTCACTAACTCGATATTTTTTATGGTTTTTTCTGTTCTGTTTTATTTTTACTTGTATCTGCGGTGTTTTAGCCGCTTTACTGCCTACAGGTATGGGCGGTATTTTGACCGTAATTCCGTATTTAACCGCAATGATTTTAGTCCTTTATAAGTTTTTAAAACAACAACAACGTGCACCAAGCAATCAAGAACGGAAAAAAATAACCTTAGGATTCAGTCTGATTTTTTGGGGCTATAACCTTGCCTTTTTGTTACTCGGAATATTCATTTTTTCCAAAGGTGATCCCGATATTTGGCAAAATTTCCTGTTATATCTCAAAAATCCACAATTTATGAGTATGGTGATCACGATGATTTTACTGATTGCGATCCCGCTGTATCTCTTAACCTATTGGTTTTATGGTAAACAAGCACAACGTATGGCAAAGAAAATGTTTGGTTGATCAATGCTGCATGCTTGAATTTTCACCGCTCTTGATCTATAGATAGAAGAAACAAGAGAGATCATGAAATGCAAAAAGCATGTGTATTGATCACAGGTGCAAGTGGTTTTATCGGTTCGCATCTCATCGCTTATTTATTGGCGCGTGATTATGCGGTGGTTGGGCTGACTCGACAGAAAAATAAGCTGTCTCGTCATCCGAGTCTGATTTGGATTCAGCAGCTAGATGAACTGAAAACCGATCGTATCGACTACGTGATTAATCTTGCGGGTGAAAACATTGGCAAGGCACGTTGGACAGCCAAAAGAAAACAACAGTTAATCCAGAGTCGGGTTGAAACCACACAACAACTCTATCGCTATTTAGAAAAAAGACAGATTTTCCCTAAGCGTATTATTTCAGGCTCTGCCGTGGGCTATTACGGCATTGATCCGACTGAGCAATGGACAGAAGTCTGTACTGAACAGTCTGTGCCACAATCTATTTTTATGTCGGAGCTGTGTCAATTATGGGAACATGCCGCTTTAAGTTTTAAATTACAGAACACTAAAATTGTGCGCTTTGGGATTGTTTTTGCAAAGAAGGGCGGTATTCTTCCGCAAATGTTATTGCCAATTAAGCTGAATTTGGTGGGGCGTATTGGGCATGGTCGGCAACCTGTGGTTTGGGTGCATATACAAGATGTGCTACGCGCCATTGAATTTTTAATGACCAAAGAAACCACGGCTCAGACTTTTAATGTGGTCTGTCCAGAAAAAATGACCCAAGCGCAGTTTGCGCAAATTGCCGCGCAGCAACTCAAACGTAAACCTTTATTTTGTTTACCGGCTTTTGTTTTGCAATCGCTGCTCGGTGAGCAATCACAATTGGTTTTAAATGGTCAATATGTGCAACCCAAAGCATTGCAAGAGGTCGGGTTTGAGTTTAAATATCCGACCTTAAAGTTGGCTTTGGAGGATATTTTAGGGTCGAGTTAAGTCGTTAAAGTGTTGGCGGTCAGTCTTGTTGGACAAAAAGCGGTTGGGTCGAGCAAGGTCGGTTGTTTCAGTATGAGCTGTCTTAATAGACGTGCAGATGCAGGTCCCATACATAAACCATTACGGAAATGCCCAAAGTTTGCCCATACATTATCAAGCTCTGGCATTTTTCCAATATAAGGCACACCTGTCGGTGAACTCGGTCTTAAGCCGGCCCATTGTTTGACGATTGGAAATGCTGCCAGTTCAGGCACCATCTCGAAACATGCCTCTAAAATCGTCTGTTGGGTCGCAGCAGTGGGCGTGGTGTCAAAACCACAATTGGCCATGCTCGAACCGCACACCACATGCCCATCTAAACGTGGAATTAAATACATCACCTTATTCATGCACATGGTGGGCAACCAGTTTTCAGGGGTTTTAAACAGCACCATTTGCCCTTGTACAGGCTGCACAGGAATGTCTAAATCGAGTTGTTCAGACCAATGTTTAGACCAAGCGCCCGTGGTGATGACAAACTGGTCTGCGAAATAGATTTGCTTATTTTGACTACGAATGGATTGAACTTTGCCATTTACAATATTGAACTGTTCAATTGGACAATGTTCAATAAATTCAACTTGAGGATGTTGTTTTAAATAGGTGGTAATCGATTGCAGTAAGCGTGGATTTCGAATATTGGCAATCTGTGGAAAATAAATCGCCTGCTGAAATTGAGGATTGAATGAAAGGATTAATTTGCTCAATTTGTTCTTGATTGTAAATATTCAGCATTGCTGCATCGGTTGTTGAAATTGATGGGCGTAATTCAAACCTGTTTCAAAATCAGCTTCATCAAAAATGAGTAGACCTGTTTCATGAATTTCAAAATCAATGCCTGAAATGGGTTTTAATTTTTCATTCCATTCTAAATACAATGGCTTTCCGTGTTGTGCCAATTGATTCACAGCGTGCGGATAGCGCCACGGATACATCGGGGAGAGAATTCCGCCACCCGCCCATGAAGCAGCTTTACCAGCCTGTTGTTGATCGAAAATAATGACAGAACATCCTTGTTCCACAAGCTCTAAAGCAGACATTAGACCGCTAATACCTGCTCCAATAATGGCGATTTTCATAGCTTGCGCCACTTATCCTTAGTTCATGTCTTTGAGTTTAAGCGCAGCTTGTTCTGCAAAATAGGTCCAGATCCCGTCTGCACCTGCGCGGCGGCAGCTCATCAGTGATTCAATAATCACGTCATCCGATAACCAGCCATTTTGAATCGCACCCGCCAGCATCGCGTATTCACCGCTAACTTGATAGACAAAGGTCGGAATAGCAAAATTGTCTTTCACTTCACGCACGATGTCCAGATAAGGCATACCCGGTTTTACAATCACCATGTCTGCACCTTCTTGAATATCCAGTGCAATTTCATGTAAGGCTTCAGCGCGGTTGCCGATGTCCATCTGGTAGTTATATTTGTTGCCACCTTTGAGGTTACTGGATGAACCGACGGCATCACGGAAAGGGCCGTAGAAGCTCGAAGCATATTTAGCGGAGTAAGCCATAATATTGGTATAGATATGACCATTGGCTTCAAGTGCAGTACGAATTGCACCAATACGACCATCCATCATGTCACTTGGTGCAAGCACATCTGCACCTGCTTCAGCATGACTTAAGGCTTGTTTAATCAAACATTCAATGGTTTCATCATTGAGCACATAACCCGTGTCATCAATAATTCCGTCTTGTCCATGCGTGGTGTAAGGGTCAAGCGCACCATCAGTGATGAGTACCATTTCGGGTAATTCTTTTTTCAGTAAACGAATGGTGTTTTGCACTAAACCATTTTCATGCCAAGCCGCTTCAGCGGTTAGGCTTTTATCTTCTTGTGGCGTGACGGGGAATAAAGCCAGTTTAGACACCCCAAGTTCCAGTAAGCGTTCTGATTTTTTTAACAGCAGATCAGCAGACAGGCGCTGAACATTGGGCATACTTGGAATATCTTGAGTTTGATTTTGTCCCGGAAGTACAAATACTGGATAAATGAGATGATCGGTCGTCAATTGGGTTTCACGTACCATAGAACGCAATTTATCATTTTTACGAATTCGACGCATGCGCGTGGCAGGAAATGCAGGACGATTGAACGTATAAGTCATAACAATCTCATTGATCAGTATTAAACTAGCGCTATTGTAGCCCTAGAATTCTATTTTGGGGCATAAGTTAATGGCTATTTCTCAAATTAAGGTATTCGAGCAGATTATGAATGATTCAGATAAAAAGTGGACAGGGAATATTCATTTGGGTTCAAAAGTGGATATAGATGTTGTCCTCAAACAGTTGTGTCATGCATTTAATAGCTCTCCTTACTTTAAACACAACGATATGTTGATGCGTGTGGTGGATGGGCAAATTGAAGCCTATATTGAAATGCAGCCTTTTATGATTGGTAATGTGGCTTTTCAAATTTTGCATGGCGGGGTCGCTGCGACTATTTTAGATAGTATTGGCGGGATCGCGGCAATGGGTGAGTTATATAAAAAGGCGGAAGCCGATGAACTGCCTGATACCATTAAAAAGGTAACGCGTTTGGCGACCGTCGATATGCGCGTCGATTATTTGGCACCGGGTCGTGGTAAATATTTTATTGCGCGTGCTGAAACTTTACGTTTAGGCCGTAAGGGTTGCACCATGCGGATGACTTTGGTCAATGATGAAGATAAAGCCATTGCAACGGCAATCGCATCTTATGCATATTAAGTTTATTTTAAGCTTGTAAAGTTAAAATCAACAGAACTGACATATTTATTTGGCATTGAATGACAATTCAATGCCAAAATCATTTTAAAAACTGACGAGTTACATTTTTATTCTCGCATCATGATTTTTTGTTATTAAAATGCGCCATCAATATTAAATAAAAAATGACTTTCTCATCGACACCATCGCATCACATGGATGGTCTTGCATACGTGTTCGTTTTATTTCTATCAAAACGATAGCTATGCTGTGTGGTGACCAAGTCTGTTGGATGTAGGAATAATCATGACAGATGCTCAAAACACCCTGCCAGAATCTGATGAACAAATTTCGGATACTGCTTTAAAAACAAAACGAAAGAAAGCCTTAAGCATTGTCGCATTGATACTCATTATTGCTGCTGTTGCATATGCGGTATGGACTGTATTTTTTAATCACTCCGTCAGTACCGAAAATGCTTATGTCGGTGCAGAAACTGCATCCATTACCTCGATGGTCAGCGGGCAGGTTTTGGATGTGATGGTCAGCGACACCCAACAAGTCAAAAAAGGCGATCTGTTGGTACGTGTAAATGTGCGTGATGCTGAAATTGCACTGGCTCAGGCACAGGCCGAATTGATGAAAGCACAACGTCAATACAAACAAACGCAAGCCAATAGCAGTGCTTTAAATTCTCAAGTTTTTGTCAGCGATGATGGCATTCATAGTGCAGCAGCACAGGTGGCTAAAGCACAAGCAGAGCTGAATAAAGCGCAAGATGACTTGGCACGCCGTAGTCAACTCAGTGCATCTGGGGCAATTTCCAAAGAAGAACTGAGTACTGCACAAAGTGCTGTAAATAATGCACAAGCAGGTTTGGATTTGGCGAAAGCAGGCTTGGCGCAAGCGCAATCCAGTCAAAAAGCGGCACAAAGTACCTTGGCTGCCAATGAAGCCTTAATTCGTGGTAGTAATGAAACCTCGACACCCGATGTATTGATTGCACAAGCACGTTTAAAACAAGCCATTCTTGATTTAGAACGTACCGAAATTAAAGCGCCGTTTGATGGGGTGATTGCACGTCGCAATATTCAAGTTGGACAACGTGTCGCACCGGGTTCAGTGTTGATGATGTTGGTGCCTATTTCGAAACTGTATGTCGATGCTAACTTTAAAGAAAGCCAATTGGCAAACGTTAAAGTGGGGCAGAAAGCCGTCCTGACCTCTGACTTATATGGTGATGAGGTTGAGTTTCATGGCACGGTTGTTGGATTTTCAGGTGGAACAGGTTCAGCATTTGCCTTAATTCCGGCACAAAATGCCACAGGTAACTGGATTAAAGTGGTGCAGCGTTTACCTGTACGAATTGCGCTTGATCCTAAAGAATTAGCCGAGCATCCTTTACGTGTGGGCTTATCTATGGAAGCGAAAATTAACCTCGCTTCGAAGTAGTGGCTTATGAATAATAACTACGTACCATTTGGCGACCTCAAAGGGGGGCGCCTCATCCTTGCGGCTTTTGTGTTGGCATTGGCTAACTTTATGGTCGTATTGGATATGACCATTGCCAATGTTTCAGTGCCGCATATTACTGGCAGTTTAGCCGTTTCAAGTTCACAAGGCACATGGGTGATTACCTCCTATGCCGTTGCCGAAGCGATTTGTGTTCCATTGACTGGATGGCTGGCGGGGCGTTTTGGTGCAGTCAGGCTGTTTATCATTAGTTTGATTGGCTTTACTGTTTTTTCGGTTTTATGTGGATTATCGACCAGTCTAGAAATGCTGGTGATGTGCCGTATTGGACAGGGGCTATTTGGTGGGCCAATTATGCCACTCAGCCAGACTTTGCTGATGCGTATTTTCCCTCCAGAAAAACAATCTCAAGCCATGGGCATGTGGGCAATGACCACTGTCGTAGGACCTATTCTTGGCCCTATTTTAGGCGGTTCAATCAGTGATAATTTATCTTGGCACTGGATTTTCTTTATCAATATTCCAGTCGGGATTTTTTGTGCCGTTGCAGCATTCCGCTTATTAAAACCTGCTGAAACGGTTATTTCAAAAATTAGAATTGATAGTGTTGGATTGTTTTTGCTGATTATCTGGATTGGTGCATTGCAGTTGATGCTGGATCTAGGGCATGAAAATGATTGGTTTAATAGTACTTTTATTTGTGCTTTAGCCGTGATTACTGTGGTTGGGTTGATCGTTTTCATTATTTGGGAATTAACCGAACAGCACCCCGTGGTGAATATTCAGATCTTTCGCTATCGTAGTTTTACCATTTCAGTGTTGTCGCTTGCCTTTGCCTTTGGGGCATTCTTTGCCAGTATTGTACTGATACCACAGTGGGTGCAGATTAACTTGGGTTATACCGCAACATGGGCCGGTTATCTCACTGCAACCATGGGCTTTGGTAGCTTAATGATGTCACCGATTGTGGCGAAAATGGCCACCAAATATGATCAACGTGCTTTGGCCTGTTTTGGTCTGATGTTATTGGCTGTTGTGACCCTGATGCGATCATTCTGGACCACTGATGCTGATTTTATGGCATTGGCATTGCCGCAAATTTTACAGGGTTTTGCCGTACCATTTTTCTTTATTCCATTGTCGAATATGGCATTGGCTTCGGTCAAGCCACATGAAATGGCATCTGCCGCAGGACTGATGAATTTTTTAAGAACCATGGCGGGGGCAATTGGCGCATCCATTGCAGTGACCATGTGGGATGATCAGGCAAAAGTTGCACGCAGTGAAATGGTGAGCAATTTACATCCTGAAAGTACGCAAAGTACTTTGATACAAAGTGGAATGAGCTCCAGATGGTGCTTTGGGTTATATTTCCAGTTTGGTCGATAAAGAAGCCTTAACCTTGTCAGCAAACCATGTGTTTTTAATCTTATCGATGGTTTTTGTTTTTGCAGGATTAATCATTTGGCTGTGCCCTAAACCCAAAGTCGGTGTTGGTGGTCAACCTATGCATTAATCGCGTTGTTTCTAAAACTGTCTCTGAATATCAAATTCAGAGACAGTTTTGATTAGATGTCCGATTTTGACCGTTTTAACGCAGTTTTCCATTGGTTTAAATGAAATTGGCGTTGCTCAATATTCATATTGGGTTCAAAGGCACGATCAAGTTGCCAAGATTCTGAAATTTCAGACATATTGGAAAAAATTCCAGATTTTAAACCTGCCATAGCCGCAGCACCCCATGCGGTCGATTCCAACATTTTGGGGCGAAGTACGGGAACATTCAGAATGTCGGCTTGGAATTGCATCAACATATCATTTTGACTGGCACCCCCATCGACACGCAATTCTTTCAAGGGGTGTGCAATATCAGATTGCATTGCGGTTAAGACATCGGAAACTTGAAAAGCAATCGATTCCAAGGCTGCTCGTGCAATATGGGCTTTATTGGTGCCACGCGACATACCACAAAGCAAGGCACGTGCATCGCTATCCCAGTGCGGTGCACCCAGTCCTGTAAAGGCTGGAACCAAGACCACACCATCGGTGTCTTTGACTTGGCAAGCCAGTTTTTCGACTTCATTACTATGTTGAATAATGCCTAAACCATCGCGTAACCATTGCACAATGGCACCTGCCATAAACACACTGCCTTCAAGGGCATAGGTGGTTTGATTTTGGCATTTCCAAGCCAGTGTGCTGAGTAATTTATTCTGACTAAATTGAACCTCATGCCCAGTGTTAAACAGCATGAAACAACCCGTACCATAGGTATTTTTCGCTGTGCCTATTTCAAAGCAAGATTGACCAAATAAAGCAGATTGTTGATCGCCTAAAATACCGGTAATCGGAATATTGGCACCCAGTAGACCTGTTGCAGTATCTGCGACATAAGTGTCGGATGAAATAATTTTAGGTAAAACAGAATGAGGGATATTAAAGAGTTCAAGTAATTCTTCATCCCACTGTTGGGTCTGTAGATTCATCAGCATGGTGCGTGAAGCATTACTGGCTTCAATGACGTGTTCCGCACCTTGAGTGAGATTCCACATTAACCAGCTATCAACCGTGCCAAAAGCGACATGCCCTTGTTCAGCAAGATCACGTAAACCTGCTACATTTTCCAGTAGCCAAACCAATTTCCCTGCACTGAAATAGGGGTCGATGCGTAAACCTGTTTTATGGTGAATTTTATTGTGTAAATTTTGCAGTGTGAGTTGGTTACACCATTCCGTTGCACGGCGGTCTTGCCAAATAATGGCAGGGGATAAGGGTTTACTGTTTCGTTTATCCCAAACGATGGTGGTTTCCCGCTGGTTGGTCAGTCCAATTGCTTTAATGTCTTTGGCCAGAATGCGAGCCGATGCTAAAGCCTGTTGTACCACTGCAATTTGTGTCGTCCAGATTTCTTGAGCATCTTGTTCCACCCAACCCGAATGTGGTGTTTTAATGTGGGTTTCACGTTGAGCGGTTGCCTGAACTTTTCCATGTTCATTGAAAATAATCGCACGACTAGATGTCGTCCCCTGATCGAGTGCAAGTAAGTAACTCATAATTTTTTCTATTATTAGACTTGAAAAGTAAAATATTAGCTCAATTATGTAACTAAACGCATCTAGTTATGTAAATGTTTAGAAAATATATCGTAATTTTTGACATTCGTGCTATGATTGCGCAGTACTTTGGGGGTGTTTCTGGCTTCGACGCTGGTGATGAAACTCATAGATGCATGCCGAGAGCGCATTTTCTCTCGTAAATCAAATTTGCATTTTTTAGTCGCAAACGACGAATCATACGCTCTAGCTGCCTAAGGGCAGCTTGTCCGTCTCTCCGAATACTTGTGGTTAGAGAGTCCGACTGAAGCGCACGCACACAAGGCCGTATAAAACCAAGCCTCGGGGTTTTGTACTAAATTAAGAGGATCGCGATTTGTACCCTGTTCGTCGGGTCACAAAGAGTTAAAACAATAGACGATATCTAAGCATGTAGTATTCTCGAGCGTAATGCTGGCGGACGCGGGTTCAACTCCCGCCACCTCCACCAAATACCTTCCCAAACATGGCAAAATATGCCAAGTATTAGGGCTGAAAGGCTTAATCCTAAAGGGGTTAAGCCTTTTTTTATGCCTGAACATAACCAAACATAACCGAGCATACGAGTGTTGTATCATGTATCACATCGTGTATCCATTGATAAATTATTGAACTCACGGTGATACACGGTTAATGAAGAGTTCAGATATTAAAAAGCCGCCCTTTATCTGATACAGCAATGGCCAATCTTAAAGCCTGAAGATAAAAGAATATAGAGAATTGACGGTAATGGGCTTTATTTCAGTGTACAAACCAGATGGTAATAAGTCATGGCAATTGCGATATAAAAAGCCCGATGGAAAATGGTCTTGGGTTGGATTGGGTGGTTATCCTGACTATCAGAGGCAAGTTAGCTCGAAAGAAAGCACAAAGAATTGTTGAATGATATCGGTAACGGCGAGAATCCAATTATTACTAAGCAAGAACGGAAGACTACAAGAACTGGAACAGAACAATGCTACGTTTGAAGCTATTGGCCCGTGAATGGTTAGATACAAAGCAAACTCATGGGTAGCAAGACACAATGACCCGAAACAAGGGAGCATTAGAAAAGCATATTTTTCCAATGTTTGGAAAACGCTTATACATCACGATTACCCAATTGAATGGATGAATCATTTAAAAGGTATTCAGCTTGAGCAGAGGATATATGAGCAAGTGAAGCGCATGTCGTGCAATGTGCCGTGATATATACGACTATGCAAAGGTAACAGGGCGTATGGATTACAATCCATTAGAGGGCATCCAAAAATACCTTACAACAGGGTAAAAAAGAAAACATGGCTCATGTATCGTGAGCAGAAGTTACCTGCATTACTAAGAGCAATTAATAATTACCCAACTCTGGATGTACGAATGGGCTTACAGCTTTTAACTATGCTGTTCTGCCGACCTAGTGAATTAAGAGAAGCGAAATGGGATGAGTTCGATTTAGAACAAGGGCTGTGGAATATTCCCGAATATCGCATGAAGAAACGCCGTGAGCATGTCGTTCCTTTATCAACTCAAGCTGTACAGTTACTTCAAGAGCTTAAAAACATACCAAACCAATTCAGATTATCTATTTCCGAGCAGATCGGACAAGAGCAAACCTAAATCAGACACCGTTTTTATTATGGCTTTACGCCGTATGGGGTATGAAGGGCAGACAGACACCACACGGATTTAGACATATTGCAAGTACGATATTGAACAATAAAGGCTTTGATGAGCGTCATATTGAGGCTGCTTTAGCCCATGTGAAAGATGGCGTAGCAGGGGTATATAACAAAGCTCAATACTTACAGGATAGGGCACATATGATGCAGTGGTATGCCGACTATTTAGAAGAGATAGCAGATATGAAGATTATTCAATTTAAAAAGGTAAATTAAGATGGAAATGCTATCTTTAGCTGATGTTAATAAGTTATTGAAAAGCAAATTTATTGAATCTATTGTTGCCAATAAATTACGTATATTTGCTGTTTTTTCAGGACATGTAGCAGAGCTTAAAAGATGTAATAATTTAAATATGACTCAAGAGAATGGGCAATTGAGTGAAGTGGCATTATCAATATCGGATAAGGATCTGCCCCTAGTCGACAAGATAAAAGTCATAAGCAGATTAAAGAAAAAACAACTTGATTCAGATAGTAATAATTCTGAAGAATACATGGTTTCACGGTATCTAAAAATAGGTAGCGAACATGAGCTAAAATTTATAGAAATACAAAAGAGTTTACTGTTAAGCGAAATGATGTTGAGTGAGCTCGGTACAGTCTATTGTTATGAACCGTACCGGGTTTGTCGGAGACTTTTTATTTAAGTTAGGCCACCTGACCTAACGGGTTAATCTTATCATAGTACATTGCTTCAAAATCAAAAGGTGATACATAACCCAGTGCACTGTGTACACGCTTTTTGTTGAACCAATCTACCCAGTTTAGTGTCGCAAGTTGTACATCTGCTAAACCTTGCCAATCTGCTTTTAAATATTCAATCACCTCTGTTTTGTATAAGCCATTCACCGTTTCAGCCAAAGCATTATCGTATGAATCACCAGTCGTACCGACTGATGCTCGTAAATTTGCTGCTTCTAAACGATTGGTATAGCGAATGGAAAGATATTGCACACCCCTGTCGGAATGATGAATCACATTCTTTGGCATGCCTCGATCGTGCAATGCTTGCTCCAATGCATCGAGCACCATATCTGTATTCATTCGTGTAGATACTTTCCATCCAACAATTGCTCGTGAGAACACATCAATAATAAAGGCGGTATAGACCCAGCCTGAATTTGTTTGAATATACGTAAAGTCACTCACCCACAGTTGGTCAGGATGATCAGCATTAAAATTACGTTTCACCAAGTCATCCGCTCGTTTTTGATCTTCTCGGCTACGGGTCGTTTGTTTATTCTTACCACGCCAAACACCTTGTATACCTAATTTTTGCATCAATCGAGCAACTGTACAGCGCGCAACAACATAGCCTTCACGTTTCAGTTTTTGCCAAACTTTACGCACACCATATCGACCTGAACTTTCTTTCCAAATTCGTTTAATTTGTTCAGCATGATGCAAGTCATGTAAATCTCGTTTCGCTCGATGTTCTGGATTGTCCGCGAGATCTAAAGTCCGGTAATAGGTTGAAGCTGCGATCGGTAAAATCCTACAAATCGCATCAACGCCATATAGGTCTTTATTGTTATGAATGAAATCCACCATTATTTGTGTGGGCGGTCGAGCTCCGCCTGG
Organism: uncultured Gammaproteobacteria bacterium; assembly: GCA_963812025.1. Classification (GTDB taxonomy): domain Bacteria; phylum Pseudomonadota; class Gammaproteobacteria; order Pseudomonadales; family Moraxellaceae; genus Acinetobacter. The sequence continues at coordinate 111,849 of CAWETQ010000017.1, forward strand.
GCGAAAAAAGCGGCTGCTTTGCGTAGAATTTCATTGGCTCGTTGCAGTTCTTTATTTTCGCGTTCAAGTTGTTTAATGCGTTCTTGGTCTGAAAGCTGCTGTACTTTGATTGGATTCTGTTGATTCAAATACTTCTGATGCCAGGAACGTAGTGTTTCAGGCGTACAGCCAATCTTAGGTGCAATTGCTGTGATTGCAGCCCAAGTAGAAGGATAATCTTTTTCAGATTCAATCAATAATTGAACCGCTCTTTCTCTGATTTCAGGGGTATATTTTGGTTTTGTCATTGGCACATTCTCTCAAGAAAGTTGGTCTCCGACAAACCCGGTACGGTTCATTATGTAGATACTTGCTTATCAATTTTAGGGAATACTGACATTAATAGGGTAGGCTACATTCTATATGCTGAAGAATTAATGGCTCATACTGGCAGTGCTTTGATAAATAAAAAAGGGGATTTGTTTCCAGTTTTATTAAGTGATTTTATCCATCATTATGAGTTGAAGCCTTTAGAGTTAAAATTAACTCAAGCTTCAGTGTTTTCTTAAAAGAAGAGGTGGATTTCGTATTAGAGGAAATAAAAGAGCAAAGAAAACTTAAGTTAAAGGAGGAGAGAAATAAAACAATTGAAGCTATAAATAAGAAGCGCATCCCTAAAAAAAGAAAAGGGATTGAGTTCGCCATAGATTTATGGAGTAAAGATCAAAGCTTAAGTAAAAATGAAGTAGCTAGTAAAGTGAATCAATATTTGAACTCTATAGGTTTTGACAAAATCTCCAAGAATAAGACTATTGCTAGTACTTGGTTACACAAAGAAATATCCCTAACCTACCTGATCATGCCTCAAAAGTAGGAATGAAAAAACAACTGATTAAAATTTAATTGGTCAACTCGATCAAACTTAACCATTACAAAAAAAATAGATATTTTGGAAAAATAATAAGCATTTTAGTATGACTCCATCGCAACGAGTATGGAGTCATTAAATGCAGTCTAAAACAATACCTCCTCTTCAGATTACCTACAATAAAGCATGTCAAATGCTTGATGTATCAAGAGATACATTGCGGGTTTTAATTCGAAGAGACTCCTCATTTCCACGGCCTCTCAAATATTGCGATACAAGGCAAGCCCCTGTTTATTTTGATTATGCTGAATTAATCGAGTGGCATAACAAAAGAAAGGTGCAGTCATGATCGCTGATTCTACATGGCTAACTAGGCCACAAGCTTCCGAGTATTTGGCAAATAAATTGCCCTTTAAAACAGTGAAGCAATGGGCATCCTTTTTAGCAAATAACCGAACTTCGAAAGAAGTTTACACACTTAAATTTCAACAGATTAACGGAAAGATTGCATATAGCGAGACAACACTAAAAGCTTTCATTCTTTCAATTACATCTACACATTAAGAAAGGAAATCAATATGAATTTTACTGATAAATTAAACGCACGAATTGGCTTGGCAGTTGGCGCTGAGACATTTCAAAAATTGACCATCGAGAATTTATTTAATGATTGGTTGAATGGCATTGATTGGGCTCAATTGAAAGTTGAGTTTCCGAAAGAGCTAGTTGAGAAAAAATTAGCTAAAGGAATCGATGGTAATACCTTACCTGATTTAGTCAAAATAATTGATCAATATTACTTCGATCAATATAAAAAGGCTGAAAATCTTCATTTTCAAAAAGTTGCTCGATGGCACGATATGGAAATGGAGAAAGCATTTGGGAAACTTAAAAGTTAGGAAAAGACTCATCCAGTAAGACAAAGACGGCTCAATGAGTCGTTTTTTTAATACTTTTTAGGAAAAACTAATGTTAAACAATTCAAATCCATTAACTCTAGAATGCCAAAAATTGATTCAAAGACTTGATCAGTTAGATTTTGTCGATCCATTCAGTCAGTATTACTATAATGAGATTAAAGCTATTGAGAGCGAAATTCTCCGTTTAAAGACAAAATCAGCTAGCAAAACGACAACAAACAAAAATTTAAGTATTGGTATTTATACTTCAAATGATGAACTTGATTTGATCATTGAAGATATGAGTTACGTTATGCAAATAACGCTCAACATGCGGATCAAATGGAAACTAAAATTTTCTCTAATATTCATAGCTACGACTTTAAAGCGATGAATATAAAGATTAAACCATGTCTCGACTTTTTGGACATTTATTTTCGAGTTGAAAAATCATGTACACGACATGACATTAAAAAGTATCTGACGGAAAAAACAAAGATTCGTCATTTTATTAAAGAAAGTGATAGCGGTTATATTATCCGTTTACATGATATGAACTCAATTCACTCAATTAATCAACGAATAGCCCACCTCAACCACTTCGGTTTAATCAAAGATAGTCTAGCTATTACAGAGATGGAAGTGGCTTTAGACTTCTACAGTTACAAGCATATAGCGCTGATTACAGCACTTTTAGATCCTAAGCTACCAAACAATACCGAAAATTTAAGGATATTTAAAACGCAAACGGGAGTGTTTACGCCTATCCCATCTAACCCTATTATTCTGCATAGCAAAATTGAAGATGGATACAATATTGGTATCAATCACAAATTAGCAGATGATATTTTGGCATTTATACCGAAAGCAGACTGATCACAATGGTCAGTCTTTACCTGAAACGGAATGGCGGATTCGAGCAGAAAAGAATATGAAAGTTAATGTCTTGTCTAAGCTGGATAATCGGCTTGTGAATATCAAACGTGTTTTATTGTATTGCTTTAAGGGTATCCGTTTCACTCAATTAAAGAAAAATACAGACCTCAAAACACAAAGCAATTGTATGATTGTATAGTGGAAGCCTACGGAGTTGAAAAAGTAGCATATTTTGATGCCAATCGGAATTTAAGAAAGCTACCCAAAGAAATTGAAATGAATACTGAGCTGAATAAATTAGCTGTGAATGCAATCTGTAATTTAGCTAAAAATTTTATTCACTCTTCGTAAAATTGCTGTAGGTAAATTTATGCATCGATAACGCCAAAGTCCTTATACAGCAAGGATCACGGCGTTTGTTCGAAATCTAATCTGCCTAATAACTTATATATCCTACTAAGATACTTTATCTAAGAGAAAACTTAACATTTACTTAACCCTAACTTAACCTAATTTCAGCAAAAACTTAACTTATATTTGAGAAAATGAGCGAAGTCCTAGAGAATTTGAAAAATGGTGTATGAGAACATATACCATTCATAAAAATTGGTGTGAAAGTATTTATCTTATACTTCATGTTCAGTTTCTTGATTGTTTGCATCCTCAGTAAATATATCAATTCCGAGTAATTGAAAATAGAAATGATATGGGATCGGTAGTCGATAATGCCTACAAGCAGTTAATACTATCGGGAAGTGACCACATTTTACTGCTGATAGTTCAAGAATGTATTTATCTAATAAGCAATTTTCTTTGATTTGATTGAATGGAGTTTCTCTTGTTTCATTCGAGATACTTGTGATGGCTAAGCCATGAGTATCGCTATTAGAATACAAATGAGTTTCCGTATCAGCATCAGGATGCCAAATTTGTAAGGAATTGGTAGGATAAAATTCAGTCGTGATTTTTTGAATATCTAAATGCATTTCGGTGTTTTTTAAAACTTCCGCAAAAAAACCCAGCAGAGGATAAAGGATAGAACCTTTTGTGACACTTTCTGTATATGTTTGAGAAGCATCGGCAGGATGTAAAACTAACTCTAAGTAATCATGAATATTAGAAGGATATTTTCTATTATGAATAAATGATCCTAGTGCAGTTCGTGTGATTCCAGATAGCCATCCTTCTAAGTCAACATTATTTTCATCATTCTTTACCAGTAAAAAGCGGTTAATCCTATATCAATAGCTTGTTCATCTTTATATGGATGAAAGAGCAATGGATTATTAATGATCAATTTTTTGATGGCTATGCTAATTTCACTATAAGTTTTAGATGCCGTCTAGACAATAGTTTGGTCGTATGAATGTCGATTCATCCGATCGAAAGCCCAGTCGATCCAAATTCCGAAAAGTGAAATTCTTCCAACAATATCAAATAATCGTGTATTAATATCAACATCACAGTTTCCATGTACCGCATTTGAAATTGCATGTAGAGAGAGAAATGCGGTAAAAGCCTATGATAATAGAGTCTGAAATAGATAGATATAGCTGGGTCAAAGATTTGAAAATATTTTTTATTCTTTTTGCATCAGCTGTATTTTTAGAAGCAAATGATTTGACGATTTGCCAACAATTTAAAATTAATCTTTCTGCGGATAGGTAAGAGCTTTCGATGTTATTTTCGGATAAACACCATGAATTAAGGATGCCTAGCGCTAGATAACTTTGACGTAAAGTGGTTAATTGATTTTTTAAAGTTTTTGTTTCCAAATCTTTAAATAATTCATGAATTAATCTAGAAAAATGCTGAAAACTTATTTCAGGTTGATCAACCATAGCTAATGATTTTCGCAATAAAGACTTTAAATCATCTTGTAAAAATAATTGTTCATTGATGAGGTGTTTTTCTAGATAACCAGAAATGCGGTCACCATTCCAAATAGCAAATTTAATCTGGTCTGTTTCTTTGGCTTGGGTATATTGGCTTAAATTAATTTCAATCTCTTGCTTTAAGTCTCCACCAAAAGTAAGGCAGATGATAATAGGATGATCTTTATATTCACT
>CAWETQ010000018.1:0-23865 GCA_963812025.1 uncultured Gammaproteobacteria bacterium
GGCCCGACAGAATATCGTTTATTGGCCTTCTTTATGACCCACCCAGAACGTGCTTATACGCGCGCTCAATTGCTTGATCAAGTTTGGGGTGGTAACGTATATATTGAAGACCGTACCATTGACGTGCATATTCGCCGTTTACGTAAAGTGCTTGAACCGTATGCCGTAGACCGCTTTGTACAAACTGTTCGTGGCACAGGTTATCGTTTTTCTACCCGCGCGGATGTCGCTTTAGGTTAGTCGTTTTTTAGGTAAACCATGTTTTATGTATGAACCGTACCCCGTCCCAGAATTGACACGAGAACATCAAAAATTTCGCTACAGCAGCTTATGGACTTTTGCGAAACAAGATTTACGTCAACTCGCTTTTCTACTGCTGATTGCCAGTTTAATTGGCATCGGGATTGGGTATTTTTGGATTTTAATTTTTATCGCGTTTACGCTATTTTTTGTACTGCAATTACGTTCACTGTATTTGGTCAATGAATGGATTTCCAATCGCCCTTATGATGTGCCGCCTAATTTAGATGGCATTTGGGGTGCATTGCTGTTTAATGTCTATCGTGCGCAGCGTCAAGAACGTATTGTGCAAGCAGAAATGGTCGGCTTAATTGATCGCGCTCAATCTTCACTGGTGGCATTAGCCGAAGCCGTGGTGTTAATTGATGAATTACACCAAATTGAATGGTGGAATCCCGCAGCGGAAAAATTGCTGGGTATTCAACCTTTAGACCGCGGGCGTAATATTTTAACGATTCTACGTCAGCCTAATTTTATTGAATATTTTAATCATATTGATCAAGCACCCGATGGTTTAAAAATGAAATCTTCAGCCTTTGAAGATCATTATGTGCAAGTCAAAATGACCCGTTTTGGTGGGGAAAGTCGTTTATTGGTGGCGTATGACGTGACGCGTATGCATAACCTAGAACAAATGCGTAAAGACTTTGTCGATAATATTTCCCATGAATTACGCACGCCCCTGACTGTACTCAGTGGCTATATTGAAACCTTTACCGATCAAGAAGATTTAAACCCGCGTTGGAAACGTGCCTTTGACCAAATGCAGGCACAGACCAAACGCATGAATGCCTTGGTCAATGACTTACTGCTGCTGTCCCGTTTAGAAAGCAACAAACAAATTGCCAAAAATCAAATTATTGAAATGCCCAGTTTAATGAATCAATTGTTTGACGATGCGCAAGCCTATAATGTTGATTATGGACATACACTGAACCTCGAAATTGACAGCCATTGCGACCTGATTGGTTCAGATATGGAACTTGCCAGTGCGTTTAGCAACCTCATTACCAATGCCATTAAATACACCCCCAAAGGGGGCACTATTACCATGGGTTGGCACGATGACGGAGTGCAAGGTTATTTTACCGTTGAAGATACCGGCATTGGCATCGACCCCAAACATTTACCCCGTTTAACCGAACGTTTCTATCGTGTCGATAGCGCACGTAGCCGTCAAACTGGGGGAACGGGCTTAGGTCTGGCGATTGTTAAACATGTGCTCATGCAACACGGCGCGCACTTAGAAATTGAATCGAAAGAAAATCAAGGTTCAATCTTTAAAGTGGTATTCCCGAAAGAGCGGCTCTACCATATGAGCTAATGATATCAGTAGCTTAAAGCACCTGTTTTAAATTCGCTATCCATCAGTTAAGCAAAGTTTGTTCTTTAGCACGTGCACGTTGAAAAGCGGGACGTTGGGCAATACGTTGTAGATATGCTTTGATATTTGGATAAGAACCCGTTGTTCTGGATTGTATCGCGTCTAATGGAAAGCACATTTGAATATCCGCAAAAGAAAATGTGCCTGCAAAATATTCATGCTTGGATAAATAATCTTCCAAATATTCAATATGATCTTTTAAACGAGGGCGAATAAATCCCGCTTTGACACCTGTGGTGATTTTTTCTGCTATCGGCTTAATCAGCCATGGCACATGTTTGGGTACATTATTCATTACCAACTGCATCACCAATAACGGCATTAACGAACCTTCCGCATAATGCATCCAATAACGATACTGCTGCTGTTCTGCTTTACCCTGCGGTTTAAACTGTTGTTGCGCATCATAGCTTTCTTGCAAATATTCTAAAATCACCGCAGATTCAGCAATGGTTTGATCAACATCGGTTAATACCGGTGACTTAGCCAAAGGATGAACCAATTTTAATTCAGGTGGTGCTGCAAAAGTCGGTAAGCGCTGATAAAACTGCACTTGATAATCAAGTTCCAATTCCTCTAAAGCCCATAAAATTCGAAAGGAACGCGACTGATCCAAGTGGTGTAATGTAATCATTTTTTGACCTCTATTTTTATGCTTTGACTATACGCATCGCTCTAAAAGAATGACACCCTGCTTTACACAAAATGTCATAACTATCGGGTCATTAAACAAGTACCGTATTGATTTCTAAGCTACGTAACAATGTTTTGGTCACAGGGGTTTTACTGCTGATCTCTAAAATTTTTTGCTTCAGTTCATCCGACAACGGTTGTGCAAAAGATAAACGACGTTCAATCCATTCTTTGCCTTCTTTATTGGCATTAAAATCAACTTCAACAGAAAATTCGCCTAGCTCGATCCCTTTATGATTGGCATACATGCGTAGCGTAATCATGGTACAAGAAATCAGACCTGAACAAATCAAATCATAAGGTGCAGGCCCTTGATCTTGTCCACCAAAAGACTCAGGTTTATCGGTGATAAATTGGTGTGTACCACTTCTCACCTCACCCGACCAAGGTGCAGCGAGCGTTCGTACTTCTGCATTTGCAATAATTGCCATAATCCTAAATCCTCCATTTTATTTTTATCGCGATGCACGCATTTTATCTGGGAATGTTGGGGCTTCTAATCTTGGACCTGGATAATCAGCAATATTGCCAAAGCGTTCGTCTTGATTGATCCATTGATCTCGTGCAAGGCTCAGTTCTTCCTGTGTACGCCCGACAAAATTCCACCACAGCAATATCGGTGACTCAAAGGGTTGTCCACCCAACAATAGAATACGACTGCCCAGCATGCAACTGAATTTCGATTTCGGTCAGACCGGGTTCTAACACCACCATATTGTCTTCAGTCAGTTCGTGACCATTGACCACAGCCGTCCCATCCAAAGCCATAAAACCATGTTCAAATTTTGGATTAAGTGGAATTCGAGTGGTGGTCGATTCTTTTGCCGTTAAATCGACCCCAAGTAATTCGGTATGCACCGCGACAGGAGATTTGGTTTTTAAAAACTCACCGACCAAAACGGTAAATTCCACCTGATCTTTTGCCACCACAGGCAGTTCTGGATAATGGTCAAAACGCGGTGCCATATTGATTTTATCATCAGGCAATGCAATCCAAAGCTGAGCAGCATGCATATGGGTTTCTGTTTCTGGCGCAACTTCAGTATGCGAAATACCATACCCCGCCGTCATCAAATTGACCTGCTTCGGGCGAATCAACTGTTTGGTGCCTAAGCTATCGGTATGCATCATGGTGCCTTCAATCATCCAAGTGAAGGTTTGTAAACCCATATGTGGATGCGGGCCAACATCTAAGCCATCACCTTGCGGAAAAGTGACTGGACCGGCATGATCTAGAAAACACCACGCACCAATTAAGCGTTTATGGCGACTCGGCAATGCGCGTTTAATGATGGTTCCCTGCCCAATTTCTGCACTACGCAAAGGGAATTCCTGAATAAATTGATTCACGTATTTTTCACAATCGTCTGAGTTGGAAAGTTCTGTATAGTTGCTATTGGTCATATGCCTATCCTAAGTCTTACGGACTAAACCGTGCTTTTGATGTCCTAATCTATTCTTATGATCATATAGGCGCTTATCGAACTCAACCTATCACTCATTTAATACGCTGAATATGATGTCTAGAACAAGATCATTTTTGAAATTTTTCTTGATGAAGAACAATTTTCTCATCTACTCAATTCGAGATTAATCTCTTATTCATATGAATTTTATATATATCTAAATTTGTCACAATTGTACTGACCGTTCATTATTTCTTTTGTATACAAGATTTATTCTTCAGCATATGATTCTATACATACAATCCCCATACAGGGTCAATTTGATGTTTAGGAGAGATCAAAAAAACTCTCGTGACAAAAATGATAAAAATAGTCATCATTTTGAAACACCTAGAGAAAAAAAATTCGACCATGAAGCTGCTTATATTTTACCCGAGCAGGTATGTACTGTTGAAAATCGAAAAATGGTCGAACAAGCCTTAAATGCTACAATCACCCGTATTCCAACACAATTTCAACAATATTACTTAAATTATCAAAATAAACACCAACGCAATTTTTTAAAATACGTCAATCACATTGGTCAACTTATCTTCTTAAGTTATTTTTTTGTAGATTGGTTTTTATTGCCTGAAATCGTCGTGATTTCTGCTATAGCACGGCTCAGTCTGGTACTAGGCGCAATACTCATCAACATCTTCTTTTTCCGTTACTGTAAAAATATTAATATCTTAGACAGTTTACTGCCGTTTTATGTCGCGATATCTGCGGTCGTCTGGTTAGAACTGTTGTATTTATCACAGAGTCCTCTCGTTCACACCTATATCTATGCCTCGATTATTTTTATTTTATTGGGCAATTTATGTATACAGGTCTCCTTTCGATATTCCATATTTACCTCTTTACTCACCAGTGCGATTATTTTGGGCGGGGCATTTAACTTAGTCAGTTTTCAGGAAGCCATTCTATTTTCATTAATCTATACCCCTGTTTTATTACTCAGTATGTATATCAGTTGGAATAACACTTTAAATTCAAAGCGCAATTTTTTACGTGTTTTATTAAATGATTGGAATTATTACGCTTTATGTCGACTCGCGCATACAGATGAATTAACTCAACTCAATAACCGTAGACAATTTATGCAGATCGCTGAAAAAACCATTCAGAAATGGCCTAAATATAATTTAGCCTGTTTAATCATGTTTGATATCGATTTTTTCAAAAAAATTAATGATACCTACGGACATGATGTCGGCGATGAAGTTCTTCGGGTACTGGCTGAAATTTCTCGCCGTGAAATGCGCTACACCGATGTACTTGCTCGTTTTGGAGGTGAAGAATTTATTGCATTACTACCGAATACTACGCTGGAGGATGCGGTTACCATTGCAGATCGCTTATGCAAAAAAATTGAAAGCCATCAAATTTGTGTTCAAGATAAATTCTTTTTCAACTTTACCGTCTCAATTGGTATAGCTCAACTGCAACCACAGCAAAACGATTTAAATTTACTGATTAAAAATGCAGATATTGCACTCTATGAAGCCAAAAAAAATGGACGCAATCAAGTCGCCATTTATAGCTATAAATAATTAAAAATTTTCTTCATCAAAACGATCCTGATCAATTTTGTAGATATGGAAGCTACGCTCGATCTGAACACCTAAGCCAAATTCAATCATCAATGACGTGAGCTTCTCGCCATCAATGAACACAATTCCCGATTTTTTAGCAGATTCAATCGCTTCTTTACTAAAACTAGAAGTTGTAATAAATACACCTTTTTTCGCAACTTGATCCGCCAAAGCACCTTTAAATTGTTGGATATCAGGGCGACCAACCGTACTTTCCCAACGTTTGGCTTGAATATAAATTTTGTCTAAACCCAAACGATCTTCACTAATTACACCATCAATACCGCCATCGTTGGTTTTCCCAATCGCTTGAGCTGCATCTTGATGTGAACCGCCATAACCCATAGCAACCAGTAAATCGACAACTAATCTTTCAAAGAACTGAGGAGAATTGCTTTTAATTAAATTCAATAACTCAACTTTCAAATCATCTTTTAATATTTTTGATTGTTGGGAAATAATTTCCGGAGGTGTTAATTCTTCAGAATTTGAACTGTCTTTTTGTGTATTTTCATTTTTTTGTTCTTTTTCAATTTTTGAATTTATTTTTCTAAATTCACTAAAAGTATCAAATCGAGATAAATATTTTTTATCTATTTTTTCAACTCCTTTTAAGTCTAAATCTCTCCCTACATTAGACAAATTAAAATGTGCTCTTTTAGGATAGTCTATTAATCCCGCTTTCTTTAGATAAGTCTTCGCCCACTGTAAACGATAAAAAATGATATTTCGCCCATCTTCCATTGTTTCATTTCGCTCTTCTTCTGAGCATTTTAACTCTTGAAGTAATGCTTCATAAGCGTCTTTTAAACTATAAGTCACATTATGTGATTGCATAATACGGAGTAGTGGTAGCATCAAATCATAATGTGTGTACATATTAACTCTAATAAAGTATTAATTTTTAAATATTATATATAAAAAAGAGCGCCTAAGCGCTCTCCTTTAAAATCATTTCCGAAGGAAATCATTCCCACTCAATCGTAGCAGGTGGCTTAGAAGACACGTCATAAACTACACGTGACACATCTTTAATTTCATTCATGATACGTGTTGAAATCTTATCAACCAAATCATAAGGAAGATGTGCAAAACGTGCTGTCATGAAGTCAACCGTTTCAACCGCACGAAGCGCAATTACCCATGCATAACGACGACCGTCACCAACCACACCAACAGATTTCACTGGTTGGAATACAGCAAATGCTTGCGCAGTTTTGTCATACCAACCGCTGGCACGAAGCTCTTGCATAAAGATGTCATCAGCAAGACGAAGAATGTCAGCATATTCTTTTTTCACTTCACCCAAAATACGCACGCCCAAACCTGGACCCGGGAATGGATGACGATATAGCATCTCAAACGGTAAACCTAAAGTGGTGCCTAAACGACGCACTTCATCTTTAAACAAGTCACGAATTGGCTCAACCAATTCAAAGGCTAAATCTTCTGGTAAACCACCCACGTTATGGTGTGATTTAATCACATGTGCTTTACCATTTTTAGTCGCAGCAGATTCGATCACGTCAGGGTAAATCGTCCCTTGTGCAAGGAAATTTACGCCATCAAGAGCACGTGCTTCTGCAGCAAACACTTCAATGAACTCGCGACCAATGATTTTACGTTTTTTCTCAGGATCAACTTCACCTTTAAGCGCAGTTAAGAAACGCTCTTCAGCATCGGCACGAATCACACGGATACCCATGTTTTTCGCAAACATTTCCATCACTTGCTCGCCTTCGTTCAAACGAAGTAAACCGTTGTCTACAAATACGCAAGTGAGCTGATCGCCAATCGCGCGGTGTAAAAGTGCCGCAACTACAGATGAATCTACGCCACCTGAAAGACCTAAAAGAACTTTTTGATCACCAATTTGTTGACGTAATTGTTCAACACGGAGGTCAATAATATTTTCAGAATTCCAAAGATTACGACATCCACAAATACCGTGAACAAAGTTAGAAATTAACTCTGCACCTTTTGCGGTATGCGTTACTTCTGGATGGAACTGTACACCGTAGAAACGACGTTTTTCATCGCTTACTGCTGCAAATGGACAGCTTGGCGTGCTTGCAGTCACCGAAAAACCTTCAGGAATCGCAGAAACTTTATCGCCATGGCTCATCCAAACATTGAGCTTGTTGTCGCCACTTTCAGAATCAGCATCGTTTAAATCACCCAGAAGTTGATCACGAACTAAAATATCAACTGCTGCATAACCAAACTCATGCACTGTACCCGGCTCTACTTTACCGCCAAGTTGCTCTGACATGGTTTGTAAACCATAGCAAATCCCTAATACAGGTACACCTAAGTTGAACACAACTTCTGGCGCACGTGGACTACCTTCTTCATGCACACTTTCAGGACCACCAGACAAGATGATACCGTTCGGATTAAACGCACGAATGTCTTCTTCAGACATGTCATAGGCATACATTTCAGAATAAACACCAGCTTCACGTACACGACGTGCAATAAGCTGACTATATTGAGAACCGAAATCCAAAATCAGGATACGATCTTCAGTAATTTGGGTATTGGTAGTCATGGGTAAACCACTATGCAGGCAAACAAATATAAGCGCTACATTCTATCATTTTTATCTGTTAGACGCACACCATTCATACAAGGCGCACATTCAATTGATTGCATTATATTTCAGTGCTAAAAAAGCACCCATTTTCGGGTGCTTTTTACTAGTCAATCACTTTTGTTATTTTAACCACTTCAATATCAGTTGGTTTATAACGATGTTTATCCACTTCACCAATAGCCGTGACTTTATCACCCGCCTGAATACCTGCCGATTTCCAAAGATCATCATCTATTTCAAGTAAAATTAAGCCTGTGCCATCATTAAACTCATAATGTTCTTGGTTTAAATGCTTCAGCAATGTGCCAGTTAAAGTGACAGCAGTTTCGTCTTTTAAGTTTTTAATATCGGCTACTTTCACCTGATGGCTTGCCGCTTCTTGAATGATGATATGATCATCCTTGCCCGCCCAAGTGCTTACCGTTGTACAAATAGAACTGGCGAATAGAACAACCATCAAAATTTTCTGCATATTTATTTTCCTATTCTAAAGTGCGCTAAAATTTGATCTAAACAAAATTTCAGCCCTCTGTACGCTGACTTTTTGTAACTTCAGAACCCTTGAATCAAAATAAAATCATCCAGTATGCGATTAAAAAGCAGTAGATTATTTTTCAATATGATGATCTAGGCTAAATTTACCCGCACCATGTAACATCAAGAACAATAGACCGCCCGCCATCGCCATATTCTTCATAAAATTGATCGCGTCTTCAGCACCGTTATGGAACAAAAATGCAGTTAGTAAACTAAATACAGCTAAACCCAATGCGGCAAAGCGTGCTTGAAAGCCAAATAACAACGCCAGACCTCCACCAAACTCAATCAAAATAGTTAAAGGCAACAATGCCCCGGGCACACCCATCGACTCCATATAACCAACGGTTGCACTATAAGCTGTAATCTTTCCCCAGCCTGCAACAATAAAAATATAAGCCATCAGAACACGAGCAATCAGACTGACCAAAGCATCGGTTTGTGGGCCTTGAAGCAGATTTTTGAGTACAACATTCGGATTTAACATGAGATGACCTATTCAATATTTTTGTGATGATGGATTTATACTAGGCTGATTTTTTTGCTGAATAAAGCAGCTATTTGTAGATACATCGTTGCAAATATAGAATGATTAAAGCGGAATTTATTTACTATTTTATACTGACTTTCATACCTTAGACTGCTAGGATTTCAGCACATTTTCGCTGTCTGTGACCCCATGGAACTGATTGATTTTATATTACATGTTGATGACCATTTACTCGAATTTATCACCAATTATGGCATCTGGATTTATGCCATTCTGTTCTTAATTATTTTTGTAGAAACTGGTTTGGTGGTGATGCCATTTCTACCGGGTGATAGCTTATTGTTTGCCGCAGGCGCATTAGCGGCTTCAACGGGTGTGATGGATCCCTTTGTTTTGGTGATTCTGCTGTTTACTGCTGCCGTACTTGGTGACACGCTGAATTATCATGTGGGTAAATTTATCGGGCCACGTGTATTTGAAATAGAATCACGTTTTATTAATCAAAAGCATTTACATTACACGCAAAAATTCTTTCAGAAACACGGCGGTAAAACCATTATTTTTGCGCGTTTTGTTCCCTTTGCTCGCACTTTTGCTCCATTCGTGGCAGGGGCTGGCAACATGAATTACAAACTCTTTCTCAGTTTCAACGTAATTGGTGCAATCTGCTGGGTCGGTTCATTTATTACGCTAGGCTATTTATTTGGCAACATGCCGATTGTGAAAGACAATTTCACCCATCTTATTTTTGGCATTATTATTCTAAGTGTGCTTCCCGGCATTATTGGTTTTATTCGTCAAAAGCTGAAAAAGAGCCACTAATTAAGGGTGTGACAAAAGTGTAAGCGTTAAAAGAAACGAGCCACCACGGGCAACATACAGAGCAGCAGCAACATGGCCGATCCTTTATATAAAAGATCGGCTTTTATTTGCTGTAATTGACCTGCCAAAATTGCACGTCCAAAAGACATCCAAAACATCACGGTTGGTACAAGCACCAAACCAAAGACCGCAAAAACCAAAATAAAATTGCTCGGATTATGCCAAGTTTCAGGCGGTAATATGCCCGCAGCAAATAATAAGGCTTTCGGATTTTTTAAGGTAGAAAAGAACAGTTGGCGAGGCTGAATAGATTGATAGCGTTGACTATGCTTTTCTAAATGTGATGTTTTCCATAAATGAAAAGCCAGCCAAAAAACATAAAGAGCGCTGAGTAAATGTAATAAATTGATTAAATGTGGCCATGTTGGACTACATAAATGGATAATTAATGCCCATAAATTAATGGCATAAAAATAACCCAATAACTCTGCTGGAATAAAAAGACTGGTTTTTGCCACCCCTTTTTGATGTGCCGAGCTTGCAAGTAATGCGTTGGTCGGACCGGGAATCATCAGAACCGCAATCACTGCCAATACAAAAAGCCAACTCTCCATCATACATACCTAACATCACCGTTCAACAGTGGCACACCTTATATGAAAGTCATAAAAAGTGACAAGTATTTCGATCAGAAAACATGACTTCAAGTGTTTAAATATCAGCTTAAAAATAATTAACTATTTGATATTTAAAATATAATCTTGAAACATTTTGCTAACATTTTATCACTCTGCTGCTTCTCAAACTGCAACAACAGAGTGATGACTGCCATCATTATTGCGTTTTATTACGAATAATAATGGGACAATTTTTGAATTTAGCCGCTTGAACCACGGCTTCTTGCTCGCCCAAAAGACGTGCTAATTCAGTTTTTTTCGTATTTGAAGACTGTCCCATGTTGACTGAAACACTTGGACCAATGCCCCAACCGCCACGACTGCCCCAACCACCACCCAGTCCAACACCGACACCTACGCCAGTACGCTTAGCAGGTTGTACGCCGTTATCGATATATTGCTGAATACGGTTATATTCACTTTGTAATTGTTGACAGTTCAAAGCTTGATACTGCGTAGGTGAGATATAAGTTGGTTTTACTGTGGTCGCACATGCGCCTAATAAAACGCTACTCGCCATACATAGGCTGATATAAAATTTTTTCATAGGAAATCTCAAATCTTATTTTGCTCAATTTCATTGAACAATGATTGATAGGCTTGCGTCAATTTATGATCAGTAGCCAAATGAATTAAAGGCAGATTTTTATAATGAGATTCTTTCATCAAAATTGACGGCGGCAACATACTGGCTAAAACAGGTAAACCTTCATCTTTAAGTTGTTGTACCACTTCACGTGGTAATTTTGCTTGTGCTTGAAATTGATTCACCACAATGCCTTCAATTTCCAAACGATCATTATGATCATCTTGCGTTTCGATGACATTTTCAATCAAGGTTTGTAAAGCACGTTTTGAAAAAACATCACAATCAAAAGGAATCAATACGCGATCCGCAGCAATTAAAGCCGATAGTGTAAAAAAGTTAAATGCGGGCGGCGTATCAATATAAATACGCTCATATTCTCCATCCAACTGCTGCAAAGCATCGCGCAATTTATAAATTTTATGTTTCGATTCTAAGGCATAAGCCAGCGCACCCAAGGTTGGACTTGCAGGAATCACATCTAAATTTTTAAAAGGAGATGCGTGCACATAACTTTGTAAACCTTTGCTACGATTTTTTAAAATAGAACCAATCGCGTTGCTCAAAAGTCCTTTGCTTGAAGTCGTACCCAGCATTTCTTCAAAATAGTTTTCAATATTCGGTTCCAAAGCAGGTTTATCCGCCGAATATGTTGCATCATCACCCAATAAATACTGGCTAGAATTGGCTTGCGGATCAAGGTCGATTAACAAAGTCTTAAAACCTTGATATGCGCTGATTGCTGCCAAATTCACAGTAATACTGGATTTCCCCACCCCACCTTTTTGATTAAAAACCACACGTGTCCGCATTATTCACCTCTATGCTTTATATTTATGTATTGTTTGCAGTTTAACCTAGACAGATTGCTGCACAAATAATAATGTCTAACAATTAGCCGAAATTGGGTTTCACTATCACCAAACCGATAATCGCAATCAATGCCACCACGGCAATGGCTAAACCTGCACGACGTTGTACCAGTAAAATACTGTCATCTTTTTTATAGGCTTTGATTAAAGAGGAAAATAAAACCAAAAACAGCACGACCTTGGCATAAAACCATGATTGCACATCAAAGTTTTTAATGACTAAAGAACTCAAACCCGTCAAAACAATGAAAGTCATTGAAAGATGTTGTAATGCCACAAAAAGTTTACGTGCTACAGGATTCGGTTGATTGCCCTGAACGCCTACAAATAAAGTAAAAGCGCGTGCGATCACCACAGCGATCAGCACGGTCACACTAATCATATGCACAATTTTAACTGTCAGCTGCATGTCCATTTTTCAACACTCCTTATTGAGATTTGGGTGCATGGGCACATTCAGGACTAGCCGTCGCTTGCCCTTGCCATTCCGAAGCAATAAAAGCATGAATCGCCAAAGCATGAATACTCCCCGGACTAAGCAAGTCGCCTGCGGCAGCATAAATTTTTTGATGGCGCTGTACCAAACGTAAGCCTTCAAAAGCATCACTGACCACAACCACTTTAAAATGTGACTCTTTACCTGGGAAATAACCACCATGACCGGATGATTCATTCACCACTTCTAAATGGATTGGTGACAAACTTTGTAATCGTTGAATTAATTGCTGTTCTAAATTCAAAATAATACTCCCAAAAGGCTCAAGCTCTCACTTTAGTATAACGTGTTCTGATTCAATCTTTTGCCTGTCATTCTAGAAATCATCCATCATTTTTCAGACCAAATTTTCCTTACGACTATCAGCTTTGCTGATAAAATAACCTATTTCGGGCAAACTGGTTTTATTTTATGCAATTGATACAAGTTTTTTCACAAAGTGATTGACCATATTTTCACATAATGTATTATACACGGCATGCGGGAATAGCTCAGTTGGTAGAGCATAACCTTGCCAAGGTTGGGGTCGAGAGTTCGAGTCTCTTTTCCCGCTCCAAATTTTTTAGTGTAAGTTTTTATTAAAAACTGCTCAATAAGCGGGAATAGCTCAGTTGGTAGAGCATAACCTTGCCAAGGTTGGGGTCGAGAGTTCGAGTCTCTTTTCCCGCTCCAAATTCAAAAAAAGCCCTAGTCGAAAGACTGGGGCTTTTTTTCGTTGATTTTATTTAATTTTTTATCAGTGATCATATTTATGATCACTGTAGTTGTTCTATTTTTCATATTCTCTCAAAAAATAATTGTGCCCACGATGTGACCAAAATGTGCCCATCTTTTATAAATGATCTTAAATTACATTAAATTCTCTTAATTTATTTATAAAAAATTTAATCATTCTCTGTCACTTTCTTAAAGCCAAATTTTCAGAATAAATTTGTGACCATCGTCATTTTTTTGTGACCATTTGTGACCAAGCTACTCTTCAACATTATGATCTTTATTATTTTTTTTCAAAATTAATAAATCCCCTACTTCAACGTTTAAAGCTATACAAATTTTATCAATAGTCTCGAAGTCAATTCGTACCGATTCATCATTGTAAAAGCGGAACTACGAAAATTCAGTTGCTTTAGTATGTATCTTTATTTGGTTACCCTTATAAAATATCAACAGACCCTAAGATTTGAGAAGAAATAAAAGTGATCATTTCTTTATGACAGCTAATTTTAAACCAAATGGATTTAAAAGTTTTAGCATTGTTTCTAAGGTTGGATTTGTATCTGATCGCTCTAGCTTCTGTAAAGTTTGAAGCGAAATTTTAGTGATCTTGGACATCTCATGTAATGTCAGATGCAGCTCTGTTCTAATGAATTTTGCAATGACATGTATTGGCCAGTCTGGATTAAGCTGAATCATGTTCTAAGACATATTGTCTTTTTCTAATTTGCTCTATTTGAGAGAGTGGAATAAAACGTTTATCCATAACAAATTTCCTGTAATTGTGCGCAAATACCTTCAATGCGATATGCACAATTTTCTAGAATTTCATCATCTATCCCGATAGATTTCATCTGGGTTAAAAGCCCTTGATACAAAGGTAATTGTTCAGAAAATAAAGATTTTATTTGTTCTATGGTTAAAGAACTGCATTCTACAATTTGATGAGCAATTGAAGCCCAATTGTTATCGTCTTTTTCCCATCGAGTAGATCTCGCGATTCCATCTGGATGTAACCACATAGGGGCAAAATCAAATAAAGGTGTTAATCGAATATCACCATTGTTAAACCTCTGAAATGCCGTATTACGAGTATGATTGTCTTTATTTCCTAAAGCGATATTGGCTAAATCTCTTTTTACATATTCAAGAATTTCTGTTTCTGGATCCGTACAACAATTCATGATAATTTTGCAGACTTCGTTATGAGACATTTTTACTCCGAAGCCCGCTTTTCCACTAAAAGAAGCTAAACTTTCTTGGGCTATTCTTTCAACACGGTTATCAACCACTTGCCGATCAAAACGTGGAATAAACAAAGTTCTTCCATGTAATTCTAGCGGTTTAAACACTCGCAATCCTAAATATGCTGCTATTTGCATATATAAGGGTTCTTGATTCAAAATTTTGTTTAGACGTTGATCCGTTCCTCGGCTAAATTTAACCAACCAGTGCTGTTTAGCCATTTCATCAGGTAACGTATGATCAAGATAAAATAACTCATCATGACCTTGTGTGAGTAATAGTTTTGGCCACTCGCCTTGAACACCCGATGATCCAGAGATAAAGAGTCCAAAAGATGATAATGACTCAAGAAACTCCTCACTACGTTCGATAATTTCCTGTATTGAAAATCCTTGTACTAACTGATCTGAATATTGAGTTAAAAGCCATTCATGAGCTTCTTTTATTCTTAAGTTACCAATAGGGTTGCTCGCTCCTACTTTAAGCAATGGCCAATCTGCTGACTCTTCTTCATACTCAGGGCGGCCAAGTTTTTTTAATAGTTCTTTTCGACCATATCCTTGAGGTAATAGATCAACTAGAAACGCTGGCCACGTAGGCTCAATATTGCTTTCTAAATTAATCGGATAATGGTTCGAAACAGCATGACCATCTCGTAACCCCATATATTCAATTGCGTAATCCATTGAATAATATGTTCCGCAGCTAGCTTTCCAACCTTTAGCTTTTTCACCTATTACTTCAATAGTGGCACAATCGATCCATTGATTATTCAAAAATATTTGGACAGAGCAAAAATCATTCATAATTTTATTTAAATAGTAAAGTATAGTCAGTTTTGCCTATTATATAACTATTATAGTAGTAAAGTATCATTTTTATCCAAGTGAGTTTTCAAAATTTATTTTTATTTAACGCAGATCCATGCATCTAAATAACTGAAAGGCTTTGTTGCATAAAGCATTGAAACGTAAAGCTTATCCAAATCACTCAAATTTAAGTGACAACTTGGCTATGAGGTCGACCTAATTCTGTAAATTTATTGAGAACTGCTACACGTGCATGAATCTCATTCACCTGACTAGCAAAATTCCTTGCAGTCTTTCCTAAACACCTCGTTAATTCGTTGTTTTATCTAATTAAAAGTCTCTACAAAATTGGTGGCTATTCAATCCATCATCACGTACATTCCAACCCTCTCGTTTTCCAACTAGCCCAGGTTATAATAATGGCCTCCCAAAATACGATTGATCTATTATGAACACCTCCAATGACCCTTTACACGGCAAAAAACTTGCTGACATTTTGGATGAATTGTTGGATTACTATGGTGGCTTTGAAGGCTTGAGTCGTAAAATTGAAATTAGATGTTTTTGCATAGACCCAAGTGTTAAATCATCATTGCGATTCTTGCGTACCACACCATGGGCACGTGAAAAAGTAGAAAGCTTATATTTGTATGTCTTACGCCAAAAGGCCAAACAGAAATCGTAGCTGTCAAAGCCCTAGCCTCATCATAATATTTTATACCAAATAGTAAACCACCCTTAGATAGAGAACATATATGTTGGTAATTATTGTTGATTATACATATTACAAATTAGTGACCAAAACTTAAAGTACCTCACCCTACCTTAAATTACATGACACAAAATAAAAACCCTATATAACATGTTATATATAGAGTTTACTAAAATACTAATTTATATAATTCAAGTGTATTTTATGTCGGTGACTCTTGCCAAGGTTGGGGTCGAGAG
The DNA here is from genome assembly GCA_963812025.1 of uncultured Gammaproteobacteria bacterium. Classification (GTDB taxonomy): domain Bacteria; phylum Pseudomonadota; class Gammaproteobacteria; order Pseudomonadales; family Moraxellaceae; genus Acinetobacter. Next base: position 16,216 of record CAWETQ010000018.1, read on the forward strand.
TTCGAGTCTCTTTTCCCGCTCCAAATTCAAAAAAAGCCCTCATCGAAAGATGGGGGCTTTTTTTATGTTTAAAGATATTTTTAATTCAGCCTATCTCATGCAGGTTGATTCTTTCTTGGCGCAATATAATTTAGCTTAATCCTGCTTAAGCGAACGATTGCAAAACTTCAAATATCGTGGCTTCACCTTATAAAGCTTTGTACAACAAAGGTATATATAATTAACAAACTTGATAAACCAAGTATTTGATTTATCAAGTCCTATTATAAAAATTAAACTACTTTTATAAAATAGGTAAAATGGCTGGAACCATATCCTGAATGGTTTTTCCATTACAGGTTTCGCCTAATGCTGACATTTTCCATGCACCATTGTGACGATAAACTTTAGCAATAATTAACGCTGTATAATTACCTTTTGCTGAAAGATTATATTTTGCAATTTCAACATTGGTTGTAGCATCAACTACACGGCAAAAAGCATTTTCAACTTTTTCGAAAGTTTGCCCACGGAAGCTACTGATTGTAAATACAATTGATTTTACTTGGCTAGGAACTTGAGTCAAATCAACATGAATCGCTTCATCATCACCCGCACCATCACCAGTACGATTGTCGCCAGAATGTTTGATACTGCCATCACGACTCTGTAATTGACCGAACCAAATGCTATCTAAAGCTTTGTTATTTTCATCAAAAACAATTGCAGAGGCATCGAGATCAATCGAATCACCACCACCGCCAAACATGCCAAGTAAACCGCCTTTTTTTGCGACATCCCAACCTGCGCCAAGAAATATTTTAGTTAAAGATGAACCATCACCTTTCTCTAAAGAAATTTTTTGACCTTTTACTAAGCTAATGCCCATTTATAATTTCACTTCAGTTTGAATTTGAATGACCACGACCTAAAGCCGTAGCTAACCACTGTAAATAACTCGCACGATTACGTGAGCATACAATCACTTTGCCATGTCCACGGAACTTAATCACTAAACCTTCACCACTGGTAAAGCTATTGACGATATTGCCAACAAAACCACCACTGCCCGAACTTGGAATACCAATATTATAATTTAACGATGCATCCCATGCCGTAACATGACCATTGTCGATGGTGACTTCACCTTGCTCTGGTGTAATATCCAGCTCGAGTAAAGTTCCACTGCCAGAAATACACACTTTACCCTGCCCACTGGTTTCCATGACCACAAAACCGCCCGTGCCTCCGAACAATGCACCACCTATATTGCTTTGCACTTTTGCTTTAATCATGGTGTGTTCGGTTGCTGCAACAAAAGAGCCATCAGATAAAATATACTGTCGTTGACCCACATCCAGAATCTGCATATCACCATCCAAATTCGGTGATAATAAACACTCTCCAGCACCCTTCACGGCTTTAATTTGCTGTTGAAACAAAGATTCTCCAGAGGTAAATTTACGCATAAAAGCTTGGAAAATTCCGCCACGTAATTTACCGCCGACTTCAAGGTTTTGTTCAACCATGACCATCGCATCCGATTCACAATAAATTGCTTCACCTTGCTGCATACTGACATGTAAAAAAGGTTCTGGGCTACCAACAAGATTAAATTCTGCCATTACATTTACCTATCCTCTCACGATATTTTTATTTTTTGCTTCTGTTAACCATATCGGAAATTCTTGCAGTAAAAAGTCATACAACATTGATTCAGAAATACTTTCAATATTATCTATTTTAAAGAAATTACAATTGTCTACCACTCGCCCCTCCATGGTATCTAATTTTTCTAACACACCGTAATTTCTGCCGCCTATACCTACAAATTGCCAAAATATAGGTTGTGATGATGCCTCTTGTAAAATCTTTTTAATTTTTCTCGCTTCAGAAACACCACCATCAGAAATAAAAACAATATAGACCGGTAAATTGGATGGGCTTTCTTTGCTAAAATAATGTAAGACCTCTTCAAGAACGGCAGGCTCATTATTATAGCCAGCTCCCGCATTCCATTTTTTATAGCCCCCTTGTTCCGAGGTTATATAATTATTTAAATTATTCAGGCTCACATCATTTAAACGCAGTGCTTTTTCTGCAAATGCCCAACACTCAAAGCTGCCATCATCATCAAAATTGATTGCCAAAGGTACAATGCGATCGATAACTTTCTGTACATCACCACATTTATATTGTTGGCTCATTGAACCTGAATAATCCAATATCAATGCCACTCTTGCTTTTACCTCAAGTAACTTATTTTTTTCTAAACTAATCAGTGATTTTTTAGTGAGATCAAGCAAATGCGGTGCAAATTTTTCTACTTTATCTAAAACAACTTTTTTCTTTAAATCAATTTTAGAAGCAGTATGGGGAGGAGGAGATGTATTTTCAGCAACCTCACCGCCAAAATGCTTCACTAATGCGGTTAATCCACCATTAAAACCTTGCCCGATAGCAGCCATTCGCCACAGATCATTTTTAAAGTAAATTTCAGTCAACATGACTGCTTTTTCTTGGCTAAAATTGGATGCATTTAATTGATAATTTGCCAATACTTCGCCTTGCTGATTCACAAGATCAATTTGACCACTTTGAATATTTTGCATCGTTGCTTGGTCATTTGCCACGGTTGCACAAATGACAAATCGGGGGGTCTGTGTCGCGTTTATTTTACTTAAATCAAAAGTAAATAGATTCAGGTTTTCTTGCTGATGATATTGCACTTCACAATGAGGGGTCTGCGGTTGATTATAAAAAGTCATATAATCATCATGGAACAGTTGATCGTTCTGCCCCACACCAAAACTGGAGATATCGACATCAAATGAGGCTTGAAATTGTACGCGTAAAGTAAATTTCGTATCATTTTGAATAACTTGATTGAGCGCGATTTTTTGTCCAGAAACTAACTGCATTTTTATTCTCTAATTTAGTACTTGAAAATAATTCGATATAAAATAGATTTGATACCAATTACTTTCAAGTACTAAAAGATGACTCTTTTAGTACCTTAATTGATTCGCTTAAACAGCAACACCGTAACTTGCTGCTAAAACACCCAGACCACCATTAAAGCCTTGACCTACGGCTTTGAATTTCCATTCGCCATTGTGACGATATAATTCACCAAAAATCATCGCAACTTCAGTGCTACCGTCTTCAGACAAGTCAAAACGCGCCAACTCTTCTGCATTTGCATCTTGGTTAATCACACGGATATAGGCTTTATCAACCATACCAAAGTTTTGACCATTTTGCTGTCCGTCGTGAATTGTCACAGCAAATACAATTTTTGCAACTTCTTGAGGAACTTTAGACAGGTCTACAGAAATTGTTTCGTCATCGCCTTCGCCATCGCCAGTACGGTTATCGCCTTTATGGTTAACCGATCCACATGGTGAAGTTTTTTGATTGAAGAAAATAAATTCACCATCTAAACGAACTTTACCATCTTCACCTGTTAAGAATGCGACAGCATCTAGATCGAATGCTTTACCATCTGTTGCGCGTGGATTCCAACCTAAACCCAAGTCGACTTTATTCATCGTCGGAGCAGTTTTGGAAAGATTGATATTTCCGCCTTTTGATAAATTAATAGCCATTTTTGTTTCCTTAACTTTCGTTTATGAAGATTGTTGCTTTTTACTATATGAAATTGAAGAGATGATCGCCCAAACAATGAAGGCAACACCCACCAATCCGGTAATAACTTCTGGAATATGTAATCCTGTGCCGCTCGCCAACATAATGAACGCAAGTGCACCAATTGCATAATGTGCACCATGTTCTAAATACACATAAGCATCTAGCGTACCTTTTTCAACCAGATAAATGGTCATTGAACGGACAAACATCGCGCCAATGGCCAAACCCAGCATAATAATTACCACATCGCTGGTAATTGCAAAAGCACCGATTACACCATCGAAACTAAAAGAGGCATCTAAGACTTCTAAATATAAGAAACCACCAATACCACCTTTGACAATCGTACCTGTTGCAGTGGCACCATTTGCTTTCTCAGATTCTTCATCATCATTGCTACTGCCTTCTAATAGATGACCAATGACTTTTACACCCACATAGACGACAATGCCCCAAACGCCAGCCATCACCACGACTAAACGTGATGCATCAGGAATGTAGCTTGCAAGAATCAGTAGCACAACCAATGAAATAAAGACTGAAATCGCTTGAATATTGCCTAAATCGGCTAATCTTGATTCAAGCCAATGAAACCAATGTTCATCTTTTTCATCATCAAACAAGAAATTCAGAAATACCAATAATAAGAACATGCCACCAAATGCTGCGATTTCAGCATGATGTGCCATCAGTTTTTCTGAATAAGTTGCGGGATCATTTAACGCTAATTTAGCCACTTCAACCATGCTCATATCGGCGGTAACGCCCACAATAAGCAAAGGGAAAATCAGTCGCATACCAAAAACTGCAACGATAATACCCACGGTTAAAAACAGCGTACGCCAGAAATGATTCCAATGTTTCAGTACAGAGGCATTGACGACGGCATTATCAAAGGAGAGTGATACCTCCATGACCGCTAAAATTGCAGTAATCGCCAAGACTTTGAACATTGCCATTAAGCCTGCTTGAGGCCCATGGGTAAAACCCCAATATGCTGAAATGGCCAAGCAGATAATGGTAAAGATAATTGAAAAACGGAAATGTTTCATGTTTTTACCTAAGATTATGGCTTAAATACTGATGCCATACTGACGACACATGGCACTTAAACCGCCGTTATAACCTTGACCTACGGCTCTGAACTTCCATTCACCGTTATGACGATATAACTCGCCAAAAATCATCGCTGTTTCTGTTGAATAATCTTCATTTAAGTCAAAACGTACAATTTCAACATTCGTTTGATCATTGACGACGCGAATAAACGCATTTTGCACTTGTCCAAAATTTTGACCACGGTTTTCTGCATCATGAATGGTGACGGTAATGGCAATTTTTTGCACTTCAGCTGGGACTTTAGCCAAATCAATCTTAACCGCCTCATCATCACCATCACCCGCACCCGTACGGTTATCGCCAGTATGTTCTACAGAACCTTCTGGAGAGCGTGTTTGGTTATAAAAAATGAAATCTGTTTCAGCACGAACTTTGTCGTTTGCCGCCAATAAAAATGCCGAAGCATCCAAATCAAAGTCTACACCATCCGTTGCCCGAGCATCCCAACCTAAGCCAATCAAGACTTGGTTGAGTGATGGATCTGTTTTACTTAAAGATAGATTTCCACCTTTATTTAATGAAATCGCCATAATTTTCCCTCTTTTTTATTACATGTAAATTAAATGGATAGCGTTAATCTTTTGAGCCTTGGCTCCAGCGGAAACCAAAGCGATAAAACTGATCTAAAAATTGTTGGTCTTTGAAATAACGCACTTCTCGATTGGCTTGAATTTCGCCATTTATATTTTTTAATTCTACAATTGCACAGGTATTTAATTGATTACCTTCGGTTAAACGTACCTCAATTTCAGGTTGATCTGGAAGACGAATGGTTACTACGCCATCTGTTGCTGCCCACTGTGCTGCACCTTCATAAATATAGGTATAGATGACAATTCGCTCAATGCGATCCCATTGATTGCCATTAATATGTAAATTTTCACCATTTATAGATGCACCGGTACGATCATCTGCATCTAATTTGATATAAGGGACTTGGTCAAAATGACCAAATCGGTTTCCAAGCGGTTGGACTAAATCAATACTGCCATCTTTAAGCTGCACCATTGCCCCTAAATCTAGGTCGATTGAATTGGAACGGGTTAATTTTTGGAAAAAGGATTCAGATTTAGCTGCGGATTTATTCCAGTTTAAATTCACCGAAATTTTGCCAAAACCTGCGCCTTTTTTAGTTAAATTAATTCTAGAATTATTTTTATCTAACTTGATTTTTGACAAATTAAGGTTCGACTTCGATGGTGTTGGTGTTGGTGTTGGTGTTGGTGTTGGTGTTGGTGTTGGTGTTGGTGTTGGTGGAATGTTACTTTGAGTCTCTTCAATCACCACACCAAAGTTTTCAGCCAAAGGTTTTAAGCCACCATTAAAACCTTGATCGATAAATCTAAATTTCCACTTATCGTTATGCTTATACACTTCAGCCAAAATTAAGGCTTTTTCAGTTTTAGACTGCGTCTGAATCAATGCATTGGCGATGGTTTGATGAGCGGATAAAAGTTCCAGATGAATGGGCGATATTCGACTAAAATTATTCGGTTCATTGAGCGTTGCACATAAGGTGACTTTTTGAATTTCAGGATCAAGTAATGCTGTATTAATTTTAAGTTGAGTTAAATAGGGATCATTTGAGCTAGATTGAACTAAAACAACACTCTGATTCGGGGTTTGAGGTTGTCCATAGAAAATCATATCTTGATCACCGCGCACTTTTTGGGTGTCTTTTGCTAAAAGATATGCAGTCAGATCAAGCTCTATTTGCATAGGGACAGTTGTTTTTATCAGTATTTCAATCATTTCAGATGCTAAAGCGATATTTCCACCAGCGACAAGTTGCATATTACCCTCTTATGATATTGTAATATTTTCTTTTAATTCATTAACCATATGAATTATTAATATAAAAATTGAGATTGCTCGTCAAAAAACGAGTTAAATAAGCCTCTATTGTTTTAACATATTTTTTTTAAGCCCAATAGCAAAATTGAGTTTTTTCATCAATTTTTGCAATTTCATATTTGGTCTTAGAAAAGCATTGCGTCAACAGCATAAAAAATTATATATTCCCGACGCGGTATATATTACAAGCACAAATTAATAATTGTTATTCAAGAAATTTGAGATCAAATCAACTGTGAAATCGCACTACAATATCTGGATCGCTGAAAGTTATTCCTGTCAAAATGACATTATTCAATTATTAAAACACTCCAATTTATCTACCCACCTCACGATTTTTTGTTCTCATAGCCGGCAACGTCCAGAATTAAAACTCTGCGCAGATTATTTTTTTCAACAACCTAGCGTTGAAAACAGCGCAGATTGGCTGTTAGAACAATGTAAAAAGCATTCCATTCAACTGCTATTTTGTGGAAAACACGGTCAATTTATTGAAAAATTTCGTGAAGAATTTGCTCGGCATGATATTCAACTGGTGACAGGTGCTATTGGCATAGCGCAGCATGAAAACATGAACAATAAATTTTTATTTGGACAAATTTGTGAAGCTTTAAACTTACCAAATATTCCTGCCGCGAAAGTGGATCATGTCATTGGATTAAAGCAAGCAATTGCTGATTATCAAAAAAAATATGCACATATTTGTGCAAAACCTGTGTACGGCGTATATGGTTCTGGTTTTGTCCAACTGCGAGATGAAGTTTCATATTTTAAGCAATTTCAACTCAATACGCAGTGTAATACGCAACAATTTATAGAGGCATATGCTCAATTAGATCAACCGATTGAGTATTTGATTATGCCTTTTTTAACGGGGCAAGAATGTTCCGTGGATATTGCCTGTAGCCATGGGCAAATTTTAGCCTTAGTGACCCGCGTTAAATTTAAATTTTATCAGCAATGCTATATCGAGCATCCTTGTCATGAAATTTGCAAAATTCTGGTGCAACATTTCCAATGTGATGGATTGATCAATATTCAATTTAA
>CAWETQ010000019.1:0-15715 GCA_963812025.1 uncultured Gammaproteobacteria bacterium
TCTTTCGACTAGGGCTTTTTTGAATTTGGAGCGGGAAAAGAGACTCGAACTCTCGACCCCAACCTTGGCAAGGTTATGCTCTACCAACTGAGCTATTCCCGCTTATTGAGCAGTTTTTAATAAAAACTTACACTAAAAAATTTGGAGCGGGAAAAGAGACTCGAACTCTCGACCCCAACCTTGGCAAGGTTATGCTCTACCAACTGAGCTATTCCCGCATGCCGTGTATAATACATTATGTGAAAATATGGTCAATCACTTTGTGAAAAAACTTGTATCAATTGCATAAAATAAAACCAGTTTGCCCCAAATAGGTTGTTTTATCAGCAAAGCTGATAGTCGTAAGGAAAATTTGGTCTGAAAAATGATGGATGATTTCTAGAATGACAGGCAAAAGATTGAATCAGAACACGTTATACTAAAGTGAGAGCTTGAGCCTTTTGGGAGTATTATTTTGAATTTAGAACAGCAATTAATTCAACGATTACAAAGTTTGTCACCAATCCATTTAGAAGTGGTGAATGAATCATCCGGTCATGGTGGTTATTTCCCTGGTAAAGAGTCACATTTTAAAGTGGTTGTGGTCAGTGATGCTTTTGAAGGCTTACGTTTGGTACAGCGCCATCAAAAAATTTATGCTGCAGCAGGCGACTTGCTTAGTCCGGGGAGTATTCATGCTTTGGCGATTCATGCTTTTGTTGCTTCGGAATGGCAAGGGCAAGCGACGGCTAGTCCTGAATGTGCCCATGCACCCAAATCTCAATAAGGAGTGTTGAAAAATGGACATGCAGCTGACAGTTAAAATTGTGCATATGATTAGTGTGACCGTGCTGATCGCTGTGGTGATTGCACGTGCTTTTACTTTATTTGTAGGCGTTCAGGGCAATCAACCGAATCCTGTAGCACGTAAACTTTTTGTGGCATTACAACATCTTTCAATGACTTTGATTGTTTTGACGGGTTTGAGTTCTTTAGTCATTAAAAACTTTGATGTGCAATCATGGTTTTATGCCAAGGTCGTGCTGTTTTTGGTTTTATTTTCCTCTTTAATCAAAGCCTATAAAAAAGATGACAGTATTTTACTGGTACAACGTCGTGCAGGTTTAGCCATTGCCGTGGTGGCATTGATTGCGATTATCGGTTTGGTGATGGTGAAGCCCAATTTCGGCTAATTGTTAGACATTATTATTTGTGCAGGAATCTGGCTAGGTTAAACTGCAAACAATACATAAATATAAAGCATAGAGGTGAATAATGCGGACACGTGTGGTTTTTAATCAAAAAGGTGGGGTGGGGAAATCCAGTATTACTGTGAATTTGGCAGCAATCAGCGCATATCAAGGTTTTAAGACTTTGTTAATCGACCTTGATCCGCAAGCCAATTCTAGCCAGTATTTATTGGGTGATGATGCAACATATTCGGCGGATAAACCTGCTTTGGAACCGAATATTGAAAACTATTTTGAAGAAATGCTGGGTACAACTTCAAGCAAAGGACTTTTGAGCAACGCGATTGGTTCTATTTTAAAAAATCGTAGCAAAGGTTTACAAAGTTATGTGCACGCATCTCCTTTTAAAAATTTAGATGTGATTCCTGCAAGTCCAACCTTGGGTGCGCTGGCTTATGCCTTAGAATCGAAACATAAAATTTATAAATTACGCGATGCTTTGCAGCAGTTGGATGGAGAATATGAGCGTATTTATATTGATACGCCGCCCGCATTTAACTTTTTTACACTATCTGCTTTAATTGCTGCGGATCGCGTCTTGATTCCTTTTGATTGTGATGTTTTTTCAAAACGTGCTTTACAAACCTTGATTGAAAATGTCATCGAAACGCAAGATGATCATAATGATCGTTTGGAAATTGAAGGCATTGTGGTGAATCAATTTCAAGCACAGGCAAAATTACCACGTGAAGTGGTACAACAACTTAAAGATGAAGGTTTACCTGTTTTAGCCAGTATGTTGCCGCCGTCAATTTTGATGAAAGAATCTCATTATAAAAATCTGCCTTTAATTCATTTGGCTACTGATCATAAATTGACGCAAGCCTATCAATCATTGTTCAATGAAATTGAGCAAAATAAGATTTGAGATTTCCTATGAAAAAATTTTATATCAGCCTGTTAATCGCGAGTAGCGTTTTATTAGCTGCGTGTGCGACTACAGTGAAACCGACTTATATCTCACCCACGCAGTATCAAGCTTTGAACTGTCAACAATTACAAAGCGAATATAACCGTATTCAGCAATATATCGATAACGGCGTGCAACCCGCTAAGCGTACTGGCGTAGGTGTTGGTGTTGGACTGGGTGGTGGTTGGGGCAGTCGTGGCGGTTGGGGCATTGGTCCAAGTGTTTCCGTCAATATGGGACAGTCTTCAAATACGAAAAAAACTGAATTAGCACGTCTTTTGGGCGAGCAAGAAGCCGTGGTTCAAGCGGCTAAATTCAAAAATTGTCCGATTATTATTCGTAATAAAGCACAATAATCGTCGTAATGATCACTCTGTTGTTGCGCTTTGAGGCGCAGCAGAGTGATAAAATGTTAGCAAAATGTTTCAAGATTATATTTTAAATATCAAATATTTATTTATTTTTAAGCTGATATTTAAACACTTGAAGTCATGTTTTCTGATCGAAATACTTGTCACTTTTTATGACTTTCATATAAGGTGTGCCACTGTTGAACGGTGATGTTAGGTATGTATGATGGAGAGTTGGCTTTTTGTATTGGCAGTGATTGCGGTTCTGATGATTCCCGGTCCGACCAACGCATTACTTGCAAGCTCGGCACATCAAAAAGGGGTGGCAAAAACCAGTCTTTTTATTCCAGCAGAGTTATTGGGTTATTTTTATGCCATTAATTTATGGGCATTAATTATCCATTTATGTAGTCCAACATGGCCACATTTAATCAATTTATTACATTTACTCAGCGCTCTTTATGTTTTTTGGCTGGCTTTTCATTTATGGAAAACATCACATTTAGAAAAGCATAGTCAACGCTATCAATCTATTCAGCCTCGCCAACTGTTCTTTTCTACCTTAAAAAATCCGAAAGCCTTATTATTTGCTGCGGGCATATTACCGCCTGAAACTTGGCATAATCCGAGCAATTTTATTTTGGTTTTTGCGGTCTTTGGTTTGGTGCTTGTGCCAACCGTGATGTTTTGGATGTCTTTTGGACGTGCAATTTTGGCAGGTCAATTACAGCAAATAAAAGCCGATCTTTTATATAAAGGATCGGCCATGTTGCTGCTGCTCTGTATGTTGCCCGTGGTGGCTCGTTTTTTTTAACGCTCAGACCTTTTAATACATGTATTTAATCAGTCTTTTTCAGCTTCTGGCGAATAAAACCAATAATGCCGGGAAGCACACTCAGAATAATAATGCCAAAAATAAGATGGGTGAAATTGTCTTTCACAATCGGCATGTTGCCAAATAAATAGCCTAGCGTAATAAACGAACCGACCCAGCAAATTGCACCAATTACGTTGAAACTGAGAAAGAGTTTGTAATTCATATTGCCAGCACCTGCTACAAATGGAGCAAAAGTGCGAGCAAAGGGAACAAAACGCGCAAAAATAATGGTTTTACCGCCGTGTTTCTGAAAGAATTTTTGCGTGTAATGTAAATGTTTTTGATTAATAAAACGTGATTCTATTTCAAATACACGTGGCCCGATAAATTTACCCACATGATAATTCAGCGTGTCACCAAGCACGGCAGCAGTAAACAGCAGAATCACCAAAACAAAGGGATCCATCACACCCGTTGAAGCCGCTAATGCACCTGCGGCAAACAATAAGCTATCACCCGGTAGAAATGGCATCACCACCAAACCAGTTTCTACAAAAATAATTAAGAACAGAATGGCATAAATCCAGATGCCATAATTGGTGATAAATTCGAGTAAATGGTCATCAACATGTAATATAAAATCAATCAGTTCCATGGGGTCACAGACAGCGAAAATGTGCTGAAATCCTAGCAGTCTAAGGTATGAAAGTCAGTATAAAATAGTAAATAAATTCCGCTTTAATCATTCTATATTTGCAACGATGTATCTACAAATAGCTGCTTTATTCAGCAAAAAAAACAGCCTAGTATGAATCCATCATCACAAAAATATTGAATAGGTCATCTCATGTTAAATCCGAATGTTGTACTCAAAAATCTGCTTCAAGGTCCACAAACCGATGCTTTGGTCAGTCTGATTGCTCGTGTTCTGATGGCTTATATTTTTATTGTTGCAGGCTGGGGAAAGATTACAGCTTATAGTGCAACCGTTGGTTATATGGAGTCGATGGGTGTGCCCGGGGCATTGTTGCCTTTAACTATTTTGATTGAGTTTGGTGGAGGTCTGGCGTTGTTATTTGGCTTTCAAGCACGCTTTGCCGCATTGGGTTTAGCTGTATTTAGTTTACTAACTGCATTTTTGTTCCATAACGGTGCTGAAGACGCGATCAATTTTATGAAGAATATGGCGATGGCGGGCGGTCTATTGTTCTTGATGTTACATGGTGCGGGTAAATTTAGCCTAGATCATCATATTGAAAAATAATCTACTGCTTTTTAATCGCATACTGGATGATTTTATTTTGATTCAAGGATTTTGAAGTTACAAAAAGTCAGCGTACAGAGGGCTGAAATTTTGTTTAGATCAAATTTTAGCGCACTTTAGAATAGGAAAATAAATATGCAGAAAATTTTGATGGTTGTTCTATTCGCCAGTTCTATTTGTACAACGGTAAGCACTTGGGCGGGCAAGGATGATCATATCATCATTCAAGAAGCGGCAAGCCATCAGGTGAAAGTAGCCGATATTAAAAACTTAAAAGATGAAACCGCTGTCACTTTAACTGGCACATTGATGAAACATTTAAACCAAGAACATTATGAGTTTAATGATGGCACAGGCTTAATTTTACTTGAAATAGATGATGATCTTTGGAAATCGGCAGGTATTCAGGCAGGGGATAAAGTCACGGCTATTGGTGAAGTGGATAAACATCGTTATAAACCAACTGATATTGAAGTGGTTAAAATAACAAAAGTGATTGACTAGTAAAAAGCACCCGAAACGGGTGCTTTTTTAGCACTGAAATATAATGCAATCAATTGAATGTGCGCCTTGTATGAATGGTGTGCGTCTAACAGATAAAAATGATAGAATGTAGCGCTTATATTTGTTTGCCTGCATAGTGGTTTACCCATGACTACCAATACCCAAATTACTGAAGATCGTATCCTGATTTTGGATTTCGGTTCTCAATATAGTCAGCTTATTGCACGTCGTGTACGTGAAGCTGGTGTTTATTCTGAAATGTATGCCTATGACATGTCTGAAGAAGACATTCGTGCGTTTAATCCGAACGGTATCATCTTGTCTGGTGGTCCTGAAAGTGTGCATGAAGAAGGTAGTCCACGTGCGCCAGAAGTTGTGTTCAACTTAGGTGTACCTGTATTAGGGATTTGCTATGGTTTACAAACCATGTCAGAGCAACTTGGCGGTAAAGTAGAGCCGGGTACAGTGCATGAGTTTGGTTATGCAGCAGTTGATATTTTAGTTCGTGATCAACTTCTGGGTGATTTAAACGATGCTGATTCTGAAAGTGGCGACAACAAACTCAATGTTTGGATGAGCCATGGCGATAAAGTTTCTGCGATTCCTGAAGGTTTTTCGGTGACTGCAAGCACGCCAAGCTGTCCATTTGCAGCAGTAAGCGATGAAAAACGTCGTTTCTACGGTGTACAGTTCCATCCAGAAGTAACGCATACCGCAAAAGGTGCAGAGTTAATTTCTAACTTTGTTCACGGTATTTGTGGATGTCGTAATCTTTGGAATTCTGAAAATATTATTGACCTCCGTGTTGAACAATTACGTCAACAAATTGGTGATCAAAAAGTTCTTTTAGGTCTTTCAGGTGGCGTAGATTCATCTGTAGTTGCGGCACTTTTACACCGCGCGATTGGCGATCAGCTCACTTGCGTATTTGTAGACAACGGTTTACTTCGTTTGAACGAAGGCGAGCAAGTGATGGAAATGTTTGCGAAAAACATGGGTATCCGTGTGATTCGTGCCGATGCTGAAGAGCGTTTCTTAACTGCGCTTAAAGGTGAAGTTGATCCTGAGAAAAAACGTAAAATCATTGGTCGTGAATTCATTGGCGTATTTGCTGAAGAAGCACGTGCTCTTGATGGCGTAAATTTCCTTGCACAAGGGACGATTTACCCTGACGTGATCGAATCTGCTGCGACTAAAAATGGTAAAGCACATGTGATTAAATCACACCATAACGTGGGTGGTTTACCAGAAGATTTAGCCTTTGAATTGGTTGAGCCAATTCGTGACTTGTTTAAAGATGAAGTGCGTCGTTTAGGCACCACTTTAGGTTTACCGTTTGAGATGCTATATCGTCATCCATTCCCAGGTCCAGGTTTGGGCGTGCGTATTTTGGGTGAAGTGAAAAAAGAATATGCTGACATTCTTCGTCTTGCTGATGACATCTTCATGCAAGAGCTTCGTGCCAGCGGTTGGTATGACAAAACTGCGCAAGCATTTGCTGTATTCCAACCAGTGAAATCTGTTGGTGTGGTCGGTGATGGTCGTCGTTATGCATGGGTAATTGCGCTTCGTGCGGTTGAAACGGTTGACTTTATGACAGCACGTTTTGCACATCTTCCTTATGATTTGGTTGATAAGATTTCAACACGTATCATGAATGAAATTAAAGATGTGTCACGTGTGGTTTATGACGTGTCTTCTAAGCCACCTGCTACGATTGAGTGGGAGTAATTTTCTAACGGAAATTACTTTTAAAAAAGGACGCTTAGGCGCTCCTTTTTTATCATATACTATTTAAAAATTAGTAATTTATTAGAGTAAGAAATGACTTTCCCAACTTATGAAATTAATGCTACCATTAATGAACTTACTTATGCAATCAACAAGAATGTGACTTAAATTTTGCGAAATGGCAACGCTTATGAAGCATTAGCGTTCAAGGGCTTAAAATGCTCAGAAGAAGAGCGAAATGAAGATTATGAAGATGGTACGAAATATCATTTTTTATCGTTTGACAGTGGGCTAAAACTTATTTAGAGAAAGCGGGATTAATAAATTATCCTAAAAGAGCGCATTTGTGAATTTAGTCAAATGTAGGGCGACAATTAGATTTATAACGGAGTTGAAAAAATATGATAATTGAGTTTTTATATCGAAATATGAAAGTTTTAGTGAATTTAGAAAAATAAGTTCGGAATATTGAAAAAGAATCAGAAAATTAATGAAAATACATAAAATAGACTAATATCAAATTCTAGAAGAATTAGACACCTCCTGATGAAATTATTATAGAAACAATCAAAATTATTAAAAGAATGATTTGAAAGTTGAGTTACTTAAATTTAATTAAAGACAATATCTCCTGCAGTTTTTTGAAAGATTAGTTGTCGATTTACTGGTTGCTATGGGTTATGGCGGTTCACATCAAGATGCAGCTCAAGCGATTGGGAAAACGAACGATGGTGGAATAGATGGTGTGATTAGTGAAGATCGTTTAGGGTTTAGACAAAATTTATATTCAAGCCAAACGTTGGGAAAGTACGGTTAGTCGCCCTGATATACAACAATTTAAAGGTGCTTTGGCGGATCAAGTTGCGAAAAAAGGTGTATTTATTACAACTTCTAGATTTTAGTAAAGAAGCGATTGAATCTGCTAAAAAATCGGGAATTGTGTTAATTGATGGCGAGAAGCTCACGTCATTGATGATTGAATTTGGCTTAGGTGTTCAGATCGAGCGTAGTTTCCATATCTACAAAATTGATCAGGATCGTTTTGATGAAGAAAATTTTTAATTATTTATAGCTATAAATGGCGACTTGATTGCGTCCATTTTTTTTGGCTTCATAGAGTGCAATATCTGCATTTTTAATCAGTAAATTTAAATCTTTTTGATAGGGTTGCAGTTGGGATATACCAATTGACACGGTAAAGTTGAAAAAGAATTTATCTTGAACACAAATTTGATGGCTTTCAATTTTTTTGCATAAGCGATCTGCAATGGTAACCGCATCCTCCAGCGTAGTATTCGGTAGTAATGCAATAAATTCTTCACCTCCAAAACGAGCAAGTACATCGGTGTAGCGCATTTCACGGCGAGAAATTTCAGCCAGTACCCGAAGAACTTCATCGCCGACATCATGTCCGTAGGTATCATTAATTTTTTTGAAAAAATCGATATCAAACATGATGAGACAGGCTAAATTATATTTAGGCCATTTCTGAATGGTTTTTTCAGCGATCTGCATAAATTGTCTACGGTTATTGAGTTGAGTTAATTCATCCGTATGCGCGAGTCGACATAAAGCGTAATAATTCCAATCATTTAATAAAACACGTAAAAAATTGCGCTTTGAATTTAAAGTGTTATTCCAACTGATATACATACTGAGTAATAAAACAGGGGTATAGATTAATGAAAATAAAATGGCTTCCTGAAAACTGACTAAGTTAAATGCCCCGCCCAAAATGATCGCACTGGTGAGTAAAGAGGTAAATATGGAATATCGAAAAGAGACCTGTATACATAAATTGCCCAATAAAATAAAAATAACCGAGGCATAGATATAGGTGTGAACGAGCGGACTCTGTGATAAAGATAACAGTCCTAACCAAGCGATCGCAGATAGCGCGACATAAAAAGGCAGTAAACTGTCTAAGATATTAATATTTTTACAGTAACGGAAAAAGAAGATGTTGATGAGTATTGCGCCTAGTACCAGACTGAGCCGTGCTATAGCAGAAATCACGACGATTTCAGGCAATAAAAACCAATCTACAAAAAAATAGCTTAAGAAGATAAGTTGACCAATGTGATTGACGTATTTTAGAAAATTGCGTTGGTGTTTATTTTGATAATTTAAGTAATATTGTTGAAATTGTGTTGGAATACGGGTGATTGTAGCATTTAAGGCTTGTTCGACCATTTTTCGATTTTCAACAGTACATACCTGCTCGGGTAAAATATAAGCAGCTTCATGGTCGAATTTTTTTTCTCTAGGTGTTTCAAAATGATGACTATTTTTATCATTTTTGTCACGAGAGTTTTTTTGATCTCTCCTAAACATCAAATTGACCCTGTATGGGGATTGTATGTATAGAATCATATGCTGAAGAATAAATCTTGTATACAAAAGAAATAATGAACGGTCAGTACAATTGTGACAAATTTAGATATATATAAAATTCATATGAATAAGAGATTAATCTCGAATTGAGTAGATGAGAAAATTGTTCTTCATCAAGAAAAGTTTCAAAAATGATCTTGTTCTAGACATAGTATTCAGCGTATTAAGTGACTTATAGGCTGAGTTCGTAAGCGTCTATATGATGATAAGAATAGATGAAGACATCAAAAGCACGGTTTAGTCCGTAAGACTTAGGATAGGCATATGACCAATAGCAACTATACAGAACTTTCCAACTCAGACGATTGTGAAAAATACGTGAATCAATTTATTCAGGAATTCCCTTTGCGTAGCGCGGAAATTGGGCAGGGAACCATCATTAAACGTGCATTGCCGAGTCGCCATAAACGCTTAATTGGTGCGTGGTGTTTTCTAGATCATGCCGGTCCAGTCACTTTTCCGCAAGGTGATGGCTTAGATGTTGGCCCGCATCCGCATATGGGTTTACAAACCTTCACTTGGATGATTGAAGGCACCATGATGCATACCGATAGCTTAGGCACCAAACAGTTAATTCGCCCGAAGCAGGTCAATTTGATGACGGCAGGGTATGGTATTTCGCATACTGAAGTTGCGCCAGAAACAGAAACCCATATGCATGCTGCTCAGCTTTGGATTGCATTGCCTGATGATAAAATCAATATGGCACCGCGTTTTGACCATTATCCAGAACTGCCTGTGGTCGTAAAAGATCAGGTGGAATTCACCGTTTTGGTCGGTGAATTTTTAAAAACCAAATCTCCTGTCGCGGTGCATACCGAATTACTTGGGGTCGATTTAACGGCAAAAGAATCGACCACCACTCGAATTCCACTCAATCCAAAATTTGAACATGGTTTTATGGCTTTGGATGGGACGGCTATGGTCAATGGTCACGAACTGACTGAAGACAATATGGTGGTGTTAGAACCCGGTCTGACCGAAATCGAAATTCAGTTGCATGCGGGCAGTCGTATTCTATTGTTGGGTGGACAACCCTTTGAATCACCGATATTGCTGTGGTGGAATTTTGTCGGACGTACACAGGAAGAACTGAGCCTTGCACGAGATCAATGGATCAATCAAGATGAACGCTTTGGCAATATTGCTGATTATCCAGGTCCAAGATTAGAAGCCCCAACATTCCCAGATAAAATGCGTGCATCGCGATAAAAATAAAATGGAGGATTTAGGATTATGGCCATTATTGCAAATGCAGAAGTACGAACGCTCGCTGCACCTTGGTCGGGTGAGGTGCGAAGTGGTACACACCAATTTATCACCGATAAACCTGAGTCTTTTGGTGGGCAAGATCAAGGGCCTGCACCTTATGATTTGATTTGTTCAGGTTTGATTTCTTGTACCATGATTACGCTACGCATGTACGCCAATCATAAAGGGATCGAGCTAGGCGAATTTTCTGTTGAAGTTGATTTTAATGCCAATAAAGAAGGCAAAGAATGGATTGAACGTCGTTTATCTTTTGCACAGCCGCTATCGGATGAACTGAAGCAAAAAATTTTAGAGATCAGCAGTAAAACCCCTGTGACCAAAACATTGTTACGTAGCTTAGAAATCAATACGGTACTTGTTTAATGACCCGATAGTTATGACATTTTGTGTAAAGCAGGGTGTCATTCTTTTAGAGCGATGCGTATAGTCAAAGCATAAAAATAGAGGTCAAAAAATGATTACATTACACCACTTGGATCAGTCGCGTTCCTTTCGAATTTTATGGGCTTTAGAGGAATTGGAACTTGATTATCAAGTGCAGTTTTATCAGCGCTTACCGACTTTTGCAGCACCACCTGAATTAAAATTGGTTCATCCTTTGGCTAAGTCACCGGTATTAACCGATGTTGATCAAACCATTGCTGAATCTGCGGTGATTTTAGAATATTTGCAAGAAAGCTATGATGCGCAACAACAGTTTAAACCGCAGGGTAAAGCAGAACAGCAGCAGTATCGTTATTGGATGCATTATGCGGAAGGTTCGTTAATGCCGTTATTGGTGATGCAGTTGGTAATGAATAATGTACCCAAACATGTGCCATGGCTGATTAAGCCGATAGCAGAAAAAATCACCACAGGTGTCAAAGCGGGATTTATTCGCCCTCGTTTAAAAGATCATATTGAATATTTGGAAGATTATTTATCCAAGCATGAATATTTTGCAGGCACATTTTCTTTTGCGGATATTCAAATGTGGTTTCCATTAGACGCGATACAATCCAGAACAACGGGTTCTTATCCAAATATCAAGGCATATTTACAACGTATTGCCCAACGTCCCGCTTTTCAACGTGCACGCGCTAAAGAACAAACTTTGGCTTAACTGATGGATAGCGAATTTAAAACAGGCACGATTAAGCTACTGATATCATTAGCTCATATGGTAGAGACGTTCTTTCGGGAACACCACTTTAAAGGTTGAACCTTGATTTTCTTTCGATTCAATTTCTAAGTGCGCGCCGTGTTGCATGAGCACATGTTTCACAATCGCCAGACCTAAACCCGTTCCCCCAGTTTGACGGCTACGTGCGCTATCGACACGATAGAAACGTTCGGTTAAACGGGGTAAATGTTTGGGGTCGATGCCAATGCCAGTATCTTCAACGGTAAAATAACCTTGCACTCCGTCATCGTGCCAACCCATGGTAATGGTGCCCCCTTTGGGGGTGTATTTAATGGCATTGGTAATGAGGTTGCTAAACGCACTGGCAAGTTCCATATCTGAACCAATCAGGTCGCAATGACTGTCAATTTCGAGGTTCAGTGTATGTCCATAATCAACATTATAGGCTTGCGCATCATCAAACAATTGATTCATTAAACTGGGCATTTCAATAATTTGATTTTTGGCAATTTGTTTGTTGCTTTCTAAACGGGACAGCAGCAGTAAGTCATTGACCAAGGCATTCATGCGTTTGGTCTGTGCCTGCATTTGGTCAAAGGCACGTTTCCAACGCGGGTTTAAATCTTCTTGATCGGTAAAAGTTTCAATATAGCCACTGAGTACAGTCAGGGGCGTGCGTAATTCATGGGAAATATTATCGACAAAGTCTTTACGCATTTGTTCTAGGTTATGCATACGCGTCACGTCATACGCCACCAATAAACGACTTTCCCCACCAAAACGGGTCATTTTGACTTGCACATAATGATCTTCAAAGGCTGAAGATTTCATTTTTAAACCATCGGGTGCTTGATCAATATGATTAAAATATTCAATAAAATTAGGCTGACGTAGAATGGTTAAAATATTACGCCCGCGGTCTAAAGGTTGAATACCCAGCAATTTTTCCGCTGCGGGATTCCACCATTCAATTTGGTGTAATTCATCAATTAACACCACAGCTTCGGCTAATGCCACCAGTGAAGATTGCGCGCGATCAATTAAGCCGACCATTTCTGCTTGCACAATACGTTCTTGACGCTGTGCACGATAGACATTAAACAGCAATGCACCCCAAATGCCATCTAAATTAGGCGGCACATCATAAGGGCGATTGGAAATCCATTCATTGACCAAATACAGTGAACGTAATTGCAGTACAAAAAATAGCGTAAACGCGATAAAAATTAAAATCCAAAAATACCCAATCCCGATGCCAATTAAACTGGCAATCAGCAGTAGAAATGCGAGTTGACGTAAATCTTGTTTCGCAAAAGTCCATAAGCTGCTGTAGCGAAATTTTTGATGTTCTCGTGTCAATTCTGGGACGGGGTACGGTTCATACATAAAACATGGTTTACCTAAAAAACGACTAACCTAAAGCGACATCCGCGCGGGTAGAAAAACGATAACCTGTGCCACGAACAGTTTGTACAAAGCGGTCTACGGCATACGGTTCAAGCACTTTACGTAAACGGCGAATATGCACGTCAATGGTACGGTCTTCAATATATACGTTACCACCCCAAACTTGATCAAGCAATTGAGCACGCGTATAAGCACGTTCTGGGTGGGTCATGAAAAAGGCCAATAAACGATATTCTGTCGGGCCCATTTCTAAAATATTCTGACCAAAACTCACGCGCTGGCTGACAGGATCTAGAATAAGACCATTGGCATCAATGGTTTTTTCGCCATTTAAGGCATTGGCACGACGTAACACCGCTTTAATGCGTGACACCAATTCTCGGGTAGAAAAAGGTTTGGTCATATAGTCATCTGCACCGGCATCGAGACCTTGAACTTTATGGTCTTCTTCACCGCGTGCGGTCAGCATAATCACTGGAATTTCGGTCAGTGTTTCATCGCGTTTTAAGCGGCGACACAAGTCAACGCCACTGATCCCACCTGGGAGCATCCAATCGAGTAAAATAAGCACAGGACGTTGATCCACGATCATTTGGTGCGCTTGTTTCGCATCTTCTGCTTGTAAGCATTGAAAGCCTGCCATATCTAAAGAGGTATGAATCATCTCTCGAATGGGAAGTTCGTCATCGACGATTAAAATATAGTCATCTTTCACAACGCAATATCCTATTTGATGTTAACGGTGAACCGTTTTGTATTTATGACAGGCTTATTACAAAGATTAATTATGACAGTATCATTGCAGAAAAGGGAGCGTTGCCCGTTTTAGCAAAGAAATGTGACAATTTTCATCCGATAAAATCAAGATTTTAAAATAAATCAGTCATATAAATATAACAAATTCAAAGTATTGGATCTTTTTTTGATAAGGTCATGATCAAGGATTTTCTTTTTTTAATATTTTTCCTTTTTCTGAGAAAGTATTCAGCAGCGATAAGAAAACGATACTACAAGACGATAAAACAGCTTCCATTGGTTGTTTAAAACCGCTGACCACCCAACGAATCGCAATTTGAGTCACATAACCATTGAGACCTGTGGCAACTAAAGAAATTTCACGTTCTGAGCGATCAATATGCGGCATCATTAGCATGACAAACGCCTGAATCATCCGGTCAAAACGTGACATGGTTTCATGAATGGTCGCTTGATTATGCAGCTCTTGAACCAGCATGGCATCGATATAAATAATCCGTGCCATCCGTGGGTTATCTCTTAATGTGGTGAGTAAAGCAGTTAAACCATCTTCAATCATTTTTCGTGGATCGGTGGATGCCTGCATGATGGCTTGCATGACATTATTCTGCAATTGATCAATTAAAGTTAAAAAAATAGTCTGAAAAAGTTCATCACTTTTCTTAAAAGATTCATAGAAATAGCGTTCAGTCAGTTTGGCTTCATTGCAAATATCTTTGACCGTGACCGCAAAAAAACCATGTGTACCATAGGCTTCAATGCCAGCTTCAATCAGCTTTGCACGACGTGCTTGTTTGCGTTCAGTTAAAGATAAGCCTTTAAATTGACGTTCTTTGGTTTTTGACGCTTTGTTTTGTTTTTCTTGGAGATTGTCGTGTTGTTCAGTCATAAAGGTCATGTGCCAAATGCAATCAAGGTTTGCGCTATGTTAACAATAATTTGTTCGTAGACCTATGTCGGAAAGGGTTGAATGGTCTTTATTCTGTTATTGATCATATATTATATTGACAATGAGTATTGTCAAAATTATATTGGATGGATGAACTGTACATCACCACAGCAAAAAAATAACCAATCTGTTTGGGTTGATGATGCAGAAAAAATTGAATAAGGATGAGTCATGAAAAATTTTAAAAATAAAGTTGCAGCAATTACAGGTGCAGGTTCCGGTATTGGGCAGCAATTGGCTGTTCTGTTGGCAAAACAAGGTTGTCATTTGTCATTGAGTGATATCAATGAACAGGGTTTGGCACAAACGATCGAATTGGTAAAAGACAATAATGTTCGTGTCACGACGCAAAAGTTAGATGTTGCTGACCGTGATGCAATGAAGGCTTGGGCTGCTGACACGGTACAGCATCATGGTTCAGTCAACATGATTTTTAATAATGCTGGGGTCGCACTGGGCTCAACCGTCGAAGGTGCTTCTTATGAAGAACTGGAGTGGATTGTGAATATTAACTTTTGGGGTGTGGTCTATGGTACCAAAGAGTTTTTACCCCTGATCAAGAAATCGGGCGAAGGGCATGTGATTAATATTTCCAGTCTTTTTGGTTTAACTGCTCAACCGACGCAGTCTGCATATAATGCGACTAAGTTTGCAGTGCGTGGTTTTACTGAATCATTACGTCAAGAATTGGATATTGAAGATTGTGGCGTGAGCGCATTGTGCGTACATCCGGGGGGAATTCGGACCAATATTGCCAATGCGGCAAAAATGAATGACAGTTTAAAAGCACTCGGGATGAATCCTGAAAAGTCAGCACAAACCTTTAATAAATTATTGCGTTGTCCACCTGAAGAAGCAGCGCGTCAAATTTTGGAAGCGGTGCAAAAAGATAAGCGCCGTTTATTGATTGGTAACGATGCAAAAACCTTAGATTTAATTCAACGGATTTTACCGACGGGCTATCAAAAAGTAACTGCGATGGCGACCACATTGAGTAAACATTTTAAAT
>CAWETQ010000020.1:0-18144 GCA_963812025.1 uncultured Gammaproteobacteria bacterium
AAGGTTGGGGTCGAGAGTTCGAGTCTCTTTTCCCGCTCCAAATTCAAAAAAGCCCTATCGAAAGACTGGGGGCTTTTTTTATGTTTAAAGATATTTTTGATTCAGCATCTCATACAATTTATTCTTTCTGATCACAATATAATTTAGCTTAATCCTGCTTAAGCAAACGACTCCAAAACTTCAAATATCTTGGCTTCGCCTTATAAATGCTTGTATAACAAAGGTATATATAATTAACAAACTTGATAAACCAAGTATTTGATTTATCAAGTCCTATTATAAAAATTAAACTACTTTTATAAAATAGGTAAAATGGCTGGAACCATATCCTGAATGGTTTTTCCATTACAGGTTTCGCCTAATGCTGACATTTTCCATGCACCATTGTGACGATAAACTTTAGCAATAATTAACGCTGTATAATTACCTTTTGCTGAAAGGTTATATTTTGCAATTTCAACATTGGTTGTAGCATCAACTACACGGCAAAAAGCATTTTCAACTTTTTCGAAAGTTTGCCCACGGAAGCTACTGATTGTAAATACAATTGATTTTACTTGGCTAGGAACTTGAGTCAAATCAACATGAATCGCTTCATCATCACCCGCACCATCACCAGTACGATTGTCGCCAGAATGCTTGATACTGCCATCACGACTCTGTAATTGACCGAACCAAATGCTATCTAAAGCTTTGTTATTTTCATCAAAAACAATTGCAGAGGCATCGAGATCAATCGAATCACCACCACCGCCAAACATGCCAAGTAAACCGCCTTTTTTTGCGACATCCCAACCTGCGCCAAGAAATATTTTAGTTAAAGATGAACCATCACCTTTCTCTAAAGAAATTTTTTGACCTTTTACTAAGCTAATGCCCATTTATAATTCACCTCAGTTTGAATTTGAATGACCACGACCTAAAGCCGTAGCTAACCACTGTAAATAACTCGCACGATTACGTGAGCACACAATCACTTTGCCATGCCCACGGAACTTAATCACTAAACCTTCACCACTGGTAAAGCTATTGACGATATTGCCAACAAAGCCACCACTGCCCGAACTTGGAATACCAATATTATAATTTAACGATGCATCCCATGCCGTAACATGACCATTGTCGATGGTGACTTCACCTTGCTCTGGTGTAATGTCCAGCTCAAGTAAGGTTCCACTGCCAGAAATACACACTTTACCCTGCCCACTGGTTTCCATGACCACAAAACCTCCCGTGCCCCCAAACAATGCGCCGCCTATATTGCTTTGCACTTTTGCTTTAATCATGGTGTGTTCGGTTGCTGCAACAAAAGAGCCATCAGATAAAATATACTGTCGTTGACCCACATCCAAAATCTGCATATCACCATCCAAATTCGGTGATAATAAACACTCTCCTGCACCCTTCACGGCTTTAATTTGCTGTTGAAACAAGGATTCTCCAGAAGTAAATTTACGCATAAAAGCTTGGAAAATTCCGCCACGTAATTTACCGCCGACTTCAAGGTTTTGTTCAACCATGACCATCGCATCCGATTCACAATAAATTGCTTCACCTTGCTGCATACTGACATGTAAAAAAGGTTCTGGGCTACCAACAAGATTAAATTCTGCCATTACATTTACCTATCCTCTCACGATATTTTTATTTTTTGCTTCTGTTAACCATATCGGAAATTCTTGCAGTAAAAAGTCATACAACATTGATTCAGAAATACTTTCAATATTATCTATTTTAAAGAAATTACAATTGTCTACCACTCGCCCCTCCATGGTATCTAATTTTTCTAACACACCGTAATTTCTGCCGCCTATCCCTACAAATTGCCAAAATATAGGTTGTGATGATGCCTCTTGTAAAATCTTTTTAATTTTTCTCGCTTCAGAAACACCACCATCAGAAATAAAAACAATATAGACCGGTAAATTGGATGGGCTTTCTTTGCTAAAATAATGTAAGACCTCTTCAAGAACGGCAGGCTCATTATTATAGCCAGCTCCCGCATTCCATTTTTTATAGCCCCCTTGTTCCGAGGTTATATAATTATTTAAATTATTCAGGCTCACATCATTTAAACGCAGTGCTTTTTCTGCAAATGCCCAGCACTCAAAGCTGCCATCGTCATCAAAATTGATTGCCAAAGGTACAATGCGATCGATAACTTTCTGTACATCACCACATTTATATTGTTGGCTCATTGAACCTGAATAATCCAATATCAATGCCACTCTTGCTTTTACATCGAGTAACTTATTTTTTTCTAAACTAATCAGTGATTTTTTAGTGAGATCAAGCAAATGCGGTGCAAGTTTTTCTACTTTATCTAAAACAACTTTTTTCTTTAAATCAATTTTAGAAGCAGTATGGGGAGGAGGAGATGTATTTTCCGCAACCTCACCGCCAAAATGCTTCACTAATGCGGTTAATCCACCATTAAAACCTTGCCCGATAGCAGCCATTCGCCACAGATCATTTTTAAAGTAAATTTCAGTCAACATGACTGCTTTTTCTTGGCTAAAATTGGATGCATTTAATTGATAATTTGCCAATACTTCGCCTTGCTGATTCACAAGATCAATTTGACCACTTTGAATATTTTGCATCGTTGCTTGGTCATTTGCCACGGTTGCACAAATTACAAATCGAGGGGTCTGTGTCGCGTTTATTTTACTTAAATCAAAAGTAAATAGATTCAGGTTTTCTTGCTGATGATATTGCACTTCACAATGAGGGGTCTGCGGTTGATTATAAAAAGTCATATAATCATCATGGAACAGTTGATCGTTCTGCCCCACACCAAAACTGGAGATATCGACATCAAATGAGGCTTGAAATTGTACGCGTAAAGTAAATTTCGTATCATTTTGAATAACTTGATTGAGCGCGATTTTTTGTCCAGAAACTAACTGCATTTTTATTCTCTAATTTAGTACTTGAAAATAATTCAATATAAAATAGATTTATACCAATTACTTTCAAGTACTAAAAGATGACTCTTTTAGTACCTTAATTGGTTCGCTTAAACAGCAACACCGTAACTTGCTGCTAAAACACCCAGACCACCATTAAAGCCTTGACCTACGGCTTTGAATTTCCATTCGCCATTGTGACGATATAATTCACCAAAAATCATCGCAACTTCAGTGCTACCATCTTCAGACAAGTCAAAACGCGCCAACTCTTCTGCATTTGCATCTTGGTTAATCACACGGATATAGGCTTTATCAACCATACCAAAGTTTTGACCATTTTGCTGTCCGTCGTGAATTGTCACAGCAAATACAATTTTTGCAACTTCTTGAGGAACTTTAGACAGGTCTACAGAAATTGTTTCGTCATCGCCTTCGCCATCGCCAGTACGGTTATCGCCTTTATGGTTAACCGATCCACATGGTGAAGTTTTTTGATTGAAGAAAATAAATTCACCATCTAAACGAACTTTACCATCTTCACCTGTTAAGAATGCGACAGCATCTAGATCGAATGCTTTACCATCTGTTGCGCGTGGATTCCAACCTAAACCCAAGTCGACTTTACTCATCGTCGGAGCAGTCTTGGAAAGATTGATATTTCCGCCTTTTGATAAATTAATAGCCATTTTTGTTTCCTTAACTTTCGTTTATGAAGATTGTTGCTTTTTACTATATGAAATTGAAGAGATGATCGCCCAAACAATGAAGGCAACACCCACCAATCCGGTAATAACTTCTGGAATATGTAATCCTGTGCCGCTCGCCAACATAATGAACGCAAGTGCACCAATTGCATAATGTGCACCATGTTCTAAATACACATAAGCATCTAGCGTACCTTTTTCAACCAGATAAATGGTCATTGAACGGACAAACATCGCGCCAATGGCCAAACCCAGCATAATAATTACCACATCGCTGGTAATTGCAAAAGCACCGATTACACCATCGAAACTAAAAGAGGCATCTAATACTTCTAAATATAAGAAACCACCAATACCACCTTTGACAATCGTACCTGTTGCAGTGGCACCATTTGCTTTCTCAGATTCTTCATCATCATTGCTACTGCCTTCTAATAGATGACCAATGACTTTTACACCCACATAGACGACAATACCCCAAACGCCAGCCATCATCACGACTAAACGTGATGCATCAGGAATGTAGCTTGCAAGAATCAGTAGCACAACCAATGAAATAAAGACTGAAATCGCTTGAATATTGCCTAAATCGGCTAATCTTGATTCAAGCCAATGAAACCAATGTTCATCTTTTTCATCATCAAACAAGAAATTCAGAAATACCAATAATAAGAACATGCCACCAAATGCTGCAATTTCAGCATGATGTGCCATCAGTTTTTCTGAATAAGTTGCGGGATCATTTAACGCTAATTTAGCCACTTCAACCATGCTCATATCGGCGGTAACGCCCACAATAAGCAAAGGGAAAATCAGTCGCATACCAAAAACAGCAACGATAATACCCACGGTTAAAAACAGCGTTCGCCAAAATTGGTTCCAATGTTTCAGTACAGAGGCATTGACGACTGCATTATCAAAGGAGAGTGATACCTCCATGACCGCTAAAATTGCAGTAATCGCCAATACTTTGAACATTGCCATTAAGCCTGCTTGGGGGCCATGGGTAAAACCCCAATATGCTGAAATGGCCAAGCAGATAATGCTAAAGATGATCGAAAAACGGAAATGTTTCATTTTTCACCTAAGAATAGAGTTTAAATACTGATGCCATATTGACGGCACATGGCACTTAAACCACCGTTATAACCTTGACCTACGGCTCTGAACTTCCATTCACCGTTATGACGATATAACTCGCCAAAAATCATCGCTGTTTCTGTTGAATAATCTTCATTTAAGTCAAAACGTACAATTTCAACATTCGTTTGATCATTGACGACGCGAATAAATGCATTTTGCACTTGTCCAAAATTTTGACCACGGCTTTCAGCATCATGAATGGTGACGGTAATGGCAATTTTTTGCACTTCAGCGGGCACTTTCGCTAAATCAATCTTAACCGCTTCATCATCACCATCACCCGCACCCGTACGGTTATCGCCAGTATGTTCTACAGAACCTTCTGGAGAGCGTGTTTGGTTATAAAAAATGAAATCTGTTTCAGCACGAACTTTGTCGTTTGCCGCCAATAAAAATGCCGAAGCATCCAAATCAAAGTCTACACCATCCGTTGCCCGAGCATCCCAACCTAAGCCAATCAAGACTTGGTTGAGTGATGGATCTGTTTTACTTAAAGATAGATTTCCACCTTTATTTAATGAAATCGCCATAATTTTCCCTCTTTTTTATTACATGTAAATTAAATGGATAGCGTTAATCTTTTGAGCCTTGGCTCCAGCGGAAACCAAAGCGATAAAACTGATCTAAAAATTGTTGGTCTTTGAAATAACGCACTTCTCGATTGGCTTGAATTTCGCCATTTATATTTTTTAATTCTACAATTGCACAGGTATTTAATTGATTACCTTCGGTTAAACGTACCTCAATTTCAGGTTGATCTGGAAGACGAATGGTTACTACGCCATCTGTTGCTGCCCACTGTGCTGCACCTTCATAAATATAGGTATAGATAACAATTCGCTCAATGCGATCCCATTGATTGCCATTAATATGTAAATTTTCACCATTTATAGATGCACCGGTACGATCATCTGCATCTAATTTGATATAAGGGACTTGGTCAAAATGACCAAATCGGTTTCCAAGCGGTTGGACTAAATCAATACTGCCATCTTTAAGCTGCACCATCGCCCCTAAATCTAGGTCGATTGAATTGGAACGGGTTAATTTTTGGAAAAAGGATTCAGATTTAGCTGCGGATTTATTCCAGTTTAAATTCACCGAAATTTTGCCAAAACCTGCGCCTTTTTTAGTTAAATTAATTCTAGAATTATTTTTATCTAACTTGATTTTTGACAAATTAAGGTTCGACTTCGATGGTGTTTGGTGTTGGTGTTGGTGTTGGTGTTGGTGTTGGTGTTGGTGTTGGTGTTGGTGGAATGTTACTTTGAGTCTCTTCAATCACCACACCAAAGTTTTCAGCCAAAGGTTTTAAGCCACCATTAAAACCTTGATCGATAAATCTAAATTTCCACTTATCGTTATGCTTATACACTTCAGCCAAAATTAAGGCTTTTTCAGTTTTAGACTGCGTCTGAATCAATGCATTGGCGATGGTTTGATGAGCGGATAAAAGTTCCATATGAATGGGTGATATTCGACTAAAATTATTCGGTTCATTGAGCGTTGCACATAAGGTGACTTTTTGAATTTCAGGATCAAGTAATGCTGTATTAATTTTAAGTTGAGTTAAATAGGGATCATTTGAGCTAGATTGAACTAAAACAACACTCTGATTCGGGGTTTGAGGTTGTCCATAGAAAATCATATCTTGATCACCGCGCACTTTTTGGGTGTCTTTTGCTAAAAGATATGCGGTCAGATCAAGCTCTATTTGCATAGGGACAGTTGTTTTTATCAGTATTTCAATCATTTCAGATGCTAAAGCGATATTTCCACCAGCGACAAGTTGCATATTACCCTCTTATGATATTGTAATATTTTCTTTTAATTCATTAACCATATGAATTATTAATATAAAAATTGAGATTGCTCGTCAAAAAACGAGTTAAATAAGCCTCTATTGTTTTAACATATTTTTTTTAAGCCCAATAGCAAAATTGAGTTTTTTCATCAATTTTTGCAATTTCATATTTGGTCTTAGAAAAGCATTGCGTCAACAGCATAAAAAATTATATATTCCCGACGCGGTATATATTACAAGCACAAATTAATAATTGTTATTCAAGAAATTTGAGATCAAATCAACTGTGAAATCGCACTACAATATCTGGATCGCTGAAAGTTATTCCTGTCAAAATGACATTATTCAATTATTAAAACACTCCAATTTATCTACCCATCTCACGATTTTTTGTTCTCATAGCCGGCAACGTCCAGAATTAAAACTCTGCGCAGATTATTTTTTTCAACAACCTAGCGTTGAACACAGTGCAGATTGGCTGTTAGAACAATGTAAAAAGCATTCCATTCAACTGCTATTTTGTGGAAAACACGGTCAATTTATTGAAAAATTTCGTGAAGAATTTGCTCGGCATGATATTCAACTGGTGACAGGTGCTATTGGCATAGCGCAACATGAAAACATGAACAATAAATTTTTATTTGGACAAATTTGTGAAGCTTTAAACTTACCGAATATTCCTGCCGCGAAAGTGGATCATGTCGTTGGATTAAAGCAAGCAATTGCTGATTATCAAAAAAAATATGCACATATTTGTGCAAAACCTGTGTACGGCGTATATGGTTCTGGTTTTGTCCAACTGCGAGATGAAGTTTCATATTTTAAGCAATTTCAACTCAATACGCAGTGTAATACGCAACAATTTATAGAGGCATATGCTCAATTAGATCAACCGATTGAGTATTTGATTATGCCTTTTTTAACGGGGCAAGAATGTTCCGTGGATATTGCCTGTAGCCATGGGCAAATTTTAGCCTTAGTGACCCGCGTTAAATTTAAATTTTATCAGCAATGCTATATCGAGCATCCTTGTCATGAAATTTGCAAAATTCTGGTGCAACATTTCCAATGTGATGGATTGATCAATATTCAATTTAAGCAAGACGATTTGGGGGTATGGCATATTTTAGAAATTAACCCGCGTCCCGCAGGCGGTTTTGCCTATACACAACATACTGGAATTAATTTAATTGCAGAACTGATGGCTGAAAAATTGCAATTGACACTGCAACACACTGACCTCGTTCCCGTCGTTCAAGTTTTACCCATTACACAAAGTTTCAAAATGGATTGTACGCATTGATAAAACATATTGATTTAAGTCGTGGTCGTATTAGTGTGACTGTGAATCAACATCATCCAGAATGGAAATTGGATGATCTGCTTAGTTTTGCAGAAAGAATTAATCCGAAACGTGCATTTTTATTTGTTTCTAAAGTGCTTGGAAAACATATCCCCGTTGCACCATCGGCGATGCAAAAAAGTTATCAAGACCTTGCTGCGATCATTCCTAAAGATTTGCCCTATCCCATTAGTGTGATTGGTATGGCAGAGACCGCCGTAGGTTTAGGGGCAGGTGTTTATCGTGAGCTGAAACAAGATTTTGGGCAAAATGCCATCTTTTTAACCACCACGCGACATCCGGTTGAAACCTTACCGACCTTAGGCTTGTTTTTAGAAGAACATAGTCATGCTCAAGATCAGTTTATTTTATCCAGTCATGATCCGCTTAAGCATCAGCATGTGATTGCGTCAAAAACGCTCATTTTAATTGATGATGAAATTTCAACAGGAAAGACCTTTAGAAATTTAATCTTGAGCCTAAAAAAATCGGGTTTACAACAGGTAGAACGGATTATTTTGGTGACCTTGGTCAATTGGGCGGAACAACATTTAGTCACTGATGACTTAGGGATTCCGGTTGAAGTGGTGTCATTATTACATGGTCATTGGCAGTGGCAGCCGAACCAGCAGCATATTGACATTGATATGCCCGATGTCAGTTCAACCCAACAGCAAGCTCAAAAAATTATTGCCCCTCATGATTGGGGACGCGAACCGACCTTTCTAAATTGTAGCGCTTGGCAAAATATTCGACCGCCTCTGCCTCATGAAAAAATCTTGGTCTTAGGTTCGGGTGAATTTAGTTGGATTCCATTTCTGATCGCTGAGCAATTAGAGCAGCAAGGGGCTGAGGTCTATTACAGCTCAACCACGCGCTCTCCGATCAAGCAAGGTCATGCCGTTGAAAGTATTTGTGCATTTAAAGACAATTATGGACTGAATATCAACAACTATGCCTATAACGTTAAACATCAACAATTTGATCGGGTTTTATTGGTCATTGAAACAGCACAAGATAGCGTCGACCCTCTCCTATTTGAACAAATAAAAAATTTGGAAATTATTAGTTATGAATGCTAAGCCGTTAATTTTTGTTGACTTAGATGACACGCTGTTTCAAACAAATCGTAAAAGTACCCCGACACCACTACATAAAATTGCCACGCTAGATCAATTTGGCGAGCCACTGTCTTATATGCTGCCCAAACAGCAAATTTTCGTGAATTGGTTGTTGGCATCTGCTGATGTTATTCCTGTGACTGCACGCTCAGTTGCAGGCTTGCAGCGTGTACATCTTCCTTTTCAGCATGGTGCGGTATGCTCACATGGTGGAACGATTATAGGCGCAGATCAGCAAGTTGATCAGGAATGGCTTGAAATCCAGCACAAGGCGGCGGCTGAACTGGATGAGTTACTGGATGAATTGCCAACGCTATTGCTCGATTATGCCAAACCATTTGGTTCAATTCGGACTTGGACGATGCAAGAAAATGGTGGGAAAATTTATACCGTTGCCAAGCAAAATGATCCTGCGCCTTTATTTCTGCACCAAATGATTGAACACTTACCCGCTGAAGTACTTGAACACTGCTATGTCCATATCAATGGCAATAATTTAGCCATTCTTCCCAAATTTGTGTCTAAACAAAAAGCGGTTGAGTTTTTTATCAATAAATATGACCCAAATCGCGAACGTGCCATTTTAGGTTGGGGCGACAGTTTGTCTGATGCAGGCTTTTTAGGCTGCTGTGATTGGTTTGGTATGCCTAAAAATAGTCAGTTGGATAAATTTTTAGTACAAAATCTAGCACAAGATCATCATGCAAAAGGATATTTAGGACATGTATAAAAACCATGCGTTAGCATCTAGTCTTCAAACACTGGGTTTCCATGGCTCTTATCGACCTGAAGATGTGACCTTCTTGCTCAATATTGATGAAATAGACCCCACACCCATTAGCTGAAAAAGAGTATCTGATTCAATCTGGGAAAAAACACTATTCACAAATGATTAGTGTTGAACATCCACCTTCAGATGAGCAAATGCGACATTTTGAATACGCTTTTGAGCAAGGTGCTGAACGTCTGGCAAGTGATGTGCAGAAGATTGCCAACTCACTGATGGTTCGATTTCCCAAGCAACCGATTATTTTAGTCAGCTTGGTTCGCGCTGGTGTGCCTTTAGGTGTACTCCTTAAACACTATATTGACAAGCATCAGGATTGTGAGCATTACGGGATTAGTATTATCCGTGATCGCGGTATCGATTTTGCAGCATTGCAGGCGATTATCGAACAACACGGCGCGGAAAATATTGTTTTTGTCGATGGCTGGACGGGTAAAGGCGCAATTTGTCGAGAATTGACCCAAAATTTGGCAGATTATCCGGCATTATTTGATGCAGGATGGGAG
This sequence comes from uncultured Gammaproteobacteria bacterium, assembly GCA_963812025.1. Taxonomy (GTDB): domain Bacteria; phylum Pseudomonadota; class Gammaproteobacteria; order Pseudomonadales; family Moraxellaceae; genus Acinetobacter. The sequence goes on from CAWETQ010000020.1 coordinate 10,320, forward strand.
GTTCCTCGCCTTGTGACCTTAGCCGATTTAGGTGGCTATTCGTGGCTAAGTGCCAGTTGTGAAGATTGGCTGATTCCGTTTGGAATGCTAGGTTCCGTGATCTCAGGCTTAACCTCACGGACTATTTTAAAAGATACGATTGATTTCGATCTGGCAAAGAAAAATTGCTACGATCCGAATAATTGGCATAGCTGTTTAGTCTATCAACATCTGGCTCCGCATGATATTTCGGTCGAATTTATCGACAAGATTTTAAATATTATTCAGCAGAATCCACACAGCGATTTGGCAAATTGGGATAACCACATTCGCCTCAAACAACAAAAAATTTGTTTAGACACCATTGATTGGATCTCTGATACCTATGCGATTAAAAATATTAATCATATTAAGCCCAGCATTGCAGAAGCCACGCGTGCCGTATTAAGACGCGTTCCTGAAAAAATATTAATCCGTGATCCATCCAATCCGCATGTACAATTACTGCTGCATTTTGCCAAAGAACAGAATATTCCCGTAGATATTTTAGGTGCCAAGTTAGGCCCATATCATGCAGTGACTCTGATAAAAAAAGTCGAGAAAAATAAATGAAACAACTGCAACATGCGATTGAACTGGGTGCAACCATGTACATTCCTGCAACCCATGAGCAATTATGGGAAGTGACTGAAGGCATTAAATTTCCGATACTCAAATCGATTGCCGTCTGTTTAGAAGATGCCGTGTTGGAAAAAGACGTGCAAACAGCCATGGTCAATTTAAAGCATTTATTACAAAAGCGCTTAGAGCTGCCAAACTTAAAGGCGCCTGCGCTCTTTATTCGCCCTAGAAATATTGAAATGGCGAAACATATTGTCGATTGGGACTTAAATCACACCTACAGTGGCATGATTTTACCCAAGTTTACGCTGCACGATTTAAAGCAGTGGATGGACATTTTACCACCCAATATCAACCTGATGCCGACGCTTGAAACCAAAGAAATTTTTGATATGGGTCATAATATGGAGCTTAATCAAGCACTCAAATATGACTTTCATAAAACCCTATGTCTAAGAATTGGCGGTAATGATCTGTTGTCCTGTTTACATTTACGTCGCCCTAAAAACAGTACGATTTACCAAACTCCAGTGGGGATGTTAATTGCACAATTGGCCGGCTTATTTATTCCAGCGGGCTTTCAACTCAGTTCACCCGTATGTGAACATATTGACCGCACGCAATTGCTGATGGATGAATTATGCCAAGATATGAATAACGGCATTTATACCAAAACGGCCATTCATCCCTCGCAAATTGAATATATTCATCGCGCCTTTCAAATCAATAGCGAAGAATTTCATGAAGCACAGCAAATTTTAGCGCAAGATGCGAAAAGTGTATTTAAAAGCCACGGCTCCATGTTAGAACCAGCGACACATCGCAATTGGGCAGAAATGATTTTATTACGCTATAAAACGTTTGGTTTATCTAAACCTCAAGCCTCGAGCCAAGATAAATTCATGCTCAATACATTCTCACTCTAGGCTTCAACCATCTGGACGACAGCCAAACGACCGCCCTCTTGCTTTGAAAGTAAAATTTGAACGCCATTTTTCAGTTCAATTTTACCGCCAATCGGGATCACGGTTTTGGTTGTCACATCAGTCAAATCCGTAAGACCTTCATTGACTAACCACCAACGGTCATTATGCAAAACAAAATAGCCTTTACGTGTCGTTTGTTCTGCTGTTAAACGCTCATTGGGTGCAATCATATGATTGGCATGCCATGCAAATAAAGACTGTCCTGTCCAAACCATTAAACGATGATTATCGGGTCGATAATTCCCTTGTTGACGTGCTGAATAAAGATTCAAAATGGGTAACTTACCTGTAAAAGGGGTATTACAAAATGGGCATTTCGGCTGAGTTGTGTTATCAAATACATACCATTTTTGACTACACGCTGCATTTTGACAGGGTTGGATTAAATCGACCGTTTTAACCAAGGCGGTTTCCCAATCATTGGCAGAGGGACGTTTACTTGGCTCATGCAAACCCTCAATAAAACTCTTGTTAAATAATTCTGTTAAATAAGGGTCCAGTGACTTGATATGAAATTCGACTGGGATCGGCCCAAGGTAATTGTGATGGTTTCAGTTGATTAGACTTCACCTGATTACTCTGATCCGTTGGGTGTTCCACAAATAATGCTTTTTCCCCCATGCCCATATTTTCATCTTTTTGTGGATCATCCATATCATGAATTTTGCCACCGCGCAGTGGATGCCGATAGAGCAAATACATATAGATCAGCACGGCTAAAGCATGTTTATCCGTTGCAATACTGGGCAAAAACCGCTTTGGATCTTCTTTAGATAAATGATTGGTCATCACCACTTCTGGCGCAATAAAATCAGGCGTACCCACAACATCGGGCGGATATTTCCCCGGAACAACCAAACCATCCACATCAATCACACAAGCACTGCCTGTAACAGGATCAATGAGTACATTTTTATAAGATAAATCCGAATGTGCTAGACCTGCCGCATGCATTCGACGTACAGCGCGTGAAATTAAAATACCAATTTTCAGGTAATTCAGCCAACTGCCCTTTTCACGCTCATCTAAAAAGCGGTTTTGGTTATTGGCACTTGCAAACCATTTACCTTCTTTTTCCTTGCCTTTAATGTTTAAAAAATCGTTATTTTTTGAACCATAAGAAAAAAAGTAATATTTTTTATACGTCGGAGCAGTGATTCCTAACAAGTCATTGTATTCAACCAGTCCATCAGGCCAACAAAAGATATTTTTCCAATAATCGCCACCGACACCATTAAAAATACCATTCCATTTATTGCCCACAATTTCTTTTAAGCGATCTTTTTGCTGTTCTAATGCTGCTTTTGATTCATAAAATTTATTTTTTTCTTTACTGAAAAAGCACACCACATAACTACGGTCAGGGGAAAAATAAACATCTTTCATTGCACCTGAACCAATCACTTCATCAACAAATTCAATTGCTCGACCATCGACCGTGTGGCACTTAATAATCTTTGCAGACATATCTATTCACCTCATCTTTAAATTATTTTACTGAAGTAACTCTGCCTTATTGTTATTGCAAAGGACGGCCAAGGTACGATCATCATGATGGCCTGGCGTAAAGAAATGCATCCACTCCAAAAGATCACTTGCCGCATTTTCAGTGTGGAATAACGGGGCTAATTGGCCATATAAGTCTTTCCATTTTTCATGGTTCGTCAATCCAACCTCTGTTTCAAAGATAGGATCTGAAATACCATCGGTCATCACCATGACTGCATCAATATTGCGATAGCATCCAATTTTGATCCGAGCGCCCAATTCTTGCCCAATACTGCGGTCTAAAAACTTGGTTTGACCTGCATATTCGCCACCATCCGCGACATTCATAATGCGAACCAGCTCATCGCTATAGGCTGCAATGACACCATCACCGACTGAAAAAGTGCTCATAAATGTTTTATCTGGTTGGTGACAGAGTACGGCGATTAATAAAGTGGTTGAAAAAGCCTTCGCAGCCACAGCCATTTCTTCAGCTTGTTGTTCTATTTGAGTGATAATGGATTTATAAATTTCATAATAAACATGAAAAAATTGTTGATTCAATTTATGTGCAATGACTTTGGTTTGCTCATCTTGACCACCCACTCGCCATTTTTTAATATCTTCATTTAAAGATTCGATGGTGTAATCGTGTAAATAACGCTGAAATTCACTTTGCACAATTTCCACTGCAATACGTGAACCTTCTCTAGAATACTGTGCACTCCCCGCCCCATCAGCAACAGCAATCACTGACCATGCGCTATTCGGAATATGCATGATGGTAAAATCATCATCACGAAATGTCCCAGCATGTTCATGTGAGCGACCACGTCGACTGGCAGCAATAAGCTTATAATTTTCAGTCTGTATCATTTTTTGTTCTGTATGCGTTTTAATAAAAGGCTGTTCTGCTTCAGGCTCCAGTACTTTCCATAAAGTTCGTGGATCAGGAATAATATTCATTTTGCACTTTGCCGTGCGCGTCTCATTTTTAATCCCGTATTGAAACGAAAAGATCAGTTCTTCTGCTCGTTCAGGGTTGCCTTGGATGGTCTGTGTTGCCTCATCAAAATAAAAATCATGCTCAGCAAATTTAAAACTATCCGCTTTAAATGTAATCTGTTTAGGATCATGCTTAGACATCAGCATAATATTGGATTGGTAGGCTTGACCTACACGAGCATTATCGACCTGAAATTTCACCTCATCTGCAAATACTTGATTAAATACGTCGGTCATTTCGGCTCTATTTTTATCTTGATTGAGTGTACTCGGATCGATATGAATCGCATCTTGAATCTTCATTTGATCTACGACTGATTCGGTTTGGGTTAAATGAGGCTTTAAAGTCGCGCCCATATCATCAACTGTATTTTCAATTGATTGATCTAAATCAGAGCATTCCGTTTCAAGCTGATTTTCTAAGCGAACCACCGCAGACGGTACTTTAGCGCTTTCCTCTGGATTTGAAAAAAGATTGGGGATGCTTTCTGCTGTATTGGCTGTTTGATCATTGGATTGAATAGCGGGTTCCATGATGACCGTCTCAAGCGCTTCACTTTCAGTCAATTTTAATGGCGCAGTTGCTTTTTCTTCAGCAAAATTTGGCTTTGTTTCAGGTTGGGAAATTCCGATGCCTAAACCCGATTTTGGGTTAAGGCGCAAGGCGTGTAATAACTTGGATAATTGTCCTAAATTTTCATCAGTAGAAATATAGCGAATAAATTGATCATTCAATCCCATGTCATTTTTTTCTAATAATGTTTTTATTTTACATTTAAATTCAGTCATCACTTTTCCCCAGTCTAAACCATTTTGCTATTTTTATGCTTTAACCTTGCCCACGAGTAAGATTAAAATCTTCCCCAGATGCAGAAAAACTAATTTGACGCAGACACCATGGACAAACTGCAAATTCACTGTATCCGTCATAGCACATCAAATTGCCACAGGCACACATTGCAAAAGCTGTTTCAGCATAACAATGCGGACAATTAGAACTGCCCTCTAAAACAGAGGTATTAATTTTAGGCTTTTCAGCCGCATGATCTGTCCAACTAAAATAATCTTCTGAAATACCGGTACAGGTTTGTAATTTAAAATTGTATAAATTGATATTTAGATCAGAAAGCTCACCATACTGTAAGTGACGTGTATATTTTAAAATATAAGGATGATGCAGCTTTTGACAACGTCCTATAAATGTCACCGTACGATCATCAGCCTGACCTTTTCGGAATGAAAGTTTCTCCTTAGCCAAATGCATATATCGCTCATCCAATGGCAAAAGATCTTGTTGTTTCTTGATTATTTCCAACACTAATACTCTGTGAAACAACCGAAGCACTGATCCATTTACATAAGCTTTTGACATATTCATGATCAATCTGGGTCAGTGAAATACAATGTGTTGTTAAGCGTTTTAATACAGAAAAATCAACATCTTGTCCCAAACCAATAGCGACTAAGGTCACTTTGTTTTCATATTTAGCTTTCCAACGAGAAATCGCATCTTCATAATCATCCGTCGGACGACCATCCGTAAATAAATATACAATCGGTTTCCAGTCCCCTTTGACATCTGCCGTCGTTTTCATCACAGAACGTTCAATTTCTTTCGCCAAATGATCAAGTGCTTTGCCTAAATGTGTGCCTCCCCCCAAAGGAAGTTCACAACTTCTATAGGCAAAAAGCTCTGTCAACGGCACTAAAGTTCGTACAATTCCTGCATAAGCCAGCACTGAAACATAGACGGTTTCCAAAGCATAGGGGTCGGTACGCAAACCACTCATAATAAAATCAATGCCTTCCTGTACGGCCTGTAAAGGCTGTCCGGCCATAGATTCAGAACAATCAATGACGAAAAAAACGGGTAATCGGCGCATATTTTTACCTAGCTTATTTTTGTTATATCAATCAAATATAAAGTTTTGGGATATTCAAAAGACAGACATGTATGCTGTATATGTCTTTTGAATATGGACTATAAAACCAACTGAATTTCCGATGGCGGTGGCGGTAAAGAAATAGAGTCAGTCACTCCAGCACTGCTACTCCCCGCAACCACACTGGCTGAAACCCACTTAAAGAAACTTGAAAAAGAATTAGAGTCCATTGTGTCGAGTACAACCACTTGATTGGTCAGCTGCAATAAGAATTCTGTTTTCGCTTTCGGTCCCGCAGCACAAGCGATAATACTGGCAAAGTTTAATTGCTGAATGACAGGTACAATTTGTTGATAGGCATAAACGTCCGACGGTGAACCATCTGTCATTAAGAACAATAATGGACGCCAATCGCCTTTTTGCTCATCTGTCGTTTTTTTAACATTGTGCTGAACCTCATGCGTTAACAATTCCAACGCAGCCCCCATAAACGTTGCACCCACATTCGGTACATCAATCTCTGGAATTTGGATTTGATCTAAAGGCGTTAAAGGCAAATATACTTTTGCTTCTATATCAAAGGTGATGACACTCAAATATACGCTTTCTAAGGCATACGGATCCTGTCTTAATGCGCTGAGCATAGACTGAAGTCCAACATTGAGAGAATGAATCGGTTCTCCTCGCATAGAACCCGATGTATCAAGCAAAATATAAACTGGTAGACGACGCATTTTTATCTCTTTATACGTATTTTTTTAACCATTCTACAAAATTATCAGATGCAGAAGATGACCCTATTGCATTAAATTTCCAACCATTGCTTTCACGAACTAATTCTGCAAACAATAATGAACGTTGTTGATCATATTGATTTTTTCCTGACAAATCAAAACGTACCATCTCTTTACCAGAAGCATCAACGGCACGAATAAATGCATTCTGAACTTGACCAAAATGCTGATTATTTTTAGCGCCCTCATAAATCTGAACAATAAAAACAATCTTGTGATAATCATTCGACAGTGAGTTTAACTTCACAATAATTTGTTCATCATCTCCATCGCCTGCACCCGTACGGTTATCTCCGGTCAGCCAAATATCACCAGAACGATGTCTCAGATTATTAAAAAAAATCACATCACTATTTTTCAGCGTTGGATTTCCTGACGCATCACGTCCTACATCTCGGACTGTACCATTTGCATCACATAACAAAGCAACCACATCGAGATCATATTCAGCAGGTTGCTCACTAAACAAGCCCGCTAAAAAACTCTTCTTTTGTTCTGCAATATCCCAACCTAAACCTATCGTGACTAAAGATAAATTATGTTGTGATTTTTCAAGACTTAAACCTTGCCCTTTGGCTAATGTGATCGCCATTATTATTTCCTTTGTATTATTGAATTTTAATTAGAGTACAACATTGACTTCGGGTGGCGGCGGAGATAAATCGTTAAATCCACTCACTTTTTCTGACCAGCATCGACTTTTGACGGCTTCGATAAGTTCCCCCATCATTGATCCCGATGTATCGAGTAATAAGTAAACTGGTAATCTTCTCATTTTCACCCCTAAAAATTTTAAATTTTTTCTTATTCTGCCAAGGTTCATCACAAAATTTTATTGGTTACAAAAGCTCCTATAATTTTTTTCTATTGAGTATTAATAATATTAAGCAAAGATAACCACAAGCGAAAGTTACAAAATTTTGATTACTCATTCAAATATCCTTAATGAAATGCATTCGACAAGCTGTATAAAAGCACCATTCAACATGACTGACAAAAACCTCCGGCGAATATGCTCTCGTCATATTCAGAAAAAACAACAGCGGATGAGTTAAGCCTAAAATGCGAC
>CAWETQ010000021.1:0-29393 GCA_963812025.1 uncultured Gammaproteobacteria bacterium
TTTTCATCAGTAGAAATATAGCGAATAAATTGGTCATTCAATCCCATGTCATTTTTTTCTAATAATATTTTTATTTTACATTTAAATTCAGTCATTACTTTTTCCCTAATCTGAACCATTTTGCTATTTTTATGCTTTAACCCTGCCCACGAGTGAGATTAAAGTCTTCCCCTGATGCAGAAAAACTAATTTGACGCAGACACCATGGACAAACTACAAATTCACTGTATCCGTCATAGCACATCAAATTGCCACAGGCACACATTGCAAAAGCTGTTTCAGCATAACAATGCGGACAATTAGAACTGCCCTCTAAAACAGAGGTATTAATTTTAGGCTTTTCAGCCGCATGATCTGTCCAACTAAAATAATCTTCTGAAATACCGGTACAGGTTTGTAATTTAAAATTGTATAAATTGATATTTAGATCAGAAAGCTCACCATACTGTAAGTGACGTGTATATTTTAAAATATAAGGATGATGCAGCTTTTGACAACGTCCTATAAATGTCACCGTACGATCATCAACCTGACCTTTTCGGAATGAAAGTTTCTCTTTAGCCAAATGCATATATCGCTCATCCAATGGCAAAAGATCTTGTTTTTCTTGATTATTTCCAACACTAATACTCTGTGAAACAACCGAAGCACTGATCCATTTACATAAGCTTTTGACATAGTCATGATCAATCTGGGTTAATGAAATACAATGTGTTGTTAAGCGCTTTAATACAGAAAAATCAACATCTTGTCCCAAACCAATAGCGACTAAGGTCACTTTGTTTTCATATTTAGCTTTCCAACGAGAAATCGCATCTTCATAATCATCTGTCGGACGACCATCCGTAAATAAATATACAATCGGTTTCCAGTCCCCTTTGACATCTGCCGTCGTTTTCATCACAGAACGTTCAATTTCTTTCGCCAAATGATCAAGTGCTTTGCCTAAATGTGTACCTCCCCCCAAAGGAAGTTCACAACTTCTATAGGCAAAAAGCTCTGTCAACGGCACTAAAGTTCGTACAATTCCTGCATAGGCCAGAACTGAAACATAGACGGTTTCTAAGGCATAGGGATCGGTACGCAAACCACTCATAATAAAATCAATGCCTTCCTGTACGGCCTGTAAAGGCTGTCCGGCCATAGATTCAGAACAATCAATGACGAAAAAAACGGGTAATCGGCGCATATTTTTACCTAGCTTATTTTTGTTATATCAATCAAATATAAAGTTTTGGGATATTCAAAAGACAGACATGTATGCTGTATATGTCTTTTGAATATGGACTATAAAACCAACTGAATTTCCGATGGCGGTGGCGGTAAAGAAATAGAGTCAGTCACTCCAGCACTGCTACTCCCCGCAACCACACTGGCTGAAACCCATTTGAAAAAACTTGAAAAAGAATTAGAATCCATTGTGTCGAGTACAACCACTTGATTGGTCAACTGCAATAAAAATTCTGTTTTCGCTTTCGGTCCCGCAGCACAAGCGATAATACTGGCAAAGTTTAATTGCTGAATGACAGGTACAATTTGTTGATAGGCATAAACGTCCGACGGTGAACCATCTGTCATTAAGAACAATAATGGACGCCAATCGCCTTTTTGCTCATCTGTTGTTTTTTTGACATTGTGCTGAACCTCATGCGTTAACAATTCCAACGCAGCCCCCATAAACGTTGCACCCACATTCGGTACATCAATCTCTGGAATTTGGATTTGATCTAAAGGCGTTAAAGGCAAATATACTTTTGCTTCTATATCAAAGGTGATGACACTCAAATATACGCTTTCTAAGGCATACGGATCCTGTCTTAATGCGCTGAGCATAGACTGAAGTCCAACATTGAGAGAATGAATCGGTTCTCCTCGCATAGAACCCGATGTATCAAGCAAAATATAAACTGGTAGACGACGCATTTTTATCTCTTTATACGTATTTTTTTAACCATTCTACAAAATTATCAGATGCAGAAGATGACCCTATTGCATTAAATTTCCAACCATTGCTTTCACGAACTAATTCTGCAAACAATAATGAACGTTGTTGATCATATTGATTTTTTCCTGACAAATCAAAACGTACCATCTCTTTACCAGAAGCATCAACGGCACGAATAAATGCATTCTGAACTTGACCAAAATGCTGATTATTTTTAGCGCCCTCATAAATCTGAACAATAAAAACAATCTTGTGATAATCATTCGACAGTGAATTTAACTTCACAATAATTTGTTCATCATCTCCATCGCCTGCACCCGTACGGTTATCTCCGGTCAGCCAAATATCACCAGAACGATGTCTCAGATTATTAAAAAAAATCACATCACTATTTTTCAGCGTTGGATTTCCTGACGCATCACGTCCTACATCTCGGACTGTACCATTTGCATCACATAACAAAGCAACCACATCGAGATCATATTCAGCAGGTTGCTCACTAAACAAGCCCGCTAAAAAACTCTTCTTTTGTTCTGCAATATCCCAACCTAAACCTATCGTGACTAAAGATAAATTATGTTGTGATTTTTCAAGACTTAAACCTTGCCCTTTGGCTAATGTGATCGCCATTATTATTTCCTTTGTATTATTGAATTTTAATTAGAGTACAACATTGACTTCGGGTGGTGGCGGAGGTAAATCGTTAAATCCACTCACTTTTTCTGACCAGCATCGACTTTTGACGGCTTCGATAAGTTCCCCCATCATTGATCCCGATGTATCGAGTAATAAGTAAACTGGTAATCTTCTCATTTTCACCCCTAAAAATTTTAAATTTTTTCTTATTCTGCCAAGGTTCATCACAAAATTTTATTGGTTACAAAAGCTCCTATAATTTTTTTCTATTGAGTATTAATAATATTAAGCAAAGATAACCACAAGCGAAAGTTACAAAATTTTGATCACTCATTCAAATATCCTTAATGAAATTCATTCGACAAGTTGTATAAAAGCACCATTCAACATGACTGACAAAAACTTAAAGCGAATATGCTTATCCACTATTCAGAAAAAATAACAACGGATGAGTTAAGCCTGACATGGTGCATCACTCATCAATTGTTATTCATGTTCTCGTTTAATATTGGATGAAACATTGCAGCCTAGCGTTCGCGCAATGCTTCTTGCGCTTTATTAAAGGGTTTAATCAAATAATCCAAGACGGTCTTTTCACCCGTACGAATATCCACGGTTGCCACCATACCGGGGGTAATACTGAATGTTTTTCCTGCTTTATTGCTTAATTGGTCTGAATCTGTGCGGATATACACCCGATAGTAAAATTGATCCTGTTTCACTTCATCACGTAAAGTATCTGGAGAAATGATCGCTGACTTTGCCTTTTAAACCACCATAAATTGAATAGTCATAGGCGGTGATCTTGACCAAGGCTTCCTGTCCGGGGTAAATAAAGGCAATATCACGCGGTGAAATTCTCGCTTCAATCAGAAGCTGTTCATCTAAAGGAACAATGGTCATCAATTTGCCATTTTGCGGCACAATACCACCAATGGTCATGACATCAATTTCTTTCACCACACCACGTACAGGTGATTTAAACACTGCACGACTTAAGGTATCCGTCTTGCCTTTCACCACTTGTTGTTGGGTTTCAATATCGGTATTTGCTTTCGACAGTTCTTCACGCGATTTCACATAATATTGGTTACGTATATCATTCATTTGATTACGTAATTCATTGGCCTGACGTTTTAAACGTAGAACTTCCACTTCACTCGCCGCTCCTTTGGCAACCAAAGGTTCGGTCATGGTTAATTCTTGTTGCACCAGAACCAAAGCCTGTTCTAAACCAGAAATGGATTCTTCTAAATTGGCACGACGGGAACGATATAAAGCGGTTTCTTCATTCACCAACTGGGTTTCGGATAACACTTCAGGTGGGAAAATAAGGGCTGTACCATTCACTTCTGCACGTAGACGAGCGGCTGTCGCTCGAGATGACATCAGCAATGACTCTGACTCGCCGACATTGGATGCAAATCGTGTTGGATCTAACTGCGCCAAGATTTGACCTTGGCTGACAATTTCTCCTTCACGTACATTCATTTTGGTGACAATACCGCCCTCTAAAGACTGAATAATTTGCTCTTTGGAAGAAGGAATCACTTTACCTGTGCCGGTCGAAACTTCTTCTAATTTAAATAACCACGCCCAAGCTAAAATAACCAATAAACCGATACAAATAATCCAAATAAAAATACTCGCTTTCGGTAGCGGTGGCTCTAATTCAACGACCTTCATCGGAGGTTTTAATGCTAATTTTTTCTCGCCCATGATTTAGCCCCCGACCACATGCACTTTGTGTGGTTGTTGATTTTGATTCAAAATCTGATCCCGTGGCCCATCCATCACCACCTTGCCGTCATTGACCACAATAATTCGATCTACCAATTCCAAAACAGCCCGACGATGGGTAGCGACCAGCAATGTTTTTTGCCCGAGCCAGCCTTTTAAATGCTCAATGAATTGTTTTTCCGAAACATCATCTATCGATGCTGTAGGTTCATCTAAGAGCAGAATATTCGGTTGACGAATTAGCAAGCGTGACAACAGTAAGGCTTGTTTTTGCCCGCCAGAAAAACCAACACCACCTTCTAAAATAATATGGTCTAAGCCTTCTTTCTTTTCTTGTACAAAGTGAATCGCCCCGGTGATTTTCAGTGCAGCTAAAATTTCTTCATCATTGGCTAAAGGAGCGCCTAAAGTTAAATTTTCGCGTACCGTCCCAAAAAATAAATGCGCGTTCTGATTTAATAGCGCCATATCACGACGCACATCTGACGGGTCAATCAAACCCAGCTCAACGCCATCTAATTTAATTTTGCCTTGCACGGGGGTTTGCATCCCAGACAATAATTGTAATAAGGTCGATTTACCGGCCCCATTACGTCCAAGAATGGCGATTTTCTCACCCACTTTAATTTCAAGCTTCGCAATCATCAAACTGGGCTGGGGATCATCTTCACCATATTTAAAGGTCACACCGGTTAATTCATAATGCCCATTCAGTACTGGACGATGGATTAAATGCGCATGATCGGGTTGATCGACTGCTTTTTTCATTAACTCATCTAAACCCATTTTCGCCACTTTGGCTTGTTGCCAACGTCCTAACACCCCGGTAATTTGTGCAATTGGCCCCAACATCCGAGAAGACAGCATCGAACACGCCACCAAAGCACCTGTACTCATATCACCTTTCATCACTGCAAAAGCCCCCACTAAAACCACAATGGCAAAAGCCAAGCCTTGGATTTTTTGCGTCCATGCCGACATGACCCCGACAATTTTACGTTGCCGCATCGAAACATCCGCAGACACTTCATTCATATGGTTCCATTGGTTTTGAAAGCGTGCTTCGGCGCGAAGTAATTTAATATCTTCAATCCCTTGTACCGCCTCCACCAACATGGCATTACGAATCGCTCCCTCGCGCATGCCTTCATTGGCCAGTTTAGCCAAAGGTTTTTGCGCCAACAGACCGGGAATAATCATTAAAGGCACAATAATCAACATCACCCAAAATAAATTGCCGCCAATCAGCCAAAAAATGCCAAGGAATAAGAAGAAAAAAGGTAAATCTGAAATGGCGGAGATTGTGGTCGATGTGACCAAATCACGGACACCTTCCAGCTCACGGATTTGTGAAATAAAGCTCCCGGTTGATTTGGAACGTTCACTGTTTTTAATTCTCAGTGCATGACCAAAAACCCGATCAGAAATCCGTAAATCGGCACGCTTACCAATAATGTCAGATAAATAAATCCGTGCGACTTTTAAGCTAAATTCAAAAATCGCCGCGATCAATACCCCACCTGCAAGCACCCAAAGTGTGGTGGTCGATTGTGCAGGGATCACCCGATCATAGACATTCATGGAAAAAACGATGGTGGCCAAGGCCAAAATATTCGCCAGCATGGACGCAAACATGACATCGACATAACGCTTCCAGTCGCGCAAAACAATCGACCAAAACCAGCTGCTTTCATAGGGTTTAATATATTCATCGACGCGCGCATCAGGTACTGACTTTGCAGGTCGGAGAATATAAACATGGCGAATATTTTCCTTCAGCACATCGAGTGTTAAGATTTGCGCCAGTCCTTGATCACCACTGAACTGAACACTGGCATTGCCATCGACATCGACCTTGTCAATAATCGCCACTTGCCCACTCTGGAATTCAACCAGTACCGGAAGACGCCATGGATTAATTAAATCTTCACTAAAACTGGCTTTGCGCAGGCTCATGCCAATTTGGCGTGTGATTAAGGTCAAGATGTCATCAATCGTCTGATTCGGATTCCAATCCAATTGCAAACGAATCCGTTCTTCAGACGGTTCGATACGATAATGCTTGGCAATGGTTAAAACCGCTTGTAGCCACGGCTGATAATGGATGCTATGACTCATGGCTGAACTTCAAACCCTTGAATGGAAACATGATTGAGGTCATAAAGGTCACGTGAACGACCCGTGACTCGGATATATCGGACAATAGCGCTATAAATGTCATAACGTGCCGCTTCAATTTCTTGTGCTGCACTGTGAATGGCTTGTTCTGCATTTAATAAATCCACCACGGTTCGGGTTCCCAATTTATATTGTTCTTGATACAGTTCTTTGGTACGGATCGTGGTTTCTTTTCGGGCCGACAACACGCCGATTTGCCTTTGTTTATTTTCAATCTCTTCACGAATCGATCGGATTTGATCTAACACCTCAAGATAGGTGGCATTGACTTGTGCCTTCGCCGCTTCTTCGGCATAACTGGCGGCACGTGTTTGCGAAGCCACTGCGCCACCTTGATAAAAATTACTCGATGCCTCGAACATGATGGAATTATAAAAACCGTCTTCTTCATTATTATTCGGGTTTCGACCATTCAGGGCTTGGCTTAAAGAGCCTTTGACATTCAGCGTAGGATAATTGCTCAGTTTGGTTTTTTGTTTTTGTAATTTTGCAATTTCCACCCCCACTTGGGCCACCAGCATACTGGGAATTTGATTAAATTGTGGATCACGATACAGTTCAGAATCTTTCACCAAACGTTCTGGAATTTGCCATTTTATTGCAGAGATATCATAACCGAGCAAGGTTCTGAGCTTTTGTTGATACTGTCCAAGGTAGGTTTGTTGAATAATTAAATTCGATTGTGCCGCTTCTAAATTGGATTGTGCTTGGATCGGATCTGCTTGACTGGTAATTCCTGCTTTGGCTCTTAAATTGGCAATTTCGGCAATCCGGCCAATGCCCTTGATTTGCTGATTTGCAATCTGCACAATGTCCTGATAACGCTTGATATTGACCATCGCATCGGCAACTTGATACGCCATATTATCTAGTGTAACCAATACCTTAGCTTGTTCTTGTAATCGTTTGCTTTGTTCAATACTGACTGAACTTTTAATTTTACCAAAGTCATACAGCATTTGCGTCGCGGAAAGACTCAATACTTGCCGCCCACGCTCTTTCGAGGTTAAATCGCCAGTGCCGATTCCACCCGAAAGTTGTGGATAATACTGTGCTTTGACCACATCAATATAGGCATTTTGAGTCGCGACTGAAGCAATACTTTGTGTGATTTCAGGTCGGCGTTGTAATACCGCTAAAATCGTTTCATTAAAACCAAGATATGAGGGTTGTATTGCACCTTGACCGAATGGTTTTGGTCCGATCCCTTGGTGCGTGACTGGTGGTAACTCTTGAACTTGAGAGGTGTCTAATTGAAAATGACTGAATGAAGTCACATTCAACTGATTAAAAGAATCTGTTGCAAGAGGTGAAAAAAGTTGCCCTATTCCACTTTTTACCGATTGTATATAGTTATCCGATACATTTGCATTTGCAGTCTGGAGCGTTAAAAGTAAAATCAATGTAACCCTTATTCTCATCATTTAATATTTTATAATTAAAAAGTAATTTACTTATTTAAGCATATATTTTTCATTATTCCACTTGCAATTTAAACTAAATTAAAAACAAAAAAATACTTATCCAAATAAAACAAACACAAAAATAAACAGGTTAAATTTAATTAAAATTATTAAAAAAACTTAACTAAAACTCTTACTCAATAGAATATAAATTTAAAAAACAATACGATAAGTATCTATTTTTTCAACAACAAAGCTACCTACTTCTCTAATTTAAAAATCCATATTACACATACTACACCTAGCACAAATTTCAACTATATTTTATTTATAAAATACAAGCACACATTTATTATTATGAATAATAAAATTAAGAATATTATATAAAAAATCTACTCAATTGCATTTATTTACAATGCAAAATTTTTGACTAAAAATCTACTTACCAACTTAGATAAATAATGTATTTAATTATTAATCTATCTAATATATCAATTTAGTTTTTCTAACAATCATAATGGTTGGTATAATATTATTCTAGCAAAGTTATTCAGTGCACTCACCATATAAACTATCCAAAAATATCTTCCACTTTTCAGCGACAACTTTCTCTGTATATTCTAGTGAACTCATATAGGCTTTTTTTCTTAAATTTTTTAATAAGTTTTCGTTATTCAAGACTTGATCAATTTGAATAGCAATACCTTCAAAATCCTTAGGTTCAAATAAATAACCATTTTCACCATGCTTAATCATACTAGATGGTCCATATTTAATATCGTAGGAAATTGCAGGTACGCCATAACTTAAACTTTCTAAAATTGATAAAGAAAAACCTTCACACTTACTGGTCAATATAGACAATGCAGCATTTTGATAAACCTCGGCAAGATCATGAACAAAGCCAGGTAAAAACACCGTATCAGTTAAATCTAATTCTTTAATTAAATCGGTCAATTTTTGACGCTCACTGCCTTCACCATAAATGTAAAGTCGTACATTTGCTTTTTTTTCTTTAAGTTTAAACATAATTTGAATCATGTCTTCGAGCTGTTTTTCAGTTGCGAGTCTACACATAGCAATGATATTTTGAGTCTCCGATATTTTCTTATATTCAGGATTAACCTGCTGATAATCTAATGAATGAGGAATAACTGCTATCTTGTGATTATTTTCATAACGCTGCTCTAAATCATCTTTCTGAAATTGCGTTAATGTTACGATCGCATCCACCTTATGTTTAGATTCTAAAATAGCCGTATAATTGGAGTTTAATTTACCTAAGATTACATTATTTAAATCGGCTTCTCTAAGATGCGTACTATGTAAAACAGAAACTACTTTACATTGATCTTTCAACTGACTAGCAGCTTCCCCCCAGAAACGGTTTTTATCAATAATTAACAATGACTCTGGTGCAGGATTAAAAATTTTCAACCAATAAGCTATTAGTTCTTGTTCTGTTTGAAAGATATTTTTTATCTGTTGATCTTGGTATAGTTCAATACGCGTTATAGTATTTTTTTCAACATTATATAATCGCTTTAAAACAACATTTCCATTAAAATCGATAATATCATCAAATATAACTTTTAAATTATCATCAAGATACTGAATTAAATATAAATAACCATTATCATCATATTTTTCTCTACGAATTTTTTTAGCCTTAAAAAAGAAATTAATATAATTTAATTTAGACTTTTCATCATCATGCCAAACTATATACATAGATAATGCACTTTTTTTACTTTTATATCTTTGATGTTTTGAATTAACATCTATAATATTAAAATCATCATCTATATAATATTTAAGCTGATTTTTTGGTGCGTTAGATAGTTTTTCACGCAGATCATCATAAACATTAATAACCTGACAATCGTTTGGCATCCAGCCTATTTCTTTATACTTTTTTATATTCGTATTAAGTGAAAAATTCAATTTCGAGCAAAGAAAAATAGCTGTTATATTTAAATAATTTTTGAACAGATGTGCACGCTTTAATGAGGAACGCTCTATTCCTGTCAACTTTTCCCCGAAATCGATATTTAAAAAATAAACTTTTTCCATAATTATCTTCTATTTAAAATAATTTAAATAAGCTACAAAACCTGACAAATTATGTTCTTGATCATCGATACGAGTTCTAAAACGGTCATGCCTTACATAAAATGCATTTAAGATTTTTTCAGGCTTTGCCATATACATCGCCATTTCAGGGTAAAAATAACCCGTTGATCTTTGAAATTCGACGCGCCATTCTATTAAATCTTTAAGTTCATTAAATTTTGATTGCTCTAATAAATGTGTTAAACCTTCTTTTTCCATACGAGTCACCATTTTATAGGCAGACATCATCATTTCTAAAAAAGTTGAATACGCTGTTTTCCTTTCCCTAATAAAATTCATATGTTTTAAATAATTATTTAATCCAAATTGATAATATTTTTCTTCTGGACAAATTTTGGTAAGTTCATTGGTACAGTAACTTAACCAATGATCATGATGTTTTTCATAACTCTTGGAAATAAAATGTTCAAACATTAATTTAACGGTATTCAGCAATTTTGGATCATTATTTAATTGATATAAACGCAATAAACCTAAAGCAGCTTCACCATCATAATAAACAATCCGGAATTTTTCTTTTAATTCTAATGACGGATAATGCAACACGTGCGTCGTTTCACCTTGTGTATTTATCATAGATAAAATACCGTTTGCTAATTTTTCTGCATATTTTTGATATTGCTTGTTTTGTGTAAGCTCTTGATATTTGGAAAACATAAAAATAGCTGCTGCATTTGCACCTAGTTTAATTTCAGCTTGACCTCCACTCCCCTCAACAATATATGCCTTGTCATTCACTTCTTGATAAAAATGATCAACCGTATATTGCATACCCAATATAATTTTTTCTAAATATTCTTTTTTATATTCAACTTCTAAGGTCTCTAACAATGCATATAACGATGTGCAATGGCGCACTGTATTATAACTATTAATCTCCCTATCGAATGCTGGGAAGTATCCATAGATAAATTGACCATTGTCTTTAATTTGTTGATGTAAAAAATGTGCATTAGTTAAAATTAATTCTTCAATATGTTCTTTTTTATTATTTTCAATTTTACGCGCACCATTAAATGATCCGAATGAATTTAATTCTAGCAGTTGACCATGTTCATAGAAAGTCGAAATAGTATCAAAAGTCCATACTTGTTTAATTTTATCTAATTGATATTTTAATTTTAAATTTGGATATTTAGCTTTAATTGCATCATTCAGGTTTTTCTCATCAAAGAAATTTGGCTGATTATAAACCAACCCTTTAATAATAGCCTTACCATAAATTTCTTGTTCTAAAAAACTAATACTAAAGTCTTCAGCAAAACTAATTCCTTTACGATAATGATTATTATGAGGTTGTACCTCAACTGCCTTTACTACATCCATCCAATTTTCTTTTTGGATATTCATTGCGATATCAAATTTTAAATATTCGGGTAAATTTCTATTTTTTTCATAATATTTATCGATAAAATTTGAGAGTCGTTTAATCACAACATCCTTGTTTCTCCCCCCAGTTGACCATACCTGACAACGCTTCTCTCGGTTACCATAAGAAAAGGAAACTACATAATAACTCTGTATCATTTGTTGTAATTGGTTGTTCAACCATAAGTTAAGTTTTTCTTTTAAATTAACAACATCAATATATGTATCTATAATCATGATTTATTTATACTTTTATCATTTAAATTACCTCCTTAAATATAACAAATCAGACTTAAATTTTCATCTATAAATTACTTTATTTTTAAATAATCATACATAAAAAAGAGGCTCTAAAGAGCCTCTTTTTTTCAAATTAATCTAAAGAATATTAGAATAAAATTTGCTGGTTGTTGAGTAAATCTTCCAACGTAAATTCTGTGGTTTGATTGGTTAGTATTAATAATGGGTTTGATGTATATCCTGAACCCGCGCCATCACGATCAACACTCACAATCGCAACTTTGTTTTCAGCATCATACATTATAGAAACATACTGATCGATATTTGATGCATCAACTGATTGCCCAGATAATAATTCTGAAATATTAATTTTATCAGCATTAACATCTGTAATTGTATCACCTACATAGAAATCATCCCAAGTATCAATTCCATTTCCACCAGTCTTATCATTTGCACTTAATAACTTATAAATGGCTGTATCTGAACCAGCACCACCATTTAGATAATCATTTCCTTCATTACCTTGCAAGCTATCATTTCCATTACCTCCACGGAGGATATCATTACCCTTACCACCGATTAATTTGTCATTCCCATCAAAACCGTATAATCGTTGATTAGCTACTTCTTTTGAGTAATCCAAAGTATCATCATAGTTTGAATTTAACGTGTTACCACTGCCTGTTGTTTTACCATGATGAATATAAGAACTACCTCCATCTAATAGACCAGGCAAGACACCTAGAGATAACAAATCAGCTTTATTTTGAGATGCTGACAAACCAGCACCATCTGTAGCCTTGATAGTTAAACTATCCAATAATTTGAGATCAAGTACTGGACCTAAAAGCCCTCCACTGGTCACTTTAATTGAGGCTAAGAACTCATTAAGCACTTGATTATCTATATTATTACCAGCAATGGTCGATTCTATGGTCACAGTAGATTCTGTAAATAATAAAAATCCTGAATTTTTTATAGTTACTTTTAGCCCCAACTCTCTAGCTAAACTTTCATTAAATGTAAAATCAAATGAAGATAGTACTGATAGTAGTGCCGTTCCTGATATTTCAACCTTCGTGATATTATTATTCACATCTGCAGCCAAAAGCGGTTGCTGATCTAACACTATTAATCCTGCAACATCAGCTCCGATCAAGCCGAGTAACGATGAATCTTTAATCGCCACAACTGGTTTTACATTATTAGATACTTCATTTTGAATAGTGATTTCAAAAGCAGTAGATTTAACCCCTGTATTTCCTGCCGTATCTGTTGCTTCTGCAGTGAATGTATGTTTTCCAGCTCCTAAAGCATCTACTTGATACTTCCATGAACCATCAGCATCAGCCACAACTGTACCAATCGGTTTTGTGCCACCATCTACATATATTGATACAATGCTGCCAGCCTCTGCTTTACCATATAAAATTGGTGTATTATCGTCTGTTGAATTTCCTGACTCTATCAGTCCAGTAGCCCCCCCCACATTATCGTAACCAGCATATATAGTAGGTGCTTCAGGAAGAATTGTATCAACAGTAATACTTCCTAAGATCAACAACCGTACTTTCATTGCCTGCCGCATCGGTCTGTCTCACCTGAACACCAGTGTAAATACCTTCTGGCAATACTACACTTGTACCCGTTCCAGCAGTCCAAGTCTTACCATCATCTGTGCTATAGGACCATGTTGCTCCCGACTCAAGACCACCAATATTGATCGTGCCATCTTTGGTCACACCATCACTATTGCTCGCACCTGTGTCATCAGCCAATTCTGCTGTTGGTTTAGCTGGAGCAGTCGTATCAACATCTGAATCTGAATCGCTGTCTGAATCTGAATCGCTGTCTGAATCTGAATCGCTGTCCGAATCTGAATCGCTGTCTGAATCTGAGTCGCTGTCCGAATCTGAATCGCTGTCCGAATCTGAATCGCTGTCCGAATCTGAATCGCTGTCTGAATCTGAGTCGCTATCCGAATCTGAATCGCTGTCCGAATCTGAATCGCTGTCTGAATCTGAGTCGCTGTCTGAATCTGAGTCGCTATCCGAATCTGAATCGCTGTCCGAATCTGAATCGCTGTCTGAATCTGAGTCGCTGTCTGAATCTGAATCGCTGTCCGAATCTGAATCGCTGTCTGAATCTGAATCGCTATCCGAATCTGAATCGCTGTCTGAATCTGAATCGCTGTCCGAATCTGAATCGCTGTCCGAATCTGAATCGCTGTCTGAATCTGAATCGCTGTCCGAATCTGAATCGCTGTCCGAATCTGAATCGCTGTCCGAATCTGAATCGCTGTCTGAATCTGAATCGCTGTCCGAATCTGAATCGCTGTCTGAATCTGAGTCGCTGTCCGAGTCTGAATCGTTTATAATTGAATTAGTATTATCATCACTATCACCCGCCCAAGCTAAGACCCCTCCAGCAGTCAATGGGACAAATGCCCACAATAAAGGATTGGCGACTCCCTCAGAATATAATAGAAGCTCAACGTCCTCTAAATTGCTATAAACAATATTGTCTAAAAGCAGCCCTTGCTCATTGGTAAAGCGAACCCAAAGCAATTCATTATTATCAGAATGTAACACCAAGCTATGATCAGCTTTAAAAAAGCCATTGAGGGTAATTGTTTCTCCATTTTTTAAAACAATAACAGCATTATCCTGCTCTTTTCGGATCTCTAAAATATCCTCTTTTGATAAATTCAACTTAATCACGGTTGGATTTTCATTCAAATTTATATTTTTGATATCTGCCGATAAGTTGTTTTCTATATGAGAAATCTTATCAATTAAGACATTTTCATTCATACATCTACCCTCTTTTGAAAATTATTATTAAAAATATAGTTTTATTAAAATTAGAATGACTTACACAAACCATACCATTTCAGTCGGGTTTTAAAGCAATTTTTAACAATAATTTACAGTTGTAAATATTAAAAACAAATAATTGATTTTTATTATTAATTTTAAAAATATACAAACAATTTCAAACTTAAAATCATCACATATTTTAATTTTTGATCCAAATTCGACAAAATTTTGGCAAAAATATTGCGACAAGCACTTTGTCACAAGCTCTAAATTCGCTCAATTAATCACCAACAACTCGCTCTTTAAATAAAGCGGTCTATGACATTTTGAAAAAGAATCACTTCATCACGGGGATAAGCACTGAATCACTTTTGTCATAAATAATGACCAAGTCATGTAGCGGTATAAGAAGGATGCAGAAAAGAAAAGGATCAAAAAATGACTGGGGTTCAATACGGCGATCGCATCACAAAAGCCGCGCGTATAATTATTCTGCCTTTTATACAAAAACAGCGAAAAATCGGACAAATCAACACCATTGTGCATAAGCTTGTCATTATTTATATTTTTCAACTGTTTAAAGATTAGTCACAATCTGGTCTTTTTAAAATAAAGCCCTCTTTTCAAGCATTCTGCGACTGTGTATAACAATGGGCAGTTTAGGGAAAACTGATAAGCATAGGCAAAGGACGTCAAAACACGTTAGACTATGCAACAATCAATGCAAGCAAAATGTCGTTTGAGACAAAAAGAAGGTGAAGATTGATGCCGCTCAATACCGTTGAAGAGCTCGTAGCAGATATCCGTGCAGGAAAAATGGTCATCCTGATGGATGATGAAGATCGTGAAAATGAAGGTGATTTAGTTATTGCTGCGACACATGTACGTCCAGAAGATATCAACTTTATGATCACCCATGCACGTGGTTTAGTTTGCTTAACGCTTAGTCGCGACCGTTGTCAGCAACTTAATCTTCCACTTATGGTCGATGCCAATGGCGCACAGCATGGTACAAATTTCACGCTTTCTATTGAAGCAGCGGAAGGCATTTCAACGGGTATTTCGCCTGCTGAACGTGCGCATACCATTCAAACGGCTGTTGCAGCACATGCTAAACCATCAGACATTGTTCAACCCGGTCATATTTTCCCATTGATGGCGCAACCCGGTGGCGTATTGCACCGTGCGGGTCATACCGAAGCCGGTTGTGACTTATCACGTCTTGCAGGGCTTGAACCCGCTTCTGTGATTTGTGAAATCATTAATGAAGACGGCACCATGGCTCGTCGTCCAGACCTTGAAGTTTTCGCAGAAAAACATGGTTTGAAAATGGGCACCATTGCGGATTTAATTCATTACCGCATGACCAATGAACAAACAGTTGAACGTATTGATCAACAAACCCTAGACACTGAATACGGTACGTTTGATTTGTATCGCTACCGTGAATTGGGTAATCCAGATATTCATTTGGCTTTAGTGAAAGGTCAGCCTGCTGAGGGCGTGACAACCGTTCGTGTGCATGGCTTTAATCCAGTTCGTGATTTATTGAAACTCAATAAAATTGACGGCGAACCCGCATGGAACTTAGACCGTGCACTGAAAGAAATTTCCAACAGTGATCGTGGTGTTTTGGTGTGGATTGGTCAACGCCATTTACAAGATTTAGGCCCTGCTTTAAGCAACTTAACGGCACCAAAGCCAAGCAAGTCAAATTCAGCACTTTCTCAGCAATATCAAACCATTGGTGTGGGTGCACAAATTTTACGTGATTTAGGCGTTGAAAAGATGAAGCTGCTCAGCTCACCTTTACGCTTCAATGCACTATCAGGCTTTAATTTAGAAGTGGTGGAATATATCACCGCAAATCAAACAACTTAAGAAATAATCGAGGTTGCTATGGCAGTTCGCCGTATTGAAGGTATGTTACATCTCGCAAGCGAAGGTCGTTACGCGATTTTAGTGGGTCGTTTTAATAGCTTTGTTGTAGAACATCTATTAGAAGGTGCAATTGATACATTGAAACGTCATGGTGTATCAGAGGATAATATTACTGTTGTTCACGCGCCTGGCGCATGGGAACTTCCTGTGGTTGCAAAAAAACTTGCCGCTTCAGATCGTTTTGATGCGATCATTGCACTTGGTGCTGTGATTCGTGGCAGCACACCTCACTTTGATTTTGTTGCTGGTGAATGTGTCAAAGGTTTAGGCGTTGTTGGTCTAGATACTGGCTTACCAGTGATTAACGGTGTACTCACTACGGATAGTATTGAACAAGCGATTGAACGCTCTGGTACAAAAGCAGGTAATAAAGGTGGCGAAGCTGCCCTTACTGCGATTGAAATGGTTAACTTGTTAAAGGCTATTTAAAGCATGTCGCAAACACTTCAAGCTACTTATGCAGCGAAACGTAAAGCACGTCGCTTTGCTGTACAAGGAATCTATGAATGGCAGATGAGCCACAATCCTGTCCATGAAATTGAAGCACGCACGCGTGTGGAAAATGCCATGCACAAAGTGGATCTCAGCTATTATCATGAATTGTTGACTCAAGTGGTTGCCAATCATGAAGCATTGGATGCGCTCCTAATCCCTGTGCTTGACCGTGAACTTAATGCCCTAGATGGCGTTGAGCTTGCGGCACTTCGTCTCGGTGCATATGAATTGAAAGATCATCTTGAAATTCCATATCGCGTTGTTTTAGATGAATCGATTGAGCTTGCTAAACACTTTGGTGGTGCTGACAGCCATAAATACATCAATGGTGTATTAGACCGTTTAGCAACCAGCTTACGTGCAGCAGAAAAGCAACAAGCCGACTAATTTTTTCAGTAGATTTGTTGTATGGCTGAGTTTTCCATCATTGACACTTATTTCAATCGACAGACTGTTACATCTAACGATGGCAACTCTGTCGACTTAGGTGTCGGTGATGACTCAGCCTTGCTCTCTCCTCCCCCCAACCAACAATTGGTCATCTGTGCCGATACTTTGGTCGCGGGTCGACATTTCCCTTTAGATACTTCTCCACATGCCATTGGCTGGAAATCTGTTGCCGTCAATTTATCCGATATTGCCGCAATGGGTGCCAAACCGCACAGCATTTTACTGGCATTGAGCTTACCCCAAATTGATCATGACTGGCTCAAAGGCTTTAGTCAGGGTTTATATGATTGTTGCGATCAATTTGGGGTCAGTTTAATTGGTGGTGATACCACGCAAAGTCCACATCTCACCCTTTCGGTGACCGCACTGGGCTGGATTGAAACAGGTCAAGCGGTCACACGTTCAGGTGCGCAAATAGGTGACTATATTTGTGTCAGTGGGCAAGTCGGCGATGCCGCTTTTGCTTTACAGCACCTCGGTCATGCACTGCAACAACGGTTGGATTACCCGACACCGCGTTGTCAGCTCGGACAACAGCTAAAAGGCTTAGCCTCAAGCATGATTGATGTATCGGATGGTTTAGCCCAAGATTTAGGTCATATTCTCAAAGCATCGAATGTCGGTGCTCACATTCAATTGGATAAACTCCCAATCAGCGAAGCACTTCGCATTTTACCTCAAGAAAAACAATGGCATTACGCTTTGGCCGGTGGCGATGATTATGAGTTGTGTTTTACAATCAGTGCACAAAATTATCATCGACTTTTGCAACAACAATTAGATATTAATATTACGATGATTGGACAAATTACCAAACAAAAGGGATTAACTTTTGAGCTGGATGGTGCACACTATCCATTGCAATTTCATGGATACCAACACTTTGCATAAACCCGCAATCAATTTTAAAAACATGTCTTGGTTCAACCGCTGCATCGTGTTTTGCGGTGTTGGATTTGGCTCTGGACTACTTCCAAAAGCACCGGGCACCTTTGGTTCTGCTTTCGCATTGTTGTTTATTCCAATTTGGCTGACATTGGGGTTTTTCAATGCCACATTGGCGATGATTCTCATGTCCGTTGTTGGCATCTATATTTGCGGACAAACCGCTAAAGTCATGGGTGTGCATGATGATGGGCGTATTGTTTGGGATGAGTTTGCTGGACAATCGATTACCTTTTTACCGCTGATTTATTTAGGCATGATGAACTGGTATTGGGTCTTGATTGGATTTGCTTTATTTCGTTTATTTGATGTATGGAAACCTTGGCCTATCAGCGTGATTGATCGTCAAGTTGATGGTGGTTTTGGCATTATGTTGGACGATATTATCGCCGGCATTTGGGCCGCACTCTGCATCTTCATTTATTTATATTTTGTGATTGGCTTAAGCTAAAATTTGTAGGATTGCATATGTCTACTAGCGTTATTATTCTTGCTGCAGGTAAAGGAACACGTATGCGTTCAACTTTACCGAAAGTATTACAACCTCTTGCAGGACGTCCGCTATTGGGACATGTGATTGAAACTGCAAAAAAACTCAATGCCGCAAATATTATTACCATCTATGGTCATGGTGGCAATCTGGTTCAACAAGCATTCGCCCAAGAAAATGTAGAATGGGTTGAACAAGCCGAACAACTCGGTACAGGTCATGCTGTGAAAGTGACTTTGCCCGTGTTACCGACGGATGGCGTATCGCTGATTCTCTCGGGTGACGTGCCTTGTATTACAGAAGCGACCTTAAGAAAATTACTGCAAGCATCGCTAGAAACTGGCATTGGTATTGTCACCCTGACGGTGGATGACGCCACAGGTTATGGTCGTATTGTGCGTAAAAATGGTGCAATTCAAGCCATTGTTGAGCATAAAGATGCCAGCGATGAACAACGAAAAATTAAAGAGTTTAATACTGGTATTTACTGCGTCAACAATGCCAAATTGCATGAATGGTTACCCAAGCTTTCCAATGAAAATGCACAAGGTGAATATTACCTGACGGACATTATTGCCATGGCGATTGCCGATGGTTTAAGCGTTGCTTCGGTTGAACCTGAATTGGCTTTTGAAGTTGAAGGCGTCAATGACCGCGTGCAACTGGCAACGTTGGAACGTGAATTCCAAAATAACCAAGCCAAAAAACTGATGCAGCAAGGGGTACATTTAATGGACCCTGCACGTTTTGATTTACGTGGCAATTTAAGCGTCGGTCAAGATGTTCGTATCGACATCAATGTGATCATTGAAGGTGATTGTGAATTTGGTGATCAAGTCGAAATTGGCGCAGGTTGCGTGATTAAAAATACTAAAATTGCCGCAGGCACAAAAGTGCAACCGTATAGCATCTTCGATAATGCTGTTGTCGGTGAAAATGCCCAAATTGGACCGTTTTCACGTTTACGCCCCGGTGCTAAACTGGCCAATGACGTGCATATTGGTAACTTCGTTGAAGTGAAAAACTCCAGTATTGGTCTAGGTTCTAAAGCCAATCACTTCACTTATTTAGGTGATGCTGAAGTCGGTGCAGGTTCAAATATTGGTGCAGGTACCATCACCTGTAACTACGACGGTGCGAATAAATTTAAAACCATTATTGGCGACTGCTGCTTTTATCGGTTCAAATAGTTCGTTGGTTGCTCCAGTCCATATTGGCAATGGTGCAACGGTTGGCGCAGGATCGGTGATTACCCGTGATGTTGCAGAAAATAGTTTGGCTTTCGAGCGTTCAAAACAAGTGACCAAAGAAAACTATCAACGCCCCGAAAAAGTGAAAAAATAAGAGGATTTAAATATGTGCGGAATTGTTGGTGGCGTTGCTGAACGTAATATTATCAATATTTTAATTGAAGGTCTAAAACGCCTTGAATACCGTGGCTATGATTCAGCAGGTGTTGCGCTGATTAATCAGGGTCAAGTTTTACGCGAACGTCGTGTCGGTAAAGTGGTCAATTTAGAACAAGCCGTCAATGAAACGAATATCGAAGGTTCATTAGGCATTGCCCATACCCGTTGGGCAACGCATGGTAAACCAACCGAAAATAATGCCCATCCGCATATTTCCGGTACAGTTGCAGTGGTACATAACGGCATTATTGAAAATTATCAAGAACTCAAAGATGATCTAGAAGCCCTTGGTTATGTTTTCACTTCGCAAACAGATACCGAAGTTGTGGCGCATTTAATCAATGATGCCTTGAAATACACCTCTAGTCTTTTAACCGCAGTGCAACAAGTTGTTCCACAATTAAGAGGTGCTTATGCACTCGGAATTGTGCATACAGAGCATCCAGATGAATTGATTACAGTTCGTGAAGGTTCGCCGCTGGTGATTGGTGTCGGTATTGGTGAGAACTTTATTAGCTCGGACCAATTGGCTTTACTGCCGATCACAAATCGTTTTATTTACCTTGAAGAAGGTGATATCGCACGCTTAACCCGCAGCAGCATTGAAGTATTTGTTGACGGTCAATTGGTTCAGCGTCCGGTGAAAGAGTTAGATGCAACCGTGAGTACTGTATCTAAAGGCGAATATAAACATTACATGCTCAAAGAAATTTATGAGCAGCCAGAAGCAATTCAACAAACCATTTCCCAAGCACTCAATAGCAATGCCTTACGTGACGATTTCTTAGCCGAAGCGGTTACCGATTTTGAAAGCATTCAACAAATACAAATCATTGCCTGTGGTACCAGCTACCATGCAGGCATGATTGCAAAATATTGGTTTGAACAACTGATTGATCTGCCTTGTCAGGTGGAAATTGCCAGTGAATTCCGTTATCGCACACCGGTTATTGTCAATCACACCCTGTATATCTGTATTTCCCAATCTGGTGAAACCGCCGATACTTTAGCCGCGCTGCGTGATACCCAAAAACGTGCGCTGGCAAAAAATTTAGACATTGTCACCATGACCATTTGTAATGTGGCAACCTCTTCAATGGTGCGTGAAACCAAGCATAGTTTACTGACTTTGGCTGGACCTGAAATTGGGGTGGCTTCAACTAAAGCATTCACCACGCAACTTGCTGCACTGATGCTGTTGATTTTAAAAATTGGTCAAGTGAAGCAAAGTATTGCTGCTGAACAAATGACGAAAATCATTACGGATCTATGGCATACACCCAAAGTTATTTTAGATACCTTGCAGCAAAATAAAGATATTTTACGTTTATCTGAATTGTTTGTTGAAAAACAACACTGCCTATTCCTTGGTCGTGGCACAGAATTCCCGATTGCACTTGAAGGTGCATTAAAGCTAAAAGAAATTTCTTATATTCATGCAGAAGGCTATGCCAGCAGGCGAACTTAAACATGGCCCGCTTGCACTGGTCGATAATGATATGCCTGTGGTGATTCTTGCACCGCAAGATGACATGCTAGATAAGCTGAAATCGAATATGGAAGAAGTCCAAGCCCGAGGCGGAGAGTTGTTTGTATTTGCCGATGAAAATAGCGGTATTAAAGGCAAAGACCGTCAACACGTGGTTCATATTCCGAGTATCAGCCCTATTCTTGCGCCGATTGTTTATAGTATTCCAGTGCAATTGCTGTCTTACCATGTCGCTGTACTGCGTGGTACCGATGTTGACCAACCCCGTAATCTGGCAAAATCAGTCACTGTAGAATAATTTTGAATAAAAGGTCAGTTTAATGTGTTCGTATAATTATGTTTGTATCAAATAATTAAATTTGTATTATATTTAATTTAGTTTGTACTATCTTAATATATGCATACAAAATCAAGCCCTTTCAATATGAAAATTTCTATCATACTGAAAGGGCTTTTTATATATGAAAATTTATAAAAAACTCTTTTTCCAGGAATCAACCCTCACACAAAAAATAAAAAATATTTAAATTTTTCAATAAATTAAAAAACATAAATACCAATTCAATCTAACCTATATATTTATAATAATGAACTCAAAAAACCCTACTCACAGCTTGTAATAATCTTTTAATGAAAACCACACTTAAGCAGCCTAGATAAAAAATATACAAACTTAATTTTAAACAACCTAACCACCTATCAAAAAATACAAACTTAATTACAAAATAAATAAAAAAACAAAATTAAATATCAATAACTTACAGTTGATCTAAGTACAAACTTAATTAAACACCGCTATATAACGACAAAAAGATTGATTTCACAGTATTTTTTAATATAATTAAGTTTGTACTTGTTTTTTATTTTAGTTTGTATGCTTTTGATTTGAGTAAATTTTACACAACATCAAATATGTTGAATTTCTATCTTACCTAAAGGTTTTTTCTGTATGGAAAAAGTTACAAATAACTATGAAGAACTAGTAGCCGAAGGATATGGTCAAGGTCACGGCAGAAATTATAAACCCTGCAAAACGGTTCAAAATTTCAGTTCAATTGGCCGCTCCCACAGAGTACAGGGACGTGTCAGTGGCCGTCTTCATCACTTATTTTCTGACCTAGAGCTTTCAACATTTTTACTACTAGATTGGAACCAAAATGTTACGGATATTCGTGAGCACTATCCATTAAATATCAAAGACCTTAATTCCATCTGTTCTCGTTATCAAATGAAACGAGTATCGATCGACTATATACCCTATACATTATCTTCAGACTTTTTAGTAGATTTCGGAAATTTTTCAATTGCGCTAGAAACCTTATACAGTAAAGATCTGAATAAGCCATCTATCATTGAATTACTTGAAATCAAACGTCGTTATTGGGAAGAAGAACACAACACGCCGTTTAAAATTATTACTGAAAAAGATATTCCACGTACAGTATTGGAAAATATTGAATGGCTATATGTCGAAAAAAATGATCTTGAAATCAGTAAAAATCTCATTGATACAGCTATTTATTTACTAACAGAAATTAAGCAGTATCCACAGAGTTCATTAATCCAGTTCTGCAAACATGCCGATCAAGTTGAGCGACGTGAAATAGGAACAACTTTAGCCTTATTCAGAAAAATTTTCGCACTGAGACTATTTGAGTTTAATTTAGAAATAGATTACCGACGTCTAATGCTCTCAGATATTCTAGCAAGTAATTTGATTGAAAATGAGAATAAAGTTCATGCAACTTATTAATTCAATTTACATATTCGGTTCCGTACAATATAGAATACTTAAATTCTTAACCTACCATGTTGTCTGGATTTCAATTGATAATAAAAATGCTTTCCCAGAACTGATTGGATCTGATGCATTCAAAACAAAACTAGATAATAATGAACTCATACTTGTGCAGGATCCATATGAGTACGTAAAGCTATTAAATCCTGATGAGAGCTCTATTCAGTTCAAAAAAAGAAATGAAAACTTTTCCATTATTCAGGACCTTGTTAATGAAGCGCAAATTCTTGTAAATGCGAAAATCAGAACTGCAAAAATTAAAGAAACACATCTACAAAAAGAAGTATCAATAAATACAATTCTTAGATTGCTAAGACGCTATTGGCAAAGAGGTCAGACTATTAATAGCTTGATTCCTGATTATGATAACTCAGGTGCAAAAGGTAAAAAAAGAACAATTAGAGATAAAAAAATTGGCAGACCACGTATATATGAAAACAGTGAAGGAAAAAATGTAACTGAGCAGGTTGAACTGTACTTTAAACAAGTAATTGAAGAATTTTTGCTGCCCATTGACAATCAATCAATTAGCGAAACCTATCTCAGGTTTAAAAATTTATTTTCAAAATATTTTCCAAATGCGCAACCAGCAGATATTCCGACGTATGCTCAATTCTATTATTTTTACAATAAAAAATATAAAAATCAAAATAATAGTAAAAAAATTTTGGATAATCAAAAAACATTAAAAGACCATAAGCCTCTAATTTCAACAGCAACCAAGCAAGTCAATGGTCCAGGATCACGTTATGAAATAGATTCAACCATAGCTGATATCTACCTTGCATCATCACGTGATCCAGCCATAATTATTGGAAGACCTACTGTTTATCTTGTGATCGACGTATTCAGTCGAATGATTACAGGGCTATATGTTGGAATGGAGAACAGCTCATTTAATACAGCCATTCAGTCACTCAGTGTCGCAATTCAAGATAAAGTTCAATTTTGTGAAAGTTATGGTCTCTCAATACACTCCGAAGATTGGCCAGTATATGGCTTACCAGGAGCAATACTTGCTGATCGTGGTGAACTTATTGGCTATCAAATTGAACTTATTGAGAAAAATTTTCTGTTCGTATTGAGAATGCCCCGCCATACAGAAGCGATGCAAAAGGTATTGTAGAGCGTGCTTTAGGTATAATTCAGTCTCGCTTCAAATCCTATAACAACATTGGAGTTGTCTCTGGATTTAGAGAAAAAAAGAAAGGTGGATATGATTATCGACTGGATGCCTGTCTAACCATTGAAGAATTCAGAAAAATTATTTTAAGCTGTGTCTTCTTACGCAATAATCATCATGTTTTAACAAAATATGATCGTAGTGCCGATATGCCTGTCGACTTACCATCCATACCACTAAAGCTATGGCAGTGGGGTTTACAGCATCGTACTGGCATGCTGAGACAGGTAGATAGTAAGTCACTATATGTTGGTTTACTACCACGTATTAAAGCATCGTTAAGTGATCAGGGGCTTAAAGTAAAAGGTTTACTGTATCAATGTATTGAAATGCATCAAAAAGGCTGGTTTATCCGTAACAACACTAGATCCAGACCTAAAACTTTGATGATTGGTTTTGACCCATACTCAGTGAATACGATTTATGTATTCTTCGATGAAGCTAAATTAGAGTATTGGGAAGCCCACTTAAGCGATGCTTCACGACAATATGAACATCTGACTTGGTGGGAAGCAGAAGAAATCCAGAAAGCTACAAAGACTGTTGAAAAACAGCATATCCAGTTGAAATCTATCGCACTCAATGAATTGCAGGAATTTACTGACAATATCATAAATACAGCAAAAAAACGCCAAGCTCAGGCAGGTGTTCATGACATATCCAAGGCTCAACGCACCAAAGATATTCGCCAAAATAAAATCGAGGCTGTCCAACAGGAACGTTCCCAACATATCCAGAATAGACCAGTCAACCCAATGAAGACTGTGCATGATCAAGATAATTTACAGCCGAATAAACAACCCACCTCCAGTCACAATCTGGATTTAACTCGCCAACCAGACTTAATGAGACAATTATTTGAAGAGGAAGATGAAGAATGAATAACAATGAACTTTCCATCGATACGACAATTTTTGATATCTATGGGGATAATCCACTGATTACAAAATTACCTCCTATTCTGGATACTCCATCAGTCATTAAACATCTGCGTGGCAAACTTAAATTTAATCCTGAACAGCGCTATTTAAAGCAAGCAGACAGAATTCATCTGATCGCCCAACTCCCGCATGACTTTTTTCAACCTTTGACGAAACATCTTGAACTTGAACAAAAAATTTCGATCATGATCAGGCAGGGATATGTCAGCAGAAACTTTGTAAATGGCGATAGACACCCGCTTGCAATATGAGTTTCAACAGTTAAAGAACAATTCAGATTCAACTCATTATCAATATGCACAACCTGAATCAACAGCAACCAGCTTATCGATTTTAGGATGTTCTGGAAGTGGAAAAACCACAACCATGAATAAAATTTTACGCTATTACCCCCAAGTGATTACTCATCAAGACCCTGGGTTGACTCAAATCGTTTATCTCAAGATTGACTGCCCACATGACAGTTCTTTACGGAACTTATGTTTGAATTTTTTTAGAGCGGTTGATTTAGCTTTGGGAAATACCAATTTCGAACATCGCTTTACCCGAAATAAATTAAACGTCAATTCAATGCTTCAGGAAATGAAAATTATCGCCAATAATTATTCAATCGGTTTGTTAATTATTGATGAAATTCAGCACCTCAGTACCAAGAAATCAGGGGGTGCAGAATTAATTCTCAACTTCTTTGTTCACTCTCGTCAATGTTGCCTCAAATCCCGATCATTATGATTACACACCTAACGCAGTGTAATTCGGAGGATATTTACGTCAGCTCGTCGCAGTGCAGGATTTGGCTCTTTGCTTTGGAAACCAATGATTAATGAAACTCCAATTTACAATCCGGATTTTCCAGATCAGGTTACCACATCAGAATGGTACGCCTTTACTGAAAAACTCTGGCAATATCAATGGGTACAACAACCTACCGAACTCACAGATGAATTAAGAAACACCTGGTATTACTATACACAGGGAATTCTAGACCTAGTCGTAAAGCTTTTTTGTTTAGTCCAAATCCATGCAATTACGATTGGCATGGAAAAAATCACATCAGAGCTTTTCAAAAAAGTTTACGAGGAGCAATTCCGACCAGTACATGATATTTTAGATGCACTTAGATCAGGCAATCCAAGTCGAATAGCCCGATATTCTCATTTAACAATTCCACAGGTTCAAATTGAGCAGTATGTTGAGCAACAAAGTTTTAAAGCTGCATTAAAAGCAGAATCACAACATAAAAATTTGGGACCTCATTACTCAACACTTATGGGTATGCTTACCAGTTTAGGTCACTCCTCCTCTCAATCTGATTTACACATCAAATCAGTTTTAAAAAAATATCCAAATGAAAATATACAAACCCTACTCCAGTATTTATTAGAGCAATTGCCAAGTACAGCTGCTGAAGAGCTTTCTGGGAGAAATAAGAGCTCAGATCCAGTAGTAAAGTCAAAAAATTCTCGCAAAATCATGAAACAGACAGAATGGATAAATACTGAAGAGAATGATTTACGTCATTTTTTCAGTCAAACACAGGAGCAAGGAGTGGATGTTTATGAACTCCTAAAATCATCTCACTACTTATTTGATCCTACGAATTCTGTTCTGCACTAATGAATAGACAGAAGGATATTTGTTTATGATAATTCCAAATTTTCCAACACCGTATCCAGATGAACTGATTTACAGTGCCATTGCACGCTATGCAATCCATAATGCCATTCAGAGTCCAAAATACTTAACTGAAGAATTATTTAACAACAGAAACTTAACACCAACTTACGATTTACCTTGCTATATCAATATATTAGCGAATTATTTACCACCCCAACATGATGCAATAAATCTAATTGGTAACCACACATTACTGCCTATTTATAAATTTTTTCAGCCTAACTCTATGATTGAATATGCATTTCAGGCAATGTGTGGCAATCAACATAAACCATTGCACACTAAATTAGGGAAAAATGCTTCACGCATCAAATCGACTGATTTTTTTAGATTCTGCCCTGTCTGCTGGCAAGAACAAATAAAAAAATATGGCGAAATTTATTGGAAACGGAACTGGCAAGTTACAGGGTATGAGTACTGTACTACTCACAAGCAACCACTATTTGTTAGCCTTCTTTCGTGTACGGGGCTTGACCGAAAATTCTATTATGCTGACTTGAAAGCACTTAAAGAATCATCGCAGATTGTCTTAAATCCTCAGGACTTAAAACATCACCTTGAACTTGCTTCATCAATTGAAGAGCTACTTACATCTTCAGTAACAATAGTCATTCAAGATTATACGACTTTATCACGTGCTTACTTTAATATCTTAAAAGACGAGCTACTCTTAAGTCGTAAGAATATTACATCTACGAAAAAATCCGTCAGGTGATACTAGATTATTGGGGCGAAAGTTTTCTAGCTTATTATCAATTAGCAGATTTAGTCGGTGAAAACTGCTGGCTAAAAAATATATTCAGAAAACATCGTAAAGCATTTTCTTATATCGAGCACCTACTCGTATTAAAAGCTCTTGTTCCAGAGCAAATCCGATTGAAACATATAGGCAATATATTGAAGTTGCTTCAACGGGTATAGAGAAAGAGGCTGCCCCAATATGTATTAACAATAAGTAGATGGAATATTATCTGAGGATCAAAAACAATGGACAAAATTAATTCAGCAAATTTCTGTTAAACAAGCACGTCAATGTGATCAAGCGATGTATGCCCGATTATACCGTAATCATAAAGACTGGCTATTACTGACTAATAAATCCGCTGTAACGTTACCCTCTTCCCTACCCAAACCACGTGTAGATTGGAAAGAGAGAGATCGCCAGTTTGTTAAACAACTTATCAAAATACGTGATGAATTATTAGAAGATCTCGACTCACAGCAATGGACAAAAAAGTTTTTTATTAGAGCAACTTGGTCGGTGAGTACAATTGAAAAAAACTGGAACCTTTTACCATTGACCAAGGCATTTCTAGCTCGTTACGCTGAGTCTAGTGAGTTGTTATCAAATACGTCAGACTGACTCGTACATATATTCATCAACACAATGAGAATAAAGACTATCCACCGAGTGTTTTTTTACGTCAATCTGGATTAAGTCAGAGCGATTAACGCCTGAAGCTCTTAGATTTTTTAATAATATTATGGGGTATAAATAGTGGCTAATCTTCCTTTAGGCTGTTTACCGAAAGAAACTATATATTACTACGCAACACAGATCACTCATCGTGGTAAAACTCGTTTTAATATCAATACGACTTTATACAATCCAGTACAAGACAGATATTTCAATCTTAAGCTGCCAATCGAAAGTATGCTGTTATATCACTACAAAACACCACTGAACCAAATTGACCCGACACCTTTATTCAACTGTAAGCTCACTATGAACCTAGGAGTTTTAAACAAGACAAATATTGAAGATCCCAACGTAAATACACATCCCCATTTTCGAAATCGCAATTGTTTCAGTGTCAAACATCAGGATACAAGTAGCAATTTTAACGGATGGATCATTCAAATCCCAAAACCAGTACTTGCGCGAGATCTTTATTTCTCCCATCCATACCTATTACGTGTTGCATTATTTAGTGGCGATATATGACGGATATCTTTGTCGATCATGATGATCCTAAAGAATTTCATATTTTTATTGCACCTAACAAAAAAATAACATCTAAAGATCTGGAAGATCCAGTTTTTGTAAAAAAACTTGCACTAATACTATTACTTCCTGCATTAAATCAATCTTTTTTAAGTATTTATAAAA
>CAWETQ010000022.1:0-37603 GCA_963812025.1 uncultured Gammaproteobacteria bacterium
ACCCCCTTTTTACATTATTTTTAACGACCGACTATTTATTACTCGAAATTAGGCTTTTTGTCTTCTTTTTCTACATTTTTTGATCAAATTTGTTTTAATACGCACATTCAAAGACCTGTTAATATACTTTAATACGTAGTTTCAGCTTTAAGCACCAGCTTACTATAGAGCTCTAGGATTTTTTATGCGTCACTTCCATTATGTTTGGGCTAGCCTTTTATCTTTTGGGTTAATTTCTCCTGTATTTGCAAATGATTCGATTGATAATTCTAAATTACCAACAGCAGAAGGCTTAGAAACATCTTCGATGCAGCAAATCCAAGGTGCTCAACATCCTCGTCTTGAAGCATTAAAAGAATTAAAAAATGTCACAGCTAAAGATTTAAAAGTAAATGCCAATGCCACTCAGCCTGAAAGCGAAAAAGATCCGTTACAACCCTTAAATAGACAGATATATGCTTTCAATGATGCCTTAGACCGTCATGCTGCTCGACCGCTGGCTGTTCAATACAAAGCAAAAGTGCCCTCTGATGTTCGGGACTCTTATCGTCAGTTTCGTAAAAATTTAGGTGAACCATGGAATGCAGTCAATCAACTGATTCAGGGTCGGCCACTTCGAGCTGCGGAATCCTTAGGGCGTTTTACCATTAATACCCTCACCACTTTAGGTCTTGCCGATCCCGCTCAACATTTAGGTCTCACGATCGAAGATGAAAATTTTGGTACGACCTTAGGTTATTATGGTGTTCCTTCAGGGCCTTATTTGGTGTTACCTGTTTTCGGCCCAAGTACCTTCCGTGATGCAATTGGTTTAGCGGTAGATAGCCAAGCCCGACCACAAAAATATATCTTTGAGGATCGTGAAGGGCTTTATTGGACAGACCAAGTTTTACGCGGTATTGATGCTCGTTCTCAACTTTTAGACATAGAAGATGTGTTACAAGGCGATAAATATGCTGCCATTCGTGATATTTACTTACAACGTAAAAATTTCGCCATTGCAGAAAAAAAAGGACTAGAATCTGAGTCAATGTTTATTGATGATGATCAAGATAGCACCGAAAATGACGTGCCAGAAGATGATCAAGATACCCCTGTGCAAGAAGATGATGTCGATACAACAAGCAAATAAGTCTTTTCCATGTATTCAAAATATGATCAGCTGAGCATCTTTCTTTGCTGATCATTAGATTGTTATAGTACAACTTTGTACGTTATCACTTTAAGGGTCATACAATTTATTTATGTATTTCATTCAACCAACTCGCAATATTCCTTATTTAGATCAAGTAGTCAGCACACTACCGGGTGTGCAAATGATTTGTATAGATGATATTGATTTGTATGATCCCACAATTTTAGCCATTGCTGATGTGCAAGACTATCTCACCCATCAATGGTCGCTCCCCACAATTGTGCTGGCCCTTGAAAATGAAGGCACTGCCTTAGCTCAAGCATGGGAACTGGGTGCTTTAGCAGGTTGGGTGTGGAATAAACTCCCGCGTGATCCTGAAGGTGCATTACTTAAAATTGATGCGCAATATAAGCGCAATCAAGATAGTCGTGATTTACCCTCAGCTGCACATTTACAAAGATGCTTACTGCCCAATCCAATTGAATTGATGAACTATAAGGTTGAAACATTGTTTCAACCTTCTGCCTATTTGTCTGGTGATTGGTACGATTATTGGAAAATCAGCGATAAAGAAATTATGTTTTATCTGGCTGATGTTTCTGGACATGGCGTAACCAGCAGTTTACTTACCTCTTGGATGGCTGCCTTTCATGGTCGATCTAAAACCCCGCGTGAATTGATTAAAAAACTCAATGGCATGCTGGTTCAAGAAAATATTGAAAAACATATTACGATGATTGCAGGGGTCTTAAATTTAGAAACCCATCAGTTACGCTGGTCAAGCGCTGGACATTATCCGCCTGCGATTATTTTTGAACCGAATCAACCGCCTAAAATCCTCAATACCAGTAGTTTTCCCTTGGGATTAACTGAAGATCTTGAAGTTGAAGAATTTGTCTGTGTGTTGAATCGTCATGCACGGTTTATTATTTGTTCCGATGGTGCACTCGAACCTTTTGATGGCGGTCTAAACGAACAATTTGAAAAATTGGTCTTCCATTTGCAGAATCAATCATTCCAAGCCCCTGAACACGTGGCAGATGACATTGCTATCTTAAGTTTACGCAGAATGAATTAATCATATAATCAATATGTTAACTTTCAACTCAGTAAACTACGCCATTTGGCTACTTGAGTCTCTAGTGGCCCTATGTGATAATTTTACAATCCTTCTCTGCAAATGGCATTTATATGTCAACAGGTCATGTTGAATACGCAAGCTTGAATGGAACGCATATTTTTAAGCTTATTGGCGAAGTGCGTGCCCAATCTTGTATCAGTCTAGACAAACTCCTTAGTAAAATTGAACAACAATCGAATGTGGTTGGGGCAATCGTAGATTTAACCCAAACGACATTTATTGATAGTACTGTTTTAGGTGTACTCGCCAAGCTTGGTCTCAAGCTCAAGCAAATTCATCACATTCAGGCGGTCATGTTATCTACTAATCCCGATATTACGACTTTGGCCAATAGTATGGGTCTGGGTCAAGTTTTTGTGATCTTAAATTATTGTGGTGACCCAAAAGTATGCACACGTGAATTAATGGAAGAATACATTAGTCATAACACCATGTTAACCACTGTTTTAGATGCACATAAAACACTGATGAAGTTGAATGAAAACAACTTGAATATGTTTGAACCTTTGGTTAAGCAGCTGCAAAAAGAACAAGATAGTATTGAGCACGTATCTCAACAAAACGTATAAAAATTATTGATTAGAGCTCACCACATGACTTTACTTTCTGTTGTACAAATGAATTCCCAAGATGATATTGAAGCCAATTTCATCGTGATCGAGTCTTTGATACAACAAAGTAAAGCAGATGGTGCTGAGCTGATTGTTTTCCCTGAAAACTTTGTCTGTTTTGCAGCTGGAAAACAACGTGAGACAGCAGCGCAGTTTGAAAGCATTCAACAGCGCTTAGAACATCTTGCCCAGCAATATCAAATTTGGATTGTGGCGGGGACACTTCCCTGTCCTTTCCGCCCTGATGGTTCAATCATTGCTGATGGTCGTGTCCGTACGGTCAGCCTGTGTATTAGCCCTGAGCGTACCGAAGCACGTTATGACAAAATTCATTTGTTTGATGTGCAAGTCGGTGATGCTGTCGGTGGCTATCAAGAATCTAAATTTTTTGAACCTGGAACAGATGTTGTCGTTGCCAAAACGCCCTTTGGCCATATTGGGCTGATGGTCTGTTATGACCTACGCTTTCCTGAATTAGCGCTCACTTTACGTGCTCAAGGTGCCAATATATTGACCGCACCTGCGGCATTTACTTACACCACAGGTCAAATGCATTGGCAGTTATTGTTGCAAGCACGGGCAATGGACAGTCAATGTCATGTGTTAGGCGCTGCACAGCAAGGCTGGCACGGTGAAAAACGTCAAACGTGGGGACATGCAGGGGCAAGCAATAGTCGCGGTCAAATTTTAGCAATGACAGAAGCTGAGGGTGCTCAGCTGATGACCGTTCCTTTCGATTTACCAGAACAACAGGCGATACGTGCAGCGATGCCTTTGATACAACATCGCAAACTGATGACGTTCTAAATCTATTTCCTGCAAAGTAAAAAATCTTCCTATATAAAAATTACAAAATCACTGCTTATTTTCCCCTCCAAATCATCCAAGATAAAATCTTGATAAAAACTCACAAGGGATGACAAAATGTCTTTAGAAAAAGCGGTTTATACAGCAAAAGCCAAAGCGACAGGTGGACGTGATGGTCGTGCTACATCATCAGATAACGTTTTAGATGTGAAATTAGCCGTACCTAAAGAAATGGGCGGTGCCGGTGGAGGCACCAATCCGGAACAACTTTTTGCAGCAGGTTATTCTGCGTGTTTCCTCGGTGCAATGAAATTCGTTGCAAAGCAGAGATCAACTCAATATTTCCAAAGATGCCTTATATTGAAGGCGAAGTCGGTATTGGCCCAATTCCTACAGGTTTCGGGATTGAAGTGAAATTGAATATTCATTTAGAAGGTATGGATCAAGCTGAAGCACAAAAATTAGTTGATGCAGCGCATATCGTTTGTCCATATTCTAATGCGACTCGTGGCAATATTAATGTGACGTTGAATGTGATTACCTAAACAAGCACTCAATCTATCCTAAAATAAAGCTCATCATTTTAGGATAGAATTCTTCATTGATTCAATAAGATGTAAATCATCAATAAAATACAACTCAGGTCACTCAACCGCCCTATTTCATGCATAATGGATAAAAAAATTGCCGAACTTTGGTCGTTCAGCAATTTATCAAATCATAAACAATCAAAATACTTCGCGTTAATCCGCAGCTTCATTGGTCACCCGTAACACTTCTTCTAAAGTAGTTTTGCCTTGTAATACTTTTCTTAAACCGTCATCACGAATAGAGCCTGATTGCTTACGTGCATAAGCCTCTAAGTCATATTCCGCAGCATTGCCATGGATGAAACGGCGCATTTGATCATCAACAGGGACAATTTCATAAATTGCAGTCCGCCCCATAAAACCCGTATGTGAACAATGATCACAGCCTTTCGGTTGTGGCAACTTCAGTTCAGCTTCGGCATTTAAATGCCGAAAAAGTTCAGTTTCAAATGCATCAGCATCGTGCCATGTAGCACAACGTGAACATAAGGTTCGCACTAAACGCTGCGCGACCACCCCAATCAAAGAACTTGCCAGTAAGAAGGGTTCAATCCCCATATCTTTTAATCGTGTGACTGCCCCAATCGCAGTATTGGTGTGTAGCGTAGACAGGACTAAGTGACCGGTTAATGAGGCTTGCACAGCAATTTCTGCGGTTTCTAAATCACGAATCTCCCCCACCATGACCACATCAGGGTCTTGACGCAACATGGCTTTTAACGCCCGAGCAAAGGTCATATCCACTTTGGTGTTGACCTGCGTTTGCCCAATGCCTTCCAATTGGTATTCGATCGGATCTTCCGCGGTCAAAATATTTTTTGAGCCATCATTTAAGTCCGATAAGGCTGCATATAAAGTAGTGGTTTTACCTGAACCTGTTGGCCCAGTGACCAAAATAATGCCATGCGGACGATGCACCAAATGCGTCAAACGTTCATAATCAGGCTGCATTAAGCCCAAATGCGTCATATTCAAACGCCCTGCTTGT
Organism: uncultured Gammaproteobacteria bacterium; assembly: GCA_963812025.1. GTDB lineage: Bacteria > Pseudomonadota > Gammaproteobacteria > Pseudomonadales > Moraxellaceae > Acinetobacter. The sequence continues at coordinate 5,273 of CAWETQ010000022.1, forward strand.
TTATCGAGTAAACGCATCACCACACGTTCGCCATGTGACGAAGGTAAGGTCGAGACACGCACATCGACTTCACGTCCTGCCAACCTTAAAGACATACGACCATCTTGCGGCACGCGCTTTTCCGCAATGTCGAGTTTTGCCATGACTTTAATACGTGACACCAACAATGGTGCAAGTTCACGACGAGGTTGGACAATTTCGCGCAGTTGTCCATCAACCCGTAACCGGACGGACAATTTTTTCTCAAAAGATTCGATATGAATATCGGAGGCACCGACACGAATGGCTTCAGAGAGCAAAGCATTGATCAGACGAACAATCGGAGCATCATCTTCCTGATCCATCAAATCTTCAGCTTCAGGTACTGAATCTGCCAAACTAAGTAAATCTGGATGATCTTCTAAACCCGCAGCCACTTGCTGCGATTCGCCTGTATCCCCTGCAAAGCTTGAACTGAGCAATTGATGAAACTCTTGTTCACTGCATAATTGATACTGCGCAGGATGAGCCTAAATAGCGGCGGGCTTCTTGTATCGCAAGCAATGGCGTATTTTCACGGCGTACAATAAAGGCTTGATCACCCTCGTATCGAAGCAATACGCCATGACGCTTAGCAAAACTATAGGGTATTTGTAATTGTTTAAGTATTTGCATCAAAGTTTATAATGATGGATAAATTGATTTGAGTGTACTCTAAGCATATGGCAGCGTGAAGTCTGTTTTTTACTGATTAAGCAATATAGGAAATGTGCTGTTGTCTAAACATAATGAATTGATCGAACCTGAGCATCCCAATTTAAAATGGTGGGGCGAATACAGCTTTGAATTAAATCAGCCCAAAGCATGGCAATTTGGTTCACTGTTATTTCGCCTGACGCGTGGATTACAAGAATGGCGGATGGAATTTCATCGCCCACAAGTTCAGTATGACTATGAACAAAAGTGGCATGCGATTGAGGATCCTCATTTTGGTTTTCCTCAGCCTGCGCAAATAGAACGCTATATGTTCAAATCAACGCAAAGTAAATTGCAATTGATGCCGCGTTTAGCCGACCGTTCTGTGGTGATCAAACCTGTCGATCCGATTTATATTCCTGCCGGACAACGTGGCACACTATATATCAGCACGCCCTTATGGATTTCTGGTTTTGTCGAAGGGCAAAAAGATCCACTGTTTGATATTCCAGTCATTCTGCCCAAAGACACTTGGTTTGGTCCAAATCATCGTATGGGCGAAATTTGCTATGCGACCGCTGTTGATGGTCGTACCGAATTACATCAGTTAAAACCGCGTGCCTTTCGTGCCGTCACCCCGATTGAATTTCATAATACCAGTCATCAACAATTACGCTTTGACCGAATGAATGTACCCGTTTCTGCACTCCCGCTGTTTTATAGTGAAAGTACGGGGCGATTATGGACGTCGCAAATTAAAGTTTTACATGAAGGTTTGGATCGACCGCCTCGGATTCGTATCGAAAACCGTACACCGCCACATGCAGGTGCAGTCATGCATGTGCATCCACCACGTGCGCCAGAAAGTGCTTTATTTAATATGTTTGATTCATTTTTCTAGGGGGCAAAATGGCCGATTCAAATATTCCAAAAGAAATCACCAGTAGCCTCAAAGGTATTTTCACCAATATCAATACTGAACGTCTCAGTGAAATTTTAGTGGCTCTAATTTTAGCCATTATTGGTTTTCTGATTGCCCGATTCGTATCGAACGCCTTTATTCGTACCATTGGTTCACGTTTTAATGCACATCAACGTCTGGTGTGGCGACGCGGTATTTTCTATTTCATCTTCTTGATTTTTGTCATGGCGAGCTTAAAAGAAGCAGGCTTTAAGCTGAGTGTCTTTTTAGGTGCGGCAGGTATTTTAACCGTTGCTTTGGGTTTTGCATCACAAACCTCGGCTTCCAACTTAATCAGCGGTTTATTCTTGATTGGTGAGGGATCTTTTGAAATTGGCGATACCATTCAATTGACTTTAATTCGTGGACACACCATTGAAGGTGAGGTCATTTCGATTGACTTACTTTCTGTCAAACTACTAACCCAAGACAATGTATATGTCCGGCTTCCGAATGAGCAGTTGATTCGTGCCCCTGTGCATAACTTGTCAAAATTTCCGATACGGCGTATTCCCATCACCCTAGCGATTAACTTTCATGAAGATATTATTAAAGTTCGCGAAGTGCTGCTTGATGTTGCCAATAAATATCCATTGGTTTTGGCCGACCCGAAACCCGCAGTGACCGTGACCGCATTCCGTGAATCGTCGATTGAACTGTTATTTGCGATTTGGTGTAACCATGAAAATTTCTTAAAAGTGCGCGATGAAATGCAAGAAAGAATCCGTAATGGTTTCGTCGACAATCAAATTGAAATTCCCGTACCTAAAATGGGCTTTGTCGATCGACCAACCAATATGCAGCCTTTAAATGATGCCGATATTGATCAATATGCCAATGCCAAAGAAATAAAACGAGAGCCTAATTTAAAATAATAAAATCTCCCTAAATCCCTCTTTTTCAAAGAGGGACTTTCCTGCCTTTTATAAAGGTGAGTATCCTCGGATTATATTTCGAGTCTGCAAGGGAGAGGTAAAAATATCAAATTTTTTCACTTTCAGGCATCGGGGCGATATAAGCAATCATCAACATCACAAAGCCTGCACCTAAAAATGAAATCACCCGAGTTAACGTACCAATATGGGACAAATCAAACAGTACCAATTTTAAGGTCACCATCACCAAGATACTGCCGCCCAAAATCCAGACTGAACGCAGCTGTTTATGACTGGCTAAACTCATGGTCATAAAGGCCAAACCAACCCAAAGTAAAGTCAAACTGAGTTGAACCGTGCCATCTTGCCACAAAGCCAGTTCATTAAATGGTGTGCCTAAATAAACATGTAATGCACGCAGTACAATATAACTGCTGAGCCAAAGCAAACTGAGCACCATCAGCACAGCAACAATGCCTTTATCCAAACCTGATTTAACCTGTAAGGACAGCATCCACATAAACCCAATCCACATGGCGATACTGACCAAATCAAATGGATTTAAAATGGGCAACACATACGCTTGGAATGCTTGCTGGGTAAAGAGTTGCGAGCACAGCATCCAAGTCGCCATTAAAAGCAAAGTACTGCGTGCTTGCCAAAATATTTTCCAATCTGGATTATCCACTTGCCAATAACACCAAGCGCAGAACAGCAAAGGTAAGATCACCACACTCATATACGGCATGCTCGGAACCAAGCTTAAACTACTCATGGCGAGGCTAAGCAAAACGCCGAAACTCACCCACTCTTTTTCGGCTCGAACGCCCAACATGGGACGCAGCCACAAAGCAGTCAACATTAAACCAGAGAGTGCAAAAGCAATGCGGTCAAAAGTCGATAACCAAACGATCATGCCTTGCTGACTCTGATCAAGCACAATAATAAAGGCCAAAATAAAGACTGGAATTAACCCAAGCCATTTCGGCAGTAACCACGACCATGTGGCTTTGCAATACAACATGACTTCATTCATCAGCAAATAGCATCCACTGACGATCAATAAGCAAATCACCAACTGACTCGCACTATCGATTTGATCAAGCAATAAAACAATCAACATCGTGGTTGCGGACAGCATCTGCAAACAATGAAAAGCGATCGTGGCATGGCTCAATTGCTTGCGAAAAGATGCACGACTATTGGCAAGCAACACCACCGCAAAATAACTCAGACACAGCCCCCAATACATTGCACGTGGAAATTGACTCAGCTCCGCCAGATAATAAAAACTGGATAAGCCTGCAACGACCAATAACCCCATCCCCAGATAACGACTGACATTCGATTCGCGATATAAGGCATAAATAAAAATCATTAAACCTTCGACCGCCCAACCCATCACACTCCATTGTTCAGGTAAAAGAATCGGCGGAATTAAAGCCAAGAAAATCAGCATGAGGCTTAAATAACTTTGCGAAATCAGTTGCACTGCTTGATGACGTTTAGAAAGCAGATACAGTCCTGCATACACCACTGCAAAGTCTAAACTTGCACCGGCTTGCCAATACATTTCATCAAAATACATTAAATAAATAAAAATATAGCCCACAATAGGCGCACCAAAAATCAGCGCGACATCTAAAGCAGGTTTGAGTTTAAATTGAGCAAGATCCGCTTTGGCAAGCAGCTGACTAAAGCGAAAACTCAGCCAAACAAAAATGGCGGTATGTACCACAACCAGTGCCGTTAAAATTCTACGCTCTTCTGTTTCGCCCTGATAAAAGGCATAGCTGCCACCCACGATCACCGTGACGAGGAATGCAATCTGATTCAGAATTTTCCACGGACGTAATGTACTCAGTACAGCAACCGCAAGGTTAATCACCACATAATAAGCAATCAATTCAACCGCGGTCGCATTGCGAACAGGTAAAGTGAACGGTGCGATATAGGCAATGATCATGGCCATCAGTGCCAATTCAATCGATTGCTGCTTTAAGCTTAAATACAGGGTGAGCGACATAATGACCGCAAAGCACAATGCCGCGATCCCTAAAGTCGCAATTACCCCATTGTAATAGGCAAAGAATAAGGTCAAAAATAATGCCGCTAAACCTAAACCTTCTAAAGCCAAAGCAAAACTGCGGTTTTTAGCCTGTAATCCATAGCCCAATGCAGTCACTGCACCACTTACACTTGCAACAATCGCCAGTTTCAACGCCAAACTCAACTGCCAATGTTCGGTGGCAAAACGTAGCAATAACACGATGCCAATAATCAGTACCAAAATGGCAACTTTTAAAACAGGATTACCCTGAAATATCCATTGCCTGAACTGATCAACCAAACTGATCGAGTTTGATGTCGTTGCTAATTCAGGCGGTTCTGTATGGGATGTCGGTTCAATAGCAACATAAGTCGTGGTTTGAACTTGCTGTAATCGTATTTGCACTTGATTTAACAAGGCTTCTAAACGCCGTAACCAACGCAGGAAGAAAAAAATCCAAGCTGTGATTCCTGCACCGACAACCAAGACTCCACTCCATTACCCCACCCACAAGCGCAATAATGGATGCAAGATAGAGCGGAACTTTTGAGGTTTCTTGCAATGAGATATGCGTCTCTGTCGCAATCTGGGCAGCGGGTGTTTGCAGCGTATCGACATACTGCATCACACTCATGACAAAGGCTAAGCCACACAAATAAGTCAAGATCTGTAGTTTAAAAAACCACGCCCCCACACCGACAATAATCAATACCATCAGCCAAATCATCCGGATTTCGCTCTGCCCTTTGTGCATCTTGTCTTTCTCTGCATCCTGATGAATTGATCATACAACAGCTCCGACTTTGATTTTTAAGCATTCATCAGATATTCGGTAACATGCATCTTTCATGATGTGCCTGTGATCAGCAGTAAAATCACGTACAATAAGCGGGTTATTTGAATTAGGAATCTTTCAATGCCACCATTTGTTTTGGTCGATGGCTCATATTTTTTATTTCGTGCGTACCATGCACTGCCACCACTAACCACTTCTACGGGTTTACAGACCAACGCAATTCGTGGTGCGATTTCTGCGATTCAAAAATTGATGCGTCGTATTCAACCGACGCATATGGCCGTCATTTTTGATACGCCAGAGCCAACTTTCCGTCATCTCCTTTCACCGATTTACAAAGGTGATCGACCAAGTATGCCAGAGGAACTTTCGCAACAGATTCCTTATCTGCACAATCTGATTCGTGCTTTAGGCATTCCTTTGTACACCCTGCCGGGTGCTGAAGCCGATGACGTGATTGGAACACTGGCGAAACGTGCTGAAAAAGCAGGTCATCAAGTGCTCATTTCCACCGGCGACAAAGACATGGCGCAACTGGTCACGGACAAAGTGACTTTAGAAGACAGCTTTAAAGATAAGCCAATGGATGTGAATGGGGTCTTTGAAAAATTCGGGGTTTGGCCGAATCAAATTATCGATTATTTAACCCTGATGGGTGATGCTTCTGATGGGATTCGTGGCGTACCCGGTGTAGGCGCAAAAACGGCAGCTAAACTTTTAACCGAATATGGTTCTATCGGTGGCATTTTAGAAAATGTCGATCAAATCAAAGGTAAAGTCGGTCAAAATATTAAAGACAATGTCGAAGGCATTGCCCTCGACCATCAACTGGCCAGTATTGTGATTGACCTAGATTTAAATCTCACTTATGACGATTTAAAACTGGCTGATCCGAATGTCGAAGCCTTACGTCAGCTTTATACCGAACTTGAATTTCGTAACCAATTACAGTCTTTAGACCATCCCAATAATCCAAATAGTTCGGTCTATAAACAAACCTCAAAAGTGATTGAGAAATCTGCACATACAGAAGAAGTGATTAAAACTGAAGATCAAGCCGACATGAGCAGTGTCGATGATCAATTGGGACAAGCCACTTACCATACCATTTTAAGCCAAGCAGACTGGGATAAATTCTTCCAGCGTTTCAGCACTGAAAAACGTTTTGCATTTGACACTGAAACCACCAGTTTAGATTATCGTATTGCAGAAATGGTCGGTTTTTCAGTGGCATTTGATGCCCATGATGCCTATTACATTCCGCTGGCACATGACTATGAAGGTGCACCTGAACAACTGAACCGTGAAACGGTTCTTGCGCAAATCAAACCCATTTTAGAAGATGCTGCGGTTAAAAAGATTGGCCATCATTTAAAATATGATGCACATATCTTGCAGAATCATGGCATTGAATTACAAGGCTGGTATTTCGATACCATGCTGGCTTCTTATGTGCTCAATTCTGTGGCAACGCGTCACGGCATGGATGATGTGGCACGTTTATATTTAAGCCATTTGACCACCACCTTTGAACAAGTTGCGGGCAAAGGGGTGAAACAAAAAACCTTTAATCAAATTGAGATTAGAAATCGCTGCGCATTATGCTGCTGAAGATGCACATGTGACTTATCGCTTATATGAAGTGTTGTCGAAAAAATTAAAAGCCGTACCTGAACTCGACAATATTTTGCATAATATTGAAATGCCTGTGGCCCGTGTTCTGACCATGATGGAAGAAAACGGCATTGAGCTTGATCTAAAATTCCTCGATCAATTAGGGGTGGATTTTGCAAATGCCATTCAAAATTTAGAAAATCAAATTACCGAATTGGCAGGACAAAGCTTTAATGTCAGCTCGCCAAAACAGGTCGGTGAGATCCTGTTTGATAAGTTGGGATTAAAAGGTGGCAAGAAAACTGCCACTGGACAATACAGCACCAGTGAAAGTATTTTAGAAAAAATTGATCACCCGATTACTGCGTTAATTTTGGAATACCGCGGTCTTTCAAAACTTAAAAGTACCTATACCGATGGTCTACAAAAACAGGCCAACAATGACAGTGGTCGTGTCCATACCAGTTATCATCAGGCGCTCACGGCAACTGGTCGTTTATCATCGACCGATCCAAACTTGCAAAATATTCCTGTCCGTGAAGAAATTGGGCGTCAAATTCGTAAAGCGTTTGTTGCACCCAAAGGTCGCGTTCTACTTGCAGCCGATTACTCGCAAATCGAACTTCGTTTAATGGCACATTTTTCTCAAGATGATGCTTTAGTGCATGCCTTTAATCATGGGCAAGATGTGCATCGTCGTACAGCCGCTGAAGTTTTAGGCATTGAGCTAGAAGATGTAACGCATGACCAACGCCGTCAAGCCAAAGCTGTCAATTTTGGTCTGTTATATGGCATGTCTGAGTTTGGTTTGATTCGTCAGTTAGGCTTTAGCCGTCAAGAATCTCAAGACTATATCAAACAATATTTCCATCGTTATCCGGGCATTTATGAGTATATGCAACGCACTCGTCAAGTGGCTTTGGAACAAGGTTTTGTCGAAACAATTTTAGGTCGTCGTTTATATACGCCTGATATTGATGCACGCAATATGATGGTACGTAAAGGTGCTGAACGTGCGGCAATCAATGCTCCGCTCCAAGGCAGTGCTGCGGACATTATTAAAATGGCGATGATTGAAGTCGATAAAATATTACCGAAAGATCAAGCCAAAATGTTATTACAAGTGCACGATGAATTGGTGTTTGAAGTCGATGCCGATATTGCTGATGAACTTGCGCCTAAATTGGCTGAAGTGATGCAATCGGTGGTGAAACTTTCAGTTCCGCTGATTGTTGAAGTGGGTAAAGGTATGAATTGGGATGAGGCGCATTAATCCTTAAAATAAGTGCAATAAAAAAGGACTCGATTGAGTCCTTTTTTATTGCTTAAAATTTAAAGCCCTGTCAGAAGCGCAATCGCTACTTCATTCATGATAATTTCAGCAATATACAAAGATAAAAATGCAACAATTGGAGATAAATCAATCATGCCCATATTCGGCAAAATACGACGAAATGGTGCCAACAATGGTTCTGCAAGCTCTTGAATCACCTCAATATAAGGCGATCGAGATTGAGTAAACATCACCACCCAACTTAAAATAATGGTCGCAAAAATTAAATAACGGCAGAAACGAATCAGGTCTTGAATCATGGTGACAAAAGTCAAAATCAGCAAATGCACCGGACTATTCGGCATAGCACCTGACAAATACATGACACCAAAAATTTTAAGTAAATATAAAAGCAACAGTAAAGCCAAAGCCGCTAAATTGACGCGACCTTTTGCCACAGTTGGAAAAATACGACCAAAAACATCCACTATTTTCGTTGCTTTAACCGTAGACATCACCACTGGATTATAAGCATTTACCCCTGCCAACTGCATGAGAAAACGAAAAAATACGAGCAAAATCGCTACGTTAATGATAATGCCAAAAATCAGCGCAGAGTTTGCACCCATACTGGAACTTTCCTAAATAAAAACGAGTTATTTGCTACTTTCACTTAGCTCTTGAGCAAGTTCTTGGCTGCGCTTTTGTGCAGCAGCCAAAGCAGCCTGAATATTTTGAGAAATTTGTGCACGATCAAAAACTTCAAGTGCAGCTTGAGTGGTGCCATTTGGTGAAGTTACATTTTTACGCAATTCCGCAGGTGTATTTGAACTGGTGATTGCCATTTGCGCAGCACCTAAGGCCGTTTGTAAAGTCAGTGCTGTCGCCACTTTCTCATCTAGACCTAAGTTTTTACCTGCACGAATCATGCTTTCCATCATATAGAAGAAATATGCAGGGCCAGAACCAGATACTGCCGTGACTGCATCAATCTGTGCTTCTGAATTTACCCAAAGGGTTAAACCTGTTGCAGCTAAAACTTGGCTTGCAAGCTCACGGTCTTTGCTATCAACCGCTTCAGTCGCATACAAACCATGTGCACCTGTTTGCACCAAAGCAGGTGTATTCGGCATCACACGAACAATTCGGTCTGTTGCTAAAAGCGTTGCAATGGTTGCAATTTCAGCACCAGCAACAATCGACATGACCAATTTGCCTTCAAACAAACCTTTGAGAGGTTTTAATACACTGGCCAATACCTGTGGTTTTACCGCAAAAAGGACGATATCGGCATCACGAATGGCAGCAATATTATCATCGGTCACACAGACATCTTTTTCTTGTAATAAAAGACGTACTTTTTCGACCGGATCAGAAACTGTAATACGTGTTGGAGGCAAACCACGTGAAATTAACCCGCCAATTAAGGCTTGAGCCATATTACCGCCACCAATAAAACAAATATTACAATTTAAAGCTGCACTCATAAATCATACTCGACGTAGAATTTTTTAACTAAGAGATTAAATTTGGTTGCCAACCACCGACTTCACAATATTCAGATTGAGCTAACCAAAACCCTTGTGGCGTAAAAACACCAAGCATAACATTATCTATGCTTAATATTTGAATTGTATGACGCTGCCAAGGAAAAATTTGCGCTTCTTGAATGGCTTTTTTTAATGGCCAACTCCCCACTCGCCCATGTAAATGAATTTTTTCTCCGCCTTGGCGCAGTACTAAATTTAACGCTTTACCCAATAAGGATGCTGATAATCCGATTTGCGCAGGCTCAGCGCGATATTGCCCTGAAAGCACTTGAATACTTTGATTGAATTGTACTTGAATCGTTGCAATTAAAGTATCTAGTTGATTTTTATCAGCAAGATATTCATCCAAGCTTAAACGGAAAAGTTTTTGCTGATAACGAACATAATAATATTGATTCCAATGCAAGGCCGCTTGTGCATCAGACTTGGACTCGATCACTTCATAGCGCAAGCGTTCAACCATCTCAAAACTAGGTCGATAGGTATCTTGCCCTTTCATCCATGCCGATAAAAGCTGTCTTTGACGCGCACTGGATAACCCAGATAATTTTTTTAAATCGAGTACAGCAGTTGTCCCACAAAATACCAAATCTTGCTGTAAAACATCGTGCAGAATTTCATCCGCATCTTGCATTAAATAACTGGTGCGACTTAAGGCTTGTTGCATTTTCGGATAGCGATTTTGTAATACTGACCACAATTCATGACGGCACCATGCCCGATCATAATCGGTATTCAAATTACTTGGGTCTTCAATATTTTGCACATCCAGCTGTGCTGCCCATTGGCAAATCTGCTCACGAGAAATATTTAAGAGCGGTCGCCAAAGGCTAAAGTTCTCCCGAATATCGACCTGTTTCATGGCAGATAAACCTTGCACCCCTGCACCTGAAAGCAAACGTAAGATTAATGTTTCCGCTTGATCTTGCTGATGATGGGCTAAAACTAAAATTTCATTGGGTTTTAAATATTTTAAATAGGCTTGATAACGTGCTTCACGGGCTTGTTGTTCTAGATTTCCAGACTTGCACATTTACCGCTTCCACAATGCAAGGAACATTCAACGTAGCACATTGATCAGAGACAAATGTTCCCCAACTGGCACTGAGCGTTTGCAATTGATGGTCGATATATATGGCACGGATTTTTTCAGGGTATAAATAAGACATCAGATGCAGTAGCAACATGGAATCCATGCCACCACTACATCCAATTAAAAAGCAGGTATTTTCAGGAAACTGTTGTTCCTGTTTTAAGACATCAGACCTAAATTGTCGCTGCCAAACTTCATTAAACGCTGGTAACGCGCTTCGCATCGTTCATTCGCTTCCATTGGTTGCAATTCTTCTAAAGCGTGTTGTAACACTTCTTTAAGCGCTTGCATGACTTGTTCAGGTTGCAAATGTGCACCTTCACCTTCATCAACCACATATTCCACAATACCCATTTTTTTGAGTTTTTCAGCGGTCAATGATAATGCTTCACTGGCTTGTTCGGCTTTTTCAGCTGTTTTCCAAAGAATAGAAGCACAGCCTTCAGGCGAAATCACAGAATAAATACTATGAGACAGCATAATCACACGATCTGCTACACCAATACCGAGTGCACCACCTGAACCACCTTCACCAAGTACCGTTGCAATCACAGGCACTTTTAAGCTTGAAAGCTGTGCAAGACTGGTCGCAATCGCTTCTGCTTGACCACGTTCTTCCGCACCCACACCCGGATATGCACCCATAGTATCAATAAAGGTAAACACAGGTAGATTAAATCGTTCTGCCATATCCAGTAAACGCTGCGATTTACGGTAGCCTTCAGGATTACTCATCCCGAAATTATGTTGCAATTTTTCACGCGTACTACGACCGCGATGTTGTCCAACAATCATCACTGGCTGACCATTAAAACGTGCCAAGCCACCGATCATTGCACCATCATCACCAAACACCCGATCTCCATGTAAAGCATCGAATTCAGTGAAGATTTCACCAACATAATCCAAAAATTGCGGACGTTCCGGATGACGTGCAATTTGAACTGTTGCCCATGCTTTAGATTGAGCAGCTTTATTTTTCATAGGTCGACCATTATCCCTAAATTAACAATCACTTGTTAACCAATCACTTGTTAATCGATAAATTGTTCCGACTGAATATTCAATTCAATATCCCAATGCTTGAACTGCACCTGTTCATCGTGCAAGTCTGCTACAAGCAAAGGCCATTGTTTGGCATCGCCAGAAACACTAAGTTGCCATTGTTGCTCATTGCCGACACTTAATTCAATGGCAGGAAGCATCTCATCGCTACGACTATGATTGAGTAAAACTGCAAGACGAAGCAATAGACAAAGATAAACTAATTTGCTACCCCCGACCCTCATTACATCGACTCGACTGTCACTGCGTAACTTACGACGATGATGTGCAACTAAATGTGAAAGATGGTTTTGATCAATTTGTGAGAAGCCGGCAATATCCGAATGTTGCAATAAATATGCACTATGACGATGATAACCGCCGTGACTGATGGCCAAACCAATTTCATGCAAATATGCAGCGCGGCGCAGTAAATCACTGTCTTCACTGTTTAAATTCAAAGCATTAGCAACACTATCAAATAAGTGCTGCGCTGTTTTCACCACACGTTCAGCTTGCTTAGGATCGGCGTTATAGCGTCCCATTAACGCTTGAACACTTCGATCTCGGATATCTTCATGTTGGAAACGACCCAACAGGTCATACATTACACCTTCACGCAATGCACCATCAGAATAGACTAATTTATCCAGTTCAAGCACATCAAACACAGCATATAAAATGGCAACCCCAGCTGGCAAAACTGCTCGACGATCTTCTTTTAAGCCATCAAAATCAACTTCAGAAATATCTTTAAATTTAAGTAATTTTTCTTTGAGCTTTTCTAAACCTTCACGGGTTAAATTTTCTTGCTCATCGCTCCAGCCCATATTAATGGTAATTTGGCGACACGCTTTAATGGTGCCGCTTGAGCCTACAGCTGTATCCCAACCGGCTGTTTTATAGGTATTGGCAATACCGGAAAGCTCTTTACGCGCAGCAACCACAGCTTTATCAAAATTTTTCTGATTGATTTCGCCATCACTGAAATAGGCTTTAGTAAAAGCGACGCAACCCATTTGTAAAGATTCAGTATGAATGGGTTCGAATTCTTCGCCAATAATTAGCTCGGTAGAACCACCACCAATGTCGATCACCAAACGACGACCGCTATTTGCCATGGTGTGTGATACGCCTAAATAAATTAGACGCGCCTCTTCACGACCGGCAATAATTTCAATCGGTTTAGGTAATATTTCTGCCGCCTTTTGAATAAATTCATGCCCATTTTTCGCTTGGCGTAAAGCATTGGTCGCCACAATTCGCATACGATTGGCTTGTACAGAGCTTAAACGCCCGACAAAACGTGCAAGACATGCCAATCCACGCTGCTGCGCTGCTTCGGTTAAGTTTTTATTTTCATCCAGACCGGCTGCCAATTGTACTTTTTCTGACATTGAAGCCACTTTTTTGACTTCGCCATGATCTACGCGGGCAATAGCAAGGTGAAAACTGTTCGACCCCATATCGATGGCAGCAAGTAACTCTTCATCAATCAAAAAATCAGACATTATTCAAACGAACCTATAAGAATTATGCTTAGAGTAATTCACATACATGCAATTTAAAAGCCATTTATAAAGACAAATGAGATGAGTTTTTAATTTTCTAAGCAAAAGTATAATTGTAGGACACGATGATCAATATCGTGAGCATCAATTAGACAAACTCACTATAATGTTTGAAAATTTACATATCGCACTACATAGTTAAACAAGGCTATGTAATACTTCTCGTTATAGAACTATTTAAAATTTTTGGAGCATATCCATGTCTGGCACTATCGTAAACACAACTGACGCGAACTTCGAAGCTGACGTTTTACAATCTGACGTTCCTGTACTGGTCGATTTTTGGGCAGGCTGGTGTGCACCATGTAAAGCAATTGCCCCTGTATTAGAAGTACTTTCTACAGAATTTGAAGGCAAAGTTAAAATTGTTAAAGTTGATGTTACGGCTTGCGAAGCGACTGCTGTCAACTACAACATTCGTAACATTCCAGCCCTATTGATGTTCAAAAATGGTGAAGTTGTCGCGCAACAAGTTGGTGCTGCACCAAAATCTAAATTGACTGCCTTTATTGAAGAAAATATCTAATTCAAAACAGTGCAATTCAATGCAATACGCTATCTACGGATAGCGTATTTTTTTCGTCTATAAATTGACAAAAAAGATAATACCTCTTATATTACATATTCAAGGAATAAAGGATTTTCCAATCCAGCATTTTCTTACAAGACACAACACATAAAATCGCCGCTCGGCAACATATATTGTTTTTACACTTTATTCTTCGAAACAATGAATCAGCCCCCTGAATTGTTATTGTGCAAATACAATTACGTTATTTTTATTGCGTGTAAGCGGCTGAATGTTGCTCCCTTTTCTCATCTGTATTCCAGAATTTTGATTCTATCTGACCACCTATGAATTTAACTGAACTCAAGAAAAAACCGATTGGCGAACTCATCAAGATTGCCGAGTTTATGGGCCTAGAAGGAATGGCGCGTAACCGTAAGCAAGACATCATTTTTGCTATCTTAAAACGCCATGCAATGAATGGCGAAGAGATCTTTGGTGATGGTGTTCTAGAAATTCTATCTGATGGTTTTGGTTTCCTACGCTCTGCAGCAGGCTCTTATCTTGCAGGCCCTGATGACATTTATGTCAGTCCCTCTCAAATTCGTCGCTTCAACTTACGTACTGGCGATACCATTACAGGAACAATTCGCCCACCGAAAGAAGGCGAACGTTATTTTGCTTTATTAAAAGTAAATCAAATTAACTACGACACACCAGAAAACTCACGTAATAAAATTTTATTCGAAAACTTAACGCCATTGTTCCCAACTGAACAATTGATTATGGAGTTAGGTAACGGTACAACTGAAGATTTAACTTCACGTGTGGTTGATTTGGTTGCACCAATTGGTAAAGGTCAACGCTCAATTATTGTTGCTCCGCCAAAAGCCGGTAAAACCATGTTGCTACAAACCATCGCTCAGTCGATTGTTCGTAACAACCCTGAAGTGTTCCTTATCGTACTTCTCATTGACGAACGTCCAGAAGAAGTAACTGAAATGGAACGTACCGTTCGCGGTGAAGTGATTGCGTCAACATTTGATGAAGCACCTGCACGTCACGTTCAAGTGGCTGAAATGGTGATTGAAAAAGCAAAACGCTTGGTTGAACATCGTAAAGATGTGGTGATTTTACTGGATTCTATTACGCGTCTAGCACGTGCTTATAACACCGTTATTCCTTCTTCTGGTAAGGTTTTAACTGGTGGTTTAGATGCACATGCACTTGAACGTCCAAAACGCTTCTTTGGTGCCGCACGTAATATTGAAGAAGGTGGTTCACTGACCATTATCTCAACTGCTTTAATTGAAACCGGCAGTAAGATGGATGATGTGATCTACGAAGAATTCAAAGGTACGGGTAACCAAGAAATCACACTAGATCGTCGTATTTCTGAAAAACGCGTATTCCCTGCAATGAATATCAAAAAATCAGGTACTCGTCGCGAAGAACGCCTCATGAGTGAAGATAATCTACGTAAAGTATGGATTCTTCGTAAGCTTTTACATCCGATGGATGAATTGGCGGCAATGGAATTCTTGTTGGATCGTATGAAAGAAACCAAGACCAATGATGATTTCTTCGATCAAATGAAACGTAAAGCAACCAGTTAATAACTGCGTTATTTTGATAAAAAGGCTATCTCTAACGATAGCCTTTTTATTTGGTTGACTTTACTTACATAAAGATACAATTGACTTTTTTCTTTGTAAATTTTTATGCAAGTTTTTGATTATTAAAATAATCAGATGAAAAAAACGATATTTTTTAGCAAGTTATTGAGTGTTTATCCAATACAAACCTTGCAATTGATTGTTATTTTCTGTTAAAAAATACAAGGAAAATCAACTTTTTTAGTCTTTTTTTTAATCAAGCCAGTAGTATTTAAAAATGCGCAGTGATAGCATATTCGCAGACCAGTTAGACTGTCTCTGCATTATTTATTACTACCTAAAAAATATTAGGCAGAATAAAAGCAATCAACAGGCTAACAAGGGTTTTTTTTAATCTCATATTTAGAGAGTGATGCCATGTTATTCAAAAAAATCGCTATTGCTGCTGCAGTTGCTACTACTTTAGCTTTCGTTGGTTGTGCTAAAAAAACTGAAGAAGCTCCTGCTGCTGAAGCTGCTGCTTCTGAAGCTGTAGCTGCTGCTTCTGAAGCTACTGCTGCTGCTTCTGCTGCTGTTGTTGAAGCTGCTCCTGCTGAAGCTGCTGCTTCTGTAGCTGCTGATGCTGCTTCTGTAGCTGTTGATGCTGCTGCTGACGCTGCTTCTGCTGCTGCTTCTGCTGCTCACTAATCTTTAAGATTAGACAGTAAAAAAAGAGAGCCAATGGCTCTCTTTTTTTATTACTCTAAAAATACAATATGCATAAAAACGTGGTGAGTATTGATGTTGTCATTAAAGCGCATTGTGCATTAATTCAACTTCACACGGTTAAACCATGATTATTCAAAGCAATGTATCAATTAGAATTTAAGTATAAAAAAGCAGATCAATCGATCTGCTCATTTCCAACGCGCTGTCTAAATTTCTGACCAGCACGGAAGGTCACCACACGGCGTGCAGAAATCGGAATTTCTTCACCCGTCTTCGGGTTTCGTCCTGGGCGTTGACGTTTATCACGCAACTCAAAGTTACCGAAACCTGAAAGTTTAACTTGCTCGCCCGAGATTAGCGCTTGGCTAATCTCATCAAAGAACAACTCGACCATTTGTTTTGCTTCACGACGGTTTAAACTCGTGAGCTCACTTAAATGATCAGCCATTTCTGCTTTTGTTAATGCTGTCATGAAGCCCTCAATGTCGCTTGGTAAGTGTTTTCCAACACTTGTAGGATATTGTCCATACCGGATTTAATTTCAGCATCTTCAAGTGTACGGGTTGGATGCTGCCAAAGAATTGCAAATGCCAGTGAGCGTTTACCTTCTTCAACACCTTGTCCAGTGTACACATCGAATAACCAAGTTGAGTCTAACAGCTCTCCACCCGTTTTTTCGATAAGTTGCTGAATTTCACTAACATTAATCTTATCACTAATTAAAAGCGCAATATCACGTCTTACCGATGGAAATCGTGATAATTCTGTAAAATTAGATACATAAGTTTGCAAAACAGCCTGTTGATCAAGTTCTGCCACCCAAGTGATGCCCAAATCCAGTTCATCTTCTAAAGATGGGTGTAAACGACCCAAGGTAACCGATAGATTTGCCATTCACTAAAATTTCAGCAGATTGACCAGGATGCAACCATTCACGCTCTGAACGCGCATACTCAACTTCGACACGACCCGCTGCTAAAATTTCTTCAACTTCACCTTTCAGGTCAAAGAAATCCATCGGCTGTGCTTTAGCATGCCAAGATTCAGCTGTTTTAGCACCCACAGCAATCAGCGCCAAAGTCGGGATTTGTTTTAAATCATGGATGCTGGTTGCATCTTGATAATCAAAACGTAAACCTAGCTCAAAGAAACGCACACGGCTTTGCTGACGATTGATATTGTACTGTACACATGGAATCAGGCTAGACAATAAAGTCGAACGCATTGCAGCCAATTCACTTGAAATTGGGTTTGCCAACATCAATGGATTTACATTTGGATTGAGTTGCTTTTCAAGCTTGGCATCGGCAAAGCTAAAGCTGATTGCCTCTTGATAACCTAAAGTCACCAATGTTTGACGAAGCTGAGGTAATTCAAACTGATCTTGATGTTTGGCTAATTTCACATCAATCACAGGTAGACTGATTTGAATGTTGTCATAACCGTGAATACGGGCAACTTCTTCAATCAGGTCTTGATAAATTGCCATATCATAGCGGTGTGATGGCGGAATAACACTCCACTCACCTTGCGCTTTGAGCGTCACGATACAGCCTAAACGTTGTAGTGCATCCGTAATAAAATCGCTTGCAACGCTATAGCCCAACAATTGATCGACTTGTACTTGTTTAAGTTCAATCGCTTCACGCGCTGGTAAAAGTTCCGGTTTTTCTGCAACCGTAATCGGACCGAATTCACCACCCGCGAGTTCTGCAATCAATTGTGATGCACGATTCATCGCAATGATTGGCAATTCAAAGTCTACACCACGTTCATAACGTTGTGATGCATCGGTATGCAGACCATAGCGACGAGCGCGACCTGCAATTGCAAGCGGTGCAAAGAATGCTGATTCTAGGAAAATTTCAGTGGTTTCATCCGTTACAGATGAAGACAAGCCACCCATAATACCCGCCATCGCCAATGCTTTTTCATCATCGGCAATGACCATCACATTTTCAGTCAATTCAACTTCTTGTTCATTGAGCAAAACAAGTTTTTCAGCAGCAGTTGCCTGACGAACATGGACAGCACCCTGAACTTTCGCACCATCAAATGCATGTAAGGGTTGACCCAATTCAATCAGTACATAGTTGGTAATATCGACTAAAATACTGTGCTGACGCATACCTGAGCGAGCTAAAGCCTGCTCCATCCATGCTGGAGTCGCTGCTTTGGTATTCACATTTTTAATCACACGGCCTAAATAACGTGGGCAACCATCGGTATCAACGACAACTTTTTTCTCATCGCTAATTGTTGCAGCAACCGCTGTAATAACAGGTTCAGTTACAGCCAACTGGTTAATCACCGCAATTTCACGCGCAATACCACGAATACTAAAACAGTCGCCACGGTTTGGTGTGATGCTAATGTCAATCACGTGATCATCAAGATTGAGATATTCACGGATGTTGATACCCACAGGTGCATCGCTTGGTAGTTCTAACAGACCATCAATTTTATCTTCAAGGTCAATTTCAGAAGCGCCGCAAAGCATGCCTTGTGATTCAATACCACGAAGTTTGCCTTTTTTGATTTTGAAATCACCCGGTAATACAGCACCAATCGTTGCAACAGGGGCTTTCATGCCGACACGCACGTTTGGCGCACCACAGACAATTTGTAAGGTTTCAGCTGTACCAATGTTCACGGTCGTGACACGTAAACGGTCTGCATCTGGATGCTGTTCTACAGTTAAAACTTCACCCACCACCACACCTGTAAAAGGTTTCGCGGCTGGAATCATCTCATCGACTTCTAAACCCAGCATCGTGAGCTGGTCAGATAGAGTTTCGCTATCAACGGCAGGGTTTACCCACGTGCGTAACCAATTTTCGCTAATTTTCATTTCGTTAAAAACCTATAAATCAATTTCTTAAATCCCCCTCTAACTCCCCCTTTTTCAAAGGGGGAGAACCCTGTGTCCTGCTTGGAAGCCCCTCTCCTTTTAAGGAGAGGTCAGGGAGAGGTCTAAATCTGTTTTAAGCAAATTGGCGTAAGAAACGCACATCATTTTGGAAGAACATACGCAAATCATTCACACCGTAGCGAAGCATTGCAAAACGTTCCACACCTAGACCAAAAGCAAAACCTTTATATTTTTCAGGATCGATGCCCGCTGCTTGAAGTACATTCGGATGCACCATACCGCAACCTAAAACTTCTAACCAACGACCACGTTCATCCATAATATCCACTTCGGCACTTGGCTCAGTGAATGGGAAATAAGATGGACGGAAACGAACCGTTAAATCTTTTTCAAAAAATTCATTTAACAGATTGATCAACAAACCTTTAAGTTCTGCAAAGCTGGTATTTTCAGCAATGTATAAACCTTCAATTTGATGGAACATTGGAGAATGGGTTTGGTCTGAGTCACAGCGGTATACACGGCCCGGACAGACAATACGAATAGGCGGTTGTTGCGTTTCCATGGTACGAATCTGCACACCCGAAGTATGGGTACGCAATAAATGATTCACATCAAAGTAGAAGGTGTCATGCATCGCACGTGCAGGATGATGCCCCGGAATATTCAATGCTTCAAAGTTATGATAATCATCTTCAACTTCTGGACCAGTCGCAACAGTAAAACCTGCTTTGGTAAAGAATTGACAAATACGTTCCTGCACTTGAGTCACAGGATGGATACTTCCCACACTTTGACCACGACCCGGCAAGGTAATGTCGATCACTTCGCTAGCAAGTTTTTGTTCTAGTGCAGCTTTTTGTAATTCCGCTTGGCGTGTCGTTAATGCACCCGTAATGGCTTCACGTACCGCGTGAATTTTCGCCCCAAAAACTTTACGTTCTTCAGGGTCCATTTTACCAAGTGCCTTCGATTGTTCCGCGAGCTGGCTTTTCTTCCCTGTAAATTGCACTCGGGCTTGATCGAGTGTAGCAAGGTCTTGAGCTGCTGCAATCGCAGCGAGCGCTTCAGTGGTCAGGGCTTCCAATGACATAATAACTCTCAAAGCAACAATTTAAAAATATAATAAAACCCCATATTCTAACAGTTTTTGAACGTATTGATGAAGTTCCCAGTAGAGGAAAATTAGATTAGCATCCGGATTTATAAAAAGGATAAGATAAAGCCAATATTCATGAGATCAATAACAATGGCTCTCGATCAAATTTGGAAACAACAACTGACTTTAGTGACCTATGGTAATGAGTATCTAAAGCAAAATTTAAGCTTTAATCATTGGGTACAGCATGCCATTTTTAACCAACATAACTTGCGTTTCCGTGATCTTTTGTCACAACATTTACTTGCGCAACATTTTCAAGTTTGGCTAGAAGCACTGAAAAAACAAGGCACACAGCGTATTAGCTTACACAGCTCAAGTCTTTTAAATGATGAAAAAAATCCAAATGCTAATGTAGAACTATTACAGATTCCGCATATTATTATCAGTCATGAACAGCATAAAAAAACCGCATGGATTTTTGGCAAAGAATTAGCAGAATGGTATAGCGCTGACAATGACTATGAAGTGCCTAAGCCACAACAAGAACAATGCCGTCAGGAAACATTTTGGCGTTTTGAGCTGAATCCCAAACTGGCAAAACGTGTAGATGCCGATTTACAACAGCCGAATTGGGATGATATTCAGCTTTATACCAACAATGAATTGTTCGAAAATAAATTTGCTCAAGGCTTTACCGAACCTGCAAACCGAGATTTTCCTTATTACGGCATCATTCCATCTGACCTAGACAGTGTCGATAGCTCACCTGTGGCAGAAAGTAAATATCTCCCGTTACTGCCTACCGAGTATCAAGCGGATTATGCACATACAACGCTGCATCGTTTAGACGCCTTATCAAGCTATATTCAGCACAAACTACAACACCCCTATCATGCCGATGGTAGTGAGCTTAGCCCTGAAGAACAGCTGAATCTGCGTCATTTTTCACAAAAGTTAGATGATTTAACGGCAAAATTTATTGTTAAAGTTGCCAATCATTATCAGTCTGCAAAACTGACGCCAGTCGAAGTTGCCAATCCTTTAGATGGCGCTCATGCAGCACCCCACACAGCACAAAATTTAAAAACGCATACAGCGCATACTTCGCAAAAAGTCGGTGCATCTGGGGTGATTAAACTGATTTTGTTAACCATTGTGATTTGTATCTGTGCTTATTATTTTGGACTTTGATTTTTGATCAAGATTCTAGAATTGGTGCTACATGTTTAGAAAACTTAAACTCAGCATACGCGCTGTATGATGCTTTGAATCAAGATGCTTTAAATCAATCGCCAGACATTCACAAAAAAGCACTGCTTATTTGCAGTGCTTTTTATGGTGAGGACAGTTGTATTGTGGTTTCCACATTCAAATATCAACAGCCCTTAGGTTTTATCACGACTTTGCCGATTCGATTTTAGCTTTTTTCGCAGCCAATTTCTTTAACACTTCGGATACTGCCACCATGGCAAAACTTGAAGTTACCACCACTGCTGAACCATAGCCGCCACAACGTAAGCCTGCACTTGGACAAACCTCTGCGCTTGAAAATGGATTATCAATCGAATACACGCAGGTAATGCCAAATTTTTCTTTGCTCTTTTTACAAATGCCTTTGGCACGCAACTGACTGCGCAATTTTGCCAACATGGGATCTTGTTCGGTTTTAGACAAATCTGCCACTCGAATTTTCAGTGGATCAAGCTTCCCACCCGCACCACCAGAAACAATCAAAGGAATTTTATTAAATCGGCAATGCAGCATTAGCGCGAGTTTCGCTTTGACATCATCAATGCAATCGAGAACAACATCTGGCGTATTGGCTAAAAGTTCTTTAACATTTTCAGGCGTTAAATAATCATCGACCACATTAATTTTAATACGCGGATTAATCGAATAACAACGCTCAGCCATCACCTCAACTTTTTCCCGCCCTAAGGTTGAACTCATGGCTGGCAATTGGCGGTTAATATTGGATGCTGCAATCACATCCATATCAATCAGGGTCAGTTCAGCAATGCCTGTTCGTGCTAAGGCTTCAACCGCCCAAGAACCTACACCACCAATCCCAATCACCATCACATGGCTATGTTCATACTGACGAAAAGCATCCTCTCCATAAATTTTTTCCACACCTGCAAAGCGGCGCTCATATTCATCATCTTGAGGGAGATCAGTCATTCGTCATCTAACAGCTAAAAAAATACCAGCGCATTTTATCAAATTCTGTGTTGTTCGGATAATCTATCTGTTCAAGAGAATCAATTGAATGTGATTCAAATAAAAAATGGGCAGGTCTTTCAGCCCATAAAAAAAGAGGCTTAAGCCTCTTTCTATACAGATTAATTCATAATAAAGAAGTATTCACGGTAATACTTCAATTCTGCAATCGAATCACGAATATCATCCATCGCCAAATGCGAGGCATTCTTTTTCAAACCGCTCATAATTTCAGGACGCCAGCGTTTCGCCAATTCTTTTACCGAAGACACATCGAGGTTACGGTAATGGAAAAATTGTTCCAATTCAGGCATCAAACGGTGCATGAAACGGCGGTCTTGGCAAATTGAGTTGCCGCACATTGGTGACACTTTTGGATTGATCCATTTTTTTAAGAATTCGATGGTCTGCTGTTCTGCATCTTGTGCAGTCAATTTACTACGGCGTACGCGCTCAATCAGACCAGATTGTCCATGTTGACGGGTATTCCATTCATCCATCGCATTGAGGATCAAAGGTGACTGATGAATCGCCAGCACAGGACCTTCCGCCAAAATATTGAGCTTGTCATCGGTCACAATGGTCGCAATCTCAATAATTTTATCGTTATCGGTATCTAGACCTGTCATCTCAAGGTCAATCCAAATGAGGCGGGTATCAGGAGTGCTGCTCATAAATGTGCAATCTTATTAGGCTTAAAAAAGGCTATAGTAGCAAATTTATTGCAACTTGGCTGTAACTCATACCCCGCTTCATGCTATTTTTGCCTTCCTTAGTTCATGGTTTTTTTAGGATATGAATGGCTTTAATTCGTAAACGTCGTTTAACTGAACAGCAACAACGTCGCATTCAGAAACAACAGAAAACACGTCAAGAAGAACTCGACACTTCAAATGACCTCGAAGGCTTAGTGGTACAGCACTATGGTCGTCAACTTGAAGTTCAAGCCCTATCAATGCCTGATGAGCATCCCATTAAATCTGAAGTCAAATCAGGTGAACCAGAGCCTTTTTGGAAGCCGATTGAAATCGGCAGTGTATGGCGTTGTCATACCCGTACCAATTTAGAAGCCTTGGTCACAGGTGATCGGGTTAAATGGCAAGCAGATCCAAACACCGGTTTAGGTATTATTACTGCGATTCATCCACGTCAATCACTCCTGACACGCCCAGACCGTTACCACAAAGTTAAACCTGTGGCAGCCAATGTCAGCTTAATTGTGATTGTGTTTGCATCCTTCCCAGAAGTTGCACCCAGCCTCATTGACCGCTATATCGTGGCGTGTGCCGATGCCCAAATTCCTGCACTTTTAGTGTTAAATAAAGCTGATTTAATTCAAGAAAATGACCCGATTTTAAAGCTGATGCAAGAGTATCAAGCCTTAGGTTATGAAGTCATGCAATGTCAGTCGACGGGTGATGCCTCTGCTGTCTCCGCGTTAGCAAATCGCTTAGCTGGTGAAACTGTGGCCTTTGTCGGTCAGTCTGGTGTTGGGAAAAGCTCACTGATTAATGCCATTGTTCCCGATGCTGCACAAAAAACCAATATCATTTCGGAAAACTCAGCACTGGGTCAACACACCACGACCTCAACGCGTTTGATTGCTTTTGGCGAAGGTTCAGCACTGATTGACTCCCCCGGAATTCGTGAATTTGGCTTATGGCATTTGAACCCAGACAAAGTTCAATGTGGTTTTCCTGAAATTGAAAATCTGCTGGGATATTGCCAATTCCGCAATTGTACCCATAAGCATGAAAAACAATGTGCCTTGCGTCAAGCAGCAGAATCAGGTGAAATTTTACAACGTCGTTTAGACAGTTATTTACGTTTAACCGATGAAATTGCTGAAGCACAGCAAAAAAATTAATTTTTCTTAACCCTTAGCCCTTGAAGCGGCGATTTTGATCGCCATATTTATGAGCTATACTCTACGCAATTTTAAATTGTAATTAGGTGACTTGTGGAACGTTGGTTGGCATTTATGGGGAATCACCCCTTCTTGTTTGGAACACTTGGGGTCTTGATTGTTTTGTTCTTCGTTTTAGAAGGACAACGCAATGGCCGTAAAATTTCAGCACAATCTTTGGGTATTTTAGTCAAAGCTAAAAATGCCATGCTGATTGATCTACGCGATGCGAAAGACTTCCGTGAAGGTCATATCAGTGGTAGCCGTAATATTCCGTATAGCCAAATTACAAGCCATATTGAAGAGTTAAAATCTTCAGATCGCCCACTGGTGTTTATTTGCAACTTAGGTCAAATCGCCGGTACAGCATTACAACAAGTGGGTCATGCTGATAGCTATCGTTTAGATGGTGGTATAAACAATTGGAAAGCCCAAGGCTTACCTCTGATTAAAAGCAAATAATTCACTTAAGGAGAATTTAAATGGCTGAAGTAATAATTTACTCCACCACAGTTTGCCCGTATTGTGTTCGTGCAAAACAACTTCTTGAGCGTAAAGGCGTGGCTTATAAAGAAATTAATCTGTCGAATGAAGCGCCTGAAGTCCGTATGGAATTGATGCAACGCACCAATCACCGTACTGTTCCACAAATTTTTATTAACGATCAGTTCATTGGTGGGTTTGACCAACTTTATGCTTTAGAGCGTGAAGGCAAACTCAACGAACTATTGGCTTAAAACTTTAAATCAAGTCAACTCTTCATAATTAAGGATTAAAGAATGAGTGAAGAACAACAAGCTCAACCACAATTGGCATTAGAGCGTATTTACACTAAAGATATTTCGTTTGAAGTACCTGGGGCGCAAGTATTTACCAAAGAATGGCAGCCTGAACTCAATATCAATTTGTCTTCTTCTGCAGAAAAAATTGATGCAACGCATTATGAAGTGGCTTTACAAGTGGTTGTTCAAGCGAACAATGCGGGTGAAACAGCATTCATCGTTGATGTAACTCAATCGGGTATCTTCTTGGTAGATAGCGTTGAAGAAGAACGTCTTCCTTATATTCTTGGCGCATATTGCCCAAATATTTTGTTCCCATTCTTACGCGAAGCTGTAAATGATATGGTAACAAAAGGAAGCTTCCCACAATTGCTTCTTACCCCGATTAACTTCGATGCTGAATTCGAAGCGAATATGCAACGTGCTCAAGTTGCTGCTGAAGGTCAAGCGTAATTTAGCTTTGCTTTTGCATAAAAAAGACCGCATATGCGGTCTTTTTTATTGTCTTTTGCTTCTCCCTTTATTAAAGGGAGAGTGTTTTTTTATTCAGTATCTGCCATGAGATCTGCGCTCATACCTACCGTATTGAAGCCAGCATCTACATACATAATTTCACCCGTAATACCACTTGCCCAAGGTGAGCAAAGGAATAGTGCAGCATTACCTACATCTTCAATGGTGACATTACGTTTAAGTGGTGCAACTTTTTCATTAAGATCTAACATTTTACGGAAAGATTTAATCCCTGAAGCTGCTAATGTACGAATTGGACCCGCTGAAATCGCGTTGACACGAATGCCTTCACTGCCCAAGCTAGAGGCTAAATAGCGTACGCCTGCTTCCAATGATGCTTTTGCCATACCCATTACGTTGTAATTTGGCATCACACGTTCAGAACCTTGGTAAGTCAAAGTCAGTAAGCAACCTTGGCGAACGGTTAATAATGGTTTTGCAGCACGTGCCATTGCAATAAAACTATATGCGCTAATGTCATGTGCAACTTTAAAGCCTTCACGATCGGTAACATCGGTAAAGTCACCATCTAAAGTGTTTGCTGGAGCAAAACCAATAGAGTGAACCACGCCATCCAAACCATCCCAATGTTTTGCCAATTCAACAAAAGCTTGGTCAATCTCTGCATCAACAGCAACATCACAAGGGAAAACTAAAGTTGAACCAAATTGTGCAGCAAAATCATCTACACGTTTTTTTAATTTTTCATTTGGATACGTAAATGCGAGTTCAGCACCTTCACGGTGTAAAGCTTGAGCAATACCAAATGCAATGGATAATTTACTTGCAATACCCGCGATTAAAAAACGCTTACCCGCCAATAGTCCTTGTGCCATGTGAATCTCGCTTAAAATAATTTACAAGCATAATGCCAAGTCTGAAGCATTTGCGAAATTGCATAATGCGCCTTTTTTTAATATGTTCTGTAAAAATCATAAAAAATGCCCCTCAATCTAGGTAATGCTGATCAATTAAGGATTTTAGAAATAAATTCCTTAACTTTTTATTATTCACGACGGAGTCATATATCTTTAAATCAAATACTTGGAGCTCATTTTGTTCTTTGGTTTAGCCCAAATGAGAAGCAGAGCTTCGCAAGAAAGGCATCTTGCGGCGCAGTGCGCCTCACCGCAAAACTCGTCAAATACCTTTTATTGATCAATTAATCGCAGAAACAATACTTTTTCAAAATAGTTTTACCTCGGACAATTGCGGATGACATTTCCGTGAATCTCATAGTATCTATAATTTAAAAAAGAAAATGCCAGTCAATTTATTAACTGACTGGCATTACCTCAATCTAACGGCCTTGAGCTTACAAGCAATTTAGTTTTTAGCTTGATTAATCATCACCTTGCAATAAACTGAGCAACCGAAGGAAGGAATAATACATCCAAACCAAGGTTGCGAGTAATGCAATACCACACAACCATTCCATCGCTTTCGGCGCATATTGTGCAGCTGATGATTCAATCAGGTCAAAATCTAGAATTAAACTTAAAGAAGCAATCACCGCAACAAACGCAGCAAAACCAATCCCGAGCCAATTACTTTCAAAAATGTAAGGAATGCTCGAACTAAAAGCCAAGCGCATTACAATTTGCACCACAAAAACAATGGCAATCGCAATAGACGCTGACAGTACGACCGCCTTAAATTTTTCTGTCGCACGAATAATTTGAAAGCGATACAAGGTAAACATCACCAAAGTGGTAATGAAAGTCGCAAGTAAAGCTTGCAACGGTACACCGGGGAATTTGACTTGAAAAACCACTGAGATGCCACCTAAAAATGCCCCCTCAAACAAGGCATAAGGGATGGCCAACACGGGTGCAGTATTCGGCTTGAATGTCGTGATCAGCGCCAATATCAAGCCGCCAATTGCACCAACCATTGCCGCAGCATAGGCCAGTGATAAATTTAAGGTGATGAAGCTATAAAAAAATAGTGATAATCCAACTACAGCCGCAATGACGGTTAGTAAGATCGATTTTTGAATCGCGCCTTGCACGGTCATCGTGTCGTTAAAATCACTGTGGGTTTCTACCCGAGTTAAAATGGGA
Source organism: uncultured Gammaproteobacteria bacterium (assembly GCA_963812025.1). Taxonomy (GTDB): domain Bacteria; phylum Pseudomonadota; class Gammaproteobacteria; order Pseudomonadales; family Moraxellaceae; genus Acinetobacter. The sequence continues at coordinate 33,065 of CAWETQ010000022.1, forward strand.
TTATTACTTTGCATAATGGACTCATTCTTTTCATTTAAAATTTTAAATACATAAATAGGGTTTGTTCTTTTTTATACCACTGTTCTGTCATGTAAAAGCCAGATAAAATATTAAATCGAGACAAATCCATGACCAAGCCAAATACAAGATATTCATAGCAGAGTCTAAAATTAAATACGAATATTTATGGATAAAAGGTATTAAACAACGCTTTTTCAACACTCAAGCTGTAAAGCCTGAAGTGAATTTAACCATAGCTGTGGTGCTAAAACATCAAGATCAAGATGCAGTGTTTCTGCCAATCCTATTAAAACATGCGGTAAATTAACTGGCGTATTTCGGGTGCGATGTTCAGTCGAACTTTGACAGCATAAGGGTGTCATATCGGGACAGTCCGTTTCGAGCACCAAATGTTCAGCACCAATCGCCCGCACCACGGCATGTAATTTTTTCGCATTCGGATTGGTAATTTGTCCCGTTACACCAATTTTAAAACCCAGTTTAATAAAGGCTTTCGCTTCTTCTATTCCACCACTAAAAGCATGTGCAATTCCACCTAATTTGAATTGATGCTGTTTCAAAATCGCCAATGTTTCAGCGTGCGATTTACGAATATGCAAAAGCACGGGCTTCTGAAACTGCTCAGCCAATTCAATTTGTGCAGAAAAAAACTCTTTTTGCTTTTGAAAAATTTCGGGCTGTTTGTGTTGTTTTAAAAAGGTGTCTAAGCCAATTTCTCCAATCGCCACACATTGTTCTGTTTTTAAAATAGATTCTAAATCGGCAAGATGGGACAGTTGATGCTGTTCAATATAAAAAGGATGTAAGCCCGGGGCTAAATAGCTTTTCGGTGCATGCTCTAATTGATTTAAATCATGTTGGCTTTGCAGCAAAGCTTGAAAACGCGATTGAATAAAACCAATCAAAATTAAGCGTTCTACCCCAACCGCTTTGGCTGCGCGTGCCAATTGTTCCCGATCTGAATCAAAATCGGCAACATCAAAATGGGTATGGGTATCAAACAGTGAATAAAGCATTAAGGTTTGGCTTTATTTACAGTGGCAGCACTGGCAGCCACAGCCTGATCTTTGACTTCAGCCTGCGGTAAATATTCTTTTTTCAATATGCCTTGCAACTGGTCATAAGGAATCGTCAAACGTGGCAATCCTACGACATAGGGACCAATTTCATATTCACCATATTGCAAAATCAAGCCTTGTTTAGATAAATAAAAATTATCTGAAAGGGTAAATTTCCACGCCTGTTCATATTCTTCAACACTATTGGCTAACTTCGATTCCAGCACCCACGTTTTAAAAACCTCATGTGCTTTTCTTTCTAAATTGGCTTTTTGATTGGCCGCTAAAATATCATTGAGCTCAACCTGTTTCTTCTGTTTCAGGTCAAAATTATAATAGCGCTGTGACGAAGAACCATGTGCTCCGCCCAAATAACTACTGGAATTTAAAACCACTGTCGCCAAAGGTAAATTTGCATTTAAAATTTTCGGCTTAATCATCAAACTAATTTGATGATTGGCACTTAACGCTTTTAATTCTTTATCTAAAGCCAAAAAGGTTACTAAATAAGGCGTCACTTGTTTTTCCAGCTTTTGCTTGGCTGTTTCAACTGTTGCCAATGGTTTTGCGGCAGTCGCTTGATCACTCACCTGAATATCCTTCGGATCAGCAGCACTTGCCGCCTGTTGATCTGCCTTCAGCAACTTCGGTGAAATATCTAAAATCTGATTTAATTGTTTTAAAATTTGTTGATCAATCAATTCATCAATAAAAGCTTGGTTACTCGCAAGACGCTCAATCGAAATTTCAGGACAACTATTACCATCACATTCAGGTAAAGCCAAAGCTAACTTTTCAGTATCACCCGTCAATTTTAAAATTTCAGCTTCGACTGTGGTCTGCTCTTGTACTGGATCTTCTTTCGGCTCAGTGTGTTTCGGTTGACAGGCACTCAATGCCATCATGGATGCAAGAATACTGATCGTAAATAGTGTTTTATTTTTTAACATGATTCTGACCTATAACTTTTATCTGACAAATTGACTGCCATGAGATGACTGTATTCACCATGGATCACTAGAACATATGCTGATAAGCATCAACTTTCAATATCTGCTTGGTTTGTTGTTTATTTAAATAAATATCCAGTTGCGTGCCATCTTTGACAATTTCATGGGTACGGTAATGTAAACCAATGCCTTCTTGATCAAAGAACCAATCGGCTTGTCCCCAATACAGTTTTTTCGGCGCATGTTGTTTGACTTCAGTGCTTTGTGCTTTTAACCACTTTTGATACGCTTGCTGCACAATGTTATTTATGTAAGCTTGCTGTTTCGGCTGAATTAAATCCAATAAAGCCACCGTTTGCTGCTTTTTACGATCCGCCACAAAGAAGTAATGGCGCTCTTTAACATTAATGCCTTCTTGCTTGGTATCCACGCCTAATTGCATCAATACATACTGGTTACGTTGATAGGCAATTCGGGTATACATCGACAATTCATAGGCTTTATTTTTGGAAAATTCCGCTTGCCATGCATCCGATTTTTTCACATAAGCATTGATGGCTTGTTGCAAAGTCATATTTTGTTTCAGACCAATTTGATCTTGAATCACCTTGGCTTGGCTCTTGGCAATCCAGTCATTGAGCCAAGTATCTTCGGTATGTACTGTTTGAATACTGAGATCGATACAATTTTTGGTTTCACAAAAAGGTAAGGCAATTTTTGCCTCTTGTTCTTGGATATTTAAATATGGCAGAACTTCCGCTTGCTCTGTTTTAAATATAGAGGATGGTGACTTTTCCTGTGTCGGTTCTTTGGATTCTTTTTTAGCATCACAGGCACTGAGTATCAGACCAATGGCGATCACGGATGCAGCCACTATTTTCCCGTTCATGCTCACAACTCTTTTTTAAAATGATTAATCTATATAAATGATGTTAGATAAAAAACAGCCTCATAAAGAAGCTGTTTTATTTTGCGTTCTATTTAGTGTTCGCGTGTCGCCCGGAATTGGATATCTGGATAACGCTCTTGCATCAACTGTAAATTCACACGGCTTGGTGCAAGGTAGGTCAAATGACCACCACCATCAAGCGACAATTGATCATGGGCTTTTTTCTTAAATTCATTGAATTTCTTTTCATCATCACATGAAACCCAACGTACGGTATTGATGTTGACTGGCTCATAAACACAATCCACTTTGTATTCTTCTTTCAAGCGATAGGCAACCACATCAAACTGAAGAACACCGACGGCACCCACAATCAAATCATTGCTGATTTGCGGCATGAATACCTGCGTTGCACCTTCTTCTGAAAGCTCTTTTAAGCCTTTTTGCAGCTGTTTCGATTTTAACGGATCTTTTAAACGGACACGGCGGAACATTTCCGGTGCAAAGTGAGGAATACCGGTAAAGTGTAGATTTTCACCCGAGGTAAATGTATCGCCAATTTGGATGGTGCCGTGGTTATGCAAACCAATAATGTCACCCGGCCACGCTTCTTCAAGCTGTTCACGCTCGCCTGCAAGGAACGTTAAGGCATCACTGATCCGTACATCTTTACCCAAACGGACATGATTCATTTTCAGACCTTTTTCATACTTACCCGAACAGATACGCATGAAAGCAATACGGTCACGATGTTTCGGATCCATATTGGCTTGAATTTTAAATACGAAACCAGAGAAGCCATCTTCTGTTGCTTCAACTGTACGTTCTTGTGTTGGATGTGCTTTAGGTTCAGGCGCCCACTGAATAAATGTATTCAGCACATGATCCACCGCAAAGTTACCCAAAGCCGTACCAAACAATACGGGGGTTTGTTTACCTTGTAGGAACAAGTCACGATCCAATGGCTCATTGGCCATTTGCACCAGCTCTAACGACTCTTCAAATGCAGTAAAAGCAAGTTCGCCCACTTTTTCACGCAAGTCAGGATGGTCATAGCTATCACGAATTTCAATATCGGTAATAGTTGAACCAAAACCTGCTTTATACACATAAAACTTTTCTTCGAGTAGGTTATACACCCCAGCGAAGTCACGCCCTGTACCCAGTGGCCATGTAATTGGTACACACTGAATTTTAAGGACATTTTCAATTTCATTCAAAAGCTCTAAAGGCTCACGGATTTCACGATCCATTTTATTGACGAAAGAAATAATCGGCGTGTCGCGCATACGACACACTTCCATTAATTTAATGGTTCGATCTTCGACCCCTTTTGCACCATCAATCACCATTAATGCAGAGTCAACCGCAGTTAATGTACGATAGGTATCTTCAGAAAAGTCTTCATGCCCGGGGGTATCTAGTAAGTTAATGACATGTTTTTTATAAGGAAACTGCATTACTGATGTGGTAATGGAAATACCACGTTCTTTTTCCATTTCCATCCAGTCAGAAGTTGCAGCGCGGTCTGACTTGCGGCTTTTGACCATTCCTGCAACCTGAATTGCCTTACCCCATAACAACAGTTTTTCTGTCATGGTGGTTTTACCAGCATCGGGGT
>CAWETQ010000023.1:0-15746 GCA_963812025.1 uncultured Gammaproteobacteria bacterium
CGGTGATGTTAATTAAAACCTCTGATAAATCAATAAGTTGATTGAGTTGTTAAGATTTCGAATGAAATTTTAGAATAAGATTTAAACTTGGGTTTGTCGGAAAAAAGATTAACAAAACCAGTTGACTTTCTCTGGAAAGAGAGTAGTATAGCCGACCTAGCTTGTTGATGACGAATCAGCAAGAAGATCATTAAGAGATTATGAAGAACAACTTGTGTGGATTTTTACTGGTTGATTGATCGAAATTATTTTCATTGATTGATGGTAGAAATTACTCGAAGTTTATTTGAGAAATATTTGTCAGAAAATTGATGAGCCAAGATTGGTGCCCTTTAAGGCACTAAGCAATATTAAACTGAAGAGTTTGATCATGGCTCAGATTGAACGCTGGCGGCAGGCTTAACACATGCAAGTCGAGCGGGGAAAAGTAGCTTGCTACTTAACTTAGCGGCGGACGGGTGAGTAATACTTAGGAATCTGCCTATTAGTGGGGGACAACATTTCGAAAGGAATGCTAATACCGCATACGCCCTACGGGGGAAAGCAGGGGATCAGTCGTGACCTTGCGCTAATAGATGAGCCTAAGTCAGATTAGCTAGTTGGTGGGGTAAAGGCCTACCAAGGCGACGATCTGTAACGGGTCTGAGAGGATGATCCGTCACACTGGGACTGAGACACGGCCCAGACTCCTACGGGAGGCAGCAGTGGGGAATATTGGACAATGGGGGGAACCCTGATCCAGCCATGCCGCGTGTGTGAAGAAGGCCTTTTGGTTGTAAAGCACTTTAAGCGAGGAGGAGGCTCCCTAGATTAATACTCTAGGAGAGTGGACGTTACTCGCAGAATAAGCACCGGCTAACTCTGTGCCAGCAGCCGCGGTAATACAGAGGGTGCAAGCGTTAATCGGATTTACTGGGCGTAAAGCGTGCGTAGGTGGTCTTTTAAGTCGGATGTGAAATCCCTGAGCTTAACTTAGGAATTGCATTCGATACTGGGAGACTAGAGTATGGGAGAGGATGGTAGAATTCCAGGTGTAGCGGTGAAATGCGTAGAGATCTGGAGGAATACCGATGGCGAAGGCAGCCATCTGGCCTAATACTGACACTGAGGTACGAAAGCATGGGGAGCAAACAGGATTAGATACCCTGGTAGTCCATGCCGTAAACGATGTCTACTAGCCGTTGGGGTCTTTGAGACTTTAGTGGCGCAGCTAACGCGATAAGTAGACCGCCTGGGGAGTACGGTCGCAAGACTAAAACTCAAATGAATTGACGGGGGCCCGCACAAGCGGTGGAGCATGTGGTTTAATTCGATGCAACGCGAAGAACCTTACCTGGTCTTGACATAGTAAGAACTTTCCAGAGATGGATTGGTGCCTTCGGGAGCTTACATACAGGTGCTGCATGGCTGTCGTCAGCTCGTGTCGTGAGATGTTGGGTTAAGTCCCGCAACGAGCGCAACCCTTTTCCTTATTTGCCAGCGGGTTAAGCCGGGAACTTTAAGGATACTGCCAGTGACAAACTGGAGGAAGGCGGGGACGACGTCAAGTCATCATGGCCCTTACGACCAGGGCTACACACGTGCTACAATGGTCGGTACAAAGGGTTGCTACCTAGCGATAGGATGCTAATCTCAAAAAGCCGATCGTAGTCCGGATTGGAGTCTGCAACTCGACTCCATGAAGTCGGAATCGCTAGTAATCGCGGATCAGAATGCCGCGGTGAATACGTTCCCGGGCCTTGTACACACCGCCCGTCACACCATGGGAGTTTGTTGCACCAGAAGTAGGTAGTCTAACCGCAAGGAGGACGCTTACCACGGTGTGGCCGACGACTGGGGTGAAGTCGTAACAAGGTAGCCGTAGGGGAACCTGCGGCTGGATCACCTCCTTAACGAAAGATTGACGATCGGTAAGAATCCACAACAAGTTGTTCTTCATGAAGATGTATCTGAGGGTCTGTAGCTCAGTTGGTTAGAGCACACGCTTGATAAGCGTGGGGTCACAAGTTCAAATCTTGTCAGACCCACCAATCTAACGAACTAAAATGAAGAGATTCATTTAGAGAGACAGAGAAACAGATATATCGAATCTAATGATAAGCTGGGGACTTAGCTTAGTTGGTAGAGCGCCTGCTTTGCACGCAGGAGGTCAACGGTTCGACTCCGTTAGTCTCCACCATATATTGAGCTGAGAAATTATAGAATTTAGTGAATACAATAAGTGCTTCGGTATTTATTTGATGTTTATTAAGTTCTGTGATTTATCACAGTGTAAGCATGACCTGACGAAGGCGTGTTTATTCATTAACAGATTGTAAATTTGAGTTGAAATAAATTGTTTAAACTCAGAACTGAATTGAAGTTCAAGTGTAGTGCGTAAGTATTGCAGTTGGATGAAAATAAAGAACTGAGCACTAGCGATTAACTGAATCAAGCGTTTTGGAAAACGAACTAGATTGAAGCTGTACTGTGGTTAAATCCACGGACAACAAACTGTAAGGCTTAGGCCTGTCAAAGACACGTACTTGTAAGTGTCAGCGACTGTTTGGGGTTGTATAGTCAAGTAATTAAGTGCATGTGGTGGATGCCTTGGCAGTCAGAGGCGATGAAAGACGTAATAGCCTGCGAAAAGCTCCGGGGAGGCGGCAAATATCCTGTGATCCGGAGATTTCTGAATGGGGAAACCCACTTACCATAAGGTAGGTATCGCATGATGAATACATAGTCATGCGAAGCGAACGAGGGGAAGTGAAACATCTCAGTACCCTTAGGAAAAGAAATCAATTGAGATTCCCTTAGTAGCGGCGAGCGAACGGGGAAAAGCCCATTAAGTTATCTAAGTTCTAGTGGAATGCTCTGGGAAGTGCAACCGTAGTGGGTGATAGTCCTGTACACGAAAGGGCTTAGATAATGATGTCGAGTAGGGCGGGGCACGTGAAACCTTGTCTGAATATGGGGGGACCATCCTCCAAGGCTAAATACTCCTGACTGACCGATAGTGAACCAGTACCGTGAGGGAAAGGCGAAAAGAACCCCTGTGAGGGGAGTGAAATAGATCCTGAAACCGCATGCATACAAGCAGTGGGAGCGGACTTGTTCCGTGACTGCGTACCTTTTGTATAATGGGTCAGCGACTTATGTTCAGTAGCAAGGTTAACCGAATAGGGGAGCCGTAGAGAAATCGAGTCTTAATAGGGCGTTTAGTTGCTGGGCATAGACCCGAAACCGGGTGATCTATCCATGAGCAGGTTGAAGGTTGGGTAACACTAACTGGAGGACCGAACCCACCGTCGTTGAAAAGCCGGGGGATGACTTGTGGATAGGGGTGAAAGGCTAATCAAACTCGGTGATAGCTGGTTCTCCCCGAAAGCTATTTAGGTAGCGCCTCGGACGAATACCATTGGGGGTAGAGCACTGTTTCGGCTAGGGGGTCATCCCGACTTACCAAACCGATGCAAACTCCGAATACCAATGAGTACTATCCGGGAGACAGACTGCGGGTGCTAACGTCCGTAGTCAAGAGGAAAACAATCCAGACCGCCAGCTAAGGCCCCAAAATTATAGTTAAGTGGGAAACGATGTGGGAAGGCATAGACAGCTAGGAGGTTGGCTTAGAAGCAGCCATCCTTTAAAGAAAGCGTAATAGCTCACTAGTCGAGTCGGCCTGCGCGGAAGATGTAACGGGGCTAAAACTATATGCCGAAGCTGCGGATTTGCAATTTATTGCAAGTGGTAGGGGAGCGTTCTGTAAGCCGATGAAGGTGGATTGAGAAGTCTGCTGGAGGTATCAGAAGTGCGAATGCTGACGTGAGTAACGACAATGCGAGTGAAAAACTCGCACGCTGAAAGACCAAGGGTTCCAGTCCAACGTTAATCGGGGCTGGGTGAGTCGACCCCTAAGGCGAGGCCGAGAGGCGTAGTCGATGGGAAATTGGTTAATATTCCAATACTTCTGTGTAATGCGATGAGAGGACGGAGAAGGTTAAGTCAGCCTGGCGTTGGTTGTCCAGGTGAAAGGTTGTAGGCATGTATCTTAGGCAAATCCGGGGTACTCTATGCTGAGAACTGATAGCAAGCTGTACTTGTACAGTGAAGTGGCTGATACCATGCTTCCAGGAAAAGTCTCTAAGCTTCAGTTACACAGGAATCGTACCCGAAACCGACACAGGTGGTCAGGTCGAGTAGACCAAAGCGCTTGAGAGAACTCTGCTGAAGGAACTAGGCAAAATGGTACCGTAACTTCGGGAGAAGGTACGCTGTCGACGGTGATGGGATTTACTCCCTGAGCGGTTGACAGCCACAGAAACCAGGCCCCTGCAACTGTTTATTAAAAACATAGCACTCTGCAAACACGAAAGTGGACGTATAGGGTGTGATGCCTGCCCGGTGCTGGAAGGTTAATTGATGGGGTTAGCGTAAGCGAAGCTCTTGATCGAAGCCCCAGTAAACGGCGGCCGTAACTATAACGGTCCTAAGGTAGCGAAATTCCTTGTCGGGTAAGTTCCGACCTGCACGAATGGCATAATGATGGGGGCGCTGTCTCCAGCAGAGACTCAGTGAAATCGAATTCGCCGTGAAGATGCGGTGTACCCGCGGCTAGACGGAAAGACCCCGTGAACCTTTACTGCAGCTTGACATTGAACTTTGATCTTACTTGTGTAGGATAGGTGGGAGGCTTTGAAACTCGGACGCTAGTTCGAGTGGAGCCAATCTTGAAATACCACCCTGGTAATATTGAGGTTCTAACTCTGCTCCATTATCTGGAGCGAGGACCATGTCTGGTGGGTAGTTTGACTGGGGCGGTCTCCTCCTAAAGAGTAACGGAGGAGTACGAAGGTGCGCTCAGCGTGGTCGGAAATCACGCGTAGAGTATAAAGGCAAAAGCGCGCTTAACTGCGAGACCCACAAGTCGAGCAGGTACGAAAGTAGGTCTTAGTGATCCGGTGGTTCTGTATGGAAGGGCCATCGCTCAACGGATAAAAGGTACTCTGGGGATAACAGGCTGATACCGCCCAAGAGTTCATATCGACGGCGGTGTTTGGCACCTCGATGTCGGCTCATCTCATCCTGGGGCTGAAGCAGGTCCCAAGGGTATGGCTGTTCGCCATTTAAAGAGGTACGCGAGCTGGGTTTAGAACGTCGTGAGACAGTTCGGTCCCTATCTACCGTGGGCGTTGGAAATTTGAGAGGATCTGCTCCTAGTACGAGAGGACCAGAGTGGACGAACCTCTGGTGTACCGGTTGTAACGCCAGTTGCATCGCCGGGTAGCTATGTTCGGAAGGGATAACCGCTGAAAGCATCTAAGCGGGAAGCCTACCTCAAGATAAGATTTCCCAAGGACTTTATGTCCTCTAAAGAGCCGTTGAAGACTACGACGTTGATAGGTTGGATGTGGAAGTGCAGTGATGCATGAAGCTGACCAATACTAATTGCTCGTGAGGCTTGACTATACAACACCCAAACAGTTGTATTGCTCATCTATTTCGATACAAAATACTTGATTTAGTCTAAAAGCTAGTTACAATATCAACTCAAATTTAGCATAATCTGTTAATAAATTATTTGACGAAAGCTTGGCATACAATAAGACCTAAGCGAGTAAGCATAAACAGTTGTGCTGGCGACAATAGCAAGAGTGAACCACCTGATCCCTTCCCGAACTCAGAAGTGAAACCTCTTCGCGCTGATGGTAGTGTGGGGTTACCCATGTGAGAGTAAGTCATCGCCAGCTCATTATTCCTGAAAACACCCCCAACCTAACCGTTGGGGTGTTTTTTTATGCGCGGAAAATAAGTCAAAATAAAATAAGTCAAAATAAAAGGCTCTAAATGAGCCTTTAGATAATTCATTATTAAGAGGTGGTCAATTTATTGCTTGAAAAGTATTAAAAGTAGAATCATATGTTATATAGGATTGTGAAGTCTATTTTCTCATTATTAAAATCTAGAAAGTGAAATGCTTCTATTTTATCTTCCGATTCAGATGGTTAGGTTTGAAGGGGTAACAACCACTTAGCTTATTGGGTAACTCAAAATATTGTTGTGATGATTTTGGCTGATGAATTGGTTGGGTTGATCAAATATTTAAATGGTAGAGCGTAAAAAAGAACCTTATTATTTTACTATCGGGTTGTTTTGCATTCTGTTTAGCTGTGCTTTTGTCATACCTGATGCTTAAATTTATTATTTTTATTTGGAAAGATTTTCATTTTTAGTGGCTTGATCATCTCTAGTTTTGCTAAAGATAAAAAAATGTTGGTTGTAGTTGTTATCTATTTTTTTACTTGTATGTGAAAATTATTTGATTTTTTTTAATCAATTTTTTTAATTTGTATTATTTTTAATAATATTGTGCTATAAAATTATAAATCGGCATGAAAATTGCTAGTAATAATTATTGAGAAAGAGTAGGGGAAATATGAGGTTATCGGTTGGATTAAAAGTTGCGAACTCATTGTCATTGACACCGCAGTTGCAGCAGGCCATTCGTTTGCTTCAACTCTCAAGTTTGGAACTTGAGCAAGAAATTCAAATTCAATTGGATAGTAACCCTTTATTGGAAAAAGTAGAAGAGCAGTCGAATATAGAGAGTCTATCTTCTTTAGAAGAGCAAGAAAAAGAATATGACAATAAAGATCTCACCAATGAATTGAATGCCAATACCTTGCCTGATGATTTACCGGTTGATACGGATTGGGATGATGTTTATACCCATCAGCCAACGAGTTTAGGTTCGCCTGAATATGAGGAGCGTGAAGATAATCGTCAAGGGCATTTGGGTTTAAAAGAGCACATGCTTGAGCAGATTAATTTATTGCATTTTTCACAGGTTGATCGCCTTATTGCACATTGTATTGTTGATTCTTTAGATGAAAAGGGTTTTTTAGATGCTGAAGTTACTGAAATAACAACCTCGGTTCAGCATTTACTGGAATCTATGGATTACGAAGATGAAGTTGAAGATGATGAAGTTGTTGTTGTTCTAAAGCATATTCAGCATCTTGATCCGCCTGGGGTCGCATCACGTAATTTAGCTGAATGTTTGTTGGTGCAATTAGAAAGTTTACCCGTACAAACAGCATGTCGTCGTGAAGCAATCATTTTATTAAATCATTATGAGTTATTGATTTCTAATGAATTACCAAAATTGGTCAAACAGACTGGTTTAAATCCAGATCAATTAAAATGTGCTGTTGATTTATTAAAGACATTAAAAGCCTATCCGGGGATGGAGTTTGAAGAAAAAAATTCGGACTATCAAATTCCAGATATTGTGGTGATGAAGAAAAATGATCATTGGCAAGTGCAGTTAAATCCAGACATTATGCCGAAATTACGCATTAATTCTTTTTATGCCAATATGATTAAGCGTGCTGATCAAAGCAATGATAATCAATATTTACGTAATCAAATGTTAGATGCCAAAAATTTTATCAAAAGTGTCGATGAACGACATAAGACTTTATTAAAAGTTGCCACATGTATTGTTGAACATCAAAAGATGTTTTTAGAAATTGGTGCAGAAGGGATGAAACCTTTGGTGCTTCGTGATATTGCTGAAGAAGTAGAATTACATGAATCGACAGTATCGCGTGTGACGACGAATAAATTTATGCTGACGCCACGTGGTTTGTTTGAACTGAAATATTTCTTCTCCAGTCATGTCGCGACAACCTCAGGTGGCGAAGCTTCCTCAATTGCAATTCGTGCAAAAATTAAAAAATTAATTTCTGAAGAAAATCCACGTAAGCCTTTGTCAGATAATATTATTGCTAATTTATTAAAGGATGATGGGATTGATGTCGCGCGCCGAACCGTTGCTAAATATAGAGAGTCGTTACATATTCCATCGTCTTCTGAACGAAAAGTGTTGATCTAAATTTTAAAGTGTGGCTATTCTAGAGATTCATTATGACAAGATAATGAATCTCTTTTTTACTTAAGGAATAGCGAGAATGATTTAATGTTCAATGTGCAGGATTTATTGTTTTGCTGTCATTAGATCGACTTGGCAATTCCTTTATTACCCTAAAAGAAGGTGAGGGATAGAACTATGCAAATAACAATCCGTGGTCATCATTTAACGATCACCCCTGCAATTGAAGAAGATATTCGGCTTAAATTTTCGCAAATGACCAAGCATCTAGATCAAATAAATAGCATGCAGGTGAAACTTTCAAAAGATCATCAAATTGATAAACATTCTAAAAAAGGCAGTGACAACCATATTGCTGAAGCGATTATTCGTTTACCTGGCATAGAAATGTTTGCGCAAGCCAGTGCGGATGATATGTATACTTCGATTAAGAAATTAACAGAAAAACTAAAACGCCAATTGCATAAACATCGAGAAATGCAGATTACGTATCAACCTGTATTGGTCTAGTTTTTTTAAAAATAAAAAGAGGTTTTTAGTGACCTCTTTTTTTATACATAAAATGTTATAGGTTAATGATTTATTTTTCATATTTATAGTAAAATGGCAGGTTTTTACACCGTCGGTCCTATAAGAGGTCTTTGTAATGAATAGTGAACAGCTCACTGAAATTTTAAAAGCTGCTTTTCCAGAGGCTGAAGTTGCGGTTAGTGGGCAAGGCGGTAAGTTTGATCTTCGAATCGTCGATGAGCAATTTGAAGGGAAGCGTCCTGTCACACGTCAACAAACGGTTTATGCTCCGTTAAATTCATATATTGCTAGCGGTGAAGTACACGCGGTAACTATTCGTGCAATGACCAAAGAAGAATGGCGTAAAGCAAGCTTATTCGGAGCTTAGAACTAAATGGATAAATTTTTAATTCAGGGCGGTGTTAAGCTCGAAGGTGAAGTACGCATCTCTGGTGCAAAAAATGCAGCGTTGCCTTTACTTGCAGCCATGATTCTTGCAGATAGCCCGATTACCTTGACTAATGTGCCAAACCTTAAAGATGTCAATACCTTGGTTGAGTTGATTGGCGGTTTAGGTGTGCAAATTTCTTATGAAGGCGACACAGTGAAAGCTGATGTTTCTACATTAGATAATCAGTTTGCACCTTATGAATTGGTGAAAACCATGCGTGCATCCATTTTGGTACTTGGTCCATTATTGGCGCGTTATGGCAGTGCACAAGTGTCACTTCCGGGTGGTTGTGCCATTGGTTCACGTCCAGTGGATCAGCATTTAAAAGCATTAGAAGCTTTAGGTGCGCATATTGAAGTCGAAAATGGTTATGTACATGCCAAAGTCGATGGTCGCTTAAAAGGTGGCGAAGTTGTCTTTGATATGGTGACTGTGGGTGGAACTGAAAATATTCTAACTGCTGCGGTATTGGCGGATGGTGTAACCACGATTCGTAATGCTGCGCGTGAGCCTGAAATTACTGACCTTGCGCAAATGCTGATTAAAATGGGCGCAAAAATTGAAGGTTTAGATACAGATACGCTGGTGGTGACGGGCGTGGAAAGTTTACATGGCTGTGAATATGCTGTGGTTGCTGACCGTATTGAAACCGGTTCATATCTTGCTGCTGCTGCAATTACAGGCGGTAAAGTCAAAACCACACATACTGACCCAAATCTTCTTGAAGCTGTCTTAGACAAATTTGAGGAAATGGGCGCAGAAGTGACCCGTGGCGAAGATTGGATTGAACTTGATATGATGGGCAAACGTCCAAAAGCAGTCAGCTTCCAAACTTTACCTCATCCAGAATTCCCGACAGATATGCAAGCACAGATTATGGCAGTCAATGCGATTGGCCGTGGTTTTGCCACAATTTCTGAAACGATTTTTGAAAACCGTTTTATGCATGTACCTGAGCTTTCTCGTATGGGCGCAAATATTCAGGTTGAAGGTAATGATGCTGTTGTAACGGGTGTAGAAAAACTTTCTGCAGCGCCTGTTATGGCAACCGATTTACGTGCTTCATTCTCTTTAGTTTTGGCTGCTTTAGCGGCGGAAGGGGAAACATTGATTGACCGTATTTATCATATTGATCGCGGTTATGAAGATATTGAAGCGAAGTTACAGGGTTTAGGTGCCCAAATTAAGCGAGTAAGTTAATGAGCGATATGAGAAACGATGATCCAAACTTTGACGTAATGGGCAATTTTGATCATGGTTTAACTTTAGCATTAAGCAAAGGACGTATCTTAAAAGAAACTTTACCGTTGCTTGAAACAGCAGGAATTAACTTACTGGAAGATCCAGATAAATCACGTAAGTTAATTTTTCCAACCACCCATAAACACGTGCGTATTTTAATTTTACGTGCTTCAGATGTACCGACCTATGTGGAAAATGGTGCGGCTGATTTAGGGGTTGCGGGTAAAGATGTGTTGATGGAACATGGCGCACAAAATGTGTATGAGCCACTCGACTTGAAAATTGCCAACTGTAAACTCATGACAGCAGGTAAAGTCGGCATGGTTCGTCCGAAAGGTCGTCTCAAAATTGCCACTAAATATGTAAACCTGACGCGTCAATATTATGCGAGTTTGGGTGAACAGGTTGATGTGATTAAGCTTTATGGTTCGATGGAGCTTGCACCATTGGTTGGTTTAGGTGATTACATTGTCGACGTTGTTGATACGGGTAATACTTTACGTGCCAATGGTCTTGAGCCACTTGAAGAAATTTGTACCGTTTCTTCTCGTCTCATTGTCAATAAAGCCAGCTTTAAACGTAAGCAAACGCTGTTAAATCCAATTTTAGCGCAACTTGAAAAAGCGGTTGCAGAGCGTCAAAGCCAAAAATAAGGGTTGATCTTGTTTGGGCTGTAAAAAACCGTCGTGAATCACGACGGTTTTTTTTATGGTTAATGTTTGGCTGTTAAAAAATACTGACAAAATTATTTTTTGAATCATTTTAAAAGTTATTTTCCATGAAGCTTGAGCGATAGATGTATGATTGATACCCAAAAATGCAATGAAACAAGGTAAACTAATCTTTTCTTCATTCAGCTTGTAGGTAAATTGATGCGACGTTTATCGACTCAAGATCAAGACTTTCAACAAGTCTTTGCCGATTTATTGGCGTTCGAAACAGTCAACGATCCAGAATTGTTAAAAACAGTAGACCAAATCATTGCAGATGTTCGTGAACATGGCGATGAGCATGTTTTAAAACTAACACAACAATTCGATCGACATCCTGCGCATCAATTCTCAGATTTGGAACTGACACAAGATGCCTTAAAAGCGGCATTTGAAGGCTTAAATAGCGAAGTGCGTGAAGCATTGGAGCTTGCAGCCAGCCGTATTCGCGAATTCCACCAAGTGCAAAAGCAAGAAGGTTGGACTTATGTGGATGCGTTAGGCAATACACTCGGTCAAAAAATTACACCGCTTGATCGTGTCGGGATTTATGTACCGGGTGGTTTGGCTTCTTATCCATCTTCAGTGCTGATGAATGCTGTACCTGCACATGTTGCGGGCGTACCTGAAATTATTATGGTAGTGCCTGCACCAAACGGTGAGTTAAATCCATTGGTGTTGGCAGCTGCCTATTTAGCCGGTGTAAGCCGTGTTTTTACTATTGGTGGAGCGCAAGCAGTTGCAGCTTTGGCATATGGCACAGAAACCATTCCATCGGTTGATAAAATTACTGGGCCGGGAAACCGCTTCGTTGCTGCGGCAAAACGTGCGGTGTTTGGTCAAGTCGGTATCGATATGATTGCAGGGCCATCTGAAATTTTGGTCTATGCCGAAGGTGAGAATAACGCGCAATGGTTGGCGATGGATTTATTGTCACAAGCTGAACATGACACCGTTGCACAAGCGATTTTCATCACACCCGATGAGCAACTTTTAAATGATGTTGCACAAGCCATTGAAGAACATTTAGTGCACTTACCCAAAGCTGAAATTGCACGGACTTCAATTGCTAATCGTGGTGCTTTAGTTTTGGTAAAAGATCGTGCTGAGGCAATTGAGCTAATTAACCAAGTGGCAGCTGAGCATTTAGAGTTATGTTTAGATGAAGCCCAAGAAATGGCGGAACATATTCGTCATGCTGGTGCGATCTTTATGGGGCGTTATACCCCTGAAGCAATTGGCGATTATTGTGCAGGGCCAAATCACGTATTACCGACATCGGGTACGGCACGTTTTTCATCGCCATTGGGTGTCTATGATTTCCAAAAACGTTCTAGCTTGATTATGTGCTCGCAAGAAGGGGTGAAAACCCTTGCGAAAACCGCTGATATTTTGGCACAAGAAGAAAACTTGGATGCACATGCACGTTCAGCACGTTATCGTTATCAGTAAGCTTTGATTGATATAAAAGGCTGATTGATCAGCCTTTTTTTAAGCCTAAAATAGATTTGATTGAGATATTGAAAGATGAACATTACAACAGAACAAATGCGTTTTTGGAGTCCTGAAGTACGTGAATTAGAACCGTATGTACCGGGCGAGCAACCGAAAATCCAAAACTTACTCAAATTAAATACCAATGAAAATCCATATCCGCCATCACCGAAAGTAGTTGCAGCGGTACAAGCCGTTTTAGCTGACTCTGCCGATGTATTACGTTTATATCCAGATCCAGATGCTTCTGCATTAAAGCAAGCGATTGCGATGCAGCAGAATGTTGATGTTGCAAATGTCTTTGTCGGTAATGGTTCAGATGAAGTTTTAGCGCATATTTTTAAAGCATTTTTTGTGCAACAACTGCCGATTCTTTACCCTGATATTACTTATAGTTTCTATCCTGTTTATAGCCAATTCTTTGCAGTCAAAACCAAAGTATTGCCGTTAAATGATGATTTTGAAATTGTGGTTGCTGACTATAAGCAAGCCAATGGTGGCATCATTATTACCAACCCCAATGCACCAACCAGTATTGCATTAGAGGTCTCTGCTATTGAAGAAGTGTTGCAAGCCAACCCGAATTCAGTGGTGGTGATTGATGAAGCTTATGTCGATTTTGGTGCGCAATCTGCGGTCAGTTTAGTGGAAAAATACGATAATTTAGTGGTGTGTCAAACCACATCGAAATCACGATCACTTGCGGGTTTGCGTGTTGGTTTTGCAATTGCACAACCGCATTTAATTGCAGGGCTTGAAGCGGTTAAAAATAGCTTTAATTCTTATCCAATGGATCGTTTTGCAATCGCTGCAGCGGTCGCTTCATTTGAAGATCAAGCTTACTTTGAAGCACAATGCCAAAAAGTGATTGCAAGCCGCGACAAGCTGGTGACGGAATTAGAAAGCATGGGTTTTAAGGTTTTACCATCAAAAGCCAATTTTATTTTTGCATCATTACCCAATAAAGATGCAGGTGAATTGGCAGCACAATTACGTGAACAAGGTATTATTGTGCGCTATTTCAATAAACCGCGTATCAACCAATTTCTACGTATTACCATTGGTACAGATGAGCAAAATCAACGCTTAGTGGATAGCTTGAAAAATGACATCTTAGCTTAAGCCTTTAAGTCTCAGATGATTTTTGCCATGTGTTGAGTAGGTCAAGCATGGCAGAAACTTTATCAAAACATTCTTGATATTCTGCATCGCAATCTGAAGCGATGGTCACACCGCCGCCTGCCCATAAAGAGACATCTTCTTGATACTTTTGAATGGAGCGAATCAAAATATTCCAAGAACCTGTACCATCAAAATTAAAATAACCAAGACTGCCGCAGTAAGCACCGCGTGGAGCACCCTCTAGTTCATCAATAATTTGCATGGCACGAATTTTGGGTGCACCGGTAATTGAGCCACCCGGTAGTGCAGACATCAGGACATCAAAGGGATTGATATCATCTTTGAGCGTGGCTGTGACTTCACTGACCATATGATGAACTTGATTAAAAGATTCAATTTCAAAAAGTTGCGGGGTTTTTACCGAACCTGTTTCAGCATAAACACTCAGATCATTGCGTAGTAAATCGACAATCATCACATTTTCAGCCTGATCTTTTTTAGAATGAATCAAGCGTTGTTTCGATTCTTCATCCTGTTTTGGATCAGCATAACGAGGCATCGTGCCTTTGATGGGGCGAGTCACAATTTTTCGATTTGCTTCAAAATCAATGAAAAGCTCAGGTGAGCAGCTTAATAATTCAAAATCATCAATTTTTAAATAGCCAGAATAGGGGGCATCGGTGAGTTTCCAAAAATCTTCAGCGATATCGAGTAAGCAACCTTGCGCTTTTGCTGTAAATTCTTGCGTTAAATTAATTTGATAGCAGTCGCCTGCTTTAATATATTCTTGCACTTGCTTAAATGCAGCTTGATATTCATTTTTACTCCAACGTGCACTGCAAGCTTGAGTGAGTAAAAAAGACTGATTTTTTTTGTTGGCGAATGCAGCTTGAATCAATTGGAAAATTTCCTCAGCCTCATCTTCATCACTAAAAAAAGTCCAACCTTGCTGCGTCAGTTTGAGATAGCTGCGATAAATACCTAAAAATAAAGCAGGTTGTTTTTTTTCTTGAATAGAAACTTGTTGTTGCGCAGCATGGTCATAACTGATGAAACCAATTAAACCCCCTTTAAAATCAGCATGATGGGTTTGAGTGTGATCTTTAAAAAAATGATTAAAATCAATAGATGATGATTTTTCTTGGTATTGATCTAGAGCAACCCGTTTGAAATTTTGAGTGATTTTATCTTGCTGAAGCATATATTCAGAAGCAAAAAAAGCGATCACAGGCTGGTTTACATTCTTTAAGTAAACCAAATGTGTGAGATGCGATAAAGCCGAGAGTATTTGAGATGGACTAAGCCATTGTTCAGTCAACAATTTTTGAAAAATAACAGGATTATTCATACGGTGTTAAATTATAAAAGGCGATACAGAGAAATACTATTCTATAACAATGTTTATGCATAAAAACTGTAAATACCGTTTGTCGGTAACATATAGATTGCGACCAACAGCAGTTGAACAAAAAATGACACAGATATAACTTAACTAGGGCAAACAGACTGCTCAAGGAAAAGATTCACTGTTGTCAAAAAATAAAAAACAACAGCTGATATCGAGTGGTTGACCATCAAAAAAATAATACTCTTGGGAGAGTACACAGATGAAAAAATTTACTAAACTTGCTTTAGTTTCTTCATTGGCAATTAGTGCAAATGCGATGGCAATGCAAGCAATGGATGATGCTTCATTGGGCGCAACCACTGGTCAAGATGGTATTAACATCGGGATTGGTATTTCTAAAATCGAAATTGAAAAAATTTATATTCATGACAATGATGGTTTAGAACTCTTAAAAGGGACAGTCTGCTGTATGACTGGTGACCCTCCAACACCTGCATGCTGCAGTATTATAACTGGTGGTACAAGCACTGCTGGTGCAATTGTGATCAAGGGTAATGGTATTGGTAATCATATCAACGAGACTAATGGTATTGTGATTGGTGCTAACTATGCATGTCATTATTGGCATCACTGGTAACTTGGCAGATTTGCAAATTGATAGTGATGCGGGTGCAGGTGGTACTAATGGGGCATTTATCAATATTGCTGCTGCAAGTTTCTGGCTTAGATATTAATATTGGTGAAATTGGTGTTACTGCATCGGGTACAAATGATCCTGCTACTGATATTCGTCGTGGTGGTAAAGATGGGCAGGTGCAGGTCAAAATTATAATGCATCTTAAGTGGTTTATCGCTTAAAACAGGCCAAATGACTGCGAATATCCAATTAGGTGCAGCACCTCAAGGTGCGATGATTAAATTGAATACCAAAATGATTGGTGGACTTGAAATTAAGAATCTAGGCATTTTGGATAACTCGACTAAGGGCCTTGA
>CAWETQ010000024.1:0-19271 GCA_963812025.1 uncultured Gammaproteobacteria bacterium
AAACCAAAAAGTGGTGCGCCCTGCGGGAGTCGAACCCGCGTCGGTCACTTAGGAGGCAACTGCTCTATCCAGTTAAGCTAAGGGCACAATCCGCAGCTAATTTAGCGCAAATAGACATAAAAAAAAAGTTATTGTCGAAACAATAACTTTTTAAAAGACAGATCTTTATCGTTTTGCTTAAGATTTATTCAGCTTCATTACTTTAAATAAACCTAACATCACCACAATCCAGATCGGAATCATCAGTACGGATTCTTTAAAGCCTTGCATCCACATAATATAAAGTACGGTTGCAATAAAAATCAGCACTATATAATTACTGATAGGTGCCCAAAGTGCAGGGAATTTGGTTTGAATCGACGCTTGTTTAATCGCTTGTCTAAATTTCAAGTGAGTCAAAGTAATCATGGCCCAGTTCAGTACTAATGCACCCACCACGACATACATCAAGTGACTTAAGGCATCTTCTGGAACAAAGTAGTTTAACAGTACGCAACCAAAAATTAATAAAGCCGAGAATAAAACAGCAGGAATAGGCACACCTTGTTTATTCACCTGATTGAATACTTTAGGTGCATTGCCTTGTTGTGCTAAGCCATAAAGCATACGACTATTGGCATACATGCCACTGTTATAAACAGAAAGTGCAGCGGTTAAAATAATGAAATTCAATAAATGCGCTGCCCAGCCAATACCGAGTTGACTGAAAATCATCACAAATGGACTTTTATCCAGACCACCTAAGTCAAGCTGATTCCATGGCACCAATGCTAAAAGAATCGTCAATGAACCAATGTAGAACAATAGAATACGGAAAACCACTTGGTTAATGGCTTTTGGAATGGTTTTTTCAGGGTCTTTGGCTTCCGCTGCCGCCATACCAATCAGCTCAATACCACCAAAGGCGAACATGAGGAAGGCAAGCATATAGAATAAGCCTTCAAAGCCATTCGGGAAGAAACCGCCATGTGCCCAAAGATTGGTAAATGAAGAGGTTGAACCAGCATCAGCGGTGAGCAGTAAATACAAACCGAAAATGATCATCGAGACGATCGCCGTTACTTTGATGATGGACAGCCAAAATTCTGATTCACCATAGAATTTTACATTGCCGAGATTGACTAAAGTAATGACGATGAAAAAGAACAGTACGGAAGCCCATGCAGGAATATAAGGCCACCAATAATTAATATATTTTGCGACCGCAGTCAGCTCAGTCATTGCGACTAAAATATATAAAATCCAGTAATTCCAACCGGCTAAAAAGCCCGGGAATTTCCCCCAATATTTAAAGGCAAAATGGCTAAATGATCCTGCTACAGGCTCATGTACAATCATTTCACCCAGTTGACGCATAATTAAAAATGCAATCAAACCACCAATGGCATAACCCAAAATGATGGAAGGACCTGCAGATTGAATCACCTGTGCGGAACCTAAGAATAAGCCTGTACCAATAGCTCCGCCCATGGCGATGAGTTGGATATGACGGTTCTTTAAGCCACGCTGAAGTTGAGACGACTCTTTATTCAAGTTATTTCAGCCCGACAATGGATAAGTCGGTGATTGTAATGGATTGATTTGTATTAGCCTAGTACAACTCTACAAAGAGAATGGCGATACAAAAAAACTAAGTATAGGATTTTTAAATAAATAATAGATGAATCAATAGATTAGATTTATTAATATAGTGACTTGCAAGTTATAAAGGTTTATTTATCAACAATATTCAGCACTAAATTTTTATACTTAAGCCTTGTAGCCAATGCTTTTGTTAAAAAAATCCCTATGATAAAAGAGATCAACATTGCTCAAATGTTGTTTAAAACAATGATAAGTATGAAGGAACGATGAAAAATGAGTTTTGCTGCACAAATTAAAATTCCGGCAACCTATATGCGTGGTGGCACCAGTAAAGGTGTTTTCTTTAAAGTGGATGATTTACCTGAAGCGGCTCAACAGGCTGGGAAAATTCGTGATCAACTATTGCTACGTGTGATTGGTAGTCCAGATCCATACGGCAAGCAAATTGATGGTATGGGCGGAGCAAGTTCAAGTACCAGTAAAACGGTGATTTTAGCGAAAAGTTCACAACCCAATCATGATGTGGATTATCTATTTGGTCAGGTGGCGATTGATCAGCCTTTTGTGGATTGGAGTGGTAATTGTGGCAATTTAACGGCTGCGGTCGGTTCATTTGCCATTTCCAATGGCTTGGTCAGTGCAGAGCGTATTCCTGAAAATGGCATCTGTACGGTTCGCATTTGGCAAGCCAATATTGCAAAAACTATTATTGCGCATGTGCCGATTACTCATGGTCAAGTCCAAGAAACTGGTGATTTTGAACTCGATGGCGTGACTTTCCCCGCAGCAGAAGTTCAGATTGAGTTTCTAGATCCTGCGGATGATGGTGAAGATGGCAGCGCCATGTTCCCAACAGGCAATGTGGTCGATACGTTTGAAGTGCCGAATATCGGGACTTTCCAAGCCACTTTTATTAATGCTGGTATTCCGACCATCTTCTTAAATGCTGAAGACATTGGCTATGCGGGTACAGAACTACAAGACGCCATTAATGCTGATGCACAAGCACTGGCGCGTTTTGAAACCATTCGTGCTTATGGCGCAAAACAAATGGGTTTAATCCAAGACATTTCCGAAGCTGAAAAACGTCAACATACGCCTAAAATTGCGTTTGTCTCTCAACCGAAATCTTATACATCATCGAGTGGTAAAGACATTCAAACAGGTGATGTTGATTTACTGGTACGTGCATTGTCGATGGGTAAACTACACCATGCCATGATGGGAACCGCTGCGGTTGCCATTGGTACAGCTGCTGCCATTCCGGGTACTTTGGTGAATTTAGCTGCGGGTGGTGGGGCGCGTGAAGCGGTACGTTTTGGTCATCCTTCAGGTACATTGCGTGTTGGCGCACAAGCGGTGCAGGAAAATGGACAATGGGTGGTGAAAAAGGCGGTGATGAGCCGTAGTGCACGAGTGTTGATGGAAGGTTGGGTTCGAATTCCAGCAGATAGCTTGAAATAGTAAACAAGATAGAGAATCTTGCGATAAAGCAGTATGATGACGCTTTGTGATTGTGAAATTGAGCTGCCAAACGAGGTGCTTAATACAATGACAAGTCAGCTCTCTTGTGTATGATCAATCGCAAGTTCTCTGTCGATGATGACAAGAGCGCTGTATATTAGATTAAGCTAGATCCAGCAGATTTCTGTGGGTTTAGATTTATTCACCAAAGCAAAGTATTCGAGGCGAATGTGTCATCTTTAACTGACGTACATGCAAATGTACTAACCCAAGCACAGCAACGTATTCAACAAGATTTATTGACGGCATTAGACGCATTTTCTATTCCAGAACCGCTCAAAGGCGCGGTGCATCATACCGTGATGCTCGGTGGTAAACGTATACGTCCAGCACTTTGCTATGCAACGGCTGCTATCAAGCCAAATGCTCATTTTGCTGCGGTGCGTCGTGCGGCAGTTGCCATTGAAATGATCCATTGCTATTCACTGGCACATGATGATTTACCCTGTATGGATAATGATTTGCTGCGCCGTGGTCAACCGACCTGTCATGTGGCTTTTGGTGAAGATACCGCCTTACTTGCAGGTGATATTTTACAGTCGATGGCATTTGAAATATTGGGCAGTCGCTTGTTTGATCAAGGGCCGGCAGTTGATTCTGCAATTGTGTTAAAACAGATGCAAATTTTGGCAACCGCCAGTTCGAAAATGGTCTGTGGTCAGGTGCTTGATTTACAAGCGGAAGGGCAGCATGTCAATCAACAGGCTTTGGAAAATATTCATCGTAATAAAACTGGCGCACTTATTTCTGCTGCGGTGATGATGGCTGCGGTCACCGTATTTGAGGGGACAGATCAAGCCATTCCGAAATTGCGTGAATATGCCCAAGCGATTGGACTGGCCTTCCAAGTACAAGATGACATTTTGGATATTATTTCCGATACAGAAGTGCTTGGAAAAACCGCAGGTAAAGATCAACAAGTCGAAAAATCGACTTATCCTGCCTTAATGGGCTTAGACAATGCACAGGCTTATGCGAAAGAATTGCATGATCAGGCATTGAATGCTTTGGCTATTTTTGGTGACAATGCGCTAGAACTAAATCAAATTTCACAATTTTTATTGTCACGTAAAAGCTAAAAAAGCAGGTAAGTACAAAACTGAAGAACAAAAAAGAGGACATCAAGTCCTCTTTTTTATGGGCTTATTTTGATGTCAAACTATTGAGCATCTTTGTATAAGCGATCACCTTCATCGAAACGAGTGGTGATCTCCTCAGATGGAGCTTTACCCAATAAACTCACCACGACAATGGCAATAAGCGAACAAATAAAGCCTGGAATAATTTCATAAAGCCCTGTGTCACTGAACATATTTTTCCATAGAATGACCACAATCGCACCGACTAGCATGCCTATCAGTGCACCATTTAAAGTCATGCGACGCCAGAATAAGGAAAGAATAATCAGTGGGCCAAATGCAGCGCCAAAACCAGCCCAAGCATAAGAAACCAAGCCTAAAACTTTAGATTCAGGATTTCCTGCCATCCAAATCGCCAATAGTGCAATCAGTAACACCATTAAGCGGCCAATCCAGACCAGTTCCTTTTGTGAGGCATTTTTGCGTAAAAATGATTTGTAAAAATCTTCGGTTAAAGTACTTGAACAGACCAATAACTGGCAACTTAAAGTACTCATCACTGCGGCTAAAATCGCAGCCAAGACAATCCCTGCAATCCATGGATTAAACAGAATTTTGGTCAGTTCCATAAATACGGTTTCTGGATTTGCTGTTACTGCACCTGCAAGTTCAGGATGTTGTTGGAAGTAAGCAATACCAAAGAAGCCCGCAGCAACCGCACCACCTAGACAAAGGATCATCCACGTCATACCAATACGGCGTGCATTCGGAATCGATTTGACCGAATCTGCCGCCATAAAACGCACCAGAATATGCGGTTGACCAAAGTAGCCCAAACCCCAAGCCAATAATGAAATAATCGCCACAAAGCTTAAATCACCCATAACATTCATGGCTTGTGGGCGAGCCGCTTCAAGTGCCAAAGTCATTTGATTGATATCGGCAAAGCTTAAGACCACAACGATAGGGGTGAGCAACAAAGCAAAAATCATTAAGCCCGCTTGAATGGTATCGGTCCAACTGACCGCCAAGAAACCGCCAATAAATACATAGCTGATGGTGGCAATGGCACTAATCCACAGCGCTGTGCTGTAAGAAAGATCAAACATGCTTTCAAATAAACGTGCGCCTGCAACCATGCCTGAAGCACAGTAAATTGCAAAGAAAATCAAAATGATGAAAGCAGAAGCAATACGTAAGATTTTCTTTTGATCGTTAAAACGGTTTGAGAAATAGTCTGGCAAGGTTAAGGCATTGTGTTGCACTTCAGTATGAACACGTAAACGTCCAGCAACCAGTAGCCAGTTCAGCCATGCACCAATAATCAAGCCAATGGCAATCCACATTTCAGATAAACCTGAAAGATAAATTGCACCCGGCAGTCCCATGAGCAACCAACCGCTCATATCTGAAGCACCCGCAGAGAGCGCTGTGACGAAACTACCTAAACGTCGACCCCCCAAAATGTAATCAGAGAAGTTGGATGTCGCGCGATAAGCCATAAGGCCAATCACGATCATGGCGACAATATAAAAAAGAAAGGTAATTAAGGTCGGATTCAGGGAGCTCATACGGTATCCGTTTACAAGGTGGACAGCAGATCGAAACACAGGCTTTTAAAATAAAAGCACAAATCATTTCAAAAAAATAACGCGAAATTTAATCATAATTTCACAAGGATTGCAGATTTTTTCGCAGTTGAAATAAAAATAGACAGCAAAAGCTGTCTATTGAGTCCCAAAAATCTGGAGCTATTATGGATTACGACCCATCACACCACGAATGGTATTCATGATATCGGCAGGTAATACCACCGTTTTAGCATTGTTGGATTTGGCCATTTCTTGCATGGCTTTTACATACTGTTCACCCAGCAAGTAGGCAACAGGAACTTCTTTATCACCGACCGCGGAAGTGATCATTTCAATGGCGCGTTGCGATGATTCTGCCAAGACCACTTGTGCTTCAGCATCACGACGTGACGCTTCTAAACGACCATCTGCTTCTAAAATAGCGGCTTGTTTTTCACCATCTGCTTTGGTCACGGTTGCACGGCGCTGACGTTCAGCTGCAGCTTGAGCTTCCATCGCTGACTGCATGGTACTTGAGGGTTGAATATCTTGAATTTCTACGGTTTTGAGCGTAATGCCCCAATCTGAAATATCATCAGAAATGGCTGCTTTTAATTTTGCTTTAATGTGATCACGTGATGACAAAGCATCATCGAAATCCATTTCACCGACAATTGAACGCAGTGACGTCTGTACCAGATTTTGAATGGCCCACGTATAGTTTTCAATGCCGTAAACCGCTTTTTCTGGTGTGGTAATATTGATATATGCCATGGCATTCATCAGTAAAACAGCGTTATCACGGGTGATCACTTCTTGAGATGGAATATCCATCACGATGTCTTTGGTGGTGACTTTATAAGCCACTTCATCGACATAAGGAATGACAAAATTGAGACCCGGTGTCAGGGTAGTATGGTATTTACCGAGACGTTGTACAATCCATTTATAACCTTGCGGAACAATACGCACACCTTTAAAAATGGTGACGCCTGCAAAAACCAAAATGGCTAAAACAATAATAGATCCACCAGACATGTTATTTCCTCGCTTTATATATTTTCATTATTTGAACTGTGTGGTTTAACCACAAGATCATTGCCGAGAATATCGACCACGCGTACACGATCACCCACCTGAACGGGTTCTAAAGCACGGCAGTTCCATTCATCAGAGCCTAAAACAGGCATGGGGAAACGTACCGTAATTAAATCGTGTTCCATATGGGTTTGAATGACCATGCCGACTTGACCAATGGTCGCTTCACGCGATAAACCTGCTTTGGTTTTATCGGTTGAAAGGGGCTTAATAAATTTAAACCACAGTAAAGTGCAAAGGATGGATAAGATAATCCAAATGACGAGTTGGGTGGTGAAGCCCATCATCGGGAACATCCAGAATAAAACACCCACCATGATGGCTGCGATGCCAAACCATAGTGCAGCAAAAGCGGGCAGTACCAATTCAGAGAGCATCAGTACAACACCCAATACAAACCAATGCCAAGGTTCGAAAGCAAATTCCATACATCTACTCGTGTATTGTAAAATTGATATAGATAACTTAAGTGTCTATATCAATTTAGCAGATGAATAAGTCTTTGAATATTAAAACAGGATCTTTTTTATATTTTAGCTTTTGGTGCAGGTTTGAATGCGGCTGGAGATCTTTTAAAATCGGTAATCATTTTTTCAATGGCACGGATTTTCAGTTGCGCTGCTTTTTCACCTTCAAGGATGGACTGATTGCTGGCTTTTAAATCCAATGTGCCTAAATGTCCCACTTTGGGTTGAATCACAATGCTGGCTTGACTGAGTTCTTCATTGATACTTTGTTGTCCCATAATATTAATGGTTTGATCCAGTAAGCCCCACATATTCATGGATTTATCGCCAACTGGACGTGCAGAAATATCAACGGCAATGACAATATCTGCACCCATGGCTTTCGCGGTTTTTACTGGAATTGGACTAACTAAACCGCCATCAACATATTGAGTTCCACCAATCGTGGCAGGGACGAATACATTGGGGATACTGCATGATGCACGAACGGCTTGACCTGCATTGCCTTTAATAAATTCAGCTTTACGCCCATTGTCTAAACGGGTCGCCACCGCTGCAAAGCGAATGGGGAATTGTTCAATCGGTTTGTTGGCAATGTGCTTGTTGACATAGTTTTGCAATTTTTGACCTTGCACAATGCCTTGACTGTTTAAGGTTAAATCACGAATGTCGGATTCTTTTAAACTCAATGCAATTTGTTGTAATTGGAACGGTGTTTTGCCACTGGCATAAATACTGCCGACAAAGCTACCTGCACTGGTGCCCGTGACAATTTTTGGTTTAATGCCATGTGATTCTAAAACTTTAAGTACCCCAATATGGGCAAAACCTTTGGCACCACCGCCACCCAGCGCAATTGCAATCACCGGTTCACGTGCTTTTATGGTGCTTGTTTGCGGTTGGGTTTTTACGGCTTTATCACAGCCCATCAGGCTGAGTCCAAGTAGACCAATTAAAGCATAGGGCACAAATTTCATAGTTGGGATTGGGCATCAAATAGACAAAAAGTTGCGCGTATGAGATCAGATAATGATCATTTTGACTAGCTATTTTTTATACGATTTTGTAACGGTTTGGCTAACCAGTTCGGATTTTTAGGAGAAAATTTACCAATGTACAGATTCAAAATCTGCTCTAAATCGGGTTCATAATCTCCCGTGGGCTGAAATACACCTAAGCAATGAATGGTCTTGTGCGCATAATCAAAAGAAAACATCACAATGGGAATATGCGCGCCCACAGCAATACGATAAAAGCCACTTTTAATGGTCTCCGCGCGTTTGCGTGTCCCTTCAGGTGCCATACCGACCCAAATTTGCTCTTGGCTATTAATAAAGTTAATAATTTGCTGGGTTAATCCGTGTTTGGCATGACGTTCTACAGGAATAACCCCAATCCATTTGAGTAAGGGTTTAAGCGGTGTTTTAAATAAAGTGTGTTTGCCAAAAATGGTAATTTTAATGCCCAGTCCGAGCAATGCGGTAAATCCGTACCACGCATCAATATTTGAGGTATGCGGCGAAATAATCGCCACTGCTTTAGGTAAGTTTGGAAATTCACCTTTAAAATGCCAGCCTTGAGCAAGAAATATGCTTTTAAAAATATTTCGGCTTAAGCAGTTACCGCGAGCAGGAACCTGATCGGGTAAGGTTGGAAAATATGTGTCCATAGTCTTTTTCGTCTTCTTGACAAAACTGTATCGCATTTTAAATATGTTAAGCTTTTGTAAAATAAGATTCATTGTCAAAATGTAAAGCATACTTCTGCTGACTTGATAGAAATCATCAATCTCGATTTGATCATAAGGGCAGATCATGCCAGCTACACGTCACATTTATTTGTTGTTGTTCTCTTTATATTGGGCACAAGGCTTACCTGTCGGTTTTATGACCCATGCTTTACCTGTGATTTTACGTGCGCAAGGCGTGTCATTGGCACATATTGGTGGCTTTGGCTTATTGATGTTGCCGTGGTCAATTAAAATTTTTTGGGCACCCTTGGTTGACCATTTTGGCTATTCAGCCTTTGGACATTATCGGAGCTGGATTATTCCGACGCAGCTTTTGAGTGTGATTGTGCTCATTGGCTTATCTTTTTTACCCATACAGGCTTTAAATCAACCCGCGTATTTGTTGGCTTTTTTTGTGGCTTTGCTCAGTATGAATGTGGTGGGTGCAACACAAGATATTGCCACCGATGGCTTAGCGGTGAATTTGCTTAAAAATGAACAGCAACATTGGGGCAATACCTTTCAAGTGGTGGGTTCACGTTTAGGTTTTATTGTCGGTGGTGGTGCTATTTTATGGGCACTGGATGGGTTGGATTGGCAAAATACTTTTTTAGTTTTGGCAGGACTGGTGCTGTTAAATACCTTGCCCATTTTATGTTTTAAAGAACCGACACGCTTCAAAACTTCTCAGCACGTGACTGACCAAGAGTTATTTAGCTGGAGCAAAGTCAAAGATTATGTGTCTTATTTTCATCAAAGCCGTCATTTAGCTTTATGGCTAGTGGTACTGATAACCTTTAAAATTGCCGATGGTTTGTCTGGGCCTTTACTGAAACCTTTAATGATTGATTTAGGGCTGACATTTTCGCAAATTGGTATTTATGTGACCATGCTTGGCGCGTTGGCTGCACTCATTGGCGCAGGGATTGCGGGATTTAGCCTGAAATATATGTCTCGTGCGAATGCGCTATTGAGTTTTTCTGTACTGAAAATTTTGAGTTTGGCGGCTTACACATGGTTAGCCTTTCAGTATGAAGCAAAACGTCAAATCGAGACGTGGATCATTTATGTAATTAATGCCTTCGAAGATATGATTTCAGCCATGCTCTTGGTCATTATGCTGACTTTAATCATGCAATATAGCCGTAAACATGTAGCAGGCACAGATTTCACCTTTCAAGTGGCACTGTTGGCAACGGTCAGTGGGGGACTGTATAGCCTGAGTGGCATATTCGGTGATCTGTGGGGCTATGCTTATTATTTAATGGGTATCACCTTGTTAGCGCTAGTTTGTTTATTGCCTATTGTTAAATGGAAAAAGAGTCATTAATGCTTAAACAAAAGCTGATTAATTCAATTCAATATCGATTAAAAATCTAAAGATTTAATAAGATAAGTTAATAAAATTTAAATCATTTTTTTAAATATTTCTAAACAGTAACATCTGTTACAGAATAGTTTAGGGGTATTGATACATGAAAACCAAAATTGCAGCAGCAATTGCTTTAACGTTATTGGCCGGATCTACATTTGCAGCACCTACGTTGTATGGCGAAATCGACGCAAGTTTAGACTACTTACCTGAAGATAACGCGACCAAGTCCGACCGTGATGTTTGGGAAATAAGTTCAAATAGTTCTTTTATCGGGATTAAAGGCGAAGAAAAGCTCACAGAACGCTTAAATGCCGTTTATGCGATTGAATGGGCGTTTAATGCCGATGGTGAAGGAGATGACTGGGCGAAGCGGAACCGTTTTGTCGGCTTAAAAGACAGTAAATTGGGGACTTTAAAAGTTGGTGCACATGATACGCCATTAAAACAATTCTCAAGCGTGGTCGATACCTTTAATAACTATGTCGCGAATAAAGCCGATGTGAGTGGTATTTTTACTGGTGAAAACCGTGTCGCAAATGCTGTGGTTTATGAGTCGCCTGCAATTGCATTGCCTACAGGTGCAATTAAAGTCAATGCATTATTGGCGACGGGTGAAGCCAGTGCGATTAAGTCGGATAATGGTGTGGTTAAAACAGCAGGTCGCGGTTTAGGTGATGCATGGTCGGCTTCCGTGGCTTATGAAAGCCCTGCTGTAATTGCAGGTCATTGCTTATGATAAAGCAATTCCAAGTAATTTCCTTGGACGAGGCTTCGTTAATGCTTCCGAGCCAGAAGTTACAGGCGGTTCATTATTTGCAGCTGCCAATACTATTCGTGCCATTGGTCGGGTGAATTTACAGGGTGGTTTAGCACTTAAAGCTTTGTATCAAACTTCTGAAGTGGAACAAGCCGAAGGCAATGCAGTGGGGACAGAATTTATTGATGATGCTCAAGGTTGGTTAGTGGGTGCAGAATATAATCTTCCAACGGCTAAAGCGTGGACAGTCAAAGCGCAATATAGTCAAAATAGCACCAGTTTCAAAAATGCGACTGCGGATTTAGATGCCGAGCAAATTTTTGCAGGCGTAGATTATGCATTTAATAAACAAGTCAAAGCTTATGGTTATGCAGGTTATTTAACCCTTGAACGTGCTGATGCTGAAACCAAGCAGCCTGTGGTCGGTACAGGATTAGAATTTAAATTTTAATCAGTATTGGATTTATATTACTGATTTTAATTGAATAAAAAGGTGATGTTTACATCGCCTTTTTTTATTTAAGTGATTTTTAAGTTTAGCGTTTTAGATTAAAGTATCAGTAAAAAGATTAGCGACAAAATGATGCCTAATATGATTATTCAAGTACAAAATAAAATGAAGTCGATTTCTTTAAGCCAATTTAATTTATTGCTCGCGATTTGGTTGGGCGTGGCGCTGAATTTTGCTTTTTTTCAAAAAATCCATAATTTGACTCCTTATCAAGGTCCGAAAGCCTATTTATTTTTAGGGGCGACGGTACTGGTCATTGTGGCGCTGTATAATTTTATTTTTCAGCTCTTCAATTGGAAATGGACAGCGAAACCAATTGCGATTGCGCTGTTGTTTATTGGTGGTTTTGCTTCTTATGCTGTGACTTCTTTGGGTGTGCTGATTACCCCAGATCAAATTCAAAATTTGATGCAAACGGATGCCTCTGAAGCGCGTGACACTTGGTCATGGCATTTAGTGCTGTGGAGCTTAGGGATGATCGTACTGCCGATGATTGTGGCTTTAATGGTCAAAATTAAACCTGAACCTATCGTTCGTCAACTTTGGAAAAAAACGCTGGCTTCGGTGCTTTCTTTGGCGATGATTGGTGGGTTGTTATTTGTTTTTTATGTTGATTTTGCAGCAATTTTTCGTGAACATCGTGATCTAAAGAGCATGATTTCACCACAAAACATGATTTCATCATTTGCTTCGTATTATAAAAAGAAAACGCCGAAAGAAAATTTGCCTTTAGTGACTTATGGTGAAGATGCACATTTGCTTGAGCAAGTTGGCGCGCAGCAGAAACCGAAATTGATGGTCTTGGTGGTGGGTGAAACGGCACGTGCAGAAAGCTTTTCTTTAAATGGTTATGCGAAAAATACCAATCCTGAATTATCGAAATTGGATATTCTCAATTTCAACAATGTCAGTTCATGTGGTACAGCGACAGCAGTTTCAGTACCGTGTATGTTTTCAGGCATGCCACGTAAAGACTATGATGAACAGCTTGCCAGTCACCGTGAAGGGCTACTCGATATTGCACAGCGCGCAGGCTATAAAGTCACTTGGATTGATAATAATTCAGGCTGTAAAGGGGCTTGTGATCGTGTTGAACAGTATCAAATTCCACAGCAGATTAAAGACAAATGGTGTAGCAAAGAGGGTGAATGTCATGATGAAATTTTGGTCGACAGTTTAAAAGCTTACCTTGCCAATATTCCTCAAGCCGACAAGACACCGCGCCTGATTGTATTGCACCAAATGGGCAGTCATGGACCTGCATATTATCAGCGTTCAACAGCAGCATTTCAGCCCTTTAAGCCGAGTTGTGATAGCAATGCCATTCAGGGCTGTAGTCGTACAGAACTGTTAAATAGTTATGATAATTCAATTGTCTATACCGACCATGTTTTAAGTTCACTGATTCAGCAATTAAAAGCCAATACGCACGTATCAAACGGGTTTTTGGTATTTATCCGATCATGGTGAATCGACGGGTGAGAGTGGTATGTATTTACATGGCGCACCTTATGCGATTGCGCCGACACAGCAGACCCATATTCCAATGTTAATGTGGTTTTCAGCAGAGTGGAGCAAACAAAATTCTGCGCAAATGACTTGCTTAGCTCAGCAAAAAAGCAAAGAATTGAGTCAAGATAATTTGTTTCCAAGTTTGCTCAGCTTATTGGATGTAAAAACGCAAGTCATTGATGAAAAAAATAATATGTTGCAGCAATGTCAATTGAAAACAAAGGCGTGAGTTTAAAAGCATGACTAAAATATTAATGATTGAAGATGATTTTATGATTGCTGAATCAAGCATGACTTTATTGAAATATCAGCAATATGATGTGGAATGGGTGAATAATGGGATTGATGGTTTAAAAAGGCTAAGCCAAGATCAGTTTAATATTGTGTTACTTGACCTTGGCTTACCCATGATGGATGGCATGCAAGTGTTGAAACAAATTCGACAACAATGGCCTGCTTTACCTGTGTTAATTATTTCCGCCCGTGACCAATTGCAAAACCGCGTCGATGGTTTGAATCAAGGTGCCGATGATTATTTGATTAAACCATATGAGTTTGATGAATTGTTGGCGCGTATTCATGCTTTATTACGCCGTAGTGGGGCAGAATTTGCGTTACACGACAGCTCACAAATTTTACGTTATGCCGATTTGGTCTTGGATGTCGAACAGCATATTGCCAAATATAAGGGGCAATATATTGATCTGTCTAATCGTGAATGGGCGATTCTGATTCCTTTGGTCAGCCATCCGAATAAGATATTTTCCAAAGCGAATTTAGAAGATAAATTATATGATTTGGATAGTGAAGTCAGTAGTAATACCATTGAGGTGTATGTGCATCATTTACGTGCCAAACTCGGTAAAGATTTTATTCGAACCATTCGTGGATTAGGCTATCGGCTTGGACAACTATAAGGTCAGCAACTGGTGCAATTGCAGTATTCATTAAAAAAACGTCTGATCATTTATATTTCTATTTTTAGTATCGCCTTAGGTTGTTTACTGGTGTTTTTTGCGTATCGGATTGCGCTCGAAGAAATTGATGAAATTTTAGATGCGCAGATGCAAAATTTAGCTGAACGCATCGCAATGCATGATCCCGAGCCGATTAAAAGTCACTTTGATCAAGCCAAGCATTATCATGAAGAAGATTTATTTGTCGATGTTTGGTCTTATGCCAAGCCAAGATCATACAAAATCATGCCTTAAATTTATTGGTACATCCTGTGCAAAAAGCAGGCTTTTATACCCACAAAACAGCGCAAGGTAATTGGCGTACTTATGTTTTACCTTTAAAACATTATCAGATTCAAGTCAGTCAGCAACAGTCGACACGCCAGCATTTGGCCTTAGAACTTGCAGGCAGTATGTTTATTCCTTATTTGCTGTTTATGCCTTTTGTGATTTGGGGCTTAAGCTGGATTATTAGTCGCAGTTTACAGCCTTTAGATGATTTTAAAGAGGAAGTCGCACAGCGAGATTCAGATGAATTAAGTCCAATCCAATTCAATCATTATCCTGTTGAAATTGTGCCGACCATTATTGAAATGAATTATTTGTTTGAGCGTATTTCACAGTCACAACAAGAACAGCGCCAATTTATTGCCGATGCAGCACATGAACTGCGTACACCCATCACGGCCTTAAATTTACAAATGCAAATTCTACTCAAACAACTTCCTGACAATCCAGATTTACAGAATTTGAGTAAAGGCTTAATCCGCATTCAGCATTTGGTCAGTCAGTTACTCAATTTGGCGAAACAAGATGCTTCAATTTTAGAGCTCGAGACCAAACAGCCGTTTTTACTCAATCAGGTTGCGGCCAATTGTGTCGAGCAATTGGTTCACTTGGCGATGCAAAAAGAAATTGATTTAGGCATGGAGCGTCAAGACCGTATTGTGCTGCATAGCCAAGAATCAGCCGTGCATTCAATTGTTTTTAATCTGATTGATAACGCGATTAAATACAGCCCCAATCAAGGGATGATCAATGTTTCTGTATTTGAACAGGCAGGTTTTGCCATGATTCAGATTGAAGATAGCGGGCCGGGTATTGCCCCTGAATTGCATGCAGAAATTCTTAAACGTTTTTATCGGGTTCATCATCATTTAGAAATAGGTAGTGGTTTAGGTTTATCGATTGTCGATAAAGCCACAGAACGCTTGGGTGGCACAATCTCTTTTGGCAAGAGCGCGAGTTTGGGCGGCTTACAGGTCAATGTGAAATTGCCACTATAGCGCCATTGCTTCAGCAGATAAATCCTTACTGTTGCTCTTGGACAAGATTAAATTTTTTATCATTATAAGAGATAAAAAATGACATTGACCAACCAAATAATCCATGCTGTCCACAAATTATGACTTAAAAAATGTGCACCGCGCATCATCTGTGCCCAACCCATGGCAAAGCCTAAAATTAAGCCAGATATCAGAAAAAAGTAAGCACGTTTTTTGTTAGAAAGTCGGAAAACAAAATATCCGGCCATGAGCGAAAAACCTGTGGAGGCATGTCCACCAGGGAAACAATGTCCTTTGGTGGTCGAAAAGTCCCAGAAGAAACCTTGTGGTGTAGGAATCGTGGTATTCCACGGGCAGGCGTGGGCGGATTGAGATTTTAATAGCCCGATGATTGAGGTCGAGAAAATAACCATGCAAAAGAAATAGCCATAAGTCCAACGTAGCGATTTTATTTTTTCAAATTTGAAAGAGGCCAACCATAGAACTAAAAAACTGGCATAGACTAAAATTAATAGGTCTTTGACATAACGATGATTGAGTTCTGCTAAATACCAATTGTCTCGCAATAAAAACTGTCCTGACTGATCTACCCACGGGTCAATCAAGGCAAGATCCAGTGAACCACCGATAGGAAAGCATACCCAAAGTATGCAGAAGCTCATGACCAAGAAGCAGCCTTGATAAAGAGTGAAGCGTTGCTTATCGTGCATAGAAAAGATCAATTGATTTTATTTGTGTTATTACAACAACAAAAACTTAATTGAGACTTAACTGTTGCCCCCAATGGCTTTGCTAAAGCTTGAGGAAAGTAGTGCTGCATTCGAGTTAGGTTGTATCGAATCGTCATAAGCATATTCAGGAAACAGCATAATCAAAGATATTTTCAGTGCTACATTGCATGATGTCCTTGTCGTGATGATCAAAAATGATCGACAAGAGAAGTCTATGCGCTTATTTTGATGTTTGTGACAATAGCTTGAGCATTGATATTTATATAGGCAAAAAAAAGCGACTCTTTCGAGTCGCGCTGAAAATCAAAATAGGATTTAAAAAATAGTATCTTCTGAATTGGCTGAAATTTTATGGATGGATAAGTCCGCACCCCGAAATTCATCTTCTTGTGATAAACGAATCCCCATGATGACTTTAAGTGTACCGTAAACCAAAAAGCCGCCAGCAAGTGCAATCCCGATTGCAAGGAAAGTACCAATCATTTGAGAAATCATGGAAACACCGCCGAGTCCACCGAGCCATTTTTGACCAAAAAGCCCAACAGCCAAGCCACCCAATGTACCGCATATACCATGTAATGGCCAAACACCGAGTACATCGTCAACTTTAAGTTTATTTTGCGTGTAGGTAAAGAGTTTCACAAAAATCATGCCTGCAACTGCTCCAATTATAAGCGCTCCAACAGGATGCACCACATCAGAACCTGCACAAATCGCCACTAAGCCTGCCAATGGACCATTGTGTAAAAAGCCCGGGTCATTTTTACCGATAAAGTTTGCTGCAATGGTGCCACCGACCATCGCCATCAATGAATTGACAGCGACCAAACCTGAAATTGCATCAAGACGCTGTGCGCTCATCACGTTAAAACCGAACCAACCGACGATTAAAATCCATGAACCTAGTGCTAGAAAAGGAATAGAAGACGGTGGGTGCGCACTGACACGGCCATCTTTTTTATAGCGACCATGACGGGCACCAAGTAAAATCACAGCGACTAAGGCAATCCATCCCCCCATCGCATGAACCACGATGGAACCGGCAAAATCATGAAAACTGGCACCAAAAGTCGTTTCTAACCATTTTTGTAGCCCAAAGTTGCCATTCCATGCAATCCCTTCAAAGAAAGGGTAAATCAATGCCACTAACAATAAAGTTGCAATCGCTTGCGAGCGCATTTTGGCACGTTCAGCAATACCACCTGAAATAATGGCCGGAATGGCCGCGGCAAAAGTCAGTAGAAAGAAACAGCGCATCAGGTTATAGCCATGATCTGCGGCTAAGGTTGTACCCATATGGAAAAAATGTTGTCCATAGGCAATGTAATAACCGACAAAAAAGTAAGCGATGGCAGAAAGGGCGAAATCAGTCAAAATTTTACTGAGCGCATTGACTTGGTTTTTATGACGTACGGTGCCAAGTTCCAAGAATGCAAAACCTGCATGCATGGCTAAAACTAAAATTGCACCAAGAAGGAGAAAGAGTAAATCTGTGTTTTGCATTTTATAGCCCCATTTTAGTGCATTAAGTTACAAAAAGAAGTTTAGTATAACGATGTGATTGTTTTCGTGAAGATGTTCGGAAAAGGGAAATTTTGATTAAGCTCAGCTAAAAAATAACAAGACTCGATATAAAGCAAGGCGATGCACCATATTGGTATTTATGCATTGTTTTGGAGCATTTATAATGGAATGGTGTTTTTATAAGACATTGAATATTAATAATAAAATATAAAAACTCAGTTTGGCTCAATCTAATATTTTTTAAGGTGTGAACGAGATACGTGGAAAAATTTTATTCAAAAGATAAAAATAATTAAAAAATAAGATCTAAGTATGCATTTTGATGAGGCTGTTTTTAGCGGTTTTTATCATCCATTATGGTGCATTTTGAAAATGATTTTTATTTCTCAATTTAACTAAAAAAGAGGGAAGCGATAAAAATCCAGTAATGCACTGTTAGCTTTCGAATAATGAAATCACAATAAAAAAAGCAGACCCTTTGATCTGCTTTTTTGAATGCCTTTCGCTTTAATGCAAAATTTTATCTAGGAATTGCTGAGCACGTTCACCACGTTGACTATTAAAGAACTCATTCTTGGTACAGTCTTCAACAATTTTCCCTTGGTCCATGAAGATCACTCGATTGGCAACCTGACGTGCAAAGCCCATTTCATGTGTTACACACATCATGGTCATACCTTCTTTGGCTAGACCCACCATTACATCGAGTACTTCGTTAATCATTTCAGGATCAAGTGCAGAAGTCGGTTCATCAAACAGCATGGCAATCGGGTCCATGCTTAAAGCGCGGGCAATAGCAACACGCTGCTGTTGTCCACCTGAAAGTTGCGCAGGGAATTTATCGGCTTGAGCACTCAGTCCAACACGGTCTAAATAGGCTAAGCCTTTTTTCTTGGCTTCGGCTTCAGAACGTCCCAAGACTTTAATTTGGGCAATGGTTAAATTTTCAGTAATGGTTAAATGTGGAAACAGTTCAAAATGTTGAAACACCATACCCACACGGCTGCGTAATTGGTTTAAATTGGTTTTCGGGTCTTTGATCGAAATACCATCCACCACAATATTGCCTTGCTGGATGGCTTCTAGACCATTGACTGTTTTAATCAGGGTGGATTTTCCTGAACCAGAAGGACCACAGACCACCACAACTTCACCTTGGTGAATTTGCGTATTACACTCTGTGAGTACCTGAAATTTGTCGTACCATTTACTCACGTTCTGAATGTCGATCATCACTTTGTTATCATTCATACGTGCAACCTTCTTTGTAATTTTTTAACGGCATAGGTGGCTAAAACACTAATGGTGAAATAGACCAAACCTGCAAATAAAATGTATTGTGTCAGTAGTGACATGAGGTCGCCACGGACATAGTTGGTTCTGAAAAAGTCTAATAAACCGATGGCATACACCATGGTGGAATCTTGGAATAAAATGATGGTTTGTTGTAACAGCAATGGCGTCATTTTGCGAAAGGCTTCTGGCAAGATGATTAAGCGCATCGATTGCCCATAACTCATGCCTAAAGCTGAAGCCGCAGCAGATTGCCCACGTGGAATAGATTGAA